>NZ_AUCY01000037.1 GCF_000430005.1 Desulfovibrio cuneatus DSM 11391
GGAGAAAGGAAGACGGCAGTCGCGAGCATAGCGAGCCGTGGAGCGAGGGCGGAGGGAACAGACAGCTTTGCTGGCTGTTCATTTCAACGAAGCCCAAGCAGAAAAAAGTCGCCAAACGGAATAACTGAGCGTTTCCCTAAAACTACAAAAGCGCAAAGGATACCCTTTGCGCTTTTGTGAGTGAGCTGGACACCCGGCACTACCGTTACCGTTGCTTTCTTTCGAACCTGGCGGAATTGGCGGCGCAACCGCCGCCCAGCTCGAGAAAGGCTATACCCCCACACCGCGGCCCTGTCAAGCAACATGTGTTCATCAGGCTACGGGGTGCCTGCCACCCTACCCCTTGCCATTTGCCAGAAAGGCCCTCTTCCTGTACCATGCAGCTACCAAAACACATTGCCCCCTTTCCCCTTTAGCAGGAATTGCAGCATTATGCGGGTTGCCCTTGTTCATTATTGGCTTGTTACCATGCGCGGTGGTGAAAAAGTGCTGGAAGCCCTGTGCCGCATGTACCCCCAGGCAGATATTTTCACCCATGTGTATGTGCCGGAAGCTGTTTCTTCCACCATTCGCCAGCACAAGGTAACCACCTCGTTCATTCAGCGCCTGCCTTTTGCCAAAAAAGCCTACCAGCGCTACCTGCCCCTTATGCCCCTTGCCCTGGAACAGTTAGACCTGCGCGGCTACGACCTTGTCATCAGCACCGAATCTGGCCCGGCAAAAGGTGTGCTTACCAGCGCGGAAACAACACACATTTGCTACTGCCACACCCCCATGCGCTACCTGTGGGACTTTTACCAGGATTACCTTGAAGAAGCCGGGGCCTTTACCCGCTTTGCCATGCGCCCCCTTACCCACTACCTGCGCATGTGGGACGCCCTTTCCGCCCAGCGGGTAGACCACTTTATTGCCAACTCCCACAACGTGGCCCGCCGCATTCGCAAGCATTACCGCCGGGAAAGTACCGTTATTTACCCCCCTGTGGATGTTTCTGCCTTTACCCCGCCACAAGGGCACTATGCCCCGCCACAAGACTACTACCTTTACCTTGGGCAGCTTGTGGGCTATAAGCGGGCCGACCTGGCCGTGGCAGCCTGCACCCGCATGAACCGCCGCCTGCTGGTAATGGGGGAAGGCCCGGAACTAAAGCGCCTGCAACAAATGGCTGGCCCCAGCATAGAATTTTTAGGCAGGCAACCTGCCCCTGTTATACACGAAAAAATGCAGCAGTGCCGCGCCTTGCTCTTTCCGGGGGAAGAAGATTTTGGCATTGTCCCACTGGAAGCCGCGGCCGCAGGCAGGCCTGTTATTGCCTATGGCAAGGGCGGCGCCATGGAAACGGTTGTGCATGGCACCACCGGGCTGCATTTTGCCCGGCAAACGGAAGAAGCCCTGTGCGAGGCCATGGAAGCGTTTGAAGCAAACGAGGCCTCTTTTATTCCGGCCGCCCTCACCGCCCATGCCGCCAGTTTTTCCACAGAGCGCTTCCAACAGGAAATTAGCGCCATGGTAGACATAGCTATGGCCAAACAATAAACAAGACAAATGCCATAGTCTCCACCTAGTCAAAGAGCAGCAGGCAGCATAATAAAGCCCCCTTGAGTATTCAAGGGGGCTTACCTTATTTCTGTACGCTGTGTGCGGCTTGCTTTCTATGCTGGCGCAAACTCTCCCAAGAATACAGGCCAATGGCTGCCCAGATGCAGGCAAAGGTCACCAGTTCTTCCACATGCAATGGTTCATGCAGCACAAACACCCCAAGCAAAAACACGGTGCTGGGAGCCAGGTACTGCAAAAGCCCCAAAGTGGTCAGCTTGATATTGCGGGCAGCAAAGGTAAACAGCAGTAACGGCACGGTGGTAACAACACCCAGCAGCACAAAAAGCATGTGAGTATAGCCTGTGGCATGGCCAAAACTGCCTGAACCTTCCCACCATAACCACACAGCATACACCAGAGCCGGGGGAAGCAACACAAAGGTCTCCACCAGCAGGGCAGGCACTGTTTCCACAAGCATTGTTTTGCGCAGCGCACCATACATTGCAAAGGAAACCCCAAGCCCCAAGGCCACAAAGGGGAAGGCCCCCAACGCCACAACCTGGTACCCCACCCCGAAAAAGGCAAGGGCAATGGCACACCAGGCAAGGGGGCTGGCCTTTTCACCAAACAAAAAACGCCCTATCAACACGTTTAGCAACGGGTTAATAAAGTACCCAAGGCTTGTGGCAAGCACGTGCCCATTGTTCACAGCCCAAATGTACAAAAGCCAGTTGCCCCCCAGCAGGGCGCTGCTGCACGCCAGCAGGCCAAGGTGTTTGGGCTGGTGCAAAATAAGCCACACCTTGCCCAGCTCTTTCGTGGCCAGCAACCAGCACAGCAAAAACACAAACGACCAAAGAATACGGTGGACCACTATTTCAATGGAAGAAATAGTCACAAGCTCCAGCCAGAAAAGTGGCATGAACCCCCACCCGAGAAAAGCCAGAACACCGGCAAGCACCCCGCGTGCCGCAGGTGTTTGTGGAAAAGACAGCATAAAAACCTCTTGCCCGGCTTGTACAGGTTGCCGCGTGCAGGAAATAGGACAAAAGCCGTTTACAAGCAAAAAAACTGGCAGGCCAAGCGCACAGCGCCAGCCTGCCAGTTGTGCATAACTATCAAATTCCAATGGCTCATTGGAGCTTGGCTCTAAAAAATTACGCAGGGAAGGAGCGGGCAAAAAGCGCCGTAATGGCTTTTTGGCCATTTTCTTCTAAAAAGCGGGTGCCGGTTGCAGTAAAGTGGCGTGCCGTAATGCGCGGTGCTTCCACCTGTGCCCACACTTCTTTTTCCCACTTGAACCAGCCATCTTTTTCCTGGTCAAACACATACAGGGGTTTATTGCAGATTTTTGCAAACTCTGCCCCCCAGCCTGTGCCACCCTTTACGGTGTTGTCTGGCAGAATAACCCCCACCACAAACACTTCTGCACCGCTGGTAACCTGCCAGCAAATGGACTGCAATACTTTGCGGAACAAGGGGGCACGGGTAAATTCACGGCTCATGATACGCGAAACATAGGTAAGGCTCACATCTTTCAGGGCAAGCTCTTCATTGGTCAGCACACGCACCCCGCGTTGGCGTTCCATTTGGTGCCCGTCAAAACTGAAGTTCACTTCTTCCACGCCATGCTGCTGCGCTGCTTGCCCGAAAAACGATTCTGTTCCTGCCGCACCACCGCTAAACAAGGTGCATTCTTCTGCTTTCAGCATTATAGCCTCCGCGTGTTTTGGCCCTTGTGGCCGGGTTACTGCTTATTATGCAACAAAGGCGCGTGCTGTTCTACTTATGCTGCACCCGCACATATTGTTTTCCCATGCCAATAATACGCACTTCATCACCGCGAATAAAGTATTCCGCGCCGCCAATAACAATCACAAGGAAGCGGCCATTTTCCAGTTCCACGGTAATTTCTGTGGCCTCATAGGTTTTTGAGGCCAGTTCAGCCCCGCCAGAGACAAGTAACCCTGCCCCGGCCCCCACAATACCCCCGGTGGTACCATTCACAACAGCCCCCACCACACCCCCTGCCACGCCGCCCATCAAAGGGCCTAGCAGGTCTGGGTCCTGGGTTATTTTAACTGTTGCGACATTGGCCACTGTGCCAAAATAAACGCCTTCGGCCTGGCGCACTTCGTCGTCATTATAACTTTTATTGCTTGCGTTGCAACCTGCCAGCAAGGCCAGGCAAGCAACACACATGGTAAGCACATGAGCAACACGGCGCAGTGAAATAGAAAAAATGGGCATGAACGATTCTCCTGGGGTAAGGGAAGTACCGAATACGGTTCTCCAGGGAAACGCTGATTTATTCCGTTTGGCGGCGTTGCTTCATTTTTTTTGAAACAGTCGAGGACGAAAGAGTTGACTCGGCCCTTCCTTGGCCTCGGCCTTCGGCTCCCGCCCTTTGGGCGGTTCCCAATTCCGCTATCCTGCGAAATTGTCACTCCTGCTTCAAAAAAAGCTTGCGCCTTGCCAAACGAAATAACTACGCGTTTCCAAAATGGCAATTAATCAGTGGTTCTCCAGGCATGCGCTTGTGCCTAGGCAGACCAGGACACAAGGAAGCATTAAGTACAAAGGGTGGACAACCACTATGGTTTTGGTTTGGTACGCAATAACCAGCGTTGCCTTACTGTTGTGTATAGCGAACAAGCCTGCCATCTGGCAAGCAGGGCTGACGGTTTTCCCAGTATTTCTTTGCAGATATTACCTGAAAAAACCAGCACACCCCGCAAAGAACCTTACCAAGTGCACCGCAAAAACAAGAAAAAGTGTTTCTTTATAACACGATACGATAGAAACCCTGTGCACTACGCACGCCAGTTCCCGGCAGAGAGTAAACCAAGGGTTAGCGAGCTTTTCCCTAAAGCCTGTTACAGGCTAAGCAAAAACGCCACAACAAATGGCACCCATAAGGAAAGCAGCATGCCGGAAAACACCGCCACCACCACAAACTGTTCTCCGGAAAAGCGGGAGATAACCGGCAGGCAGGTGTCCATGGCCGTTGCCCCGGCTACCCCAACCGGCGCAAGCCTGCTCACATAACGGGCCAGCAGTTGCGCAGTCAAAATGCCCAAAAGCTCACGGAAAATATTGGCCAGCAAGGCAATGGAAGCAAGGGCCGGGTGCCCGGCTTCACCAATCATAATGCTGGAAAGGCTGTAGTACCCAAACCCGGCCCCCACCAAAAGTGCCTGCAACACGCCCACCTGGGGCAGCACAAGCCCAGCCACCACTGCCCCGGTGGCTGTGCCCCCCACAATGAGCAGGGGCACCAACAGCAGCTTGCCATGCATGCGGCGCAGTAGCAAAAACACCTCAATGGCACCGCCAAGGCCCATGCCCACGGTAAATACCAAAAGCCACAGGGCATATTCAGCCAGGGTGTCGTTGGCCAGCCAGGGGGGCACTACCCCAAGCCGCCCCAGCACGATGCCACTGGAAAACAGCGCCAAAATGCGCACCGTGCCCATAAAGGGCGAACCACCCGCTGTGGCACTTTCCGTGCTCTTTTGTTCTGCTTCAGGAAAGCGCAACCAGCCACCGCACCGTTCTGCCCCCCACAACCACAGCACACTGCCAGCAGCGCAGCACAGGGCAAGCACCAAGGCTGTGCCACCAAATTCCGGCAAACGGGCAAACAGGGCCGCGTCGCTACCCAGTTTTGCCCCCAGCACAAACAACAGCACATACACCGCCAGCATGCTGGAAGTGTCTGCCCTGCGCAAAACCCCCGGCCTGTGCCGTAATGAAAAACCACATGCCATGCCAGCAAGCAGAAAAAAGAGAATGGGAAGGATGGCACTCATACGAAATTCTTTCTCCAGTACCCAAAAGGGGAAAACAGGGCTATTCCTTGCCCATGCCGTACTTGTCAATTTTTGCCAGCAATGTGGGGCGGGAAAGCCCCAGCATACGCGCCGTGCGGGAGCGGTTCCCCTCACACAGGCGCAGGGCTTCACGCACCACCCGCGCCCCTACATCGTCCATAATGGCATCAAAAATATTGCCCTCTCTATAGGTTTCCAGAAAATGGCGTACATATTCTTCCAGCATCAGGGCCGGGGTGTTCGCCAAGGCGCTGCCCTGGAACCTGCCCCCTTCGAGCCCCTTGCCTGCCAGCGCCCGTTCCACATCTACAGCATCAATAACGCCGCCCTGAGTAAAAATAAGCAACTGCTGCATAAGGTTGCGTAACTCACGCACGTTACCGGGCCAGGAATGCCCGGTGAGTAATGCCAGGGCTTGCTGCGTCAATTCCGGGGGGCGCACTTCCATTTCCCTGGCAAAGGCTGCCAGGCAATGCCGGGCCAGCATGGGCACATCTTCCCCCCGTTCGCGCAGGGGGGGCAGGTGCAGGCTCACCACATTCAGGCGGTAAAACAGATCTTCACGAAAGCGCCCGGCGGCCACGGCTTCTTCCAGGTTGCGGTTGGTGGCGGCAAGAATACGCACGTCCACGTTCACCGTTTCCCGCCCGCCAAGGCGTTCAATTTGCCTCTCTTGCAACAGCCGCAGCAGTTTTGCCTGCACGCCAATGGGAATATCGCCAATTTCATCCAGAAACACGGTACCGCCTGAGGCCTGCTCTATTTTTCCCACCCGGCGGTGTACGGCCCCGGTAAAGGCCCCGCGCTCATACCCGAACAACTCACTTTCCAGCAATGTTTCCGGTATGGCCACGCAGTTGATAATCAGAAACGGCCTGTTGCTGCGGGCACTGTGCTGGTAAAGGGCGCGGGCCACCAGTTCCTTCCCCGTGCCCGATTCACCCCGCAACAACACCAGGGCGTCGGTGTGGGCCACACGTCCAATGGATTTATACAGCTCCTGCATGGCCCGGCTGGTACCCACCAGTTGTTCGGCCTGCTCCTCGTCACTTGCAACGTTCAGGCCCACTTGCTGGCGCATTTTACGCCCGGCTTCCAGGGCTGTGGCAAGCTGTTCCAGCACGTGGGGAATGTCAAAGGGCTTCATCACATAATCAAAGGCACCCTGCTTTGTGGCCTCAATGGCAAATTCTGTGGTGCTATAAGCCGTCATGATAATAACAGGCAGGCGCGGTTCCAGTTCATGCAGGGCGCGCAAGGCTGTCAGCCCGTCCATGCCCGGCATACGCACGTCCATAATCACGGCATCAGGCAACGCTTCCTTGGCAAGGCGCAACGCCACTTCCCCGGTGGAAGCGGCACGCACGGTGTAGCCTTCCGCCACCAGAAGGTTTTCAAAGCTGTCACGCAATTGGTCATCGTCATCAACCAGAAGCACATTTTTCATGTGAGCCTGTCTTGCAAAAAGGTACAGAGTTGCTTAAGCAAATGGTACAGGGCGGCACCACCGCCCGAAACGTACCAACAATGCGCCGGAAAGGCAATTTTTCGCCGCACAACCTGCTTTTTTTCCTGGGAACTACCATGACTACCCACCCACACCCCTTTTCCCTTGAAGAACTCCACACGCGCCATGCTGCCTGCAAGAAACTGCTGGGCAGCCTTGTGCCACAGGCCCAAGGTTTTTTGGCCTTCAGCCGCGTAAGCATTTACTACCTTTCCGGCACCATGGCCAACGCCACATTCTGGTTACCCCTGGAAGGCGACCCGGTACTGTTTGTGCGCAAAAGTGTGGAGCGTGCCCACATGGAAAGCCCGTTGCCCGGCATTGTACCTTACCGCTCGTTTGGTGATATTTATGCCTATTTACAAGGCACAGGCCTGCCCACCCACATTGCCTGTGAAAAAAGCATGCTGCCTTGGAGCATGGCAGAAAACCTGATTAAACGCATGCCCGGCATACACCTGCTGGCGGGGGACGCTGTAATGCACCAGGCCCGTGCCAGCAAAACCGCCCTGGAACTAGGCCTTATGCGCCACGCCGGGGCCATGCACCACAAGGGCATTTGCCACATACTGCCCCAGCGCATGCGCCCAGGCATGACAGAGCGGGCCATTGCCGTGCTCATATCAGACATATTCCTGAACCTTGGGCACGACGGCACATCCCGCATGGCCGCCTTTGGGGAAGAAGCTGTGCTGGGGCACATTTCTGCCGGGGAAAACGGCAACTACCCCAGCCACTTCAATGGGCCACTGGGGCTTTGCGGCATACACCCTGCCGCACCCTTCATGGGGAGCGAGGCAACCGTGTGGCAGCCCAACACCCTGTTAAGCATAGACACTGGTTTTTCCTGCCAGGGCTACCAAACAGACAAAACCCAGATATTTTTCAGCGGGCCGGAAAAAAA
This sequence comes from Desulfovibrio cuneatus DSM 11391, assembly GCF_000430005.1. Taxonomy (GTDB): domain Bacteria; phylum Desulfobacterota; class Desulfovibrionia; order Desulfovibrionales; family Desulfovibrionaceae; genus Frigididesulfovibrio; species Frigididesulfovibrio cuneatus. Next base: position 7,784 of record NZ_AUCY01000037.1, read on the forward strand.
ACTGCCCAGCCAGGTGAAGGAAGCCCACGCCTTGTGCCTTGCCATTGAACAGGAAGCCGCTGCCATGCTGCGGCCAGGGGCCATTCCGGCAGAAATTTACGCCAAAGCCCTGCGCATGGCGGAAGAAGGTGGCTTTGCCCAGGGGTTTATGGGCCTTGGGGGCAACCATGTGCCCTTTTTGGGGCACGGCATAGGCCTTGCCGTGGACGAATGGCCTGTGCTGGCCACGGGGTTTGAAGTGCCCCTGCCCCACGGCCTGACCATGGCCATTGAACCTAAAATCGGTATTCCCGGCGTGGGCATGGTGGGCAGTGAAAATACCTATGAACTCACGGAAAATGGCGGGGGGCCCCTTTCAGGTGGGCCAAAAGCCATTATTTGCCTGGAAGAATAGCAGCCACCATGAAAGGCACCCCCACCCAGCAGGCAGCACACCAAAACAACGCTGAAGCAACAGCACCCAACGCATCGCCCAACACATCACCCAATCCCCCCTTTGAAGTGCTGCTTCCTGAAGAACGCAAGGTGTTACTTCTGGCAGTGGTGTGTACGTGCTGCATGGTGCTGGGGGTTAGCAGTATCATGCCGTTGCTTCCCATGCTGGCAGAGCACTTTCAGGTATCCATTCCTCTGGTCAGCCTGCTGATTATTGCCTTTACCCTGCCGGGCATTTTCTTTACCCCCCTTGCCGGGGTGCTGGCAGACAAATACGGCCGAAAAACCGTGCTGGTGCCTTCCATTTTACTGTTTTCCCTGGCTGGCGGGGCCTGTGCCCTTGCCCCGAATTTTACTGTGCTGGTGGTCTTGCGTTTCATGCAAGGTATTGGGGCTGCTTCCTTTGGCATGCTCAATGCCACCATTCTTGGCGACACCTTTGCTGGCAACCGCCTTTCCCGGTACATGGGCTGGAACATGGCCCTGCTCAGCATATGCACTGCCCTGTTCCCGGCCCTGGGGGGCGTGTTGGGCCAACTGGACTGGCGGTTGCCTTTTGCCCTGCCCGTGCTGGCCTTGCCCGGTGTATGGGTAACCCTGCGCACCCCTTTGCGCGGGGCTGGCCCTGCAAGGCCTTTTATGACCTACCTTGCAGGCATGTTCCGGGCAGGGGCCGCCCCTTCCACCCGGCGTTTATTGCTCATGACATTCCTCACCTTCACCATACTATACGGCCCCATCATTACCTGCTTTCCCGTACTGGCCCATGTGCGGTTTGAAGCCCCCCCGGCTTTGATTGGTGCCCTGCTTACCCTTTCCTCCCTGGGTACTGGGCTTGCTTCCTGGCGTTTTGGGGCGCTTACCACCCGCTTTTCATTTGTGCGCCTGCTGCTTGCCAGCCAAGTGTGCTACCTTGTGGCCCTTTTTGCCATTCCCGTTATGCCCACCATGCTCGCCCTTCTGCCCGTGCTTATGCTTTATGGGATTGGGCAGGGGCTGAACATACCCAGCATCCAGTCTGCCCTGATGGCCTGCGCCCCGCCGGAAGGCAGAGCTTCCATTATGGCCCTGAATGGTATGCTGCTGCGCCTTGGACAAACGGTTTCACCCTTTCTCTTCAGTCTCCTGGCAGATGGCGTTCACCTGAATGCCCCCTTCCTGGCGGCCGCCCTTATTCCCCTGGCCATGCTGGCACTCACCCGCGGCATGAGCAGGGAATGAGAACGCGGGGAAGGGCCAGCATAAGGAATTATGTTCAAAAATCCAGCGCTTGGCAGGTGGCAACCGTATTGGTACAGTGCCTTGTCATGCATTCGTGCATATTTTAAACGGATGCGGCAAAAATAAGGTTACGTGGAATCTGGTGGAAAAGCATGAAATGGTGTATACCGCAAGAAAGGGTACGTTTTACCGCTACTGTTATGCTTTACGCGCTGTCAAACGGAATAACTGAGCATTTCCCCAGGAGGTTTTTATGCCCCACCCATACCCTACCCTGGCCCGTCATGTTGTACGGCAACATCTTGTTCGGCGTGAGTTGCCCATGGCAGAAGCCGCAGCCCGCGAACTGGGGCCAGAAGCCCCCTTGTGGCATGAGGCCAAGGCCTGCTTTGTTTCCATAAAAACCGCCACAGGGGAATTACGCGGCTGCATGGGCACCTTTATGCCCACCCAGCCTGCCCTGGGCAGGGAAATTGCCGCCAACGCCCTGCTTGCTGCCATAAAAGACCCGCGCTTCCCCCCCATTACCCTGAACGAGCTGGACAGCCTGCAATTTTCAGTGGATGTGCTGACCCTGCCGGAACCTGTTGCCGACATTACCACCCTGGACCCACAGCGCTTTGGCGTGATTGTAACCAAGGACGGGCACCGCGGCTTGCTGCTGCCTGCCCTGGAAAGCGTAACCAGCGTAGAGCAGCAACTTTCCATTGCCGCAAGCAAGGCAGGGCTGCCGGGCTGGCAAGGGGCAGATATACAACGGTTTGAAGTGCAACGGTTTACGGAGAAAGACTAATGTTCCCCGCACGCTGGTGGCAGCCCCTGCAACAGCAGGCAACCCAACGCCTTGAAGGAACAAGCCCCACTCCCCCTTCCATAAAGTGCGGGCTGTGCGTACATGGCTGTACCCTGCCCCCTGGGGCCTGGGGCCGCTGCAAGGCACGGCGCAATGAGAATGGCGCCCTGGTTTCCCCCTACCTAGGGCGGTTTTGTTCCCTGGCGGCAGACCCCATGGAAAAAAAGCCCCTGTACCACTTCATGCCCGGCACGTTCATTCTTTCCCTGGGTAGCATTGGCTGCACCATGTGCTGCCCGTTTTGCCAAAACCACACCATTGCCCAGCCTGCGTCCAAGGCGGCCCTGCCCCCCTTGAGTGCCCTGACCCCGGAAAAACTGGTGGTGCTTGCCCAGCACCACAACCTGCCTTCCGTTGCTTACACCTACAATGAACCCACGTTGCAGGCTGAATATATTCTGGAAGCAGGCCCACTACTGCGTGAAGCACACATTGCCGCTGTAATGGTGACCAATGGCATGATGTCTGCCCCGATGCTGGCAGAACTGCTGCCCGTTGTGGATGCGTTCAATTTTGACGTAAAAACATTCAATGCCAAGCAATATACCCGCCTTGGGGGTAACCTTGCCCATGTGCAACAATCTGTTACCGCTGCCCTTGCCGCTGGCAGGCACGTGGAACTAACCCACCTTGTGGTGCCGGGTATAAGCGACAGCATGGAAGAATTCGCCGCCCTGGTGCAGTGGGTGGCAAGCCTTTCCCCCGCCATACCCTTGCATATTTCGCGCTATTCCCCGGCCCACACCTACACCGCCCCCAGTACCCCGCTGGAAACGTTGCAAGCCATGCACCAGCACGCCAGTTCCGTGCTGCGCCATGTGCACGTTGGCAATGTGCCACCTTCCGCCAGACCGCAAAAGCAATAAACGCCATTAGGCACTCCCCAGCAACAACAAACCGGAAGCGGCACACTCCTGCCACTTCCGGTTTACTAGAGCATTTCAACTTTGAAATGCTCTGTGGACGCGCAGCGAACACTCGCGAAGCGTGTCGTTTTATTCTATTATCACCTTGGGTTTTGTTGAGTTGCCCATGTGTATTGCGGAAAATGAATACAACTTTTCAAAGTTAAAAGGCTCTAGTTTTGGCTTCCTTTTACGGAAGAACAGCCCTCTATTATTTCGCTGTGCTGGGGGCTTTACGCAATTCTTCGGGGCAGGGGTCCACCACGGCTGCCGGGGCTGGGGCTTGTACAGCAGCAGGAGCCGTAGCGTGTGTTGTTGCCTGGGCTACAGGCTGGGTGCGCTTGGCGGCAGGGCGCCGGGCAGCAGCTTTTTTACCGGAAGAACGGGCAACAGGCCTGCCCGCGGAAGCGCTTGCCGCAGGTTGCCTTACTGTGGAATTTGCAGGCAATGCGGGACGGCTGCCAAAGGCAGGGCCACGGCTGGCAAAATGTTCCCACACTGCAACATTATTCTGCCGGTTACCCTGCCGGAGCAGAACCATGGCGTCTTCAGAATACGGAATAAAATATTCATAGGCGGCAATAACAGCGCTGTCTGAAAGGCGCACAACCCGGGCTGAAACAAAAATGTTGGCGTCGGTTGGGGAATACATGCCAAGCAGCACGGCATGGGCATTGTGTTCCTGGGCCATAAGGCGGGAAGCTTCCCTGGTGAGCATAATTTCCCCTTGGGCGGGGTTAATACGCATGCCGTCGCCCAGGCGCATTTCTGTTACACGAAAGCCGTGTTGCCCAAGGCGGGAAGACACCTGCTGCATACTGGTGCGCCCAAACGGGGAAGATTGTTCGGTATTTTCCATTTCCACAAAAGAGGCCACCAAAATACCATTGCTTGCGTCAACGCGCTTCAGTAGCATGGCAGCCAATGCGTCGCCAGCAAAGGTATTGGCAGTAAGCATGGCAGAACCAGGAGGCGGGTCCACCGGCATGGCCTGGGGCAGTGGCCCAGGAGGGGTGTTTGCAATGGTACTGGCGCAGCCGCCAAGGGCCACAAGGGATACCAGCAAAAAAGCCGTTGCCAGAAAAGGGGAAGAAGGAGCGTTCATAGCGGGCTTACCTGCTCATTACTTTCACGGTGCGTGTGGTGTCTGCCTGGCTGTCTGCCGGGCGTGGGCTGGCGTACAGGGCCCAATCCGCATCGTTGATGTAATAGGTGTTGGAAATGTGCATTACATAGCGGTTATTATGTGTGAGCCGGGTGGTCACAATAACTTCATGGTCGGAAGGACGTGTGTATGTGCCTGTTACCAGCGTTATTACCCCCATACCAATGTCCAGCAGGGAAGGAATAAGACTGTAACGGGAAGAATCATGCAGCACCACCTGCACCGTAAAATCAAGAATTACACCGTCTGGCTCCGGCATGGCGGAAACCTGCATACCGCGCGTTGTCAGGCGGGTGCGCAGCAAGGTTTCAAAGGCCATGGGAAAGGGCCTGTCGTTGGGGCGGCGCACATACACAGGTTTGGTAATAATATCCGAACGCTGCAAATAGGCGTTAAATACGCGGGCAGCAACAGCATCGGCCACAGTGTCCCAATGGTCAACAGCCTGAATACGCTGCTGGCTATAAAGGGGGGGGCGTGTTGCCACAGGAACGCCACGGCTGCCGCACCCCGCCAAAAACAGGCTGCTGCCAAGCAATATTCCCACAAGGAACAATGTGGCAAGATGTGTTTTTTTCATAGAAAGCGCCTCTTGCATAGCTCATATATTCTCATCACCCGCACAAGGGTGCAGGCTTCCACTAGCCTACTCTTCGGCACAATGTGGCAGATACTTTAGGAACCGTTGATTTATTCCGCTTGGCTTTGCTATTCACCTTGACCAATGGCACGCAAACACGAGAAGGCAAATGGAGAGAAGGTATTGTAAGAATACCCAAGCTCCCCCCCCCATAAAAAACAACACCCACCCCATACATGCGCATGAGGTGGGCGGTAATTCACGCGTTGTAAAATTAGGGAAGCACGGATTACACGACATTTTGGAAACGCGCAGTTATTTCGTTTGGCAAGGCACGAGTTTTTTTTGAAGCAGGAGTGGACTCTTCCGTCCTCGACTGTTTCAAAAAAAGTGAAGTAACGCGGCCAAACGGAATAAATCAGCGTTTCCTTAAAGTTACCTGCCTGTGGGCGAATACTTGGCAGCATTCTCCCGCAGAGCATCTTCCTTCAGCTCCCGGGCGGCAGTTTTTCCATACACACTGTCCGGGGCAGATTTGGCAAGGTTCGTCAGCATGGTGCGCCACTGTTCTTCATTGCCCTGGCGCTTGAAAATGCGGGCCATACGGTATTCCACCCCAAGGCGAGCCGGGTCGTTTGGCTCAAGCATGGCAAGGGAACGCTGGGCATAATCCAGGGCTTCCACAAGCCTTCCGGCAGTTTCTGCAATATCCATAAGCGAGCCAAGCTGGCTGCGCACTTTGCCAAGGTCTGCCTGGTTGGGGGAAGATTCCACCAGCGCATTCAAGCGGGTAAGGGCGTCCTGCCCAAGCAGGTAAGCCTTTTCCAGCTTCTTTTCCCGTTCAGCCGCTTTTGCCAAAAAGTAGCTGGCATAGGCCATTTGCTGTTCCGGCAATTTTGCAGCGGTATGCAATTTTTCCCACAAGGGGGCAGCCGTTTCGCTTTCGTCCAAGTTTTCCGCAGCAATTGCCAGGGCAAAATCCAGTTGGGTTTGCGTTTCCGGCGTAAGTTCCCACATGGCAACCTGGTCTGCCACCTGGCGCACTGCCGCCCACTGCTCTGCTTGCAGGTAAATGCTCACGGCAAGGTTCAGGGCAAGTTCAGAATACTTTGGCACCTTGTTACCCAAAAAGAAGGGGTCGATGGTTTCCAACGCTTCATTCAGGCGACCGTCTTTTTCAAAACTAGCAGCCAGGGCAATGCGGCTTTCAGGAGAGAGTATTTCTTCTTGCCCCTGCAAAATGGGGTAGCGTGCCCAAATCTCACGCATACGGCCAAAGCGGCCATCCACCATGCTTTCAGCGGCCATAGTGGCAAAAGCTTTCAAGGCAACTTCTTTCATTTTGGGCGCCAGTTCGCTTTTGGGGAACTGTTCCATAAACTCTGTGGCCGTATCCAGTGTGGCTGTGTAGTCTTTCTTCCACAAGTGCCACATGGCTATTTTCAGTTTTGCCAGGGGGGCCAAGTCACTTTTGGGGTGGTCTGTCACTATGGAAGTATAGACGTCCAAGGGACTTACATCAAAAGGCTGTTCAAACACAGCAAACATGCCAGCAATGGTGGGGGCATCTGTAATGGCAGATTCCGCCAAGCGCATTTTGGCAATAAGGCCCCCGTCTTTATCAGGAAAGCGGGTAACGCTGTCGTGGTAGGCCTGCTCTGCCGCCTTTTTCTGGCGCATCATGCTATACACATCGCCAATGCGGGTCAGAATAACGTCTGTTTCATCCCCTTGCGGCGCAATGTTAACATACAGCCAGTAATAGCGTAGGGCCGTGTCCAGGTGGTTCAGGCGGAAGGCCACATCACCCATCATATTCAGGAATGGGGGGTAATCCAGGTAGAAGCGTGGCCAGCGTTTTTCGATATATTCCACAATTTCATAGGCTTGCTTGAAATACCCCAAACGATAGAAGGAACGTGCCAACCCCAGGGCAGCTTCCCTGGCAAAACGGCTGTTGGGGTACTTTTGCAGCACAAACTGAAACTGGTCGGCCGCACGGGAAATATCACCCTTGTTATAGTAGTAGTCGCCCCAGTAGTAATAGGTCAGGGGCACGTTTTCATCTTCCGGGAACTGCTTGCGCAGCATGGAAAACCGCGCTTCCGCTTCAGGAATATTCCCAAGCTTCAGGCTCATATAGCCAAGGCGCAGCAGGGCCCCGGCATTGCGCAAGGAAGCCTGGTTAAAGTTCATGGCCCGGCGGGTTGCTTCGGCAATGGAAAAATAATTGGTTTTAAAGTCGTTCTGGCTCTGGGCAAACAGGATTTCAGCCCGCAGGTGCAGGGCTTCTTCCCTGTGGGCCTCTGTGAGGTTGCTTTGGGGCAGCAATGCTTCCACTTTTGCCAGTGCTTCGGGGTATTTTTGCCCCAGCAGGGCTTCACGCACTTCCGGCAACACTACTTCCGGGTCCAGCGGGGGGGCCACAGGGTTGCCCTGCTCGTCCACATACTGAACCGGAGCTTCTTCTGCCGCTACAGTTGCGTTACCAGCAGGGCCAGTTGGCTGTGCTGTTGTGCCGGGCTGTGTTGCGGGTACAGCAGGGGCACTGGCTGTTGCAGGGGCCGCGCCAGAGCTTGGCGGCACGGCCACGGGGGCAGAGGCCACAGGGGGCGTTGCAGGTGCCGAAGCAGACGGGCCAGCAGGAGAAACAGGGGCTGGCGCAGCGGGCGCTACTGGTGCAGGCGTGGTGGAAGCCACCCCGCCAACGCCTTCACCCTGTACAGCGCCAGAGGGTGCAGAAGCCTGAGGGAGGGCTGGTGCTTCAACGCCATCCTCTCCCTTCAGGTTAATACGTGCCCGGTAACTTAACCCTGGGCCTGCCAGCACTGCACTGCCAATGGGCAGGTGGGCGTCGTCCATGCCAAAGTACGGATTCTGGTTTGGGGGGGGCACCGGGAGAGGTATTCCGGAAGAGACAGCCTGGGCAGTAGGCTGGGCTGCGACTTGCGGTACAGCCACGGCTTGGGGCTGGGCTGTTGCAGGGGCTACAGGGGCCGGGCTAACAGCAGGCTGGGCAGTAGGTGTTTGCGGCACAGGCTGTTGCCCCGCAGGGGCTTGGGCTGCTTGCATGGCAGGCGGTGCAGGCACTGCCTGTGGCAACACCTGGGGAGCCGCCGCGGCCTGAGGTATTTTTGTTGCAGGGTCTGCCGCAGGGGAAGTGGCAGCAGAACTGGCAATAGCTATGCCCAGGCTGCCCGCTTCCAGGGTGGGGGAGGTAGGGGCAGCAAAAGGAGAGGCAGGCTGCATGGTGGGCACCGCCAAAGGCGGTTCATTGGCAGCAGGGGCAACAGGTGCCGGGGCTACTCCTTCCATACCGGGCAACGGCTGTGGCAAGGGGGCCGTGCGGGCAGAAGTTTCCCTGTTGCCATTTAAAAAAGCTGGCACAGGTGGGGCTGCCGGTTCCACTTTGGCGGCTGGAACAGGGGCTGGTACCGGGGCTGGTACAGGTGCTGGTACAGGGGCTGGAACAGGTGCGACACTGGCTACCGGGGGGGTGGAAGCCTGGGCAGCAGCAGGCGCAGGGGCAGGCGGTGCATCCTGGGGGGGTGCGGGCGGTGCAGCAGCCGGGGGAGCGGCCTGTGACACAGGGGCAGCTGCTTGCTGGCTTTCAGCCGCGGCAGCGCGTTGGGCAGCCTCCACAGCAGAAGGGGGAGGCAATTCCGTGGTGGGCACTACCGTGCTGGAAGGCTTCCAGCGTGCACCCAAGGCGTCTGGAAAAATATCAATAACCACCCGGTGTTGCTTACGTTCTGTTACCACAAAACCAAAAGCCGGGGTTTGGGTATGCAATGCCAAGGCATTGCCAAGCACCGAAGTGTTTTTGAACAAGCGTGCTTCAGCAGGCGTTTGTTCCTGTAGCAGGGCCGAAGGGACTTCCGTAAAAGGCACCACAAGCGCTGTGGGGTCGATACGCGCCACATTGCCTGCAATACCGTCGCTAGCGTTCAGGGTTATAATAATTCGTTCCTTGGTGCCCTGTTGCTGCCATTCAAACGTGGCTGCCAGGGCAAAGGAAGGTAAAAGCAGCCAGACGCATGCCGCTGCGGCAAGAGACCGGCGCAAACCGGCAAAAAAAGAACATTTCACGCCTGACCCCATGCAAGTTCCGTGCTATACATTCAAGAACACCTCATCTTTGCTGGCTCATTGCAAGGATTGTTGCAGAACTCATCGGCAAAGCCAAGCATATCAATAGGTCTTTATGCCACGGCCTGACAATTGTTTTCTTCATTGGTTCCTTGCTCACAATAGTGTCCTGCTCTCTCTTCATTCTCTCCTGTGCATGGCACAAAAAAGAGAGACACAAAAAGAGGTGATTGTAAAAAACTAGCGACACATTACGCGGGGCAATTCTGCAAGAAAAACGGCCCAATGCTGCCTGGGTTGGACACAAAGCAGCATTAGCTTACTCTATTCCATATGCCGTTTTTTCAATTTTTCAATGAGCGTGGTGCGCTTGATCCCCAAAATTTCAGCAGCCTGGTTTTTCACACCATCTGCCTGGCGCAGGGCCTCAAGTAACAACCGTTCTTCCGCCGTATCCAGAAATTCTTTCAGGCCAAGGCCTTTCCCCTGAAGGTCGGCAATGGTGGGCCAGGCAAAGCCCCCTGCATGGGCCATTGCAGGCTGGCTGGGCGCTACCGCAACCCGTGGGGGTGGCAATTCACCAATGTCACCCACCTGGGAAAGAATTTTTTCAGGAATATCATCCAGTTCCACCGCATCGCCATCGCACAGAATGGAAAGGCGCTCTGCCAGGTTTTCCAGTTCTCGCACGTTTCCGGGCCAGGTGTAAGCGTCCAGAACGCGTTGCACAGTAGAGCTGAGGTGCAGGATTTTACGCTTCTTTTTCTCGCAAAACACCCGCAAAAAATGGCTTACCAGCAGGAGAACATCGTCACCTCGGTTACGCAGGGCAGGCAAGTGCAGGGGAATGACGTTGAGGCGGTAAAACAAGTCTTCCCGGAAACGCCCCAGGGCCACTTCTTCTTCCAGGTTGCGGTTAGTTGCCGCCACAACGCGCACATCAACCTTACGCACCCCCTGGCCCCCAACCCGTTCAATTTCTCGTTCTTGCAGTACTCGTAAAATTTTTACCTGTAAGAGAAGGTCCATTTCCCCTATTTCATCCAGAAAAACCGTGCCGCCATCGGCCATTTCAAACCGCCCCGGGCGTGTTTTTATGGCGTGGGTAAAGGCCCCTTTTTCATGACCAAACAGTTCAGATTCAAGGAGTTCTTTGGGAATTGCCCCGCAGTTGATGGGTACAAACGGCTTGTCTTTACGCAGGCTTTGGGTATGCAAGGCCCGAACAATCAGCTCTTTGCCTGTACCAGATTCACCGGTAACAAGCACGGTACTGTCAGTGGGCGCCACCTTTTTCAGCGTGCGGAATACCTCTGTCAGCGAGGTACTTTGCCCTATTATACCTATTTCTTCTGCGTCCATTCCTCCCCCCTTGCCCAAAAAGAGCATCTGCCCTTCACCAATTGCCACATGGCAGGCTATATAGATTTGATTACTGCAGAAAAGGCAGTATGCTGAGAAAACAAGGAATTACACGTTTTCCTTGGTGCTGTAAGCATGTATCGTTCTTCACAAGGGTATGTCAATTTTATGACTCACTGTCAAGTATTTTCCTGCAACCGTTTTGTGTAAAACGACATTACAGGGCAGTATGATAGCTGAATGTTGCTCGAAGGAAACACTGTATCCCCCTCCAAGAGTACTTACTATGGAGTAAAAGGAGAAGGGCAGACACCCTGGGCAGAATCCACCCACATGTTGTGTATGTCTCCCTCAGGAACAGCATGGTGCATGGGCGCAAACACACTACAGGCGCATACGGGCATAGAGTTCGCCAATCCAGGGGCGGGCATACACCTGCAAGCGGGAAACCAGCCATGCTCCGTTTTTGCGGTTATAGACCTTAAAACGGCGTATAGCCCTGGCTTTTCCTGGGGGGTTACCACCTGGTGAAGTGATGTGAAAGGCTTCATACCCAGCTTCAAGGGCAAGGCGTTCTGCCATGGGGCTGCCAAACCCCCAGGGCCAACAAAGGGTACGCACCTTTTCCCCCAGAATGGCTTCCAGGTCTTGTTTTCCCCCTGCCAGTTCTTCCCACAGGCGGTCTTGCATTTCCGCGTCTGTTTCAAAGCGGCCCATGCGCCCGGCAAAACTGTTCACCAGTTGCTGCAAGTCCCCCCTGCCAGCGGACGTTTGAAAAAAAGCATGGGCAGCGGCTTTTTCCTGGGGCACAAGCTGCTTTATTTTTTCCAGCATATCTTCACAGGGCAAAAACGCCCGGTTGGTAAACCCGGTTTTTGCCTTGAAGTTGGGCATACCCCAAATGTCGCCGTAAGCAGTTATATAAAAGGTACGCGACTGCTCCGCAGGTTCCACAAACCCTGTATATTCTTCCCCCAAAAAAACACTGCGGTGGTAGCGGCTGTGCCCGGCAACGGCAAGTACCCCGGCTTTATGCATGGCGTGCACTTCTGCCTTGTTACAAAACACATCTGTGCGGGTGGGCAGGCCAAGGGCATCTGGCTGTACAGGGTCATGCAGTTCAGTAAGGGGGGGCACATTGCCTGCCAGGGCGTCTTCAAGGCTGTAACGCGGCGCACTGGCTTCTGCCAGGCGGGCAGTAACAGCAAACATCACCCCTTTGTGCCCATAGCGTTGCAGCACAGGCATGGCATAGGCGTAATTGTCCAGGTAGCCGTCATCAAAGGTAATAAGAGCCGATTTGACAGGGAGTGGTTCACCGTCTATGAAATAGGCTTCAGCTTCTGCAAGGCTCACCCCGCGCCAGCCATGTTCCTGCATTGTGCGGCACTGTTCTTCAAAAACAGCGGGGGGCACAGTAATCGTATTAACAGAATTGTTGATATAATGGTGCATCAGCACTGGCAGGCTTTTGGCGTGGCCGCGTGGCATGGGTAACTCCTTAGGGAAACACCCCCCGTGTATATTTGGGTGGTGCAGGCGGGAAGGGCCAAAAGCAGTTGCAAACACTACGCAGAAAAAAGAGTCCCTACGCAGGAGCATAAAAAAATGGGAAATACCCCAAAAAAGGCCCAGGTGAACAAAAAAGAGACCATCCGTATAGGGGATAGGCGTTTATGTTTCCTTGACTTTTAGCAGAGGGCCATTACATCTGCAAGTAAAACATACTATTATTGGGGACTGCCACATGAGTGTTGCCTATAAAGACTACTACAAAATACTAGGGGTTTCTCGCACAGCCACGCCTGAGGAAATTCAAAAGGCTTACAAAAAGCTGGCTCGCAAGTTTCACCCAGACCTGAACAAAGATAACAAAGATGCCGAAGAACGCTTCAAGGAAGTGAATGAAGCCAATGAAGTGTTGAAAGATGCGGAAAAACGCAAACTGTACGACCAACTGGGCCCGAACTACCAGCATGGCCAGCAATTCCAGAACCCGCATGGCTTTCAAGGGGGCAGGGGGTATGCCGGGGCCGATTTTGGTGGTTCTGGTTTCAGCGACTTTTTTGAAACCCTGTTTGGCGGCGGTTTTGGCGGCCAAGGATTTTCCTTTAACCAGGGGGGGCCGCAGTTTGCTGGTAACTTTGGCGGGTTTAACCAGGCTCCGGCAAAAGGACGCGATATAGAAAGCAGCCTGACCCTTTCCCTGGAAGAAGCCGTGGCAGGCGGCAAAAAAAGCATTAGCCTGCGCGGGCCGGAAGGGGCACGTTCCCTGGAAGTAACTATTCCGGCTGGCATTAAAAACGGGGCACGCATACGCTTGAACGGGCAGGGGGAAAAAGGCCAGGCAGGGGCAGGCAACCTTTACCTGCGCATTACCATTGCCAAGCACCCAGATTTTACCCTGGATGATGCCGACATTATTTACGACCTGCAACTGGCCCCATGGGACGCTGTGCTGGGATGCAAGGCCCGCATACCTACCCCTGCGGGTGCCGTGGAACTGACCATTCCGGCTGGCACTTCCAGCGGGAAGAAGTTGCGCCTGCGCGGGCGCGGCCTTGGCTCTGGCGCTGGCAAGGGCGACCTTTTGGTACATGTGCATGTTCAGGCGCCGGATTCCCTTACAGAACGGCAAAAAGAACTGTGGGAAGAACTGAAGGAACTGGGGTAAACACGCTTTCCTCCCTCTGTTTTGTGCTTCCTCAAGCCCCTGCTGCCCATTACAGCAGGGGCTTTATTCTGTTTTTCCTTTCTCACAAAAAACTATGGCAGCATTACCCCTTGCCTGCTGTACCATGCCCTGTTCTTGGGCTACACCTTGCCCTTCCTGCTATTTTGGCGTACAGAAAGAGAAATACAAGCAAAGCGGTTTGCATGTTTTTTGGGCAAACCGCAACGCAGCCAAAGCCTTGTGCGCCAGGCTGTAGCCCTGCTTCAAGGGCAAAGGAAACGCCATGCTTACCGTTGCAGAAATAATGAGCCACCAGCTTATCACCCTTTCCCCATTTGAATCTGTACAAACAGCACGCACCCTTATGGAACGGGCACGTATACGCCACCTGCCACTTGTCACAGATAATGGCCAGTTTGTTGGCATTGTGACCCAGCGTGATATTTTCCAGGTAGCCGTTTCTCAACTTGCCGACCTGCATGAAACAGAACAGGAAGCCATTGAAGCGGCCATTCCCCTGGAACGCATCATGCGCACTGAAATTCTTACCATTCCCCCCAGCTACCCGGTTACAGAAGCAGCCCGCCTGCTGCTGGCCCACAAGTTTGGCTGCCTGCCAGTGCTGGAACGCGGTGTGCTTAAAGGAATTTTAACAGAATCCGACTTTGTTTCCCTGGCGCTTTCACTGCTGTTGCAGTGTTAAGAAAACGCCGCTTTATTCCACTTGCCTGACAAAACTCTTTTGCCCTGCCTGCACTGCCCACGGGTACCAGGGAGGGCATTTAATTTCACGTTGCAGTTACCTTGGTGCCCACAAGCCCCATGCGGCAAGTAGGACACTCCTCTTGACAGGGGAGACAACCCCACCTATTGACATGAAGGCTTGGCAAGTGCACACAAGATGCCACCGAACAAAATATACTCCCTTAAAGATACCATACAACATGCAGCACCATGCTTGGCTGGTAACACTTCCCTCCACAGTTTATCATTTCAGGTAAAGGCACGCATATGAAGAGAAAGAGTCAGTTGGCGTACAGTGTTTTCCTCGCTATTGTGGTCTGCGCATGCATTGCGGCAGGGTACCTTTTTTTCAAAGACTCCACCCCCCCCACCATTGCGCTGCTCCCTGAAACTCAGGTTGTTTCCACCAGCATGCCCTTTACCCTGCAACTGCATGACGAAGGTTCCAGCGTAAAACGGGTTTCCATTGTAGCCAAATGGGGCGACCGCACCCTGCCTGTGCTGGAAGAAAATTTCCCTTCCGGTGCCAACACCCAGGAACTTGCCTTCAGCCTGAAAGATGTGGGCCTGAAAGACGGCACCCTGGAGCTGATTGTTACCGCCACAGACAGCGCCCGCTTTGGCATTGGCAACAGCCAAACAGTGCAACGCACCATTACTATTGACAATACCCCGCCGCGGGTTACCGTGAAAACCAGCCCCCCTAACGTGCGGCGCGGGGGCAGTGCCGCCATTTTATATTCCGTAAGCAAGGAAGTAAGCCAAACCGGGGTAAAGGCCAACGGACTGTTTTTCCCTGGGTTCCGGCAGGAAAATGGAGATTACCTGTGTTTTTTTGCCTTTCCCCACTTTGCCACCATGGAAAATTTTACCCCTGAACTGGTGGCCGTAGACGTGGCGGGCAACGCTCGCATCGTGCCCCTGACAGTGAACAAAATATTCCAGGAGTTCAAGAAGGACACCATTCCTGTTACCCAGAACTTTCTGGATAAAAAAAACGAAGAATTTCACAAAATTCTTCCCAGCACCTTGTCCCCCGTTGAGCATTTTATCGCCATTAACCGTGATGTACGCTTGGCAAACACCCAGGCACTTATGGAAATAGGCCGCCGCACCAGTGCCGATATTTTGTGGAAAGGCGCATTTCTTGCCCTGCCGCGTGGGGCTGTGCGTGCCCTGTTTGCCGAACACCGCACCTACATGTGGGAAGGCAAAGAAGTGGACCAGCAAACCCACCTAGGGTACGACCTTGCTTCCACTGCCAACGCGCCTGTGCCTGCGGCAAACTCTGGCAAGGTTGTGTTTGCCGGGTACCTGGGCATTTACGGCAACCTTGTGGTTATTGACCACGGCCTGGGGCTGCAAAGCCTTTACTCCCACCTGTATGAAATTCGGGCGACTGAAGGACAAACCGTAAACCGGGGTGACATTATTGGCCTTACAGGCATTTCAGGCATGGCCCTTGGGGACCACCTGCACTTTGGCATTCTTATGTCCGGGCTGGAAGTAGCCCCGCTGGAATGGCTGGACGCAGGCTGGATACGCGACAATATTATTAAACGGGTGAAAGAAGCAGGGGGGAACCTGCCTGCCTTTACCCTGCCTGCCAATGCCACAACAGGCGCTGCGGGTGCCACAGCCACAGGCAGTGCTGCTGCACAAGGCAAAAAAAAGAATGCTGCCAGGGAAAAAGCACAAGGGAAAAAGCAGGGCAAAACCAAAGAAAAAAGACGCTAACAAGGAACAAAGGCAACTACTGCCCTAAAGCAAAAAACGGCTGAAACAAGTTTCTTGCCGCGTACTCGGCGTAGGTGAGCAGCGCTCGCCCTTAAGTGACTATTGCAAGTGGTAAATGGCATAAGAAACCCCCGGCACAATGCCTGTTATGAAACAGAGCACGGTGCCGGGGGCTTTTATTTTACAGTGAAAAGGCGGGAACTTAGCGCTACCCTACTTTGCGTAGTGCGGAATCTTCATCAGCCAGCCTTCAGGGGCAGGGTGCTTTCCTGTTTGCATACCAGTGTACATTTCATACAGGGCACGGGTGTGCTTGCCAATGGCCCCATCACCCACGGTAATTTCTGTGCCATCTTCCAAAATGTATGTGCCTGCCGGGCTAATTACCGCAGCGGTGCCAAACCCGCCAGCTTCAATAATCTCGCCGGAACGCAGACCTTCCAGAAAATCCTTGAAGAGAATACGCTCCTGCCGGGCCTTGATTTTGCCCGCAGCAGCAAGTTCCAGCACAGAACGTGAGGTGATGGACTTCAAGATAGAGTTAGTGAATTCAGGAATAATAAACGTTCCATCCTTAAGCACATGGAAGTGGTTCATTATGCCGGCTTCTTCAATGTAGGTATTGCTGGCATCCAGGTACAGCACCTGCGCAGCCCCTTGGGAGCGGGCATAGTCGCCTGCACGCATGGAGGCAGCATAGTTGCCACCAGCTTTGGCGTTGCCTGTTCCGCCGGAAACCGCCCGGTGAAAACTGGTGCTGATGAGCAGCTTGATGGGCTTGGAAAAGCCCCCGGGATAATACGGCCCGCTGGGGGAAAGCATAATACAGTAGCGGTAGTTCACACTTGGGCGAATGGAAAGGGCGTCTTCCGTGGCGAACATGAAAGGCCGAATGTATATGGAACATTCATCTTCATGGGGGCAGAACGTGCGGTCCAAATCCATCAGGCGCAAGAAGCCTTCCACTTGCAACTCCACCGGAATGGGAGGCATTTGCAAAATAACAGCAGAATCGTTAAGACGCTCCGCATTTTTATCAAAGCGAAAGGCATATACGTCGCCATTGCCATGGCGAAAAGCCTTTCCCCCTTCAAACAGGGTTTGCCCGTAATGGAAGCACAAGGCACCTGGAGCTATGGAAAAGTCGGCATAAGGAACGATACGCGCGTCTTGCCATTCTCCATTTTTATAGTCCGCAACAAATATATGGTTTGTTCGTGCTGCACCAAACCCAAGGTTGTTTGAGTCTGCCACGGGCTGTTTACATTGACATTCAGGGCATAATTCATAACGGATGGTCATGGCCGGCTCCTCTTTTTCTAAAAAATTTCGCACAAGACTACGGCTGGGCCGCAAAACCTGCGATGTACTAATGCTGGGTTGGGCAAAGCCACCCGCACCCTCCACCCTCACTCCACGGCTCGCTATACGCGCAATTGCCGTTGGAATTCAAAGCTTACACCACCAGACGGAATAATGCAGCGTTTCCCTACCCCTCAGTGTGGGGGTAATGGGGCACCTTTTGCATCCATCCCTTGGGGGCTGGTGTGCTGCCACGCTGCATGCTGGTCATGTGTTCATACACAAAGCGAGAATGCTTGCCAATTTTCCCATCAGCCACAGTAATTTCCGTACCGTCTTCCAGCAAGTAGCTGCCCACAGGGCTAATTACCGCTGCTGTGCCTACACCGCCAGCTTCAATAATTTCACCGCTCTTGATACCGTCAATAAACTCGGCAATGGCTACTGGTTCTTGCCGGGCCTTAATAAGCCCCTGTTCAGCCAGTTCCAGCACTGAAACTGCGGTTATGGAGCGTAAAATGCTGTCGGTAAACGGCGGAATAATGAAGGTACCGTCTTTAAGCACGTGGAAGTGGTTCATGGCGCCAGCTTCTTCAATATGCGTGTTGGCCGTGTTCAGGTATAATACCTGTGAGGCGCCACTCTTTTTGGCAAACTGCCCGGCCCGTAAGGAAGCTGCGTAGTTGCCCCCGGCCTTGGAAGCCCCCATGCCCCCTGGGGCTGCACGGTGGAAACTGGTGCTGATAAGCAACTTTACCGGGCTTGAAAAGCCCCCGGTGTAATACGGCCCACTAGGGGAAAGGAACACACAGAACGTGTATTCATTGCTGGGGCGCACACCAAGGCAGTCTTCAGTGGCAAACATGAAGGGGCGGATATAGAGGGAAGACTCTGGCTGTGTGGGGCAAAAGTCTCTGTCTATGTCAATAAGGCGATGAATTGCTTCCAACTGCATGGCAGCATCAATTTGCGGCATGCACAAAACATCGGCAGAAAAGTTGAACCGTTCTGCGTTTTTGTCCAGCCTGAAGGTGTAAATTTCACCATCGGCGTGTTTAAAAGCCTTGGCACCTTCAAAAAAGTTTTGAGAATAGTGTAAACACATGGCTCCTGGCCCCATACACAAGGGGCCATAAGGCACAATGCGGGCATCTTGCCAAACTCCGTCTTTGTATTCGGCCAGAAACATATGGTTTGTGCGACGAATGCCAAACCCAAGTTCCTCACCCGGTGCGGGCTGCACTTTACGTGCGGCAGGCGCACACTGTTCATAACGGATCTTCATACAAAAAAACTCCCTGGCTAGATGTCGCACAAGCTACCCCACTTGCCCTATGGACGCTTTGGGGCTTTCTTGGTAAAATTCCTTTTTTCCAGCAAGTTGTCAATACGTCTGGCGCTGTAAAGCGTGCTTGGCCAGTATTTTCTCATAATACGCCCAGCATGTGCTTTTATTCACTACTTCAGCCGTTGCATTCAAAAAAGGTCACACCACAAACGACAATTCAAACCAGATCGCTAACACGCTTAAAAATAAAGACATTTCGCAAAACACCCGGTGAAGGCATATCGTTACAGAGTAATTCACCTGTGCCCCCGGTTGACCATTCAGGAATAAGGCATATTTTTGAGCAACAAGGGCCATGCCACCCTGGCTACGCGTGCCGCATGATACTGTTACTGTATAGAGAAAACCAAGGAGCACTGTGGATAATTCGGAATTACACGCACAGGCACGCCACTGCAAGCACTGGCTTGTGGCCCGGCTTGGGCACTTGGGGGATGTAGCCCTTACCACGGGCGTGCTACGCTGGTGGGGCGAGCGCTATGGCCTGCGCTTCCACGTGCTCACCAAACCCGCCTGGGCCCCCCTGTTTGCCCACCACCCCCATGTAGAGCGCGTGGTGCCGTTTCCTGAATTTGCCCACAGTGCCAGCGGGGCCATTCCCTTTTTCCATGCCCTTGCCAAAGAATACACTGGTTGGGGCTTTGCAGACCTGCACGGTGTGCTCCGCACCCGTGTGTTGAGTGCCTTGTGGCATGGGCCTGTGGCAAGGTACCCCAAAATGGGTTTGCAGCGCAGGCTGTTCATGGCTTTTGGCGTGCAAAGCATGGGGCAGGCCCTGCGGGCCATGAACGTTCCCCAGCGCTATAGCCTTACCCTGCAAAACACGCCCCCCCCTGCGCAAAGCCTTCTGCCCCAAGTGTGGCTTACCCCGGAAGAAAGCGCCACTGCACGTGCCACACTGGACACAGTGCATGCAGCAGGCATGAAAGGCCTCCCCCCCGCCGCACCCATTGCCTTGCACCCCTTTGCCGCCCACCGCTGGAAGACATGGCCGGAACACACATGGCGCACACTGGCCACCTTGCTGCGCCAAAGCGGCATACCCTTTATTGTGCTGGGCCAAGGCACCCCCCTGTTGCCTAATGCGCCGGAAGATTTGGTGAACAACACCACACTGCGCGAAACGTGCGCACTGCTGGGGCACTGCCGCTGCCTGATAACAGGCGACTCCGGCCCCATGCACCTTGCCAGCGCTGTGGGTACCCCTGTGGTGGCCCTGTTTGGCCCCACCACCCCGGAATGGGGCTTTTACCCTGCCGGGCCGCACGACACAGTGCTGGAACGCCCCCTGCCCTGCCGCCCTTGTTCCTTACACGGCAAGGGCACCTGCCCCAGGAATGGACAATGCCTGCAAGACATTGCTCCGGAAGAAGTGGTTGCCTGTGCCCTGCGCCTGCCCCTTCAGCCCCGCCAAAGCCAGGAATAGCCATGCAAAGCGCCAAACGGTTACGCTCTGACCTCTACTTTACCCCCCGCCCCCAGGAAGGAGACACCCTGGAAGAAAGCCTGTTGGCCCGAAAGCAGCAACATGCGGCACAATTTGCAGAAGAAGAGGCTCGCTTTGCTGCTGCCCTGGCCGCTGCTGCACGGCCAGACGCTTCCCTGGTAAACAGCAAACTGCTGCTGGAAGGATTGCTGCGCCAAGTCCCCTGGCTACCTGCGCACATTACTTTGCCGGAAAAAACAGCCCCACTGGCCTTCCCCCTGCCGCCAGAACCACTGCTTGCCCCGGAAGCCAGGGAATGCCTTGAAAGCGCCCCGGAAGAAGAACGGCAAAAATTAGGCCACATTCCCCTGGAACCCGAAGAAACACGCACGGAAGACGGTGTGCCCAACTGGATTTCCATTCACAGCCTCTATAACCCGGAAGAAAAACGCAGGCATTTGGAAAAAGAGGACGTGCGCCAAACAGGCAGTGCCAGGGAAAAAATACGCAATTTATGGGCAGACTCCACCCCGCCGCTCCTGCCGGAACAGAATGACAACCCATTGCAAATTACCTGGGGGGTGCGGCTACGCCAGTTAATTTGGTGGGTGGTGCTGGCGGGCGCAGCAGCAGTGCTGATTAAAGGAAAAGGGTGCGGCGTGCTGTAGGCACAGCCTGTAAAAGTAGCCCTTTGCCCTTGCTCCATGGCTCGCTATGTTGGCAAACGGAATAAATTGATAATCCATGCCCTTATGTGCGCTACCGCACAGACACAGCCCTTGCTTCATTATATTATCCCTGCATGAATATATCCTCAGTGTACCCTCATGCATGCGCACGGTAGCCCCTTCACCGTGAAGCAAGGAAACTATATGAAAATGACTATACCAGTTGCCGTACTCGTTGGCAGCCTTCGCAACGAGGCATATTCAACCAAAATGGCCCATGCTTTTCTGGCGGCAGCCCCGCCTGAATTTACCTTAGAAATTATGCCTCTTGGCCAATTACCCCAGTACAATGAAGAATTAGATGCCAAAGAACCATCCCCCCTGTGGGTGGCATTTCGTGAACAGGTGGGGGAAGCAAAAGCCCTGCTGTTTGTGACTCCGGAACAAAACCGTTCCATCCCTGCGGTGCTGAAAAATGCACTGGATGTTGCCTCGCGTCCATATGGACACAACCGCTTCAACGGCAAGCCTGGTGCCGTGGTAAGCACTTCCATTGGAGCCATTGGGGGCGTTGGCGCCAACCACCATTTACACCAATCGCTCATAGGCCTGAACGTGCCCCTTATGCAACAGCCTGAAGCCTCCCTTGGGGAAGTAGACAAGTTTTTTGATAACCTGGGAACTCCCTTGACCGCCTGCGGTGAATATGCAGCCGCATTCATGAAAACCTATGCACAATGGGTCCACACCATACTCAGTACGCGCTAGAACAATTTCACGTTGAAATTGCTCGGTGGCAGCGTTGCTGCCAGCCGCGGAGCATGTCGTTGTATTATGGTATAAATATATCCTTTCAAAGATAAACTGCTTTAGGGAAACAATTCAATCACCCCACCAGCCAGGTGGGCATAAAAAAGGACAAGTCATGTATGAATGGCTTACTGAACCGCGAATAGCCTGGTTTTTATTTGGCCTGGCCCTGATGCTGGGTGAAGTGCTCATGCCAGGCATTGTGCTGCTGTTTTTTGGTGTGGGGGCATGGACTGTGGTAATCTCCCTCACTATTATTCCCTTTGGGCTTACCATGCAACTTACCCTGTTTATTATTGCTTCCTTTGCCTTCCTGGCATTGTTCCGTTCGCGGGTGGAAGCGCTGTTTCGCAGCAAAGGCCTGCACCTGAACAACTCTTCCACCTCTTTGCAACATGAAACCGTTGGGCAGGAAGTAGATGTGGTGGAAGCCATTACCCCCCCACACCCGGGGCGGGTGTTATTGCACGGAACGCTGTGGCAAGCCAAAGCCACGGAATTTATTCCCGTGGGCAGCCGGGTACGTATTATCAGGCAAGAGGTGTTGCTACTCACCGTTAAACGCCTTCCCTAGGGAAACGCTGATCTATTCCGTTTTGCCTACTCTTTCCTTCAACCATCTGGAATTTTTATGAATACATCCACTGGCTACATTATTCTTGGCGGACTTGCGCTTTTTACCATTACCCTGTTCCTGAAATGCATCCTTATTGTTCCGCAGAAAAAAGCCACCATTATTGAGCGCTTGGGGAAGTATTCCGGCACGTTGCTGGCTGGATTTCATCTGCTTGTACCCTTTATAGACCGGGTGGCCTATGTGCATACCCTCAAAGAACAAGTGATTGATGTGCCCCCGCAAACCTGCATTACCAAAGATAATATTCAGGTGGAAGTAGACGGCGTGCTGTATGTGCAAGTAATTGATGCAGAACGTGCCAGTTACGGCATAGACGACTACTACGCTGCGACCATCAACATGGCCCAAACCACCATGCGCAGCATTCTTGGCCAAATGCAACTGGACAAAACGTTTGAAGAGCGCAGTGAAATCAACCATGGCATTGTCAAAGCCCTGGATGAAGCTTCCGCCCCATGGGGCACAAAAGTAACGCGCTATGAAGTAAAAAACATCATTCCGCCCCCCAGCATTAAGGATGCCATGGAAAAATACATGCGGGCAGAACGGGAAAAACGCGCCCTCATTGCTGAATCAGAAGGCATCAAGCAGGCAGAAATCAATAAGGCGGAAGGAGAGCGCCAAGCGGTGATAAACCGTTCGGAAGGGGAAAAACAGCGCAGAATTAACGAGGCCGAAGGGCAGTCGCGGGAAATAGAGCTGGTGGCAAAGGCCACGGCAGAGGCCCTGCTCATTGTTTCCCAGGTGGCAGTAAAACCCGGTGGCCTGGATGCTGTTTCACTGCGCATTGCGGAAAGCTATATCAAAGAGTTTGGCAAACTTGCCAAGCAAAACAATACCATGATTGTGCCAACAAACCTGGCTGATATTGCTTCCATGATCGGCATTGGAGCAAAAGCCTTGCAGGCCAGCACTTCACGCCCATAGCAGTGAATGAAGCAAAACGAGTGAACACGCTGATTTATTGGCATTAATCAGCGTCACGCTGCCTAGCACTCGCCATTTACAAAAACACCCCGGAAGTTGTTCCGGGGTGTTTGTTATGGGGGATAAGCTTATGAAGCAAGACCCCCAACAGGGGGCAACAAGCGGTCTGTTTCCCGTTTTACTACGGCATAGCATTCACAACACAGCGTTTCCAGCTTGGTACGGTCCAGCACCGTAATTTTCCCGCGACTATAGGCTATTACGCCCAGCTTTTGCAGCTTGCCCGCAGCTTCCGTAACGCCCTCACGCCGCACCCCAAGCATGTTGGCAATCAGTTCCTGGGTCATTACCAGCCTGTTGCTTGGCAGCCTGTCCAGGGAAAGCAGCAACCAGCGGCACAGTTGCTGGTCAATAGAGTGGTGGCGGTTGCACACAGCGGTTTGGGCCATTTGGGTGATCAGCGACTGGGTGTAGCGCAGCATAAGGTGCAGCATTTCCGGGTGCTCTTCAAAGGCTTTTTTAAACCGCTGGCTTGAAAGGCGAAAGGCGTGCCCCGCACTTTGCACAATGGCCCTGCTGGGGGTACTCTCCCCCCCCATGAACAGGGAAATGCCCACAATGCCTTCCCTGCCAATAACAGAAATTTCGGCAGAAGAACCATTCTGCATAACATACAAAAGCGATACAATGCAATCCACCGGAAAATAAACATAAGACATAATGTCGCCAGATTCATACAACACCTTTCCCAGGGGCATCTTCACCAATTCCAGGTGCGGCAGCAGAGACTGGTACAAAGAAAGGGGCAATGCTGCTAAAAGTTGGTTTTGCCGAGCTTCCAATTGTTCCCGCATGTCACACTCCTTTTTGCTATAATGAACCTGTCTCCCATCTACCTGGGCACCCCAGCAGGAAACCACCCATGCAGGCATCACAGCACAAACACATGCCAACGTAAACGTTATGAACAAAATGCCACAACTGAAGCAGCAACATAGCAAAAACGTCCGCTCACTCTTTTTAGAGGAGCGGCCGCTCTATTTTACCTCTGAAGTAGTTCTGGGAAAACGCTCGTTCATTCCACGCTTTCTTAGGAAGCACTGATTAAATGGTATTTTGGAAACGCGCAGTTATTTTGTTTGGCAAGGCGCGAGCTTTTTTGAAGCAGGAGTGGACTCTTCCGTCCTCGACTGTTTCAAAAAAAGCGATGCAACGACGCCAAACGGAATAAATCAGCGTTTCCCTTACTAATTTATATACTTTACGCTGGGGGGGGCATACCGTCAACGTCTATTATTTCTCCGTAAAGCAAGGAAAACATTCTCCCCATGCTGCACAACCTGGCACGCTTCCACCGGGGCCATTGCAACCACTGCCCCCTTGCCATAAGCTGCCAAATTTGCCAAAAGAATAACACTGAATGTTGCTGCTTTACTCTCTTTCATTGCTCAATACAAAAGGAGTTTCCCTATAATGACACTGCCCCTTATAGCCCTTGTTGCCGGTTTAGCCCTGCTGGTGTGGAGCGCCGACCGCTTTGTGGAAGGTGCGGCCTGCACGGCCCGGCATTTTGGCATGGCCCCCCTGCTTATTGGTATGGTTATTGTAGGGTTTGGCACTTCTGCCCCGGAAATGGTTGTTTCCGCGCTGGCAGCTTCCCAAGGCAACCCCGGCATTGCTCTTGGCAACGCCTATGGTTCCAACATTACCAACATTGCCCTTATTCTGGGCCTTACTGCCGTTATCAGCCCCATTACCGTGCATTCACAAGTGCTGCGTAAAGAACTGCCCATTCTGCTGCTGGTAACGGCCCTGGCGGCATGGCAACTGTGGGATGGCCAAATAACCCGTACTGAAGCCTTTATTCTGCTGGGTGTTTTTGCCGCCCTCATGCTTTTTACTATCCGCCAGGGCAGCAAGTCACCTAAAGATGCCCTGGCAATAGAAATGGAAAAAGAACTGAAAACGCACACCATGCCCTTAAAAAAGGCTATGTTCTGGCTGGTGCTGGGCTTGCTGCTGCTTATTGCCAGTTCACGCCTGCTGGTGTGGGGGGCGGTGGAAATTGCCCATGCCTTTGGCGTGAGCGACCTGATTATTGGCCTGACCATTGTGGCAGTGGGCACTTCACTGCCAGAGCTGGCTTCTTCCCTTATTGCCACCCGCAAGGGCGAACACGACATTGCCCTTGGCAACGTGCTGGGTTCCAACCTGTTCAACACCCTGGCGGTGGTGGGCATTGCGGGCACTATTAGCCCCATGCAGGTGGGGCCGGAAGTGCTGCAACGCGACATTGCCATAATGGCAGCCCTTACTGTGGCGCTGTTCGCCATGAGTTATGGCTTCCGCAAGCAGGGGCGTATTAACCGCCTGGAAGGTGCCCTGCTGCTGGCCTGCTTTGTGGGGTACACGGCATACCTTATAAGCACCGTGTTCACAGCATAAGGGAAAGAAAGCCGTGAATGGGCTGCGTTTTTTTATAAAGCGCAGCCTGTTCCCAAAGAACAGAAGCCCGCTTTCAAAAAACAGCAGGAGCTCGCCATCACAACCTTTCAGTTATGACCCTTTCAAATATGGTGAAGGGGAGACTCGAAGAAGTATGGTAATATGATGAATTTATGAAGTTTTAATTTGAAAGAGAAGATGAATACCGTTCAAAATACCGTAAGAAATTGGTAGTAGCTAATGTTTTGAATATGTTGAAGAAAAGAGATTTATTAGGAACATTTAAAA
The DNA here is from genome assembly GCF_000430005.1 of Desulfovibrio cuneatus DSM 11391. Taxonomy (GTDB): domain Bacteria; phylum Desulfobacterota; class Desulfovibrionia; order Desulfovibrionales; family Desulfovibrionaceae; genus Frigididesulfovibrio; species Frigididesulfovibrio cuneatus. The sequence continues at coordinate 33,400 of NZ_AUCY01000037.1, forward strand.
CTGATTTGAATTTAGCCGCCGGTGGCATTTTAACAAGATTTGGTAATCAATCCTCCGGTGTATCCGTCTGGGGAAGCTGCGGTTTCCTAGATCGCTCCTTAGGCACGATGTGTCCTGGCCCCATGGTCTGAAACAGCACGCCAAGACGAGTAATAAGCACGGCCAATAAGAAGTAACCCGCCATAAGATTCAGGCATACAACTAACATCGCCGTGGTACTCGCCGCATTTATATTGCCAAAACCAAGAGTAACCATAGTTGCAAGAGCAAAGAGAGGTAACTGCAACCAGTCAACTCCATTACACCAAATCCTTTGCATGGACTCTAGCTGGCCCAAAACAGTTGTTTTTACGAGTAATTCTGGATTGATACTGTAAATTAAAGGGCGGATTCAAGTCGTAAGTGCAACACCTCCGGTGTTGGATAAAAAAGCAAGGTGCGGTAATACCTTAGCTCTCTATCCACCACAGATGAGGGAACTATGCACTACACGCACCTTGCCAAGGAAGAACGCTATTACATTTTCTGTAGTCTGAAAAGCGGAAAATCCATGAGAACTATAGCACGTGAATTGAACCGCAGCACCGCTACAGTTAGTCGTGAGTATGCCCGCAACAAGGGGTTGCGCGGTTATCGCTACCAGCAGGCTGAAAGGAAAAGCCAAGAAAGGCAGGCTCATAAAGGAAAGACTCAGATATCACCTA
>NZ_AUCY01000038.1 GCF_000430005.1 Desulfovibrio cuneatus DSM 11391
CCTAAGCACCGTCATCCCTGCAAAGGCAGGGATCCAGTATTTTTTGGGTGATAGTATTTTCTTGCGGCGCAAGCGCCACACCATTCCTCTTTTCTCTTTATTCTTCCGCTCCGCTTGGGTTAGGGAGCCCTCGCCCGGCCCCCTAACAACCCCAGGCGCTTGGGGCTCTGCCCCAAGACCCCGTTTAGCTCCCGGCCTGCGCTCAGTAGATTTGTTCCGCTCACTCGAAGACTCGTACGCTGCACAAATATATTCGCGCGGAGAGGACACCCTGCCAGAAATGAGTAATGGCGCTTATCGGTTGCCTGCCGGAATAATCTGTTGTGCCACAGAAGGTAATCGCCACATAATCAGGCAGCGGCAACTAAACTACCGCTCTCCGTGTGAGTGGGCGGGCGCAGCAAAGCGCGCGGGGGCTGGGGGGGCTATGAGTAGGCTCGGTTGAGTCGGGAAGTGGGAACGCGCAAGCTGTGCCACAAAAGATAATTCCCACACAGATGGAAAGTGGCGACAAAGCAAGCACATTCTGCATGAGTGGGCGGGCGCAGCAAAGCGCACGTGGGGTGGGGGGATACTCAAAGAATTACCTGTAAGGTGCGGCGAAGACGCCGCGATAGCCCAATTCCTTACCCATTGCCACTGCCCTGGCCTTCATGTAGTATCAAGTATACGTTTACTCATTGCCCTGCACCGCTTACACTCCGGGGGCCGTATGCACCGCATATTGTTCTATCTGTTCATGTTTTCTGGTATGTTTCCTTGCAATCTCCCAGTATCGGTTGCTAGTTCCGCGACAAAACATAACGCAAATAGCACCCAAAGCACTGCCCCTGTGCCCCCGGCACCGGGGGACATCGTGGCAGAGTTTGTAGGGTGTTATTCTGGGGGACTAGGTGAGCCTAGTTGTGTTTATGCAGAACCTGATGGTAATACCTTTTCCGTCCTTGTATGTGCAAGTTTCTTAGTAAAAGAAATATGTGAAGAAATGGGTGCATTCTATGCCACTTTTGATCCCTATGATGCCAACTTACGAGAACTAAATCTTGGTCGGCAGTTTATCATTACACCTGAAAAAACGATAGAAAAAGAGAAAAATGGCATTCCTCGCATTGACTGGATACGCCCAAGCGCTATTCGTCTTGACACTCGGCCTGGTGTGCCCCGCAACACACAGGTTTTACCCTACCAAACCCTGGAGGGCACGGTGGAGTGCGTGGAAAATCCTAATTTTCAAATGTATTTTACGAATAGCAAGCATCAACGGTATAGTTTGCACCGTAAAATGTTTTATGGCACAAATGGCGACTTTATGGCAACGTTTTGCCCTGATGTACCTGGATACCGAGAAGATGGTCGTCCAGGCCCATATCGTTTACAGGGTGATATTGTCTATAATGAAGATGAATCAGGAATCCCGAGGTTTGAAGTGGTGCGGCCAGCCTGGAAAAAAAATAAAAAAGGCCAGTGGCGAAAAGTGCGACTTCCTTGGCCCTATGACAAAGAATAATTCCTGCCAGTAATTGTAAGGAATACGGCTGCTGGCAGGAATTGTTTTTCATTTATCTAATTACATTTATTTTTCGTGACTCTTAAGCACATAATGAGCTTTATCAATGAACGTATTGACAAATTCTTGTAGCTTCACTTCAGCATGCTGTTTTGTGGCATATTCCCCATTCTTTTTGAAATAAGTAGGGTTGCCACTTATTGCCCCTTCAGATAATGTACCTTTCACCGTTTTATCAGGCGAAAGATTATTAAATGCGGCACTTCCATTTGGTCCCATTAAATATCCTTTGTATAACTCCAGGGCAATTTTTTCTGAATCTGCCGTGGGTTCTATTCCCTTTTTTTTCAGCAACAGTTTCGCGTACATGGGGCCATCATACAAAGAGGAATCTCCATATCGTTTGATGATTTCAGCCCTTTTTGCCTTTTCGGCATCAGTTTCTGGTGCGACAGCCTCACGCGCGTCCTTACCCACCTGAAACATTCCTTGAAAACCTTTAACAGATTCACTTGTTGTTTCAGTGTCAAGCTTATTTTCTAAAATTGCTATTCCCACCAGTATCTCCAGCGGAATACCTGTAATTTTTGCCATGTCTTCCAGCACAGGTTGTACGGCAGGAAATTTTTTCGCAAAGATATCTGCATCCCTTTTATGTTTGCTGTACTCTGCATCTGTCATGTTCAGTCTGTGCTGTCGCAAAACTTCGGGTAGTTGTTCCACCCCTTTCCCATCAATGGTCTTTGGTATTTCCCCTACTGTGCTTTCTCCATGTGGGGCACCAAAGGGGTGCGAAATACCTTTATGTGAAGCGCCACCAGAGCTTGCCTCGGCCTTTGTAAAGCGCAACCCCTGCGGGTCAACACAACTCACGGGGTCGTCCACGCAGTAGTCATACAAATCGGCATCGCCACGCAGGTCGCGGGCAGGGTCTTGGGCGGTGAAGCGTCCGGTTTGCGGGTCGTAGTCGCGGTAGCCGAAGCGCACGAAGCCTGTATGTTCATCCACCAGCCCGCCCGCAAAGCCTAGGGGGAAGGACAATTCCGGGAAGGAGTCACGCAGGACGTTGCCAAAGCTGTCGTAGGTGATTTCCTTCACCATGCGGCCGTCTTCCGTGCTCAAGATGCGGATGCTGCCCACCTGGTCAGCCCCGATGTGCAGGAACAGGGTGTCTGTAGCCCCTTGTGCTTGGAACATGGGGGAATACTGATCCAGATTGCCGCGTTGAAAGCGTTCACGTATGAATGCCGCCCCGGTACCGCTGATATGCACCCCGGCGGGCACACGGTTTCCCTTGTACTGGAACGTGTAGCGGGTGTCCTGCATCACGTCGTAGTATTCGTACAGTTGCAGCGGGCTGTGCCAGCGATATTCCCCCATAAGCCGCCCCGCCAAAAGAATGCGCTCCGGCAGCAGGCTTTGCCCATATTCATAGCGCACCTCAAACCCGGGAGGCAGGGTGACGCTGTCCAGCCGAGTGTCGTCGCCGTAGCTGAAATAGGTGTTTTTGCCGTTTTCCTGCCTGCCGCGCAGAGTGCCGGATGCGGTGTAGTAAAAGCGAGTAGCGTTCACCTCTACCAGTTGCCCTTCGTCATTGTAGGTGAACCGCCGCTGCCCGCCCCGGTGGCGCAAGGCATCGGGCACGCGGTCGGCAATGCGCTGGCCCTGGGCGTTGTATGTGTATTCTTCGGTTACCGCGCCGTTGCAGCGTACCGTGGCAAGGTGCCCAGCAACGTCATAGGTATACTCCCAGTGGGTACTTTCATTGGGGGTGTGTTCTTCCTTGGATTCTATTTTGCCATGCTGGTTGGTGAGGCAGCGCATGCGGAAGACATTGGCACCAGAACCCGAGGGAGCACTGCCAGCCTGTGGTGAACCAAGCAATGACTGGCGCGGAGCAGTGGCTTGCCAACCTTCCGCCTGCGAGGTCATGGGGCGGGATGCCCCGGAAAGAAGCGTGCCGGAACTGCTGGCATTGCCTTTGTTACCAAACACGATTTCACGCAAAAAATCCTCGGTACTCATGGGGTGCATGTGCTGCCTCCTGCCATAGGGTAAACACAATTGCGCCGCCCATTCACAACGAATATGCGGCAGCAATTTTCCCCATAGCAGAAGAAGATACGTATAGTAAGGCTTGGTTGTAGGCTTAGGACATGCGGGAGAGGGGTGAGTGGCATAGCTAAGAAGCTACGCGCTATCATTCACTCATAGTAAAAAATATCGCGGCGTCTTCGCCGCACCTTACAGATAATTCTTCGTGTCACCCCCAGCCCACGCGCGCTTTGCTGCGCCCGCCCACTCACACGAAGTGTGGTAGTTTAGTTGCCGCGTCCTTACTACGTGCCGCTTATCTTTTGTGGCACAGCGTATTCTTGCAGCAAGCAACCGATAAGCGCCCCTTACTCATGCCCTGCACGGTGTACTTTCCGCGCGAATATATTTGTGCAGCGTACGAGTCTTCGAGTGAGCGGAACAAATCTACTGAGCGCGGGCCACAGGCTTAGCGGGTCACGGGGTGCAACCCCGTGGGTGTGGGGTTGTTAGGGGGCCGCACAAGGGCCCCCTGACCCTAGCGGAGCGGAAGAATAAAGAGAAAAGAGGAATGGTGTGGCGCTTGCGCCGCAAGAAATTAGCCTAACCCCCTAAGAATACTGGATCCCCGCTTGCGCGGGGATGACAGTGCTTAGGCCATGGCTGCGGTACGCCGCACAAAACTACGCGCTATCTCATTGAAAATACTGGATCCCAGCCTGCGCGGGGATGACGGTGCTTGGGCCATGGTGGCGGCACGCCGCACTACCTCCTGCACCACCACCTCTTCCACAAACTCCTTACCCCACCTATTTACACATCGCCCTCATGGCCAGCGGCAACTGCTGTTCTGGCCCAAAGGGCTGTGCAGAAACATGCAACGCCGGGGGCGTTTGCCTGCGTTTAAACTCCGAGCCATCCATTAGCCTTCGCACCTCGTTCACCACGGCACTGTCAAACCCTGCTGCCACCACCTCGGCCCGGCTTTTTCCTTCTTCCACCAGCAAATACAGCACCTTGTCCAGCACCTCGTAGGGCGGCAAGGAATCGCTATCTTTCTGGTCTGGTCGCAGTTCTGCGGAAGGCGCTTTTTGCAGAATAACTGAAGGAATCACCTCTTTCCCGTTGCGGGCATTGAGCCAGCGGGCCAAAGCGTAGGTTTCCGTTTTATACACATCGGCTATTACCCCCAAGCCGCCGCAGCTATCGCCATACAGGGTGCTATACCCCACAGCCGATTCTGACTTGTTGGAGGTGTTCAGCAGCATGGCCCCAAACTGATTGGCGTAGGCCATAAGCAACATGCCGCGTATTCTGGCCTGAATATTTTCTCCGGCAAGGCCAGTCAGCCCTGGGGGAAAGGCCGCTTCCATGGTGTGCCGCGCAGCATCCAGCACAGGTTCAATAGGTACGGTGTGGGTGGCAATGCCCACATTGGCTGCCAGTTCCAGGCTGTGGTCTATGCTGCCCTGGCTGGAATAGGGGGAGGGCAGCAACAGCCCCATAACGTTTTCCGGCCCCAGCGCTTCTGCCGCAATAGCCGCCACAAGGGCGGAATCCATACCGCCGGAAAGCCCCAGCACCACACGGGTAAGGCCACATTTACGCACAAAGTCGCGGGTGCCCGTTACAAGGGCTTGCCACAGGGCTTCTTCCCTGCCGGCCAGAACAGCCGCTTCGCCTTGCAGCGGGGTGGCTTCGCCCTTTGCCTGCACAACGGCTTCCTGAAACAGCGGGGCCAGGGCCAGCAGTTGCCCCTTGGCATTGCAGGCAAAACTGCCGCCGTAAAACACGTTGCTGTCTGTGCCGCCTGCAAGGTTTGCCAGAAACACCGAAGTGCCGTGGCGCTGGGCCATGCTGGCGGCGTTCTTCATGACCTTTTCACGCCGGAAATGCCTGTATGGCAAGGCCCCCAAAATACAAATGCCTGCCACACGATGGTGTTGCAGGCAGTCGCACAAAAGCGATTCTTCCTCAGGAAACGATTCAAGCAGGGAAGCTTCCCCCAGCAACACGGCAAAGCGGTGCCCCCCAACCCGGACCAAGCCGCAGGGTTCCCCTGGCACCAGAATACGGCTGGCCTGCTCCCCTGCCCCATGCGGGGTAAAACACTGGCGGGCCACCACAGTGTACGTGCCATTTTCCACCAGCACGGCTGCGTGCTGGCGTTCTGCTGCTGCGCCATGGGCCGCAATGGCTACCCCCAGCAACACCGGGGGCAGGCCCTTGGCGGCATGGGCTTTGGCAAAAGCGGGCAGCGCTTCCTGGTTGGCCTGGGCAAACACATTGCGCTGCAACAAGTTCCCCGCACCACCTCCGCACAGGGCCCAGCCTGGGGCCACACACAAGGCCGCCCCCTGGGCCGCGGCTTTGGCCACCTGGGCCAGCAACGTGGCACTGTTACCTGCAAAATCCCCCAGCATGGGGTTGTGCTGCACAATGCCTATGTTCATTGCAAAACATCCTGCATGGAATACAGCTTGCCCGCAGGTTGTTGCTGCAACCACAGGGCTGCACGCAAGGCACCACCAACAAAATTCTCCCGCGAATGGGCCTGGTGGGTCACTTCAACGCGTTCCCCCGGCCCCATAAAGTACAGGGTATGCACCCCCACCACATCGCCGCCGCGCAATGTTTGAATGCCAATTTCCCTTTTTGGACGCTCCCCAATAATGCCCTCACGGTGGTAGCAGGCGGTTTCCGCCAGGGGCCAGTCACGCGCTTCGGCCACACATTCCGCAAGGTGCAGGGCAGTGCCGCTGGGGGCATCTTTTTTGCGGTTGTGGTGAATTTCCATAAGCTCCATATCGTAATCCGGGCCAAGCAAGCGCACCAGCTCTGGCAACACCTTGAGCAGGGCATTTATCCCCAGGCTCATGTTGGGCGACCAAAAAATAGGCGTTTTCTGGGCCAACACTTCCAGGGTGGCGCGTTCTTCTTTTGTCAGCCCGGTGGTGCCAATAATGTGCCGTGCCCCGGCAGCCACGGCAGCATGGGCCGTGTGCAGGCTGCTGGCAGGGGAAGTAAAATCAATAATGGTGGCCCCCGGCACGCTGGCCAGCACTTGCTGTACCTGGCTGGATGCAGGGCAGCCAAGGGTTTTGGCTTCTTCCAGTTTTTCTTCGCGATCCACTACCCCGGCAAGGGTAAATGCGGGGTTTTCCCGCACGGCACGCACAAGCATGGAACCCATTCTGCCCATTGCCCCCATAATAATTACTGGAACTGCCATAACAACCTCCCAAAACGGTTATAATACTCAATGCGGTTACTGTAGAAAAAAATAGCTGGAATTACCAGCCCAAGCCGTGGGTATTCTTTTTAGGAATTTTTGACTGGGGGACGCTGTCCCCCAAGCCCCCTGCAAGGGACGTGACGCCCCTTGACCCCCATTAGCGTTCAGCTTTTCGCATAGCGAAAAACTGAACGTAAAGGTGGGGTTCCAAGGGCATCATGCCCTTTAACGTACTGTTCAATAAAATTCCAGATTGTGCAATTTTTTTGCTGTCAATGGTTTTATGGCTACTTTTGTCCAAAATTGAACCGCAAAAAGCGTTGCAACCCTAAGCTATGTTGAGTGTCTTTTTGAGTACGCAATATGCACATACTCAATGAGAGGGGGGGCAATGTTTACTGCAAAGCAAGAGCAGAGCAAGCGTTTTGAGTTTACGGTACGTTTTCTTGAAACCGTCAAGGTCACGGACAAGGAAGAACGCTACACCGATGCTAAAACGCCATGGCTTACTTTAGCGGTGAAGCCTTCCAAGCGCAAGAAGGAAGGTACAAAGCTCTGGCGTTTTCGGTACATGGTAGATGGTGAAGCGCAGATGATTTCCTTGGGTGTTTATCCTACCGTGTCCTTAAAGAATGCCAGAGGCAAAGCCCATAACGTGCGCAAGATGCTGGACAAGGGACTTGACCCTTCCCAAAAGCGGCGACTGCCTGCCATTACCGCCCTGGAGCAGGCTGCATAGTGTATTCTTTTCATGCAGGCCTGACTTTACAATTCTTACCTCTCTACTACCACGCTTATTATTCCTTGGAAGGTATGCGCCATTGTGCACCATGCCTTCCTCTTTTTCTGTGCCCTTAGTCCTGAAAGGCATCATCTGCCATGTCTAAAGTTCTGTCCTTCCCCCTTGTGATTCTTGGGGGTTGGGGCTGCGTATTCGCCCTGATGGGTTCAACGGGAAAGAAACGGGCAGAATGGCAGAGCAAATTTTGGCACAACGTTACCTGCAAATAGAATTACATATTTTGACGTATTCAAAATGAGTATTTTTTATTTATTATCAATTTAAACCGCAGGAGATATTTATGACACATGCGCCCATGACCAAACGAGAGCGAGATATTCTACGATATTTGGCTCAAGGTTTTTCCGATAAAAGTAATAGGGCAGTATTTGTACATAAGTCCCCATACTGTCAGTCGGCATATCCGTAATATATGCAAAAAATGCAGCGCAGCAAACAGTGTGCATTTGATTTCTCTGTTTGCCGGAGTTTCTTGTCTTGCGCCATATCCTGGCCTTACCCGCAGAGAAAATCAAATTGTTTCCTTCTTGGCGCGTGGAATAATCCCGCACGCTATTGCCGAGGCAACAGGTATTTGTATTTCAACTGTGTATAAGCATCGTGAAAATATTCTGCTTAAACTCGAAGCGCACAGCACTCGTGAAGTGGTGGCATTGTTATATCAAGCCCAGAAACAGCAAGAGCAGAAAGCAAAAACGCATTATACAATCAAAATATCAAGTTACAGGTAGCCGTGTGCCCATGTTCATACTCATATAACAGCATAACTTCAAGGAACCCATGATGCCGAATATCTCCTCCCTCAGCCAGTTGGTTACCGCCATCTCCAGCGCAGTGTTGGAGGCACAGGAAAAGATTGAAGCCGCTCAGGTGGCTAACCTCATGAGTTACTTCAAGCGCAAGCCTGGGCACGCGGGTTTCTTCCCTGTAACCATGAAGGTGAACTTGCCTTCGCAACGGCCCGGAGCACCAGCCGGAAGCACAGAGGCTTACCGTGTGCCTTATTTGTCCGTATTGCCCTACAGCGCGTTACGCATCAAAAAAGCGGATGTGGATTTTGATGTCAGCTTCAATTCCCTGGATATAGATGCTGGCGGTCTGCCGGATATGGATATTCAGGGCAGCAATTCCACACAACGTTCCCTGGAGCGGGCGGAACAACTGCCCAACCTGACCATTGATATGGGAGCCCATAAAAAAAGCGGCTCTTTTACGGCGCACGTCCAATTGACTCTGGAAGGGGTGGATTTGCCGGAAGGTGCGGCCCGCCTCATTAATGAATTGATAAAAACCAGCCAGACATATGAAAGCCCTGCTTCATCAGGTGGGGCAGCAGCGTCTTCCGCACAGGCTGCAAATGCAACATATGATGACTAAACACACAAAAACGCTTGGTCGCGGAGCAAACGCAACCTGCAACATAACGGAGATGCATCATGTCAGAACTTGTATCAATGGGCGATCAATTCAAAGGGTTGCCCATGGGCGACCTTATTGGCGGCCCCTTGCGGGCTGCCTGCGATTCGCAAATCCAACTGGCCAATGCCACAGCCGACTTCATTAAAGCCGTGGGTTTCATACCCAACAAAGATGGAGGCATGGGGCCTGTGAGAACGGCCTGCTTCCAGTACACAAAAATGATTCAGGGCAGCGACGGGACAGTGACCCCCTATAAGGCGGAGTTGAACGTGCCGCTTTTGGCCATCGTTAAAATTCCGTGCCTGGCGGTGAAAAAGGTAGACATCACCTTTGATATGGAAGTGAAGTCCTCCTTCAGCGAAAAGTCTTCGCTGGACGCATCAGCTAAATTATCCGCCTCGGCAAAATTCGGCTTTGGCCCCATCAGCGGTACGGTGAACATATCCGGCTCTGTCGCCAGCCATAAGGAAAATGCCCGGTCTTCAGACAATTCGGCAAAATACCATGTGCAGGTACTGGCCGAAGATGAAGGCATGCCGGAAGGCCTTGCCAGAGTGCTGGATATTCTTCAAGCGTCTACCGAACCCATCTTGCTGGATAGTGAAGGCAAGGCGCTTGATGGCAACGGCAAAGCTATTATTGGGGCAATTCCCGGTACTCAGGATGCAGAAGGAAAAGAGCGCCAAGGCAGCAGCAAAGCCATTGCGCAGCCCATGAAAGAAGTAACCGGGCAAGGGGCGCAAAGTTCTGCTTCTGCTTAGTCCTTCAAGCCATTCCCTTACATAGTCCCGGCGGCAGTACATTCACCCCATAGCCACGACCAGGCGCTTTGCCGTCGGGATTTGGGCAATTGCACGTTGCAATTGCCCGGTGCGCGCGCAGCGGGCACCCGCACAGCGTGTCATTGTATGTTGTCCTTTTTCTGAATGTTTGAAGAAAATCAATGCCCTTGCAAAATACGCATGGCTATTTTTTAAGCCAAACTGTTCTGGGAGCGTTACCATGAGCCTGACATTCGACCTCAGCACAATACGCTTCATAAAGCGCATCTCCGTTGGCAGCAGCAACCCCGCCAACCCGGAAGGGGAAGCGGAAATAGAAGCTGCCACGGAACTGCTAAACCGCTGCCTGAATGAAACGCCGCGCGGCGTCATTCTGGGTATAGAGAAAAACTTCGGCTTGTTCAACTTGGGCGAGCACCAGGTGGTGTTGCAGTGGATGGTCTACCATGTGGGCTTTCCGCGCAAACCCGGATGGTTGTAATAAGTTGGCCTTGAAAAAGGCCGGCATCAACAAGTAAGGAGGCGGCGATGCGCACGGCAACCCTTGCTACAGAAACGCTTGCGGAATACTTGCGGCGGCTGGCTGTTGCAGAAAATCTGCGCTTAGTCAAAAGCTGGCGCATGCGTTTGTGCGCGCTGGCCCAACGCTGCGACCCTTTTGCCGCGCAAGCGTTGTGTGGTGAACATGGGCCGCGCATCAGCCGTCTGTTTATGGAAATAGCCTGCTTCGAGCGTGTGCCGCTGGGCTTTCTTCTGTCTGAAAAGGAACTTCCTGCCGCGCCCCTTTCCCGGCTTACTCTGGGTGCCCCCGGTGTGCTACGGCGCTGGCTCAACCTATACCGTCCGCATACCCTGTGCATTGAAGTCTCCCTGCACGGGGTAGATGCCGCAGTGCGGGTATTCCTGAAGAAACGCTGATTTATTCCGTTTGGCTGCGTTACTCGCTAAAGCCGACAGCAGTCGCGAGCATAGCGAGCCGTGGAGTGACAAGGCGGGCGTAGGCGGCTTTGCCGCCGAAGTATGAATCCCGCCGCAAGAGCGGAGAAATGAAACAGTCGAGGACGGAAGAGTTGACTCGGCCCGTCCTGGGCCTCGGCCTTCGGCTCCCGCCCTTTGGGTGGGTCCCAATTCTGCTTTCCTGCAGAATTGTCACTCCTGCTTCAAAAAAAACTTGTGCCTTGCCAAACGAAATAACTGCGCGTTTCAACAATGCCATTTAAACCGAAAACAGCACAAAAGGAGCAGAAAATGAATAATTTCGAGCAGTTCACAAAACAATGGTTGACGGCTTTGCTTGTGTGCCTCGTTCTTGCCCTTACGGCCTGTGGGCCAGATACCTCGAAAGTGCTGGCCCATGCTCCAAAGCCCGACACATTGGCGAGCCAGGCAAGCGGCGGGTACAACCCTGCCATGCCCGAGGGCCAGGTACTGGTTGCGGCTTCCGCCGCCAATGCCTACCGTTGCTACACAGTGAACAACTGCCGCAGTAATTATACTTCCGGTGTGCCCACAGCCCAAGCGTGTAGCGAGTTGGGCGGCAACAGTTGGACAGATAAAAATGGCACATGCATTGCCAACATTGGCGAATAATTGCAGCCCAAGGAGTTTCTCATGCCTCAACCACCATTAACCTGGGAAGACATTACCCGTGCTGCTGCCGATTTGGGCATTGAACCATGCACCATGCAGGCCGTGTGCACGGTGGAATCCGCCGGAAACGGCTTTTTACCTTCGGGCCGGGCCAAAATTCTGTTTGAAGGGCACATTTTCTGGCGTGAATTGAAAAAACGGGGCGTACCCCCGGAAGACTATGCCGAGGCCCACCCCACCGTGCTGTACCCCAAATGGACAAAGGCCCATTACCTGGGCGGGGAAAAAGAACATGATCGCCTGAATGAAGCCAAAAATATTCAGGAAGAAGCGGCGTTGGCTTCCGCTTCCTGGGGGGCGTTCCAGATTATGGGATTCAACCACGCCGCGTGCGGCTATGCCACGGTGCGCGAGTTTGTGCACGCCCAGGAACAAGACCCCATAACCCAACTGGAGGCGTTTTGCGGCTTCATTCGCACTAACAACCTGGTGCGGCACTTGAAAAACCACGATTGGGCCGCCTTTGCCAAAGGCTACAACGGGCCGGGGTATGGGCAGAACAGGTATGATGAAAAACTGGCAGGGGAATATGCGAAGTGTTTGGAAAGAAGTGCGCATGGGTAATTCCGGACGCATGTAAAGCCATAACCTGCACGGCAACAGTAAGTGCAAACTACAAGGAGAATGTTATGCGTATTCAAAGAACGAACGGTGAGTACTTGATTCTTGGACATGGCAGCTACCCGGAGGGAGAGGCTGAGTGGTTTGGTGAGTTTACCGCCCCTGAAGGCATCGAACTGATCCTTTTGGCTGTGCCCAACGCCGCCGTAAAGATACGGCTTGGTCAAGCCATGGTGAACAATGAAATCTGCGACCTATGTTTGCGTGAACGAACAACCAGCGAAATCAAGGACGCCAACTACACCCCGCGTACGTACAGGGCGGACGAGCAAGTTCCCTCTTACCGTTTGCAGCATGCTCCGGAAATTCGGGTTGATGGCGCAACGGGAATCATTTCTCCGTCAATAGGGGGAAATGCGGCTTACTTGGCAGATTTAGTCAGGCAAATCCCTGTGCGACAAGGAAAAACAACACGTTGTTATGTGGCCTGTTGCGCTGGGTTGCAGGGTGCAACAATTCGCTATTCTGTGGACCTCAAATAGCCCTAGTGTGCTGCCTTTGTATATTACAATTCAGTAGAGCGAAGGTAAGCCTTTTATTCTCAACAATGAAGATGGATTGCCACGCGGCGTTGCCGCCCGCAATGACAAAAGCGAAAGTATTGCATCGTGGCAAGAAAAGTGCCCCTGCGCAGGCAGGAATCCAGTATTCTTAGCATGTTAGGCTGTCTTATGCGTGTGGCAAGTGGAAATGGGTAAAAGCAAAAGACACAATACTGGCCCCCTGCCTGCGCAGGGGCGACGGTGCTATGGCAATGGCACGCCGCACAAACTCACGCGCTACCGCTCTTAAAAACTCCCCCTCATTCCCCCTCCTCCGCATTCACCAGCGCCACCAGATCATACGTTTGTGCTTCGGTAATTTCTGCCTGCACCAGCGCGCCGGGGGCCGCGCCCGGCCCACTGATATACGTTACCCCGTCGCTTTCCGGGGCCTGGAACCAGGCCCTTCCGGTGAACAGCCCCGGCCATTCCCCTTGCGGGGCATCCACAAGAATATCCATGGTTTGCCCAACGTATTGTTGCAGCAGTTCTTCGCTGATATCGGCCTGAATTTCCATTAACGCATCGCGCCGCCACTGTTTTTCTCTATCTGGAATCTGGTCTGGCATGGTGGCGGCAGGGGTGCCTTCTTCCTGCTGGTAGGCAAACACTCCCAGGTGGTGGAAGCGCGTGGCCTGCACAAAGTCGCACAGTTCCTGAAAGTCTTTTTCCGTTTCACCGGGAAAGCCCACAATAATACTGGTGCGCAGGGCTGCCTGCGGAAAGAATTCCCGCACCCGTTCCACCGCGGCGCGGGGGTTTTGGGCAAAGGGGCGGCCCATGCGTTGCAGCACGTTTTTGGAAGCATGCTGCAAGGGAATGTCAAAATAAGGTACAAAAGGCTTGCCTGCTTCCTGCAAAAAGGAAAGCAGCGGGCGGGTAAGCCCGGCGGGGTACAGGTACATCAGGCGCAGCCGTTCCAGCCCCGGCAGGGGCAGCAGTTTTTCCAGCAGGCGTTTTAAGCCGCCGCTTTTGCCAAGGTCGCGCCCCCAGGAGGTGACGTCCTGGGCTACCAGCACAAGCTCTTTTATGCCGCTGTGCACAAGGCCTGCGGCTTCTTCCACCAGCATGGCTTCCGGGTGGCTTGTCAGGGGGCCGCGTATGGCAGGAATGGTGCAAAAGGAACAGGCATGGCGGCAGCCGTCGCTAATTTTCAGCCAGGCGTAAGAAGGCCCGGTGGAGGCAAAACGCCCTTCCGGGGCAGGGCCAAGGCCCAGCTTTTGGCACAGCATTTCCGCCCAGTTGGCAAGGTCGCGGTTGTCCAGAAACAGGTCTACCTCTGGCAGGTCCGGGGCCAGGTCTTTGGCCCCGTAGCGGCCCACAAGGCAGCCTGCCACGGCAATAAAGGGGCGCTTGGCCTTGGGCTGGGTGCCTGCGGCTTCAATGGCTTCCAGAATGGTGCGGACAGATTCTTCCACCGCAGGGCCAATAAACCCGCAGGTGTTAATGAAAATAAGCTCGGCAGCTTCTGGTGTTTCCACCATGCGTACAGGGCCAATGCTGCCAAGAGTGCGTTCCGTGTCTACCCGGTTTTTGGGGCAGCCAAGGCTGGTTGAATAAATACGAAGCACAATGATCCTTGCTTGATAGAGATAATTACACAATGAATTTTATTGACTTTTATTTGGGAAGGCTCTGCCTCCCCAAACCCCTCCGCCAAGGGCATGATGCCCTTGGAACCCGCATCTACGTTCATGCTCCCGCTTCGCGGGAGCATGAACGAAAATGGGGGTCAAGGGGAATCATTCCCCTTGCAGGGGGTTGGGGGACAGCGTCGCCCAATAAAATCAATGGAATTTATTGTGCAATGGCCTCTTATACGGTGTTTTTTTGGCGGGTGGCGGCATACCACTGTGCGGCGGTATGTAAAATGTGGTCCAGTTGCGAGGTGCGCGGCACCCAGCCAAGGGTTTCCTTGGCAAGCCCGGCCTGGGCCACCAGGGCTGGCGGGTCGCCGGGGCGGCGCGGCCCCATGGTGTGGGGCACGGGTTTGCCCAGCACGTGTTCAGCGGCCTGAATAATTTCCTGCACGGAAAAACCGCTGCCTGTGCCCAGGTTCAGGCGCAGCACGCCGCCATTTTCCAGCAGATGCTCCAGGGCCAGCACATGGGCGCTGGCAAGGTCTGCTACGTGAATGTAGTCGCGTATGCAGGTGCCGTCTGGCGTGGGGTAGTCGTTGCCAAAAATGTGCAGGGCAGGAATGTCGCCAAAAGCGGCCATGAGTACGCGGGGAATAAGGTGCGTTTCCGGCACGTGCCATTCCCCGGTTTCCCCTTCCGCATCGCACCCGGCAGCGTTGAAGTAGCGCAGGGCAGCGCTGTGCAGGCCATAGGGGGCGTGGTAGTCTGCCAGCATACGTTCCATCATGCTTTTGGTGGCCCCGTATGGGTTAATGGGGTTCTGCGGGGTGGTTTCGTCCATGGGAATAGTGGGGGGCAGGCCGTACACCGCGCAGGTAGATGAAACAACAATGTGCTTTACCCCGGCAAGGCCCATGGCTTCCAGAATACTGTGGGTGCCTACCACGTTGTTGTGGTAGTACAGGCCTGGATCGGTAACAGATTCCCCCACGCAGGAAAGGGCTGCAAAATGGATGACGCCTTCAATGCTGTGCTGGCGCATGGTGCTGGCAAGCAGGGTGGTGTTGCGGATGTCGCCGTGCACGAAGTCGCCCCAGCGCACCAGGGAGCGGTAGCCAGTGGAGAGGTTGTCGTACACCACGGGGGTGTGGCCTGCCTGGGCCAATGCCTTGCAGGTGTGGGAACCAATGTAGCCGGCACCGCCGGTGATGAGAACACGCATAGTTCACCAAATTGTTTTTGAAGTAGTAAGTGGGAGTATTCTGGAAGGTATTGTGCGTGGAGGTGGAGCGAGTGTCAAGGGGGAATGCGGGATGCAGGGGCAGAAGAGGATTAGTTTTTTGTGTTTTGTTTTGGGCGTGGCACGTTGGTAAAACTAGCCTTTTTCGCGCATGCGACCTTTTTCCGCTCGGGCTGCGTGGAGATGCTTCAGCGGCGTAGCCGCTTTCGCCCTCCGCCCTCGCTCCACGGCTCGCTAACGCTCGCGACTGCCGCCGCCTTGTCTGCACAAAAAATTCTATCTTTTTACCAACGCCCCGCCCAAGCACAGCCCCCTTGCTCGCGCCGTGGATGCACCTGTGGTGCCTCCACTCGCTCGCAAGGGCTTGGAATGTCGCTAAGTCGTAGTGTTGCCCAATACACCCCTCCGCCAAAATCTTCCCTAAAGCCGACGGCAGTCGCGAGCATAGCGAGCCGTGGAGCGAGGGCAGAGGGCAAAGGCAGCTTTGCTGCCGAAGCATCTCTACGATGCCCGAGTGGAAGGAAGGCGGCTACGCCGCCGGAGCATCCTATCCGCCGCAGGAGCAAAAGAAAGTCGAGTGAGGCCGGAGGGTGCAAGAAAGGATGTGCTGATTTTTTTCGTTTGGCAAGGCGCGATGCTTTTTTTGCAAGGGCGGGCTGGGCTCTTTCGCCCTGCCCCCCTTCAAAAAAAGCAAGCAACGCCGCCAAACGGAAAAAGGCGGCACATCCTAGCGGCGTAAAAAACGGTCAGCCATAAGGGACGCAATAGTCCCGTCTGCCGCAGCGGTTGTCAACTGGCGGAATGTCTTGGCGTTAATGTCGCCAGCGGAAAATACGCCGGGTATGTTGGTTTGCATGTTGGCGTCTGCCAGCACGTAACCCTGCTTGTCCAGGGTAATGGAATGGGCAAACAGGCGGGAGTTGGGAAGCTGCCCAAGGAACACAAACACGCCGTCTACAGGAATGGTTTCCCGCGCTCCGGTTTGGGTGTTCTCTAACACAGCCCCGGTAAGCACGTTGTGTTCCACCACCAGGTCATGCACACGTGTTTCTTTCATGGTGCGCACATTTTTATAGGCCATGAGCTGGTCCTGCGTTTTTTCCGCGGCAAAAAAGCGGGGCATTACTTCCACCAGGGTAAGGTGGGCAACGCCAAGCTGCATCAGGTATAGGCTTTCATCAAAGGCAGAGTTCCCGCCGCCTACCACCAGCACGCGCTTGCCCTTGTAGGGGGCACCGTCGCAAATGGCACAGTGGTGCACCTGGTCGCTGGGGGTGGGCACTTCCAGGGGCAGGGGCTTTCTGCCAGTGGCAAGAATAATGGTGGGGGCTTCATACACGCCTTCGTCGGTGTGTACGCGCTTCGTGTCACCGTTCAACTCAAGGCTGGTAATTTCGCACACTTCTTCCACAGGCACGCCCAGGGCGTCTACCTGGTCGCGTACTTTTTGCATCAGCTCCATGCCATTAATGTCTGTGTAGGAAGGAAAGTTTTCCACTGTATAGGTAGAATTGCACAGCCCGCCTGTAATGTTGGATTCCAGCACCACGCAGGAGTGGTTGGCACGGGCAAGGTACACAGCGGCTGTCATGCCGGCAATGCCGCCGCCAATAATAACGGTGTCAAATTGCTTAGCAGCATCCATAATGGTCTCCTTCAAAAGCGGTGCAAAAGTGTCTGGCGTGGTGGCAGTGGCGGGTGCGGCAGTGTGTGCTGTGGCGGGGCTAGGCCTTGGCGCTGTCGTAAAATGCAGCCATTTCCTTGGGGTTCATCAGGCCGGCCTTGGTGGCAGCCACTTTACCGCCCTTGATGACAAGAATGGTGGGGGCGCGCTCTGCACCAAATGCTTTGGCGGTGTCGGCTTCTTCTTCAATATCAATAGAATAAAAAGAAATTCCCTGGCGCTGGCCAGAAAATTTTTCCAGCACTTTTTCCATGTTTTTACAATGGGGGCAAAGTTTTTTATAAAAAAGAGCAACCCCTTCCTTGGTGCTTTCAAGGGTAGTGGCAAAATTGGCAGATGTGAGCTGGGTGAACATAACGCCTCCTAGGTAACGACAGGTGGTTTTTTTCGCACTGTACGGGAAGCAGCAAGATGCTGCATAGGTTTTTTAGGGAACCGCTGATTAAGGTCGAATAATCAGCGGTTCATTGACCTTTGTGAAACAAAGTATACACCAAAGATACTGTGGGTTCTGTAGTTTTGGCAACAATTAGATAGTCTCCCCTGAAAAAAGGGAATGCATTTGAAGGTGGCCAATAATCATCTATTCCACTTATTTTTATGCAATAAATGCAAAAATGACCCAATAACCAAACGGGAATTGGGTCTGGAGGGTGGACAGTAGGCGGGTAAAACGCTTCCTTGTGCATAAAAGAAGAGTTATAAGAGGACTGTTACACTGTACGGGGGCTTTCACTGTATCTGCAAGGTGCAGGTGTACACAACACAACAGGTATTTTAGCCGAGGAAACCATTGCTATGGACCATGTTACCAATGACAACATATATTCTGGGCTTACTGCACAAGAGGTTGCCGCAATACAGGCCAGAGAGGGATATAATGAGTTAATGGGCACGGCCCCGCGCACCTTTTGGTACATTGCCCTGGGTGTGGTCAGGGAACCTATGTTCCTGCTTCTTGTTGCGTGTGCCACCATATATATTATTCTTGGCAGCATGGAAGAAGGCATAATGCTGTTGGGTTTTGTGCTTGTGGTTATGGGAATAGAACTTTATCAGGAACGAAAAAGTGAAAAGGCGCTGGAAGCGCTCAAAAACCTCGCCAGCCCCCGTGCTTTGGTTATACGAGAAGGGCAACAAGTACGCATTGCAGGAAGAGAGGTTGTTTGCGGCGACATTATTGTGTTGCAGGAAGGGGACAGAGTTCCGGCAGATGCCACCGTTTTGCAGAGCACAAGCCTGCTTGTGGATGAAGCGATGCTGACGGGCGAATCTGTTCCCGTGCGCAAGCAGGAATGGCACGACGAACAGCAGGATGCACAACCAGGGGGCGAGGACAGGCCTTTCGTATATTCGGGAACCATGGTTGTTCAGGGGCACGGCCTGGCAAGGGTGACGCACACAGGTATGCATACCCAATTGGGGCGCATAGGCAGCACCTTGAATGAAATTGAAGAAGTTCCTACACGGCTGAAAAAAGAAATTGGGGTGCTGGTAAAACGCCTGACGTTTGTGGGCATTATCTTGTGTGCCCTTGTTATGGGGGTGTATTATTTTACCCGCGGGGAGCTGTTACAAAGCTTTCTGGCAGGGATAACCCTTGCCATGGCCATACTGCCTGAAGAGTTTCCTGTGGTGCTCACCATTTTTTTGGCGCTTGGGGCGTGGCGTATTTCCAAGAATAATGTTCTTGCCCGCAATGCTTCTGCCATTGAAACGTTGGGTTCTGCCACCGTGTTGTGTACCGACAAAACAGGCACCCTTACTGAAAACAACATGAAGGTAGTAACACTTTATAATGGGGAACGTTTTTGGGAATTTGCTGAAACAACGAACTTTCCCGAAGAATTTCATGGCATTATTGAGTATGGCATACTTTCAAGCCAGCAGAACCCTTTTGACCCCATGGAAAAAGCCATTAGCGCCATGGGCGATGTTTTTTTGCAGAATACAGAACACCTGCATGCTGATTGGGAAATGCTCAAGGAATATCCGCTTTCTAAAAAACTGCTGGCCATGTCCAGGGTGTTCCGCAGTGCAGCAACAAACACACGGGTTATTGCTGCCAAGGGTGCCCCGGAAACAATATTTGACTTGTGCCACCTGCCTGCCCATGCCCAGGCCCAGTATGCCGAAGCCGTACAAGCCATGGCCCGCAAAGGGTTGCGTGTTTTGGGGGTAGCTAAAGCCATGGTGCAGGAAGAATCCCTCCCCCAGGAACAGCATGACTTTGATTTTACGTTTATAGGCCTAATTGGCTTGCAAGACCCTGTTCGTCCGGAAGTTCCTGCTGCGGTGAAAGAATGCCAGCAGGCAGGGGTGCGGGTTATTATGATTACGGGCGATTACCCTGTTACGGCACAAAATATTGCCAAGCATATTGGGTTGCAGCACGTTGAGCAATGCATTACCGGCAGTGAGCTGGCCGAAATGGATGAAGCAGAGCTGCGCCGCCGCCTGAAGGAAACATGCATTTTTGCCAGGGTTATTCCTGAACAAAAACTCAAAATAGTAAAGGCCTTGCAAGCCAATGGCGAAATAGTAGTGATGACGGGCGATGGTGTGAACGATGCCCCGGCCTTAAAAGCCGCCAACATTGGCATTGCCATGGGAGAGAAAGGGACTGATGTGGCGCGGGAAGCCGCAGCGCTTGTTCTGCTGGATGATAATTTTGGTTCTATTGTCAATGCCATGAAAATGGGCAGGCGCGTTTTTGATAACCTGCAAAAAGCCCTTGCCTACATATTTGCCATTCATGTGCCCATTGCAGGGCTATCTCTTATTCCCGTACTGTTTGCCGGGTACCCACTTGTTTTGTGGCCCGTGCACGTTGTTTTTATGGAGCTTATTATAGACCCGGCCTGTTCCATAGTGTTTGAAGCCGAGCAGGCGGAAAAAGGGGTTATGGCAAGGCCGCCGCACAAAACAACGGAACCCTTTTTTGGCATGCGTAAAATTGGCATCAGTTGTTTTCAGGGCGTGTGGGTTCTGCTTGCCTGCCTGGCTGTGTACTTTACAACAATACGCCTTGGCTACCCGGCAGAAGAAATGCGGGCCATGACCTTTATTGCCCTTGTTACGGCAAACATCATGACAATTCTTGCAAACCGTTCATGGCATGAATCGCTTGTAACCATTATGCGCACACCAAACCCGGCCGTGTTCTGGGTAATTGGTGGTGCCTTGTGTTTTATTACTGTAGTGCTCCAGGTTCCCTTTCTGCTGCGGCTTTTTCAGTTTTCCCAGCCTGGGGCGTGGGAAATACTGTTGGCTGTTCTGGCCGGAACGAGTTCGGTATTCTGGTTTGAGGGGTACAAGTATGTACAGCGAAGGAAGGGGCGATTATTGCTCAACACCTAGGGGAACGCTCATTTATTCCGTTTGGCAAGGCAGGAACTTTTTTTGCTGGGGGATTCAAAGAAATAAACGCTATAATGGGGTAAAAGGCGGAGGTTTTTCGTTTGGCAAGGCGCGAGGTTTTTTTACCGGGGCGGCTGGGCTCTTTTGCCCTGCCACCCGGCAAAAAAGCCGAAGCAACGCCGTTTTAACGGGGTAGGAGAAGATAGAGCCGTGTAGCCAGCCATTCCAGCACAATAGTGGGGTTGGCCATGTACACAAGGCTCTCCTGGCATTCGGCCAAAATTTCATCCACCATGCGCAGGCGCGGGGCAGGCAGGCGGGCAAACAGCGCTTCCAGGCCTTCTGTTGGCTTGGCCCCTGTGTGCAGGGCTTGCAGGCAGCCCACCAGGGCGTGGCGGCACAGGTTGGTGATGTTGTTCACCAGGGCCGGGGTAACAGACCCCTTGGAGCTGGTAAGAGAAAACAGCCCTTGCCCGGTAAGCATAAACTGGCACAAAGCCGCTTCCCACGGGGCAAGTTCATTGCGCAGGGCGGCGGCGCTGTGTTCTGCCCTGGGCCACGGCAGGGTAACCACCATGCTGCGGGAAACAAGGGTGGGCAGCAGGCGTTCACGCTGGGGGGCAAGCAGCAGGAAGGATGTGGCGGGCCGGGGTTCTTCCAGTGATTTCAGCAGGGCGTTGGCGGCAGCTTCCACCAGGGCCTGGGCTTCATGCAGAATAATAACGCGGCGGGTAGCTTCGCGCGGGGGTTCACCCAGCACGCTGCGCACTTCGCGCACGTCGTCAATTTTAATGCTGGCGGCTGCGCCGTCTAAAAAGAAGATGTCGCGGTGCAGGTGGGTAATGCAGCGCATGCACACCGGGCATTCCAGGCAGGGGCCTTGCCCGTTTTGGGGGCTGGCGTTGGGGCAGTTGGTAAGGGCAGCCCAAATATTGGCAGTGTTCAGGCGTTCTTGGGCAGTGCCACCTTCAAATAGCAGCACTTGCGGCGGGGCAGTGGCAAGGCGCAGCAGGGCGGCGCGGGTGTGGGCAAGGCGGGGGTTGTTCCATAGGGTGGTGGCTTGCAGCAGTAGCGCTGCCACTTCAGCTTCATCGGGCAGGGCGTCTTCCCCCGGCTGTTCTGCCGGGGCGGCTGCACGGGGCTTTGCAGCGCTGCCAGAAGCTTTGCGGCTTCTGGCAGCGGGAGTTGCGCGGGGGGTGCTCATCGCAAAATGGTCTGTTCCCGGCCTGGCCCAACAGAAACGATGGAAACAGGGGCGTGTGCAAGCTCTTCAATGCGGGCAATGTAGCGCTTGGCGTTTTCCGGCAGGGCGTCCCAGGTGGTGATGTTTTCAATGGACTCATTCCAGCCGGGCATGGTTTCATACACCGGGGTAACGTGGGCCATACCATTTTCCAACTGGGGCGGGTACTGAATGCGCTGGCCTTTGTATTCATAGGCAGTGCAAATGTGCAGTGTTTCCAGGCCGGAAAGTACGTCCAGCTTGGTCAGGGCAATGTCGGTAATGCCGCACAGGCGGGAAGATTCGCGCAGTACCACCATGTCCAGCCAGCCACAGCGGCGCTTGCGCCCGGTGGTGGCCCCAAATTCAAAACCTTTCTGTTGCAGGTATTCCCCTGCTTCATTCAGTTGCTCGGTGGGGAATGGCCCGGCGCCCACGCGGGTGGTGTAGGCTTTTACAATGCCCACTACGCGGTCCAGGGCGGAAGGAGCCACCCCGCTACCAGCGGCGGCGTTGCCTGCCACAGTGTTGGAAGAGGTCACAAAGGGGTAGGTGCCGTGGTCAATGTCCAGGTGAATGCCCTGGGCCCCTTCAAACATAATGTTGCCACCTTTGGCCACGCAGTCTTGCAGGGCGCTGCTTACGTCCGCAAGGTAGGGGGCCAGCTTTTGGGCGGCGGGCAAAATTTCTGCCAGCACGGCGTCTGCGTCCAGCGGGGCAGAACCATACAGGTATTGGAGCAGGGCATTTTTTTCCTGCAGGGCTTTGCCAATTTTTTCCCGCAGCAGGGCTGTGTCTACAAGGTCGGCAGCGCGAATGCCAATGCGGGCGGCTTTATCTTCATAGCACGGGCCAATACCGCGGCCAGTGGTGCCAATTTTGCCGTCTTTTTTGCTGGCTTCGCGGGCTTGGTCCAGCACTTTGTGGTACGGCATAATCATGTGGGCTTTGTAGGAAATTTTAAAGCGGTCCGGGCTAATGGGCACGCCCTGGGTGGCAAGTGCTTCCATTTCCTGGCACAGTACCACGGGGTCTGCCACCACGCCGTTGCCAATAAGGCACAGCTTGCCTTCATGCAGAATGCCCGAAGGAATAAGATGCAAAATATACTGCTGGCCTTTTACCTTAACAGTGTGGCCCGCGTTATTGCCGCCTTGAAAGCGGACAATGGCAGCAATTTCAGGGGAAAGCAGGTCAACAATTTTTCCCTTGCCTTCGTCGCCCCATTGCGCACCAATAATAACTATGTTGGACATGCAATTCTCCTTGGCGCCCAGTGCCCCGGGCATAGCCATGGGCTGCGCGGCGCGCGCTTGTGGTCAGTCTTTTTTGGGAAAGCTCAAAACCGTTGCTTTGGTGGGAGCCTGTTTTTTGGCAGGCTTGCGGCCTTCATGCCCTTTGCCCTGATACTCTTTGCCCTGCACAAATAAATTGGCGGGGGGCAGGGTTGGTTCTGGCGGGGGGGGCATATCTGCCGTGTTTTCCGCCTGGAGCATGAGATTATAGTTGAATAGCTTATTTTTCCATTGCACCGCCTGAATCATGCAAAGGGCCAGGGCTGCTTCTTCCCACCGCTTGCTTGGTTCAAACTCATGCACTTGCATGGCATATTTCTGCCACAGGTTCATCAGCGAAGCTTCATCATAGCTGTTCAGTGTGCCAGCCAGCTTTTGCAGCATTCTTTCCATGGGCAGGCTCCTTCACCTTGTTGCGCGTGCTGTATGTAGCGCACACGTATGGCGCGGCCCATCAGTTTGCTTTATATGCGGCAAGCTGTCAGGCAGCGCTTCCTGAGTAAACGCTGAGTTCTTCCGTTTGGCGGTGTTACTTTGCTTTTTTTGAAACAGTCGAGGACGGAAGAGTTGACTTGGCCCATCCTGGGCCTCGGCCTTTGGCTCCCGCCCTGTGGGCGGTTCCTAATTCCGCTTTCCTGCGGAATTTTCACTCCTGCTTCAAGCAAAAGCTCGTGCCTTGCCAAACGAAAAACTGAGCGTTTCCAAAAAATCGTTAAAACAAGGGTGTCCCCAAGCTTCAGCCACACGCACCTGCCCACTGCATGCAGGGGCTGGTGCCCGTATTTTCGCTGGGCACGACTGTTCAACAATGCCAGTATACGCCAAAGATTCGCATCCTAGCAAACAAAAAATAGGGGTAATTGCCGGGGCGTGGCCCAAGGTATTTTTTCATGCCCCGTGGCATGATTGACAGGCAGGACGTTTTGTCCTACTTTCCTGCTCTTCACGCACGGCATATACGCTTGTGTGCAAAGTGCGCCGATAGCTCAGTTGGATAGAGCAACTGCCTTCTAAGCAGTAGGTGCGGGGTTCGAGCCCCTGTCGGCGCACCAAATTTTAAGGGCTTACTGAACATCAGTAAGCCCTTTTTTTGTTTTTTGGCACAGGCTTTTCTCTTTTACTTTCCTGTAGCCCTCACAGCACGTCGTTCAATCTCTGTGTGAGCGGACGCGGTAGGTGAGAATCCCTTGCAAGAAAGATGAGAATTGAGGAAAAGAATTTTTGAAGGAATTTACACGGGTCAGGCTTGCGCCTGGCCCGTGTTTTTTATGTGGTATGGGTGGTAGTGTGCAGTGTTATTTTTAGCACAGTTTTGTGGTGCTACATGGTGTATTATTATGTGTGTTTATTGTGCTGGATGTATTTGGTCACCGAGGTTTTGATTCGGGGGTATAGTTGCTGATAAGCACTTCTCCTGCTGTTATATTTTTTTCTTTGTTACAGGTATATTTAGTGTTCACGCTTTCAATGGTGAACTGGTTGAATATAGTGCGCACTTCGGGGGTATCATTCAGGCTAAGGAGGAATTTACCTTTGATGCCGGAGAGTTGTGTATTCAGTTTTGTGAAGTCTTCCTGGCTGAAGATGTCCGGGCCGTAGTAATTTTCGCAGTTCCAGTATGGTGGGTCTATGTAGAAGCACGTTTCTGGCCCGTCGTAGCGGTGTATAATGTCGCTATAGGGCAGGCATTCCACATACACGCGGGAGAGGCGAAGGTGTGCGGCAGAGAGGTATTCTTCCAGGCGCAGCAGGTTCAGTTTGCTGGGGCGGGTAAGAGCGTATCCAAAGGTCGGGCCAGTTATTTTGCCACCGAAGCAGGCCTGGTGCAGGTAGTAGAACCGGGCGGCCCGTTGGATGTCGGTAAGGGTTTCCGGGGGTGCTGTCTTCAGGCGCTCGAATTCTTCGCGGGCTACCAGCACCCATTTGAAGTAGCGCATGAATTCTTCCAGGTGCCATTGGAGGCAACGGTACAGGGTGATAACTTCCTTGTTGATGTCGTTGATAACTTCCACGCGGCTCTCTGGCTTTTTAAACAGCACCCAGGCGGCACCGGCAAAGGGTTCCACGTAGCAGGTGTGTTGTGGCAAGCGTTCAATAATACGTTTGGCAAGAAGGCTTTTGCCGCCCATCCACCCGGCAAGCGGGGGGCGGCAGGCAAGAGAAAGGTTGTTTGGCATAGAGTATCCTTACAGAGGCTCTAGGCCTTCATGGGTTTGGCGGTCTGTGCGGGGGAGCCCGCGCCGCTGGTTATGTGGTTAAGGGTGGCGCACCGGGGGCATTTGATGGTAATGCTGAGGGCGGTGCCTTTGGCGAGAAGCCGGTGACAGTGACCACAACGAATTTCTGGCATGAATACACCTTGTGTGCTTGCCTTTTCCGCTGTACTTCTTTTGTGTCCGCGCGTGGACGAGGCAGCGGAACGAACCGGGCATGGCTTAGGTGCCTGGGGGCCGTGGGCGGTAGGTCAATACCGTTCGGTGGGGCGTTGGCGCGCCCTGCCTGCCTGCTTTCCTTTTTTCTCTCTCTTCCGTTGTCAAAGAACAATTCTACGCTATTATGCCACCCTTCCGGCTTTATCTTCCGCTGCTTTTTTCCAGCAGGCGTGGCATTTGGCTTCATCACCGCCGGGGCAGGTGGTGTGGCCCGGCGGGCAGGTTATTGGTGTGCTATAGTCCCAGCGTTTTGCGATTATCATATTGAGCAGGGCATCAAGCACGGCGCTATTTTTGTGTGGCATTACTTTTGTTCCCGCATTTCCGGTGGCAGTTGCCGCCCAAGGCGTTCATTTTCAAAGCTTGCTTTACAGTGGTTAGGGTCAAAGAAAAAAAGAGAATCAATGACACGTCTGGGCCAGCTTCTTTTCCCGTTTTTTTCCCAGCGCCAGGCCCGGCTTGAGAGTGTTTCATCTGGCCAGCCACCTAAGAGAGTATTGAACAGTTGGTCAATGGCAATTAACAAAGCTTTCAGGCGGTTCATGCGACAGTTTCGCTTTCAGCTTCCAGCGCTGCTTTACGTTGCCCGCCAAGTTCCATGCACGTTGCCTTATGCGCCAGCGCCCCTTGCAGGTAAAGCGCCAGGAACTCTTGCGGGGTGAGTGTAAGCCGCACAAGCTGGCGGGTTGTGTTGTCTTCTGCATCTTTTGCATGCTCCCAGCCGTTCCAGGTAACGCTTTGGGGTACGCCGGGCACGCCCATGGTGGCCAGTGTTGCCGCGTTGGCGGTATCGGCAAAGTTTTGCTGGTCTTCCAGTTTGTAGGAAAAATGCAGCGTTTTGCCATTGATGTCATAAGGAAAACCAGCAAGGATGGCGGTGGATGTTTCGGCATCAATTTGGGCAAGCTGTTCTGCCAGTGTTTGCGACGGGGTAAGTTCGCCAAGGGGCAAACCATAGAATACCAATGCATCCTGCAAGCCGTGCAGGGTTCTTTGCCCTTCAGCATCTACGGGGCTTGGGGGAATTTGCGACAGGCCAGTGGCTTTGGCCCAGGCTTGTGCCACTGCTGCATCTACAAATGAGCTGGCAGCGGTAGACCACACGCGGCCATCTGGCAGTTGCCAGTACCAAGCTTCTTTTACAAAATCCATATTCCAACTCCTTACGAATAAATACAATATTGGTTTGCAGGCACGGTGCCCGCAACGTTACCGGGCAAAAAATTAGCCCCACGTCCACCGGAATAAATGTGCGACGCTGGCCCCATAAAAAAACGTATGCCCGTGAAAGCACCGGTAAATGTGGCTAAATAGGTGTGGCACGTTGTAAATACTGAAAAATCACTAATTGCTACAAAGCATTTGGCAGAACCAGTTACATCAAATGAATCCCATAAAATAGCTACTGCGGCGTAGGCTAACGAGAAAACACTTTCGGTGAAAGCGCCCGAAATTTTTGTGTTGCCATACAATGATATTTCCGCAGACCGTGCGCGGAGACAAATGCGCGAGGGGCCTACAAAGTGGCAACCAACAAAGGACAAGGACGCATAGTAATAAGCTCCCACCATGGCTATGGTTGTATCCCCTGCCACTGTTACATTTTTAAACGTTACGTTCATTGCCGCCAGTGCATAAATAGTGAAGTCATCCCTGCTGGCGGTAATTTTTGTACTGTCTGCATTTTCCCCTTGAAAAACCAGAGAGGTAAAACCCATGCTACTGTGCGCACCAAGCACAATAGATTCTGTGTATATCCCGACCCCAATAACGATTGTGGCAGAATAGATACCCAGCCCATTATATTGCCCCAGAATTACTAGTGCCCGTGTAATTGTCGCGACAGCCCCCGCAGGCGTGTTTTTCAACCCGTTATTTGTATTGTTGCCATCCTTGCGCACGTAGATAACTACATCGGCAGACAACGGAATACTAGCAGGACGCCATTCCGTTTTACCACCCAAGCTGGCAAGATAGGTGTTGTCTGGGCCGGGTTGAAAACCCAGTGTAAGGTCTTTACTTAAAACACCACCCCCTGTGAGAGGTGCCGTGGTCTTTATTTCGCGGATTTGCGGGACGTATTTTTTACCACAAGCCTCTTGCACAGGCGCGTGGGAGTCTGGCGCTTCATTATGGGCCTTGATGATGACGTAAGCGAATTTATCTACATATTCCCGGCTGGCCATGACGATGGCGGGGTCTATCTTCAGGGTGGTTTTTTCCGCGTTGGTGTGTTCCACCATGAACCGGCCCCGCATTTCCACCCCGGCCCCGTTATCTACTGTGGGCTTGTAGCTTTCCGGGTAGTTGCCCACGGCCAGCATGGTGCCTGCGGCATCGAACAGGCCCACCTCACGCACGGTGAAGCCGCCCACGGCGTGGGGAATGTACATTTCCACCACCACAATGCGCGGGTTATCCTTGTCTACATCCACCAGAATGGGTTCACCGCGCCACACTTCACGCGCAAGTTTTGTCCAGTTTTCCGCTGGTTGCACGGGCTGGCCAGCACCGTCGCCCACGGCGGCAAAGGCGTAGGCCACGCTGGGGCCGCCTGCGCCTGCACGGGCATAGGCGGCAAGGCCAGCTTCTGTGAGCAGCATGTAGTATTCTTGTGCCATGATGGCGATACTCCTTGTATTCAGTTATTATATGGGGAGGCTCTGCCTCCCCATTCCCCACCGCCAAGGGCATGATGCCCTTGGAACCCGCATCCGCGTTTACTTTCCCGCGTTGCGGGAGAGTAAACGTAAATGGGGGTCAAGGGGAATCATTCCCCTTGCTGGGGGTTTGGGGGACAGGGTCCCCCAAGAGTAGCTAAAGGTTGAATTGTGTAGATATTCCACGCCTGCCAGCCAAGGTGCAGATAGGTGGAATTGTGTGCTGTACGAATAGGCCGCACCCAGGGGGCAATGGTGACCACCTGGCCTGCCACCATAGCGGCGGCAATGTACAGTGTGGCTTTGGGTTTCAATATCAGGGTGCTGGATTCCAAAATGCTTTTGGCGGGTTTTGTGGTGTTCAGCACCCATTTAATGAGTTCATAGTCTTCATCCGTTATGGGGTATTCCCCGCCAAATTCACACCGGAAGTGCGCCCACAGGGCTTCTTCGCCCTCTTCCGCCCTATTAATGATGACGCTGCCGGTGTAGCCGTAGTGGGCCAAAATTTGGGGCATGCCTAGGGTGCGGCCTGCCAGTTTGTGCCAGGCCATGGCCGCGCATACCCTGCGCCGCCACATTTCTTCTGTTTCCCGCCAGTGGCGGGTAAGGCCACGGGCAGCGCCAAAGCGGTCTACATATTCTTTTTCACACGTTGCCGGGTTCCACTGGTTCACGAACCAACGCACGTCTGCCAGCACGTGGTCTGCGGCGCTGGCAATGCCCGCGCACAGGCAGGCAATGGGGCCGCCCATGAGCAGGAAAGGCCAGCGCAACACGGTGCAGAACCACTGCCAGAAGAACGGTGGTATGGGCAGGGCTGGCAGGGGCAAGCCCTGGGGTGTAGCACCCTGGGTGACGTTGCCGGGTGGAATGGCCATTACTGCTGCACCATGCCTGCGG
This sequence comes from Desulfovibrio cuneatus DSM 11391, assembly GCF_000430005.1. Lineage (GTDB taxonomy): Bacteria > Desulfobacterota > Desulfovibrionia > Desulfovibrionales > Desulfovibrionaceae > Frigididesulfovibrio > Frigididesulfovibrio cuneatus. The sequence goes on from NZ_AUCY01000038.1 coordinate 28,969, forward strand.
TAAGGGTGAGGCTGGCCAGGGCCACCAGGCCGTCTTGGGGCACGGCAACCACATCTGCCGGGGTTTGCCACACCAGGCGCTTGAGCCCGGCCACCTTGCCAATGCAGGCGGCCACGGCTTTATCCCGCGTAAAATCTTCACCAATGCCAAAGGTAGGCACGTCTTCCATGTTGCTGCCACTGCCGGGAAAGAGCGCCCGCAAGCGGTTTTCCACTTCCTGCTTGCCAGTTTCCGGGCTGCCGGAAGAAAATTCTGCATGCAGGAGCAAGGCCACGGGCACTTCCACCGGGGCTTTGACCAGCCAGCGGTCGTTGACGGGAATTTTGTGGGCAATGGAGGCCCGCACCTTTTCCAGCAACGATTCTGTGGGAATGCCTGCGGTGCCCCGCACCACTACGTCTACGGTGCCTTCGCCGCGTGGGTGCTGGTCCAGAATTTCCGCCGTGAGGACGGCGGGCACGGCCAGCGCCCACGATTTATAGGCAGCCGCTGTGCAGCCTGCCTTTTCCAGCCAGGCCAGCACATAGCGTTCCTGCAATTGGGCGTCTGTTTCCGTATTGGCCCCTTCTTCTTGCAGCCAGTCTTCGGTATTGTTCACGCCTGCAATGCCGGGAATGTGGGTGGAAATTTCGCAAATTTGCCCGGCGGTGGCGTTGGCAGCCTGGCCGTATTCTTCCGCCTGCACCGGCACGGCCACGGTTTCTTCCCCGTTTGGCAGCACGGCTTCGCCTTGGGTGATGTAGCGGTAGACGTTGCCCCGGCCATCGGGCCGGGTACGAACGATGCGCCCGGCGGGAATGCGGATGTTGCCGGTTACCCCTGGGGCGCGGGAAAACAGCACATGCCCGCTGGCGCGGGTGGCTTCCCGCCGTTCCAGGGTAACCTGGTCGGCATGCAGGTTCAGCCAGTCACCTTCGGCCTGCAAGGGGAATGCCTGGGGCAGGCTGCGGCGCAAAAATTCGTAAAAGGCCCACAGCACCCAGGCGTAAATTTCTAAAAGGCCGCGCACGATGCCTGCATTAAGGTTGAGCCGGGCAGGCAGCCAGCCTTTGTTCTGGTAGTCTTCATGCACTTCTTGCACATGGGAAAAAACCAGTTCCCGGCATTCTTCCAGGGTTTTATGGACGGGCACTTGGGCGGGGGTTCGCATTTTTCAGTATCTCCATAACCAGGGTGCCGTTGTGTTCTGCCACGCGCAGCATGAGGAGCTGCGGGTGGGGTTCTTCCACCAGGGTAAATTCAAGGGCCAGGTCCACGCCTTCGTGGTTCCAGCCTTGTACGGTGCAGCGGGCGGTGCCGGGCTGCACATGGGGGTCGATGTTGGTGCGGGTTTCCACTTCCACGCACAGGGCGGCGCGGGTGGTGGGGGTGGATTCTTCACGTATCCACATGAGGGTGAGGGAGCCGAAGTCGACATCGTAGAACAGGTTGCCGAGGAGCACGAACAGGCGCAGGGCCACCATTTGCACGGCGCATTCACAGCCTTCCACCAGCACCAGCTCGCCGTTGGCGGCGACGGAAGCCTGGAAGTTGTTGCCAACGGCGATGTCGGCACCGAAGAGGTGGGCGGGGTGTGCTGGTGTGTTGTTCATGGGGGGAGAGTAAAAGAAACGGCAGGGAAAGGCAGGGGCGCGGCGGGGAATATGGGAGGAAATGGAGGTGGGGAAGGTTGTGCTTCTGGATTGCAGGGGGAAAACTAGCCTTTTTTACGCAGACTTCGTTGGCGGCGAATTTTCCTGCGGGGCAGTATTTATATACAGCCCCTTGAAAAATCCACCGCCGCCTCGTCTGCGCAAAAAATTCTATCATTTCCCCCCTGCCATCCAGAGAGTACCCCCCCGGCAAGACCGCGAAGCGCGGCCCTTGCCGGGTTTTAAGGTGGCTTCGCGTGGAGAATAATAATTCGTGCGCGGTGTTTTGACTACTTTCTAAGCCGGGCACTAGGAAAACGTTCAGTTTTTGTGTTTGGCAAGGCGCGAGTTTTTTTGGAAACAGGAGTGGACTCTTCCGTCCTCGACTGTTTTCAAAAAAGCAAAGCAACGCCGCCAAACGCAAAAAATGGATGTTTTCCCCTACCCGCATCCGGTACACCCCACAACCTTGCCATGAATACCCCCGGAAACGGTGAGGCTGCCGCTAATGCTGACATTGCCTGCCACCGTTTGTGGGCCTGTTAAGCTGTAGCTGCCCTCGTGGGTGCGGTGGCTTCTTTCATTCGTGGTGCCAATGCCGCCGTTTTCCCCGGTGCTGGTTTGGTTGCCAATGATGTTAATTTGCGGGGCCTGCGCCGTTATTTCGCTGCCGGATTTGATAACGGTGTTTTTGCCTGTTTCAATGGTGGTATTGTTGCCCACCTTCACCACCCAGTCTTTGCCAGCTTCATCTTCCACATTGGTGGGGGTAAGGGTAAGCACCTTATGTTTTTTATCAATTTTAATGTGCACGCCCGGTTCTTGCTGGATAATGAATTCCGTCAATTCCGCTGCCGGGGCCTGCTGGTTGTACCAGCGAATGTGCATGATGAAGGGATAGCTTGGGTCGCCGTCCAGGTAGCCCACAATGCAGTAGGTGCCCACGGCAGGCGGGCACACAACGCCCCGGTTTTCCCCGCCCCACAGAATGGGCAGTTCCAGCTTGGGCAGCACGGGTTCTGTGGTGTCGTCGCTTTCATCGTTACGCAGGGGCTGGACGTCGGCAAACCACTGGCCACCTTCTGATGCGTAAGCTGCCACGATGCGCCCCTTGCGGGGCATGCGGTAGTATTTGCGCAGGTCTGGCTGGCACAGTTCCACTAGTCGCTTCATGCGGGCGCGTAAGTCTGGCATGGTATTCCTTTTATTCTTTGTTGCTTACTTGGGGAGGCTCTGCCTCCCCAAACCCGACCTTCTCCACTCCTGCTGCGGGATATATGCTTCGGCGGCAAAGCCGCCTTCGCCCCGCCTTGTCGTTCCACGGCTCGCTACGCTCGCGACTGCCGTCGGCTTTAGGAAAGGGTGCTTTAGCAACGACCTAAAAATGAGGCTCGGAAAAAGTTCAGTATTTTGGTGTGGCAAGGTGCTTGTTTTTATGGGCGAAGCCACCCTAAAACCCGGCAAGGGCCGCGCTTCGCGGTTTTGCCGGGGGGGTACTCTCTGGATGGCAGGGGGGAAATGATAGAATTTTTGTGTGCAGGCAAGGCGGCGGCGGATTTTTCAAGGGGCTGTATATAAATACTGCCCTGAAGGAAAATTCGCCGCCAACGCCGCCTGCACCAAAAAGGCTAGTTTTTCTCCTGCAATCCAGAAGCACAACCTTCCCCCACCCAACGTCGCCAAACGGAACAAATGGACGTTTCCCTAATATCTGCCATGCTCTGTGCCATACCATAAAAACGTGCGGGCCTTGTGCCCTGTGACCTCGTGGCGCACACGTTGTGCCCGGTACAGGCCGGACACGCCCCTATACATATCTTGCAGCCGGAACTGGTGACTATGGCGCATATGGGGCAGCAAGAATGTTTCCACCTGGCCAAGGGCGGCTGCGTCGGTGGCGGGGCTATGCACAATAAGGTTGCCGCCGGTGACAACTCCGGGCACGCTGGTTTGGTCCGGGGCGTCCATGTCGCCCCAGTGGGCCGTGCCGGTACTGTCCATAAACAGGGCCCAGCGGCTGGTATCAATGGCAAAGGCTTGCTGGCAGGTAAGTTCCAGCTTTTCCGCAATTTGCCACACGTTCTCATTACTTACGGCAAAACGCGGCAAGGTGCAGCCGGGGGCGTTGATAGTGCCGGGCACAATGCCTGCTGCCGAAAGCACCCGGCGCAAGATGGCTTCCGGCGTTTCGTGCATCCAGGCTTCGGTAAAGCGTTTACGGGCAAAGGCGGCATCTGCTGCCACCAGCCCCAGTTCCACCTGGTGCTGTGTGCCGGGGCGTACCCATGTTACTTCCGCCTGCCAGCAGCCTGGCGCTTCCCCCCTGTAGCCCATGACCACCGTAACGGCATTGCCCTTGCTGATGCGTTGTATTTCTTCCCCTGTGGGGTCTGGCAGGGTAAGGCCACCACGGGTAAGGGGGCAGCGCCGGATACTTTCCAGCCAGAAGCTGGGCAGGCGCAGATATTCTTTCCCGGCGGCTATTGCGCTGGTTTGGATACCGTCAATAGTTATTTGCAAGTATGTTCTCCTTGCGGAAACGCTGAGTTATTCCGTTTGGCGGCGTTGCTTGCTTTTTTTGAAGCGGGGCAGGACCAAAGAGTCCAGCACCCGCTTCCAAAAAAGCTCGCGCCTTGCCAAACGAAAAACTGAGCGTTTCTAAATTCAGTCAATTTTTGTCGTCAATTGGTGTCAATAACCAGAACCTTCTCATTAGGCTTGGCGCTGGGCGCAGCAGGGGCCGTGCCCTTGTTACCCGTTGCAGCGGCTTGTTGTTCTGCCAGAGTTTTGCCCACCACCCGGTTTTCCGCAACGGTGATGGGGGGAATATGTTCAGTAAATGTCAGCGACGCCATGATGGTGTCGTCGCGGTTGGTTTCCCGGCTGGAAAGGCCGGAGAACACCACCTGGTTGATGTTGCGGGCCCGCAGGTGGCGGTTGACCACCCCCACTATTTTGGGGGCGGCCCTGGGGTTTACGTCTTTGAACTGGCGGGAAATGGTGGTGAGTTTATCGTAGCAGGTGCCGGAATCGTCGGTGAGTAGTTCCAGGTCGATGTTGACGGTGGCGTCTTCATACCCCATGGGGGTTTTCTTTTTGCCACTTTGGCCATCGGTTTTGGCTTCGTCGAAGCGTACTTCACCGGAAATGGTGAGGGAAGCCAAAAGGCCCGGCAGTTCTGCCCCGCCAAGGCTGACGATTCCATCGTCAAACGTAAGGTATTGCATGTTTTTTTCTTTCTCCGTTCGGGCTACGTTGAGATGAACAGCCAGCAAAGCTGTCTGTTCCCTCCGCCCTCGCTCCACGGCTCGCTATGCTCGCGACTGCCGTCT
>NZ_AUCY01000039.1 GCF_000430005.1 Desulfovibrio cuneatus DSM 11391
AATTCCACCAAAGATGGCAGTTTCTTCTGCTGTTGGCTTTATCAAAGGGAAAAGTGCCATTTATATCGCTCGCAATTTTTTGGGAAAGCGTCGCAATTTTGTGGGCGAAAGTTTTTGGGCACGAGGATTCTATGTTTCAACTGTTGGGCTCGATGAAGCTTCTGTGCGTGAGTACATCAAGCATCAGGAAAAAGAAGACCAGCGAATAGACCAGTTGCAATTGTTTTGAGGCAGCCGCCTTTAGGCGGTTCAAGCGTTTCTAACCGCTTTGAGCGGTTCACAGCATTTCAAGCCCCCGGCTTTGCCGGGGGTACATGACTACTTTATGCCGTGTACGCAAGGTGCGCCAAGCCCTACGGGCACATGCCACGGGGGCCGAAGCTGCGGCATCTGCCGGGTTTACCGACCAAAGCCACATGCTGCGGGTGTTTAAACAGCACCACAATATGACCCCCGGGCAGTATGCAAAGGCCAATGTTATGATTGCATAGGGCTAGAGCATTTCAACGTTGCAATACTCTGTGGAGGTGCAGCGGACACTCGCAAAGCGTGTCGTTTTATTCTATTAGCACCTTGGGTTGTGTTGAGTTGCCCATGTGTATTACGGAAAATAACTACAACTTTTCAAAGTTAACATACTCTGGTGGCAATGAATTTGGCAAACAGCTGCAAGCCGTGTGCGCCTGCTCGTACTTCATGGGGTGTGTTGGCAGGAATAACCCCCACTGTGCCCGGTGTGTAGGGTGTTGCCAGGGTATTCATGTGGCAAACACCGCTCCCCTGGAGTACTTCATGTAATTCCAGGCTGGCGGGGTGGGTATGCAGTAAAATGGCATGGTCAGGTTCTATGCGCACCATATGGCACGTACACAGGCCGCCAGTGTGTTCTGCGGAAACAAGTGTTTTCAGGAAAACACCTGGGTATTCTTTATGCGGTTGCCAGGGGTGCTGTGCCAGGGCATAGGTGGCTTTACCTGCCAGCAGCGTGCCGTTGTCGAACTGGGAAAAAAGGCTGTGGTCCATTGTGGTTACCTCCATGGGGTTGTTGTTGCAGGAAGGATAACCAGATGCCATGGGCATTAATTGTATAAAATTGCGTTTTTTCCACCTACCACCAGTTTTTGGGGTACACGCGCCGCCGGGACATATTGTTCACCACAACACCCACAACCACCAGCACGGCAACGCTTATGCCCACGGGGTAAAAGGCATAGAGCCAGCCCAGGGCTTTCAGTTCCGGGCTGCCCACCACGGCAATAAGGGCAGAAGCCGCAGCAGGCGGGTGCTGGGTGGCGGTCATTTGCATGGCCGCCACGGCAAGGGCCACTGCCAGGGCAGAGGCCAGCCAGGGGGAGCCAGCCAGCAGGAACTGGGCCAGAACGCCCATAAGGGCAGAAACAATGTGCCCGGCAATGACGTTGCGCGGTTGGGCAAATGGCACCCCTGGCGCGCTGAACACCAACATGGCCGAAGCCCCCATGGAGCCAATAACCAGCCCTTGTTCCGTGCGGCCCCACATGGCAATGTTCACTTCGGCAAGGGCCAACATGCCCAGCAACGCCCCCACAAAGGACCAGCCCACATCTTGAAGGGAAAATCCCCCACGCTCCACGCGCTGGCCCCGCATTTTCATAATATACACAGCAATGCGCAGGGCAATAACGCGCACAACATGGGCTGCCATGCTGTTTTTTTTGCCATATATGCCAAGAAGGCACAAATAAGGACGAACTTTTTTGCGGGCAGCCAGCGCGCGCAGGAAGGATTCAGGTAGTTGCACCATAAGACTTTTCCCTTGTGTAGCAATGGTTTTTAAGGGTTTTCTGGCTTGCAGGGGCATGGGGCGGCTCCTGCGATTTTTCGACAATTAGCTGAAATAATTCAACAAAAATAAAAAAGCTTGCATTCTTTTTTGAGAATGCTTAGAAAATGGAGGACTACCCTTTAACAGCATGTTGTTCGGAGAGGAATTCACATGGTAATGACCCGTAAAGACCGTACTGAAGGCATTTACAGCCGCCGGGAAGTATTGGATGAAGGCGAACGCCGCCAGTTTTACCTTATTCAGTTGAAAGACTTGCTCACATATGCCTACCGCTATTCCGAAGACGTGAAAAAACGTTTCGACAGGGCGCAGTTCAATGTGGAAAAATTCAAGCAGCTTTCAGACTTGAAACATATTCCCATTTTGAAGAAAAAGGAACTTATCTTTTTGCAGTCCATGGGGCCGCGCCTTGGTGGGCTGTTAACAAAAGACATCGGGGAACTGAAGCGTATTTTCCTTTCCCCTGGACCAATTTTTGACCCGGAAGACCGCGTGGACGATTACTGGGGCTATACAGAAGCGTTTTATTCTGTGGGGTTCCGCCCTGGCGACGTAACGCAGGTAACCTTTAACTATCACCTTTCCCCCGCAGGGCTGATGTTTGAAGAGCCCCTGCGCAACCTTGGGTGTGCCGTTATGCCTGCCGGGCCCGGCAACGCCATTACCCAAATTGAGATTATGCAAAAGCTGCGCGTGCAGGGGTTTGTAGGCACGCCCAGCTACCTGATGCACCTTGCCCAAAAGGCCGAAGAAAAGGGCATTAACCTGCGTAAGGAACTGTTCCTGGAAGTGGCTTTTGTCACCGGGGAAAAATTCTCGGAAAAAATGCGTTCCACCCTGGAAAAGAAGTTCGACCTTATCATGCGCCAGGGCTATGGCACGGCAGATGTGGGCTGCATTGGTTATGAATGCTTCCATAAAAACGGGCTGCACATTGCTAACCGCGCCTATGTGGAAATTTGCCATCCAGACACCGGCATTCCCCTGAAAGATGGGGAAGTGGGCGAAATTGTGGTGACAGCGTTCAACAAAACATACCCCCTTATCCGCCTTGCCACGGGCGACCTTTCTTACATCGACAGGGCACCGTGCGCTTGCGGGCGTACAAGCCCGCGCCTTGGCAACATTGTGGGCCGGGTAGACACCACTGCCCGCATCAAGGGCATGTTTGTGTACCCGCACCAGGTGGAGCAAGTGCTTTCCCGTTTTGAAGAAATTAAACGTTGGCAGATTGAAGTGACCAACCCAGGCGGCATTGATGAAATTACCCTGTTCATTGAATGCAGCGCCTTTAAGCGTGAAGATGAACTGCTGCACCAGTTCCGTGAAAAAATTAAACTGCGCCCGGAACTGAAAGTGGTGGCCCCTGGTACCTTGCCTGCGCAGATTAAGCCTATTGAAGACAAGCGCACCTGGGATTAGGAAACGCTGATTTATTCCGTTTGGCTGCGTTACCTTTTTCCGCTCGGGCTGCGAGGAGATGTGCGGGTGGCTTTGCCCCTCGCACTCTCCGCCCTTTCTTCACGGCTCGCTAAGCTCGCGACTGCCGTCGGCTTTAGGGAAACAGCCTTTGGCGGAAGAGTTGACTCGGCCCTTCCTGGCCCTCGGCCTTGGCTCCCACCCTGCGGGCGGTTCCCAATTCCGCTTTCCTGCGGAATTGTCACTCCTGCTTCAAGAAACGTTCGTGCCTTGGCAAACAAAATAACTGAGCGTTTCCCAAATGCCATTTAATCAGTGTTCCCTTAACAGGCATTGTGCTTTGAGTATTGAATGGCAAGGCAGCCATGTGTTGTCTTGCCATTTCTTGCATAGGGCATTCAACGGCAGCGATGAGATGTTTTTACATCCCAACGCTTGAGAATTTACCGTTGTTGCCGTATAGTGCGTTATACCATTACAGTCACGCGGTTGTCGTTACTAGGCAACTGTTGCGCGGCTACACATGAGATGTTTACACGTGGCTTTTGGCCACCCCCAGTGGCTGTTGCCTGGTGGGCAAAGGGCTGCACATTTCACACACAATTACATAACAGAACGAGGGGTTTAAACATGACAAAACGCAGTGTATTGCTGGCCTCTGTATGCATGGTGTTGTTGCTTGGCGGCTGTGCCGGTAAAGAAGTGGTGCAGGAAAAGCCATATACCCACGGCCAGGTGGTTACAAGTTCTGGTTCCCCCATTAGTTTGCAAGACCTTGCCCGCAACCTTTCCGGGGTGGATTATATTCTTGTGGCTGAAACACACAATGACGGGCACCACCACCAAATGCAGGCAGACATTCTGGCCGCACTTGCTGCTTCCGGCGTGCGCCCAACTCTTGGCCTGGAAATGATTACCAAAGATAAGCAGGCCACCCTTGACCTGTTTAATAAAGGCAAGCTTTCTGCAGCCCAATTACCCGGCAAAATTGACTGGAGCGGCAACTGGAGCTTCCCTTACAACCTGTACGACCCCGTGTTCCAGGTTGCCAAAAAGAACAACATTCCTGTGGTTGGTTTGAACACGCCGCGTAGCACGGCCCGCGCCGTTGCCAGCGATAAAGGCGTACCCCCAGCAGAAATGAAGTGGCTGCCCCGCCGCCTTGTAACTGGCAAAACCTTTGATAAGGCAGAGCTGGACAAGCGTGGCCCACGTGCGGATAGTTCCATGACCACCAGCGATTACGCCAAAAAGACCCTTACTGAATATGGCCGCCTGCGTGTGCTTTATGAAAGCAGCATGGCAGACACGGCTGTGGACGTAAGAAGCCGTAACGGTGGCCCTGTGGTTATTATGGTGGGTGTGGAAAACCTGCGTAACGGCAAATTTGGTCTGGCTAAACGCCTGCATGAATTTGACCCCAGCGGTAAAATTGCCGTTATTCTGCCCACCCAAACGGGCGATATAGATCGCTTCTGCAAAATAGAGCCACCTAGCGAGCAAATGAAGGCTGCCATTAACGCAGGTGTGCAGGTATACTTCTTCTGCTCACTGCCTGGGCGGGCTGCTTCCTATAAGTAAGGTTGAGCAACGCCTGCTGCGTATGCAGGCGTAAATACGGTTTGAATAGGAAATAGCGGTGGGGTAACCCACCGCTATTTTTGTGTTTGAAGAGGAGAGGAGGGTAAAGGAGAGGAGAGGAGAGGAGTAAGAGTTCGTGCGGCATGCCGCCGCCCCAGCCTCAGCGGCGTCTTCCCTGCGAAGGCAGGGATCCAGTATTTTTAGATATTTAGCTGGCAGCGCGGCGCAAGCGCCACACCATTTCTTTTTTGATTTGTTTGCCACGCAGCTGGGGATATTGCGGCGCAAGCGCCACATCATTTCTTTTTTCTCTTCATCCGTCCGCTCCGCTTGGGTCAGGGGGCCCTTGTGCGGCCCCCTAACAACCCCACACACTTGGGGCTCTGCCCCAAGACCCCGTTCAGGCCGTGGCCCGCGCTCAGTAGATTTGTTCTGCTTACTCGCTACGCTCATTACGCGAACAAATATATTCGCGCGGGAAGCCACCGTGCCGAGTGAGGGTGATAGGCGCTTATTGGTGGCTTATGAGAATAATGTGTTGTGCCACAGAAGGTAATTGCTTGAGAGGAGGGGAGTGGAGGTAAAGAGAACCGCGCTTCGCATGAGTAAGCGGGCGCAACAAAGCGCGCATACGCTGGTGGGGCTGTGGGTAGCTTCGTCTGAGTGGGGACGGGGTAGGCAATAGGCTGTGCCACAGAAGGTAATTGCTTGAGAGGAGGGAAGTGGAGGTAAAGAGAACCGCACTTTGCATGAGTGAGCGGGCGCAGCAAAGCGCGCATACGCTGGTGGGGGTATGGGAAAATTTATTTGAGCAGGGGAGTAGGTGAAAATATTGCGGCGCTTCGCCGCACCTTACAGATAATTCTTTGAGTTTCCCGTGTCTAACGTGCGCTTTGTTGCGCCCGCTTACCCATGCGCGGTGCTGTTGTTTTGTTGCCGCTTGCTTTCAATGTGGCGATTACCTTGTAAGGCAGTTCTCATGAAGGAAGTTTGTCTAAAATAGCCCACATCGCCTTAGCTTGGCATGGTTGATTTCCCGCGCGAATATATTTGTGTAGCGTACGAGTCTTCGAGTGAGCGAAACAAATCTATTGAGCGTGGACAACAGGCCTAGCGGGGTCACGGGGTGCAATCCCGTGGGTGTGGGGTTGTCAGGGGGCCGCACAAGGGCCCCCTGACCCTAGCGGAGCGGCAAACAAAACAAAAAATCACAAGCTGAGGCGGCGGCACGCCGCACGAGCCCTGCCTCCCGCTATTCAAATAAAGCTGAGGCGGCGGCACGCCGCACGAGCCCTGCCTCTCGCTATTCAAATAAAGCTGAGGCGGCGGCACGCCGCGCAACCCTTCCATGTTCCTACCATAAAAAATTACCCTAACGGCACGCCGCACGAGCCCTCCTCCCTTTCTGCTTGCACAATCACCCACAAAAAAACCCTCCGTAAGGAGGGCTTTCATTACCTAATCAGCAGACTGAGTGGGCAAGGACTGTACAGGGGCCTGTTGTGCCGGTTCTGCACTGGCCGCTTGCAGCAGGGGGGCCAGGTTAGCTTCTGCCTCCATGTCCACCTCGGTAAGGGGAGTTGAAAGCTCGGTTATTTTTGGGGTGCAATCCTCCGCCAGGCGCAGCAGCATTATTTTCTGGTCTTGGGGGGCACCTTCCGCCAGGCGGCGCAAGGCTGTTTGCCATTGTTCCCATACAAGGACTGAGCGGGGTGAAAGGTCCAGGGCATTGCGGAACTTGTTGTGCCCCCCTTCCACAAGGAGAATATCGGAATATTTGCTCACCCGGTACTGTTCATACAGCGCTTCGCCCCAGTAAGCCCATGCGGGAATATAGGTTGGGGAAATAGTGGTGGCCTGCTGAAAGCAGGAACATGCTTCATTGTACCGCAAGCGCTGTATATTTTTCCCACTGGCAGTGAGGGCATGTTGCAAGAGCGCCTTGCCCCAGTCTACCCAGTGAATGGGGTTGGTGGGTTCTTCTGCAACTTTTTGTTTATATGCTTGAAATTCGGAAAGTGTTTCTGTGTGCTTTGAACGTGGTTTGCCGGAAGTGGGAGCATTGAATTTTTTCACCGTGCTGAATACCACGTAAAAAAGTCCAATGAGCAGAAAACCCACAAATAGCATCATATCAGATTCCATAGACTCTCCTTGCCTGAAAATAGCTGTTGCTTCTATTCTGGCACGCTTTTACGCAACGGGCAAGCCTGATATGCGAAAAAATGTTTTGCTATTTGTTGTTGTGGCACAGTGGGTATTGTTCTGCTGCCACGCAACTGGCAGTAGTGGGCTTGCTTGCCGTAATAAGGCTTTTCAGGTGTAGCCGTTTCTTTCGTTCATTGTTCCATGGGAGCAGTTCACATTTTGGTGCAATTTGCTACTTCGCTGAATCTGTGGGCTTTCCCCTAAGCTATGGGTAGCTCCATGCTGATAATAGTCCCGCCCTCAGGGCGTGGCATGGCCCGCACATAGCCTTTGTGGTCGGAAATAATGGAGCGCACAATGGTCAAGCCAAGGCCAGTGCCCCCCTTTTTATGGGTAAAGTAGGGCTCAAACACGCGGGAGCGTTCTTCCTGGGTCAGGCCTGGACCATTATCTGCCACGTCAATGCGCAGCATGTGCAGTTCCTGCTCTAACGAAATGGTGGTGCGTACCCATGGCTTGGGTGTGTGGGAAAGTTCCAGGGCCTGGGCTGCGTTGGTGTAAATGTTCAAGAAGGCGCGTTGCAGGGCTTCTTTGTCCATGGGCACATCGGGCAGTGTTTCCGGCACCAGCAATTCCCAGGTAATGTGGGAGTGGCTGTTGCGGAACAGGTCGGTAATGCTTTGGGCCAAGGGGGGCACTTGCCCAGGCTGGGGCTTTACTTCCGGTAGTTTGGCAAAGGCGGAAAATTCCTGCACCATATCCAAAAGGTGTTCCACCTGCTGCACAATAAGGGTTGTGCTTTGGGTAAATGCGGGGTCGCTCACTTGCCCGCCAAACTTGCGGGCCAGGCGCTGGGCAGAAAGTTTGATGGGGGTAAGGGGGTTTTTAATTTCATGGGCAATGCGCCGGGCCACTTCGCGCCAGGCGGCAGTGCGCTGCATGCGCTCAAGCTCTGAAATATCTTCAAAAACCGCCACGGCCCCGCGGAAAATACCTTCGGTGGCAAAGCCCACAACGTTAATGAACAGGCGTCGTTCTTCACTGCCAATACGAATGCTTACGGTGTGTTGCACCTTTGTGTCGGCCCGTTCACGCAGCCTGTGGCAAATTTCGGTAAGCATGTGCCCATGGGGGGAGGGAAGCAAATTGGCAATGGGCTGGCCCACAAGGCTTTCCCTGGGTATGTGCAAAATCTCCGCAGCGGCATTGTTTACGGTGTTAATGGTGCCTTCCTGGTTAAAGGAAATAACCCCGGAGGCAACGGTGTTGAGCACAGTTTCAATATATTGGCTGTGCCCGGCAATGCGCAGGTTCTGTTCTTCCAGCATGGCATTGGCCCCGGTAAGGGCTTCCTGCTTGTGTTGCAGGTCTTCTGTCATGGCGTTGAAGGAACGGATAAGCACCCCCAGCTCGTCGCTGGAAGAGTCGTTCAGGCGCATGGTAAAGTCGCCTTTGGCAATGGCCGTTGTGCCTGCGGCAAGGGCATGGAGGGGGGCGGCAATTTCACGCGCAACGCGAAAGGCGTACCATATGGCCCCAAGAATGATGAGGCCCGTGAGCACCCCGAGGCTGCTGTAGAGCATGCGCTTTAAGGGCTGTTTAAGCTGGCGCAGGTTTTTGTATTCCCCTTTCCCTTTATTGATGCGGTCAAGGCGGGCTTTAAAGCCACGGCCCATGTCTTCTGCCAGCAGTAAATACCCCTGCTTGCCTTCTTCCAGGGCATGAATCATGAAAATTGCATCAGTTTCCGGGCCGTCCGCCAAGAAAAAAAACGATTCCCTGCCGGAAAGGGCATTCCAGTCTGTCATGGTGGTGGCCACTTGCCAGGTGCTGGCAAGCACCCGTTCCCCCTGCCAGGTCAGTTCAATGCGGTCCGGGTCCAGTATGCCCACAAAGCCTGCCTGAAAAGTTTGGCGTTTTTCAGCCAGCAGTTTTTCCAGAGCAAGGGAAGGAATGGGCCGCCTGCTGCGTAATTCACGGGTAATTTGCTTGCCCTGGGCCGTAAGGCGGGCCCCTGTTTTGTCATACACGGAACGGGCCACGTCCAGGGCCGCATCCATGCTGGTTTCCATTTGGTCTTTAAACCAGAAGTCCATGGAAAGCTGCACATACTTGGTGGTCACCAGGAACATGAGCAGGCAGGGCAGCAGGGAAAGGGTAACAAAGGCAAATACCAGACGGGTGCGCAGGCGCGAACCCAACACCTTGCGCCTGCGTTCCAAGAGCAACTTGAAGGCATTGCGCAGCACCACAAACAAAATGCCCAGCAGCAACACAAAGTTGATGTTGAACATGGCCATGAACAGCGCATCGCCTGCACGTAACTGGTTAATTTGAATGGAAGTCAGTACCAGAACAAGCAAAAAGGCAAACGCCGCTAACAAAAATTCGTTACGCCGTCGTTTTTTTTCTCTGTGGCGTTCCTCGGCAGGGGTACGCACGGGGCTTTGCTGGTATGGTTCTGTCATGAAGGGGCCTGTGTGGGCAGGGTGGCGTGCTTGCGCAGCGTGGGGTAACAGGTTGCAGCGCGTATGTGCTGTGTCCGCTTACTGGGTAACAGGAAGCGGCCTTTCCAGTATTACCTGCGGGGCAACATCGGGCGACCAGAACAGGGTGCTTTGCTCAAGCCAGGGTGGTACTTCCACGTGGTGTACATAAAAAGTAATGCGCAGGGTGTGTTCCCGCTCCGGGTCCAGGCTGGCTCTTTCCGCAGGGGAAAGCAGCGGCAAGCGTAAATTGCGCCAGCTTTGGTGAATAAGGCGGGTAAGGTTTTTCTGGCGCAGGGTAATGGGGCCGGTGGCACCGGGTACGGTCACGGCAAATTCACGGGTCAGGGGGTCGTGGGTAAGCTTGCTGGCAAAGGTTTTGTGTAACAGCTCGGCATTGGACCACCAGGAGCGATTGCCTTCAATGTCAAAGGTAATGGCAAGCTCTATGGTTGCGCCGTCTTTTAGCAGGTCGCGCAGGGCGTCTTCGTCTGAAACAGAACAGGAAAGCGCTGCAAACATGCCTGCGGGTGTGTTTTCCAGGTTGGCGGAATATACCACCAGTTCTTGTTCCGCAGCCTGAGCGAGTAAAGGGTTAAAGCAACAAAAAAACAGAGCCAGGAAAAGGCATACAGTGGCGCAAAAAGAATGTTTTTGCAATGCGGTAGTTTGGGCAGCTATCATGCGGGTGTGAGGTACTCTTGCCTGTAAAGTGTAGGAATGCTGTTTCCATGAAGCTTCTCATATCCTGCCCCGCTTGGCAACATGGCGTTGGCTGGAAAACAAGAGAGCAATTTCATTTTGAAATACTCTAGCATTCTCCCTTGCGGGCAATGTGTTGCGCAGCCCCAGGGCGTGAAACCTTAATAAGCACCTCTGTCACGAACTGGTGGCAGTTGCGTGTGGTCCAGTAGTCTGTCACGTAGCGTTCAAACGACTCTTCCGCCAGGGTATAGCCGTGCTCCCGCGCCCAACGGCACATTTTTTCATAGGTCTGGTCAATAAGCTCATGGGACCCAATGTGGTAGCAGGCTGCCATCATGGAGCCTTGCAGGGTGCGCTGGTGCTGGGGGGGGCATGGCAAAATGGTTTTTTGCAACACCTGCAAACTGGTGCACGTGTTTTGAATGCGTTCTGTGACAGATGGAAAGCACAAAATAACCGGGCCAGTAATTTTGTTGCCTATTTCTTCCACAAAATTGGCAAAGTCAATGTTGATAACCGTGGTGCGGATATCTTGGTCAAAGGCCTGGTTGAAACAAAGCACTGGCCCCAGTTCCACATACTTCACGGAAACTTCAGAAATGTTGTTGTCCAGCACCATTTCTGCTTCCAGAATAAGGTCGTACCAGTCTTTAACTGAAATGTGCTGTTGCCGGATTTCTTCTTGTTCCCGCTCCAGCTCTTCAATTTTGTGCAGGAATGAATTGCGTATGGCGCTGTAAACGTTGGGCAGGTTGCCTTCAATAAATTCACGCATTTCCTCAAGTTTAAAGCCCATTTGCTTGTAATACTTGATGACTGGCACAGCCAGCAGTGATTCATGGGTGTAATACCTGTAGTTGTTGTAATCTTTACGCTGGGTGGTAATAATGCCGATATTGTCGTAATATCGCAGGGCTTTTTTGGAAATATTGCAAATGGTACTGACTTCACCAATGGAATAACGGGGCTTGTAATTCACAGCCGTTCCTCCTGGATATGCCGCGTGTTGGAGCAATTTCACTGTGAAAGTGCTCAGTGGACGCAACGCGGACACCCGCGAAGCGTGTCGTTCAATTCTCGTATAACAGCGTGATACATGGAAAATTCCATGAACGTTACGGTAGTTTACTGTTGATGTTAACAATCAAACTGCACTAGGGGGAGAAAAGTGAGAATGGCCCGGGGCCACGCAGCCGGTAGCAGGAGCCATGGACCTTAAAGCTAACAGGATTATGTGAGGAATGAAAGGGGGGCGTGCCGGCAACAGTATTGCCAGCACGCCCGGCGCAATGATTAATCTTTAATATACTTGTTAATTGTTGCCATGCCTTCTTCGTGGGCACGGAAGTACACACGCACTTCCCCTGCGTCATCCAGGTCAAAGCGGGCTTCTTCCAGCAGGCCATTGGCTTCTGCTGTCATGAGGGCGTTAAGAATATCCGCTTTGTTAAAGGCCTTGAAGGTGCTGTACTGGTCTTTCAGGGCTGCCATCACATCTTCAACGCAAGACTCTTTACCATTGGTAAAGTGCTTCAAAATGGCGTAGTTAAGTGGCTTCATTACGCACCTTCGCTTTGCTTTTTGAACAGGTCAAGGGGGTTCATGGCAATGGTGAAGATACCGATTACCATAATCACAGCAGCAGCCCAGGCAATGGGCGGAATGGTCCAGCCGCTCCGCCCGAACATGATGCCCAGAATGAGCCAGCAGAAGAACGGACCCCAAAAGGAGAACATGCCATTGCAAGACATACCCAGGGCGGCACCGCACATGGCATTGCCTTTGTACCACAGCATGAAGCCGAAGTAAGAACCGAACCCGGCCACCACAAACCAGATGAGGGAGGTGGCGTCGGTAAAGGTGGCGGCAATCATGCTTACGGGGTTCACACCGCTAATCATGCTGAACAGGGGCACAAGAATGATGAGGTTGGAAAGGCTGGAAGTAACTTGGCGAATGGTAATGCCGATTTCCGGGTCGATCATGGAAGTGCCGTAGCCTGCCACACATCCTTCAAGGCCCCAGCCGAAAGCGGCTAGCAGACCAAAAAACAGCCCCAGAAACAGGTTGGCAGGGGCGTCGTCCCCAAGGCCAGTCAGGCCAATCATAAAACTGGCCACAAGGCAGATGAAAATACCCAGCATCATACGGGCGTTAAGTTCCTGCTTGAACAGGATACGCCCCAAAATGGCCCCAATGGCAGGGCATAGGGCGCTGATGGGCACAACAAGGGAGCCAGCCTGCTGCAGGCCTACCACGTAGCAGGTGCTGGCAATGGGGCCGCCAATAACGGCTGCGCCAACCATAACCATGCCTGGCTTCGTTTTGATGCAGCGGAAAAAGTCGCCAATTTTCCCTTTGAAGGTGGCTATGCCAAGGGCCCAGCCTGCGCTGCATGTGTCTGTGGCGGCTGCGCCAAGGGCGCTGAGTAGAAACATGACGGCAAATGCGGAAAGTCCGGAGTTTTCCCCATACCATGTGCTCCAAATACCCATAGACATGGCATAGGTCATAAATGCTGTGTAGGTGCCATAAAACATACCTGAAAGCACGGCTGTGATAACGCCCTTTCTGAGAAAGTCGGCAGCCAGTTTTTTCTTGGCCGCCATGGCGGCTTGGTTGTTTGAACCCATTCTTTACTCTCCTTGTGCCGTTAGATGAACCATACCTTACGCAGGCCGCACTTGGTGTCTGCGTCTCTCCTGGCCGGTTGCGCGCCGCCTGGTGTGTGCTGGGTGGCAAAACCCACACCTGTTGGCTCTCCTCATGCAATTCTGGGGGGTACCTGAAGGTTGGCTACTATTATAATAGCCGGAAGCGGAAAAGATTACCCCATGAGGAATATTTTATCATTACCCTTGAGAGGAAGGTCAATGCCTTAAAATGAAAAAAGCACTTGCGCATACCATATTTATGTAATTAATTGTTATTGCTGGACAAAATTGAACTCCCTGTAAGGCGTTTTCAGTGCCGGATTTTGCCTGAAATCGTTGTAAAGCCGTATCAAAGAACGGTTAATAGCCCATAGCTCAAGTTGCCCCCATGGGAAGGGTACAGGAAGAGTGGAAATAGGCCTATAAGCAGGATTAGTAACTGCTATGCTTTTATTTATCAGGTAAATTAAGGAGATATTAGGAAAGACATGAGAAATTAAAAAAAGCTTGACATTCCCCTATCGGGGAGGGGCTACTGTAGTAGAAACTCTGGCTAATGTAAGTACGCCATGCAGGCAATTCGTAGCAACATACAACAGTAACACAGCACTTTTGGGGGAACTATGCGGTATCACGGTGAAGAAGCATTAGGTCTTGTTGAAACCCTTGGTATGGTTCCTGCTATTTATGGGGCCGATGCCATGCTTAAAGCTGCTAACGTGCAGCTTGTTGCCTATGAAAACGTGGGCTCCACCCTTGTTACCATTCTGGTAAAAGGCGATGTGGCCGCTGTAAAAGCCTCAGTTGATGCAGGCAAGGTTGCCGCAGCCAGCATTGGTAAGCTTACCGCTTCCAACGTCATGGCGCGCCCCATTCGCCCTGTGGGGGATATCGTTTCCGTGCATGCCATGGAAGACGATACAGATGCTGCAAGCCGCACCCGCGCCCTTGCCGCCATTGAAACGTTTGGCATTGTGTACCTTCTTGAAGCTGCGGACGCCATGCTCAAAGCCGCTGATGTAACCCTGCTTGGCTATGAAAACGTTGCCTCCGGGTACGTTTCAGTTCTTATTGAAGGCGACGTGGCTGCTTGCCAGGCCGCAGTACAAGCCGGGGTTAAAGCTGTAGAAGCTATGGGCACCAATGTGTACAGCTCTATGGTTATTCCCATGCCCCACGTTGATCTGAAAAAAATCACCAAACGCTACGCTATCGAAAACCTCCTGCCATAACGCCCTCTCTTTGAGGCTCGTTCTGGCTGTCAGTGTGCCTTTTTTCCCGTGTCATGCTTCACTGGAGTCTTCCGGTGTACCTAGGGGTAAACAATGATAGTGGACAGCGACCTTCTCTCCATGCAGCAAGCCAGAATTCTGGCTGAGAATGCGTTTTGCGCACAGAAAAAACTGGCCGCATTTTCTCAGGAAAGCCTGGATGCCATAGTGGAACATGTGGCGGCGTGTGTTAAGCCCCATGCTGCTTCCCTTGCCCGGCAATGCCAGGAAGAAACCCATTACGGCAATGCCACGGACAAAGAGGCCAAAAACCTGTTTGTGTGTGGGCGGGCACTGGAAGCTTTGCGCGGTATGCGCTGCGTTGGCGTTGTGGCGGAAGATACCGCCAAGGGAACCCTGGATGTTGGTGTGCCCCTTGGGGTAATTGCTGCCCTGTGCCCTGCCACCAGCCCTGTTTCCACTGCCTTGTGGCAGGTGCTGCTTGCCATTAAGTCTGGCAACGCCATCATTTTTTCCCCCCACCCCCGCGCCGTAAAAACGTTGCGTACCCTGTTCGGCATTATTCAGGCCGCAGCGGCGGAACGTGGTTTGCCGCAAGGCTGCATTGCCTACCTTGAAACGGTAAGCAAAAGCGGTGCCCTGGAACTTATGCGCCACCCTGCCATTTCCCTTATTATGGCTGCCAGCGCCCCCACCACGTTGCCTGATGTGCTTGCCTGCGGCAAACCCGTCATTTTTGGTGGCACAGGCAATGGCCCGGCCTTTATTGAGCGCACCGCCAACATTCCCCAGGCTGTGGCCGACATTGTTGCCAGCAAAAGCTTTGATTATGGCATGGCCCCTTCGGCGGAACAGTCTGTGGTGGTGGAAGCGTGTATTGCCCATGAAGTGGAACACGCCATGCAAGCCCAGGGTGTGTATTTTATGACGGAGGCAGAAGCCGCTGCCCTTGCGGGGCTTTTATTCTGCAACAACGGTGGGCGTAAGCCTGCTGCCGTGGGCGTAAGCGCCCAAACCCTTGCCAGCCGCGCAGGCTTTCTGGTGCCGCAAAACACCAAGGTGCTGGCTGCCCGGCGGGCGTTTGTTTCTGAAGCAGACCCCTATTCGCGTGAGCTGTTGGCCCCGGTGCTGGCCTATTATGTTGAGGCCGACTGGATGCATGCCTGTGAAAAATGCATTGAACTGCTCCTGCATGAAAAAAACGGGCACACCCTGGTTATTCACTCCAACTCGCCGGAAGTTATCCGCCAGTTTGCGCTGAAAAAGCCTGTGGGCCGTATGCTGGTAAACACCCCGGCTGCCTTTGGCGGCATGGGCATGACAACCAATCTCTTCCCTTCCATGATTCTGGGCAGCGGTTCTGCCGGGCGCGGCATTACAGCCGACAACGTTTCACCGCTGCACCTTACGTATATACGCAAAATCGGCTATGGCGTGCGGCCTTGCCCAGGGGTGCAGCCTTGCACCTGCGCGGCAGCCCCTGCCAGTTCCCCCTGCCTGCCTGCCAGCCAGGAACAAAGCCTTGAAGCGCTTAGGCGCTTGTTGGCAGCGGCCCTTGGCGGCACACAAGGCTAGAGCATTGTAACGTAAAACAGTTACAGGGCTTTGCGCGGCTTGGTGCAACATCCGCGGTATACACCGGATGCACAGTGGTACTATCCGTTGCAAAGTGAATATGCTCTCAAAGACATTTAACGCAGATAATCCGTTACAGGGAGGATACACAGTGAACCTTGAAGAATTTTCCACAAAGCTTGCTGAAGCTGCCAGAAACCTTACTCCAGAAGAACGTGCCTCGCTGAAAAAGCTGTTTGAAGGTGTGGAACTGAACACCCAGGCTGCCTACCCCAGCACAGGGGCAACCCCTGCTACTGGCACGGGCATTCCCAATGGCCCCACCGAACGCCACGTGAAGCTGAAGGAAAACTTTCTGAAGCAGGTGCCCCGGGTGACCATTCACCGTGCTCTTATTGCCACAAAAATTGACAGGGAAAACCCCGGCCTGCCCAAAATTATGATGCGGGCCAAATGCTTCCGCGCCTGCTGCGAAAGCGCTCCCCTGGTGATTCAGGACAACGAACTTATTGTAGGTTCCCCTTGCGGTTCCCCCCGTGGTGGGGCTTTTTCCCCGGACCTTTCCTGGCGCTGGCTGCGTGACGAACTGGAAACTATCGGTTCACGCCCGCAAGATCCGTTCTACGTTTCCGAGGAAGATAAAAAGGTTCTGCGCGAACAAATATTCCCTTACTGGGAAGGCAAGTCTGTGGACGAATACTGCGAAAACCAGTACCGCGAAGCAGGCCTGTGGGAACTTTCCGGCGAATCGTTTGTTTCCGACTGCTCCTACCACGCCCTGAACGGTGGTGGCGACTCCAACCCCGGCTACGACGTTATCCTGATGAAAAAAGGGATGCTGGACATTCAGCAGGAAGCACGGGAACACCTTGCCCACCTGGATTATGAAAACCCGGAAGACTTGGACAAGATTTACTACTACAAGGCCATGCTGGATATTACCGAAGGCGTCATGATTTATGCCCGTCGCCTTTCCAATTACGCCGCAGAACTTGCCGCCAAGGAAACCAACCCCAAGCGCAAGGCCGAACTGCTGAAAATTTCCGAAGTAAACGCCCGTGTGCCAGCCCACAAGCCCAGCACCTTCTGGGAAGCCATTCAGGCTGTGTGGACCATTGAGTCATTGCTGGTGGTGGAAGAAAACCAGACAGGCATGTCCATTGGTCGTGTGGACCAGTATATGTACCCTATGTTCAAGGCTGACCTTGAAGCTGGCCGCATGACAGAATACGAAGCATTCGACCTTGCCGGGTGTATGCTTGTGAAAATGTCTGAAATGATGTGGCTTACCAGCGAAGGGGCTTCCAAGTTCTTCGCCGGGTACCAGCCTTTCGTGAACATGTGTGTGGGCGGGGTAACCCGTGAAGGGCGCGACGCCACCAACGAGCTTACCTACCTGCTTATGGACGCTGTGCGCCACGTGCGTATTTACCAGCCTTCCCTGGCAACACGGGTGCACAACCGTTCCCCCCTGCCTTACCTGAAAAAAATTGTGGAAGTTATCCGCTCCGGCATGGGCTTCCCCGCCGTTCACTTTGATGACGCCCACATTAAAATGATGCTTGCCAAGGGCGTTTCCATGGAAGATGCCCGTGATTACTGCCTTATGGGCTGCGTGGAGCCGCAAAAAGCAGGCCGCCTGTACCAGTGGACATCCACAGCCTACACCCAGTGGCCCATATGCATTGAACTGGCACTGAACCACGGGGTGCCCCTGTGGTATGGCAAAAAAGTGTGCCCGGACCTGGGCGACCTTTCTGCCTATGATACCTATGAAAAGTTTGATGCCGCCGTTAAAGAGCAAATCAAGTACATTACCAAGTGGACAAGCGTTGCCACCGTTATTTCCCAGCGCGTGCACAGAGATATTGCCCCCAAGCCGCTTATGTCCATGATGTATGAAGGCTGCATGGAAAAAGGGCTGGACGTGGCCGCTGGCGGTGCCATGTATAACTTTGGCCCCGGCGTTGTGTGGAGTGGCCTTGCCACCTACGTAGACTCCATGGCTGCCATCAAAAAGCTGGTGTACGACGACAAAAAGTACACCCTTGCCCAAATGAACGAAGCGCTGAAAGCCAACTTTGAAGGCTATGACAAAATCTGGGCCGACTGCCGCAATGCACCTAAATACGGCAACGACGACGATTACGCCGACGATATCGCTTCGGATATCGTGTACTTTACCGAAGTGGAGCACCGCAAGTTCAAGACCCTGTACTCTGTACTGAGCCACGGCACGCTCTCCATTTCCAACAACACCCCCTTTGGCCAGTTGCTTGGTGCTTCTGCCAACGGGCGTAAGGCATGGTTGCCCCTTTCCGACGGAATCAGCCCTTCCCAGGGTTGCGACTGCAAAGGCCCCACCGCCATCATCAAGTCTGTTTCCAAAATGGCAAACGACAACATGAACATCGGCATGGTGCACAACTTCAAAATCATGTCTGGCCTTCTGGATACACCGGAAGGGGAGAACTCCATCATTACCCTGCTGCGCACAGCCAGCATGCTGGGCAACGGTGAAATGCAGTTCAACTACCTGGACAACGACACCTTGCTGGAAGCCCAGAAAAACCCTGAAGAACACCGCGACCTTGTGGTGCGGGTGGCTGGCTACAGCGCCTTCTTCGTGGAACTGTGCAAAGACGTGCAGGATGAGATCATCAGCCGGACCATGCTGAACTCCATCTAGGAAACGCTGAGTTTTCCGTTTGGCTACGTTACTTCACTTTTTTTGCGGTGGGGCAGGACCGAAGAGTCCAGCACCCACCTCCAAAAAAGCTCGTGCCCTGCCAAACGAAAAACTGAGCGCTTCCTCCAAAGTAGTTCACACTGGGATTGTGTGAACGTGTTTGCCAGGGGCACCTGCCTTATGGGTGCCCCGGCAAATCAGGATTATTTCTTGGTGTATAGAGGGAAGCATTGATTAAGTGGCATTGAGGCACGTTTTTAGCTGGTGCGGGTCTGCCTAAAGACCCAAAGGGACGCTGTGATAGAACGCAAAGCACTTATTTTCAACGTACAAAAGTACAATATGTACGATGGCCCCGGCTTAAGAACCCTGGTGTTCTTCAAAGGTTGTCCGTTGCGCTGCGAGTGGTGTTCCAACCCGGAAGGCCAACTGCGGGCGTTTCAGGTCATGCTGCGCATAACAGCCTGCGTGCATTGCGGTGCCTGTGTGCCTGTGTGCCCCCAAGGCATTCACAGCATTTCCCCCATTACCAAGCAGCATGAAATAGACCACAGCAAGGAATGCATTGGCTGCCGCAAGTGCGAAGCCATTTGCCCGGCCCAGGCCCTGGCCATTGCCGGGGAGGAAAAATCCATTTCCGAGCTTATGGAAATTATTGAGCAAGACCGCATGTTTTACGAATTTTCCGGCGGGGGCGTTACCTTGAGTGGTGGCGAAGCCATGATGCAGCCAGAGTCGGTGGCGAATTTGTTTCTGGCCTGCCGCCAGGCAGGCATCAACACTGCCATGGAAACCTGCGGCTATGCCCGCCCCGAAGTGGTGGCAAAAGTTGCGGAAGTAACAGACCTGTTCTTGTTCGATGTGAAGCACATGGACTCAGAACGGCACTTGCAGGGCACAGGCGTGCGCAACGAGTCCATTCTGGAAAACCTGCGTTGGTTGCTTGATAACCGCCACAACGTGAAAGTGCGTATTCCTTTGCTCAAAAGCTTTAACGATGGTGAGGCGGAAAACCTAGCCTTGCGGCGTTTTCTTGAGCCATATTCCGGCTTCAGAAACTTCCAGGGTGTTGATATTTTGCCCTACCACAAAATGGGTGTGAACAAATACACTCAGTTGCAGTGGGACTACCCCCAAAAAGGCGAACCCGGCCTGAGCCAGGAAGACCTTGACCGCGTGGTCAGCTATTATGACGGTGTGGGGTACCCTGTTAACGTAATCAAGCATTAGGGCGCGGGTGTCTTTTTGCTTCTGCCAGCGTCAGGCAGCGCCTGTTTCGGCGGTCAAGTACGGTCAGAGTACACTCCCTTGAAACAGGCTTGCCTTCCTTGGCAGAACCAAAAACTCACTCCCCGCCGGGAAAGAGCCCATGGCTTTTTCAAGAGAATAGTACAAGATCCAAAATTTAGATGTTGCGTGCAGTGTTGGCAGACTCTTTAAGGAGAATGGTATGAGCGCACTTGGAATGGTAGAAACAAAAGGGCTTGTGGGTGCTGTGGAAGCGGCAGATGCCATGCTGAAAACAGCCGACGTTTCCCTTTTGGAGAAGAATCTTGCCGGGGGCGGGCTTGTTACCATAACCATTACAGGGGAAGTAGCCGCCGTGCAGGCTGCTGTGGAAGGGGCTGTTGCCGCTGTGGGCCG
The DNA here is from genome assembly GCF_000430005.1 of Desulfovibrio cuneatus DSM 11391. Lineage (GTDB taxonomy): Bacteria > Desulfobacterota > Desulfovibrionia > Desulfovibrionales > Desulfovibrionaceae > Frigididesulfovibrio > Frigididesulfovibrio cuneatus. The sequence continues at coordinate 19,959 of NZ_AUCY01000039.1, forward strand.
TATTGCTGGTGCGCAAGTCGTTTCCGCTCATGTTATTCCCCGCCCGGTGGAAGAGCTGGAACATGTTATTCGCTTGAAGCCCGTACCTTCCGCCCCCAGCACACCGCCTGCCGCACCGGCTGCGCCCGCAAAACCGGCGGCCCCGGCCAACCCGGTGGTAACAGCAAAGCCTGTGGCGGCAGCCAAGCCTGCCACAACAGTGGCACCAGCAGCGCCCGCAAAATCTGCGGAGCCAGTAAAGCCTGCGGCGACAACGCCACCTGTGAAGCCTGCGGCGACAACGCCACCTGTGAAGCCTGCGGCGACAACGCCACCTGTGAAGCCTGCGGCTTCTGGTAAAACCAAGCGGCGTGGCTCCAAAAAGTAAGTGGCAATAGGAATTTGCACGCAGGGGGCACAGCCCGCCGCGTGAACGGTTGTTAAGCAAGAGAACACTGCGTACCGAATATTCTTAGCGTAGCCTGGAAGGCGCGTACCCAGTGGTTTCATACGGTTATAGGCAGAAAAAAGGAGCAACTCAATGGTAGACAAAGACTTATTGTCCATGCAAGAGGCCCGCGCCCTGGTACGTGCCGCCCGCACGGCACAGGCAGAGTTTGCACAGTTAAGCCAAGAGCGTGTGGACGCTGTGGTGAAAGCCATTGCCGAAGCAGCCGCCGCCAAGGCGGAAAGCCTGGCAGCACTGGCAGTGGAAGAAACCGGGTTTGGCAAGGTTCAGGACAAAAAAACCAAGAACCTGCTGGCCAGCGAACAGCTGCTCAAGGCCATCAAAGACATGAAAACCGTTGGGGTGCTTTGTGAAGATAAAGCACGTAAAGTGGTTGAAGTGGCCGTGCCCATGGGCGTTATTGCCGGTATTATTCCTTCCACCAACCCTACATCCACTGTTATTTATAAAACCATCATTTCGCTGAAGGCCGGGAACGCCATTGTGTTCACCCCGCACCCCAGCGCCAAGAAATGCATTGGCCAGACAGTGGACCTTATTCGCAGCGTGCTGGTAAGCTGCGGCGTGAGTGAAGACCTGGTAAGCTACATGCATGTGCCCACCGTGGAAGGCAGCGGTGAACTGATGCGTGAAGTGGACCTTATTCTTGCCACTGGCGGCCCCGGCATGGTGAAGGCTGCCTATAGCTCTGGCACACCAGCCCTGGGTGTTGGCGCAGGCAACGTGCCCGTGTTCATTGAACGCTCCGCCGACATTGACGCCGCCATTACCAAAATTATGGCCAGCAAAACCTTTGACAACGGCACCGTATGCGCTTCTGAGCAGGCCATTGTGACAGAAGCGGTTATTGCCGACAAAGTAAAAGCGACCCTTATTGCCCAAGGCGGCTACTTCCTTGAAGGCGAAAAGCTGGAAAAGGTGAAGCGCGTTATGGAACGCGGCAACGGCAGCATGAACCCGGACATCGTAGGCCGAGACGCCCAGTACATTGCCAAGCTGGCAGGTATTGAAGTGCCCGCCGGAACACGTGTGCTTGTTTCCGACGAAAAAGGCATTGGCCGCAAGTATCCCTTCTCCAAAGAAAAGTTGACAGCGTTGCTGGGCTTTTATGTGGTGGAAGACTGGCGCGAAGCATGCGAAGTGTGCCACGCCCTGTTGCTGAATGGCGGCGTTGGGCACTCCCTTGCCATCCACTCCCGTAACGAAGAAGTGATTCGCGAGTTCGGCCTGAAAAAGCCCGTTTCCCGCATGCTGGTAAACACCCCCTCCACCCACGGTGCTGTGGGCATTACCACTTCGCTGTTCCCCTCCTTCACCCTTGGGTGTGGTACAGTGGGCGGTAGCGCCACTTCCGACAACGTAACCCCCATGAACCTGTTCAACATTCGTCGAATTGCCTACGACCTTGGCAACATGCCCGCCGCAGCCCCGGCTTCCTGCTGTGCACAGCAAGGGTCTGCCCAGGTGGATGTGAATGCTATTGTGGCGATGATAACTGAACAGCTTCGCAAACTCTCTTAAGGAAACGCTGATTTTTTCCGTTTGCCTGCGTTACTTCACTTTTTTTTCGGCGGGGCAGGACCGAAGAGTCCAGCCCACCCCTCAAAAAAAGCTCGTGCCTTGGCAAACGAAAAAACTGAGCGTTTCCCAAAGCGCTCGAATCAGTAGTTTTCAAGTGAATATTTCAAGAGGCAAGCAAGCCACTTATGGCAAGCTTGTGATAACAAATTGATTTTTGAACCCCCTGCCGGGGAAGCCAACAGAAGCTTTCCCAGCAAACAAAGCAACCAAGCACATGCACACACAAGGAGAACGACATGGTAACTTCCAATGCACTGGGAATGATTGAAACAAAAGGTCTTGTTGGCGCTATTGAAGCTGCTGATGCCATGGTAAAAGCCGCTAACGTAACCCTTATGGGTCGCACCCAAGTGGGTGGCGGTTTGGTAACTGTTATGGTTCGTGGCGACGTGGGCGCTGTGAAAGCCGCTACCGACGCTGGCGCAGCCGCTGCCAAAAACGTGGGCGAGCTGGTAAGCGTGCACGTTATTCCCCGCCCTCATGGGGAAGTGGAAAGCATTCTGCCTAAGCCCCAAGTTTAAGGAAACGCTGATTTATTTGGAAGGAAAGCGTTGCCGTGTTGTGCAAACAGGCACGGCAACGCGCATGTGGTGATTTTTTCCGAAGTAAGACTATTGCAAAATAGTCTTACAGCGGCTTCCCGCAGGGAAGGCGCTCCAAAAAGTACGAATAAAGGAAATTAATTTTCCTGTAAAATGAGTACTTTTTGTGACTTAGGCCATGCCTCTTCTGCGCAGGCAGAAGAGGCATGATGGTAAAAGCACGCAAAACGCAGTTTTGCAATGGCCTTTAAGTGGGGAGAGCATGAACGAGCAAGCCATACACGATATTGTGGCAGGGGTAGTGCGTAACGTGATGAAGGAAATGGGCTGCGCCGCAGTGGCAACTCCCGTTTCTGAAAGCGACCCTATTCCTGTGGAGCTTTCCGCACGGCATGTGCACTTAAGTGAAGCAGATGCCCTGGCCCTTTTTGGAGCGCCCCTTAGCGCTGCACGCGAACTTTCCCAGCCCGGGCAGTTTTTGTGCAATGAGCGAGTGCGCCTTATTGGCCCTAAAGGCGTTATGGATAACGTCGCTGTGCTTGGCCCTTCCCGTGGGGCATCGCAGGTAGAAATTTCCAAAACAGATGCCCGTATTCTGGGTATTGATGCCCCGGTGCGCCAGTCTGGCGGCGTGGCAGGCTCTCCCGGCATTATCCTTGCCTCCCAAACAGGGGTGGTGGGCATGCCGGAAGGGGTTATTGTGGCATCACGCCACATTCATATGTCACCTGAAGATGCCGCCCGCCTGCACGTGGCAGATAATGACCTCGTAAGCGTGAGCCTTGACGGTGACCGCCCGGTTATTCTTGAAGATGTACTGGTTCGTGTGAACAAGAATTTCCTCTTGGCCATGCACATAGACTCGGATGAAGGCAACAGCTCCGGCTGGCACAAAGGTGTATGCGGGCGCATTGTGGCCCGTAAGGGACATATCTAGCATGAAAGCCGATGCAGACAGGCAAATTCACGCCCTGGAACAGTGCCTTGAAAACACTGTGCCTGTGGGCCCCGCAGACCCCTTGCTGGTGGGCGTAGACCTTGGCACAGCGTATATTGTGCTGGTGGTGCTCAACGCTGCTAAAGAACCGGTGGCCTGCGCCATGGAATTTGCCCGTGTGGTGCGCGATGGCCTGGTGGTAGACTACATTGGGGCTACCCGCATTGTGCGCAAGCTGAAAGATGAACTGGAACAGCGCCTTGGCTGCCCCCTGCAAAGGGCTGCCATTGCTGTGCCCCCTGGCACAGCCGTAAAAGACTGCGCCACCCACCGGCATGTGGTGGAAGGGGCCGGGCTTGAAGTGGTAGCTGTGCTGGACGAACCCACAGCGGCCAATGCCGTGCTGGGGGTGGAAAATGGGGTTATTGTAGACATTGGCGGCGGCACCACCGGCCTTTCCGTACTGGAAAACGGGCAGGTTGTGTACGTGGCAGATGAAGCTACTGGTGGTACCCACCTCACCCTGGTGCTGGCTGGCCACCACAACATTTCCCTGGAAGAAGCCGAGACGTTGAAAAAAGACCCGGCTCACCAGAAAGAAGTGCTGGCCGTGGTGCGGCCTGTTGTTCAAAAAATGGGCACCATCGTGAAAAAGCATATTCAGGGGCGGGATGTAAGCGCCATTTACCTGGTGGGCGGCACCTGCTGCCTTGTGGGGATGGAAGCCATAATAGAGGATGAAACAGGGGTGCCTGTGTTCAAGCCCGCCAACCCGTTTTTGGTGACTCCTTTGGGTATTGCTCTTAATTGCACGGCAGAATAAGGTAAAATATGGACATGCAGGATCGTATACTCAAAGCCGCGCAGGAAGTGCTGGCACAGTTGCAGGCCCAGGTGGCCCAGCATGTGGCTGCCCATTCTGTGGCGCAGGGTGCGCATTCAGGTATGCTCCAGCCTATTTCTCAAGCCTTGCCACAAGCAACGCAGTCTGTGGTTACACAGACCACTACGCCTGCCCATGCAGATGCAGCCAACAGCCTGCCTGTGGTACAGGTGCTTGGCTCCCGTTCCCAAGGGCTTGCAGCGCGCTTGGCTCAGGTGCTCGGTGCTGGCTACCAGTGGGTATTCCAGGGGGAAGCGCACACCGAAAATACAGTGCAGCGCTATGTGCTGCCCACGCTTTCCTGTAGTTCTCTGGCGGCCCTTGCCACCGGGCAGGCCCCCACCCCGCAGGATGAGGCCGTGCTGGCCTTGTTGCTACGCGGCAAGGTGGTGGAAGTACTGGAATTTGAGCACCATAGTTTTCGGGCCACTGCTCCGGCCGCTCTTTACGGGCTGTATACCGCCCATGAAGCCGCAGTGGCGGAGTTCGGGCTGTGCCCAGCACGCACCCCGGCACCGGAAGAAATTTTGCACACAGACCGCCTGGTAACGGAAGCAGATGTTACCAAGGCGCACGCCAGCGGCACCACAACGCTGGCTGTTTTGAAGCAGGCCATTGTTACCCCGCTGGCGGCAGATGCTGCTGCCCAGCGCGGAATAACCATTGTAAAACGGTTATAGCAATTGACGCATGTATTGCGTTAATTGCTCTGCAAGGATTTTTACGAAAAATCCTTGCCACGAAATAGGCGTAGGTGAGCTTTGCTCGCCGTTAAGCGACTATTTCAAGTGCCAAATGTACTATAAAGGCGGCGCAGTATGATTATTGGCAGGGTAATTGGCAATGTGTGGGCCACGCGAAAAGAAGAAACCTTGAACGGCCTCAAGCTTATGGTTGTGCACCGTGAAGGGGAAGCCAAAGGCAATGAATTTGTTGCTGTGGACTGTGTGGGCGCTGGCACTGGTGAACGGGTGCTGGTGGTTCAGGGCAGTTCAGCCCGCAAGGCACTGGAAAACCACAAAACCCCTATAGATGCCGCCATTATTGGTATTATTGATGAAGTGCAATTAACAGAATAGTAGAGCAGTTTTGTGAACAAGGCTCTTTGCACGCGCACATAAACGCAATTTTTCCAAGGTAAAAGGTTCTGGCATGGATACTCTCGGTGTAGTGGAAAGTCGCAGTATTGCTGCTGGTGTTGAGCTGGCAGACGCCATGCTCAAAGCGGCAGATGTGGAACTGGCCCGTGCCTGCACGGTGTGTTCTGGCCGCTATACCATTTACGTGAGTGGCACCAAGCAGGCTGTGGAAACGGCTGTGAATGTGGCACGTGATTCTGAACGGGCCCTTGCCGGGGCGTTTGTGCTTTCCCGAATTTCCCCCCAGGTGCTAGATGCCTTAAAGCGCGGCAGCGCTGCGGAAGAAGGCGAGGCCCTTGGGGTTGTAGAATGCCGCACAGTTTCTTCCGGCATTGCCGCAGCAGACAGTGCCGTGAAAAGAGCGAATGTGCGCATTGTGCGCCTTGTCACCGGGCAGGGCATTCAAGGCAAGTCCTATTTTGTTCTCAGTGGTGACGTAGCTTCCGTAAGAGAAGCGGTGGAAGCCGCAAAAATGGTGTTGAACCGTGAACTTGTAGAAGCTGTTGTTGTGCCGCGCCCGGAACCTGCCGTGGTGCGTGCGTTAACCAGCGGTGTGAGGTAACCAATGAAAAAGCAACTTGTTGAAGCTTGCAATGTAGATGCCTACATTTGTAAAGAAACAGGCACGCTGTATGCCGACGGCACCCTTATGCTTACTCCGGGTGCAAAAGATGAACTTTCTCGACGCGGTGTGGCTGTTGTCTATGGCCCACGCCCCGGCACACACTGTTGCCCCCCTGGCTGCACATGCCCTGCATGCTGTGCCAGCACCCATTGCCCCCCCGGCTGCACATGCGCAGCCTGCACAGGCGTGGCCCATGATGCAGAAACAGAACGCCTGATGCTGGCGGTAGCTGTGGTGCTGCGTGATGAATTCGGCGTAAAAGACCTTGGCACCCTCAAGGAAACAAGCTGTAAAGTGGCAAAGGCCATGCGCGGCAATATGTAGCAGCTTGGTGGTTTGTGGCTGGTTACAGCGCAAGCAGAGAGTTATTTGTTACTGCACACAATTTTCTATTTCCCCAAATTTCCCTAACTATTGTTCCAAAGGAGCAACAACATGATGAACGCACTTGGTATGGTAGAAACGAAAGGTCTTGTAGGCGCAGTTGAAGCAGCAGACGCTATGGTAAAAGCTGCCAACGTGGAACTGATTGGCCGTGAACAGGTAGGCAGTGGCCTTGTGACTGTTCTGGTGCGTGGCGATGTTGCCGCTGTTAAAGCCGCTACCGATGCTGGCGCAGCCGCTGCTGCCCGCGTAGGTGAAGTGGTAAGCGTGCACGTTATTCCCCGCCCGCATAGCGAAGTGGAGCTCATTCTGCCCAAAAAGGCATAGGGAAACGCTGATTTATTCCGTTTGGCGGCGTTGTTCGCTTTTTTGACAAGGGGGCAGGACCAAAGAGTTCAGCCCTCCTTGTCAAAAAAACTCACGCCTTGCCAAACGAAATAACTGCGCGTTTCCAAAGCGCACATAAACAGTATTTGCTTAGAGAGCAGCTTACTTTTGTTGGGGAGGCAGAACCTCCCCATGTAAAAAGAGTACCAATAGGAAATAAAGCTAGGGAAAGGCTGGAGGGTGAGATTGTGACGCAGTTTTATGGCAAAACAAAAATTTGCTACGGTGAGAATGCGTTAGAAACGCTGGAAGAACTCGCCGTGAAGCAGGCCTTCATCGTCACCGACCCTTTTATGGTGAAGGTTGGCTTTATCGACCACATCAAGAGCCATTTGAACAGAGGGCATATTCCTTACCGTTTGTTTGACGGGGTAGAGCCAGACCCTTCCCTGGAGTCTGTGACCAAGGCTACGCGCCTGTTCATGGAATCTGGCGCAGACTGTGTGGTGGCCCTGGGCGGCGGTTCCGCCCTGGACATGGCCAAAGCCGTGGTGTTTTTTGCCCACAAGGCCCGGGGGGGGCAAAAGCCCCTTATGGTGGCCATTCCCACCACCAGCGGCACAGGGTCGGAAGTAACCGCTATTTCTGTGGTCACGGACAAGGTGAATGAAGTCAAAATTCCCTTGAACGATGACCTGCTCATTCCCGACGTCGCCATTCTGGACGCCCGGTTCACGCGCTCCCTGCCGCCTTCTGTGACCGGGGTAACAGGCATGGACGTGCTCACCCACGCTATTGAGGCTTATACTTCCCGCCGCGCCAACTCCTTTACCGACATTTATGCGGAGCAGGCCGTGCGCTATGTATTCCGCTACCTGCTGCGTGCCTACACCAACGGGGACGACATGGAAGCCCGCCGCCAAATGCTGCTTGCTTCCTGCATGGCAGGTATGGCGTTCAACAACAGCGGCCTTGGCATTACCCACAGCATTGCTCACAGCCTTGGCGGGTTGTTCCACGTTCCCCATGGCCTGGCCAACGCCGTGGTGCTGCCCTATGTTATCCGCTTCAACAGCTTTGATGCCGGGGTGAAATACCGCGAACTTGCCGCCATGCTGGGGCTGCCTGCTGCCACGGTGGAAGAAGGCGTGACCAGCCTTGTTACTGCCGTGCGTGAACTGAACGCCGCCATGAATATTCCTGGCCGGGTGGGTGCCTTAAAGGTGGAAGAAGCCGCCTACAAAGCAAACCAGCAAACCATTGCCAATAACGTGCTGCAAGACATTTGCACGGAAGGCAACCCAAGAAAACCTTCCCACGACGATATTTGCGGGTTACTGGAAAAAATTTGGTAATATGAAATTATTGCGCAGGGGAAATTGTTGCACTTTATTTGGGGCGGCTCTGCCTCCCCAAACCCCTCCGCCAAGGGCCTGATGCCCTTGGAACCCGCAGCAGCGTTTATTTTCCCGCCTTGCGGAAAAGTAAATGTAAATGGGGGTCAAGGGGAATGATTCCCTTTGCAGGGGGCTGGGGGACAGCGTCCCCCAATAAAATTCACTGTGCAATAGTCTCAACATGAGGGTATTATAATGCAACATACAACTGTTCAACACATTAAGGCCGCAGGGGTTGTGGGCGCTGGCGGTGCCGGCCTGCCCACGCACATTAAGGCAGACGCAAAAGTGGACGTGGTGCTGGTAAACGGCGCTTCCTGCGAACCCATGCTTGCCAGCGACCCCTACCTTATGGAGCGGGAAACCGACACCATGCTGGATGGCCTTGAAGCCATTATGGAATGCACTGGCGCCACGCGCGGTGTGGTGTGCCTGAAAGCCAAACATGCAGAAGCCGTGGCAGCCTTGCAGGCCGCTGTGGCCCGGCGCGGGGCAGGGCGGCTGGAAGTATTTTTGCTGGGCGACTTTTACCCCGCAGGCGATGAACACGTTATGGTGCGTGAAGCTTTGGGCAAAACTGTGCCTGCCGGGGGCATTCCCCTGCAAGTGGGCGCTGTGGTGGCCAACGTGGAAACACTGTACAACGTGGCCGAAGCCATTAAGGGCAAACCAGTAACCCACCGCTGGCTTACCATTGCCTGCGAGGTGAACAAGCCCATGGTGGTGCGTGTGCCTGTGGGAACCCTTGTGGAAGACGTGCTGGCCTTTGCAGGCGGGGCGCGCATTGCCAAGTATAGTGTTGTGGATGGTGGCCCCATGATGGGCCGGGTGCTGGAGAGCACCCAGGCTTCGGTAACCAAAACCACCAGCGGCCTTTTGGTGCTGCCCCCTGATCACACCGTGGTTTCTGGCAAGGTAATGGAGCCGGAGCGGCTGCGCCGCATTACCAACACTATTTGCTGCCAGTGTTCCTTTTGTACCGATTTATGCCCACGTAACCTGCTGGGGCACCCCCTGCGTCCTCACAAGCTTATGCGGGTTTCTCCGGAGCAGGCCCAAGCAGACCCCGCAGCAGTGCGCGAAGCCATGCTGTGTTCGGAATGCGGTATTTGTGAAAAGTTTGCCTGCCCCATGGGCGTTTCCCCGCGTGAAGTCAACGCGCAAATTAAAAAGACCCTGCGTGAAAAGGGCATTCGCTGGGAAAGCACAGGCCTTTCACCAGAGAATAACCCCTTCCGGGAATGCCGTACCGTGGCCACAAAACGGTTGGTACAGCGCCTGGACCTTGCAGGTTACGACCCGCACCCCCATGCAGTGGAACATTTCACGCCATCCCATGTACGCATTCCCCTGCACCAGCATATTGGGGCCCCGGCCCTTTGCGTGGTAAGTGCTGGGCAGAAAGTGCATGTGGGTGATGTTATTGGTGAAATTCCGGAAGGCGCCATGGGCGCACGGGTGCACGCCAGCCTTGATGGTGTGGTGGAATCAGTTGCCAATGGGTTTGTAACCATTCGCGCGTAACAGGAAGAAATAGGTAACTACCATGAATTTACAAACTATTGCGTGTCTTGAACTGAACAGCATTGCCATAGGCATTCATGCCGCAGATGAAATGACAAAAGCCGCCAGCGTGCGCCTTGTGACTGCGCGTACCACCTGCCCAGGCCGTTACCTTATTGTGGTGGCAGGCGACACCGGAGCCGTGCAAAGCGCTGTGGAAGCCGGGCGTGCCATTGGCGGCTCCATGGTTATTGACTATTTTGTCATTCCCCGCGTGCACCAGGACGTTATTCCCGCTATGAACGGGGCAGGCATTGCCGAACCCATTCGCGCCCTTGGCGTGATTGAAACATGCACAACCGCCGCAGGCATTCTGGCAGCCGATGCCGCCGCCAAGGCAGCCAACGTTTCCCTGCTGGAAATTCGTTTTGCTGCAGGCCTTGCAGGCAAAGCCTTTGTCACCATGACAGGCGACGTGGGCGCTGTGGAAGCTGCCGTGCAGGCCGGGGTAGAAGGCGTGGGCGAGGCTGGCCCGGTGCTGAGCCACGTAGTCATACCCTCGCCGTCTGCCGAGCTCAAGTCCCAACTTCTTTAGGGAAACACTGAGTTATTCCGTTTGGCGGTGTTACTCACTTTTTTTGGAGCGGGCCGAGTCAACTCTTCCGCCCATGACTGTTTCAAAAAAAGGGAAGCAACGCCGCCAAACGGAATAAATCAGCGTTTCCCAAGGAACCCATTATGAAACGAGCAGGTAATGAGCCCACGCAGCGGGTGATACAGGAGTATGTTCCTGGTCGGCAAATTACGCTGGCCCATTTGATTGCCAGCCCCAACAAGGGGTTATATTTGCAATTGGGGCTAGACGATACTGCCTGCAATGCCATTGGTATTTTGACCATTACGCCGAGTGAAGGGGTCATTATTGCGGCAGACATTGCCACCAAGGCAGCTCCTGCGGACATTGGCTTTTTGGACAGGTTTGGCGGTTCGCTGGTAATAACGGGCGACGTTGGCGGGGTGGAAGCGGCCCTGGGTGCAGTGCTCCGTTATTTTGACGACACCTTGGGGTATGATGTAACCACCATTACCCGGACTTGACGCACACCTGATGGCACGCATCCTTCTTATGGGTAATGCTCAGGCCGGGCAAGGCAAGCTTGCCTTTGCCTTAACCGGGCAGGTCTGTGCCAGCCAGGGGGCCAGCCAGCGGGCCATGGCGCTTTCGTATTGCGGGCCGTTTGTGATAACGCCCAGTGAATTTTTAGAGAATAGACGGTTTTACCACGCCCTTATTGCCGAAGCAGCCCGGTGTACCACTGTATTCATGCTGCAAAATGCCCTTTCCCCTACAAGCCCTTATCCCCCCGGCTTTGCCCGCATGTTCAACCGCCCTGTGGTGGGGGTTATTCCCCATGCCCTTTCCCCCCATGCCAACCCGGAACTTGCCGCGCGCTTTCTGCGCCTTGCAGGGGCAAGCCGTATTGAACAAATATGCGTGGCCCACCCGGAAACGTTGGCCCCGCTGCAAGAATTTTTGTCATAGCAAGGTATTGGCTTTATTTGGGTATGTAGAATATCTCTTTTCTCCTTGTTTTCTTTTCGCCATTCTCATAATGCCTTTCTGCCCTTCCCTGCCTCTCTCTCCCTCTTTCCTGAACGGGTAAATGCAGGCCAGCAGCCTCACGCTACACTCACTAGGAAGGTATGCGCCTTTGTGCGCCATGCCTTCCTTTTTTTGTGGCCGTTAACTTGAACGGCGTGGTTTCTCTCCTCCACTTGCGCAGGCTCATCAAGTACATTGCCATTGCAATGTGCCCCAAAAGGCACACCCCGGGTGTGTTGTAAGGCGGTGCTTGATGTCCAGAAGGCTTTTGGCGCAGAATAATGGATTAAGAAACACCCCTGCAACGTACATAAGATGTCGTGAAGAGTATGATCTTTGTGCATACAGGAAGGATCAGGCCCCTATTGCGGCGGAGAAGAAGGCACTTTTTCAGCAAGGTGAGTCTGTCACCCCTTGTTTCTGCGTGTTATCAATATATCTATTATTATATCTATTGTTATTGTAGTTGTGAGTACTGCACAGAATTTGCTTATGATTTATTATTTGAAGGAACGTATTCCTGGCTACTGAACCATAAAACGAGCTTTTTGTAA
>NZ_AUCY01000040.1 GCF_000430005.1 Desulfovibrio cuneatus DSM 11391
CCTTCGGGGCAGACCTTGAGGTCAGCCCGCTTGAAAAATCCGCCGCCGCCTTGCCTGCACAAAAAATTCTATCTTTTCACCAACGCCCCGCCCAAACACAGCCCCCTACTCACGCATGGATGCACCTACGGTGCCTCCACTCGCTCGCAGGAGCTTGGAATGCTTCCTTAAGCCGTAGTATTGCCAATACAGCCCTACGCCAAAGCCTTCCTTAAACCGACGGAGTCGCGAGCGTTAGCGAGCTGTGGAGCGACAAGGCGGGGCGCAAGCGGCCACGCCGCAGAAGCGGAGCTAATCGAGCGAGGGCGGAGGGCGAAAGCGGCTACGCCGCTGAAGCATCTCAACGAAGCCCAAGCGGAAGAAGGTCACGCGCCCAAATCAAAACACAAGCATAAAGCATGCAGCTTGCCCTAAGACTGAAGCTTCATACCAAATATATTACCCCAAGAGGCTATCCATGTTTGCAAATGTGTATAAAAATCGCCGCGTGCTCATTACCGGGCACACCGGGTTCAAAGGCACCTGGCTCACCGCATGGCTGCTCAGCCTTGGGGCAAAAGTGGCTGGCTTTGCTGTAGACATTCCCTCTACCCCCAGCGCCTTCACCTCCCTTGGCCTGCAAAGCAAAATAAACCACACCCAGGCCGACATCCGCGACAGCGCCGCCATTTTGCGCGCCGTGCAGGAATTCAAGCCGCATATTATTTTCCACATGGCAGCCCAGGCCCTGGTACGGCCTTCCTATGAAGACCCCGGTTACACCTTTGAAACCAACGCCATGGGCACCCTGCACCTGTTGGAAGCTGTGCGCCAAACACCGGGCGTGGAAGCCGTGGTGTGCATTACCAGCGACAAATGCTACCGCAACGATGAATGGGTGTGGGGCTACCGTGAACGCGATCACCTGGGCGGGGAAGACCCTTACAGCGCTTCCAAGGCCTGTGCGGAAATAATAGCCCATTCCTATTTCAAGTCCTTTTTTAAGCAAGGCCCCAGCATGGCCACCGTGCGGGCAGGCAACGTTATTGGCGGGGGCGACTGGGCCGTGGACCGCATTGTGCCAGACTGCGCCCGGGCCTGGGCCGCAGGGGAGCCTGTGGTTATTCGCAGCCCGCAAGCCACCCGGCCCTGGCAGCACGTGCTGGAACCCCTTTCCGGCTACCTGTGGCTTGGGGCGCTGCTGGCCACCAAGGCAGAAACGCCGCTGCCCCTGAACCAGGAGTCCTTTAACTTTGGCCCGGCAGCGGATGTGAACGCCACCGTGGCCCAGGTGGCAGACGCCTTGGCCCCCCACTGGGCCGGGTTTGCCGCAGAAATGGACAGAAACGCCGTGCAAGGCAAAAAAGAATGCACCCTGCTGAAACTTTGCTGCGACAAAGCCTTGGCTCACCTGCACTGGCACGCCACGTTGCCCTTTACAGAAACCATTCGCTACACGGCTGAATGGTACCGGGCATTTTACAAGGAAGGCCCCAAGGCAGAAGCAGAACAAGGCCTTGAAGAGCGCATGTTTGCCTTTACCCTTGGGCAAATTGGTGCGTATGCCGCTGCCGCAAACAAGGCCGGGCTGGCCTGGGCCAAGGAATAACTGTGGCCCACGGTACTTTTGCACACACCGCAAATGGCCAGCAGCCTGCACAAGCGCCTGCGCCGCAGCCCACGGCAATAGATGGGGCCGTTACCTTGCCCCTGCGGGAAATTCCTACGGAAGGCGGCCCGGTGCTGCACATGGTGCGGCAAGGCTCTCCTTTGTTTTCCGGCTTTGGTGAAATGTACTTTTCGGAAGTGGAAGCAGGGGCCGTGAAGGGCTGGAAGCGCCACAGTATGCAAACCCAACTGTTTGCCGTGCCCGTGGGCAGCCTGAAAGTGGTGCTCTTTGACGCCCGCACTTCTTCACCCACCGCAGGTGTGCGGGAAGAAGTGGTGCTGGGCAGGCCGGAGAATTACCGGCTGTTGCGTATTCCGCCGGGGGTGTGGTACGCTTTTGGGGCGCATGGGGAAGGGGTTGCCCTGGTGGCAAACTTGGCAGACCTGCCCCACGACCCCACTGAATCGGAAAAGCTGCCCTTGGCAGGGCCTTTGGCCCCGTGCCACTGGGGAGATTGCCAAACCGGGGAATAATACGTGCCCACCAAGCCAGGGCAAGCTGCAAGTTGCAAGCTGCATGCTTTATGCTTTATGCTTTATGCTTGTGTTTGGTTGTGGGCGTGCGATTTTCTTCGCTTCTGCGGCGGGGAAGATGCTCCGGCGGCGTACCCTTTTGTGTTTGGTTTTGGGCGTGGTATGTTGGTAAAACTAGCCTTTTTCGCGCAGCCTGCGTTGGCGGCGAATTTTCCTTCGGGGCAGACCTTGAGGTCAGCCCGCTTGAAAAATCCGCCGCCGCCTTGCCTGCACAAAAAATTCTATCTTTTCACCAACGCCCCGCCCAAGCACAGCCCCCTGCTCGCGCATGGATGCACCTACGGTGCCTCCACTCGCTCGCAGGAGCTTGGAATATCCCTTCGCCGTAGTGCTGACAATACAGTCCTACGCCAAAAGCTTCCCTAAGGCCGACGGCAGTCGCGAGCGTAGCGAGCCGTGGAGCGACAAGGCGGGGCGCAGGCGGCTGTGCTTGCGGCGCATCTACCCCGCCGCAGGAGCGGAGCTAATCGAGCGAGGGCGGAGGGTGAAAGCGGCTACGCCGCTGAAGCATCTCCACGCAGCCCGAGTGGAAGAAGGTCGCACCTACGGTGCCTCCACTCGCTCGCAGGAGCTTGGAATGCCCCTTCGCCGTAGTGCTGACAATACAGTCCTACGCCAAAAGCTTCCCTAAGGCCGACGGCAGTCGCGAGCGTAGCGAGCCGTGGAGCGACAAGGCGGGGCGCAGGCGGCTGTGCTTGCGGCGCATCTACCCCGCCGCAGGAGCGGAGCTAATCGAGCGAGGGCGGAGGGCGAAAGCGGCTACGCCGCTGAAGCATCTCCACGCAGCCCGAGTGGAAGGAAGTCGCACGCCCAAAACAAAACACAAAAGGCTAAGCCCTGGCCCATTTCCACGAAGCCCAAGCTAAATAGGTATAGAATGCAATACGCCGCCCTCTGCTGCATAGCCAAAGACGAAGACCTGTTCCTGCATGAATGGGTAGCGTACCATACCCTTTTGGGGTTTGAGCATATTTTTATTTACGACAATTGCAGCGCTGTGCCCATTACGCAATTGCTTGGCCCATGGGCCAGCCACCCGGTAGTTACGGTGTACCGCAACGCGGCAGAAAGCAACCAGGATGCCGTGTATACGGATTGCTGGGAGCGGCACGGGCATGAATTCAAATGGATTGCTTTTTTGGATGCGGACGAATTTTTGCGCCTCAATGAAACGTCTGACGTGCGTCTGTTTCTTGCGGAGTTTGAACCGTATGCCGGGGTTGCTATAAACTGGCGCATGTTCGGTTCTTCCGGGCACACCACCACCCCGCAGGGGCTTGTGCTGGCCAATTACACGGCCTGCCTTGGCGACGACGTACACACCAAAACCATTGTGCAGCCTGCCCTGGTGAATGCCTACGCAAACCCCCATGCCTTTCACCCCAAGGCGGGGCTGCATTCTGTTACGCCGGAGCACATCCCAGTGCCGCCGGGGTTTCCCCTTTGCATTCCGCAAACGCAGCGCGCATCCATTCATCATTACTACTACAAAGCAGCCCAGTGCTTTCAGCGCAAAATAGACCGGGGCAACCCCTGCCATATTAATAGAAAAATGGACGACTTTACGGCCCACCTGGCAAAGTCCACCCGGCAAGATACAACCCTGGCAGCCATGGCCCCTGCTGTGCAGCGCATTATTACCACAGGCAAATTGCCAAACCCTGGGCAGGAAGCGCTGCAAGGGTTGCCTGCTGCCGCGGGCCAACTGGCCTTGCAGGCGCAAAACACAGCGGCCTTTCTTGCCGCGGCTTCTACCCTGCTCTGCAAGGGTAGTCTTACCCAGCAGGAAGCGCATTGCGTGGGCCTGTGCCTGTGTTATGCCACCCTGCATGCCAATCAGGAAGAGCAGGGTGTTATTTGGAGTGCCAGGGCAGAGCTGGCCCTGCACCAGGGCAATGCCACACTGGCCCGGTTTTGCCTGCACCAAAGCCTTGCTAAGGCTGCTACAAAGCAGGTGTACCTGCTGCTTGCCCGGATGCAACAAGAAGCAGGCGACAGGGAAGGGGCCAAATATGCGTTGCAGATTGTACGCAGGCCCCAGTAGTAACTTCTGGTACTTTACGCTGCGCTTTGCCCCTGCCTTTGTTTGGCCGCAATCAAAGCAGGAGGCAGTTGTGTCTTTTGCACTTTCAGGCTATAGTATGAATATTCACGTGCGATACGTTTAATTGCCCTTTGAGGATTTGTTAAATCCCCATTTCTATCTCTTTCATGGCATGCACTTTATGCACACAGGCCAGGGCAATTTCTCTTTGCATTTTCTTATGGAAATTACCATAAATTTATTATGCCGCCCGGCATGCTGCCCCGTGAATGTACTGAATTTTTTGGGGAATGTGATTCCCCGGCTTCCTGTTCTTTGCTGTTGCAGTGCGGAACAGGGTAGTCCTGCCTCATACAATTAATGTACTCCTTTCCATTGCGCACACGCTATTGGTTGCGCATATTCACTATTCTTACCTTTGGACCAGCAATGAACACCAGTATATTTGGCCTTTCTCCGCAGCCGCAATACCAACGCCCCGTGAACATGAACGGGCACCTTACCATTACCCCGCTGGGCGGCTTTGGCCAAATCGGCATGAACTGCATGCTTTGGTCCACCCCCAACGCCAGGGTTATTGTGGACTGTGGCCTTATGTTCCCTACGGATTACCACCTTGGGGTGGACGTTATTATTCCTCACTTTGCTTATGCCACTGAATTTAAAGATGAAATAAAAGGCATTGTGCTTACCCACGGGCATGAAGACCACATTGGTGCCTTGCCCTGGCTGGTGCCCCACCTTTCCAACGTGCCCATTTACGGCTCGTCCTTTACCCTTGCCCTGGTGGAACACAAGCTGCGCGAGCGTAACCTTTTAGACCGCTGCCCCCTTGTGGAAGTATTCCCTGGCAAGCCTTTGCCCCTTGGGGACATGCGCTTCCACTTTTTCCCGGTGTGCCACTCCATTATTGAAGGCTATGCCCTGGGTATTGAAACCCCCATTGGCCGCGTTATACACACTGGCGACTTTAAAATTGACCCGGACCCGCTTGATGGCCCCGGCACCGACCTGGAAATGTTCAGCAACTTTGCGGGCAAGCAGGGGGCAACCTTGCTGCTTTCCGACTCCACCAACATTGAGCGGGAAAACCGTTCCATTAACGAACGCGACGTGCTGGAAGCGTTGAAGCACATTTTTGCTGAATCGGAAGGGCGCATTATTGTTACCCTGTTTTCCAGCCACATTCAGCGCATCCAGGAAGTGTTCGACTGTGCTGACGCCACAGGCCGCAGCGTTATTGTGAGCGGCAGAAGCCTGATGAACAACATTGAAATGTCTTCTCGCCTTGGCAAGCTGCGCCTGGCCAAAAAAGTGTACCTGGACGATTCCCAGGCCCCCCCCATGCCCGACTATGAGCAGGTGCTGCTGGTTACTGGCTCGCAAGGCGAACCCCTTTCCGCCCTTTCCCGTATTGTTAACGGCCAGCACCGCCGCCTTTCCATTCACGCAGGGGACGTGGTTATCATGTCTTCGCGGGTTATTCCTGGCAACGTTATGGCGGTAAACACCCTGGTGAACAATATTTACCGGGTAGGGGCCGACATTTATTTTGATAAGGACTATCCTGTACACGCTTCCGGCCATGCTCCCAAGCCAGACCTGGAAGCCATGTTGCAAGCCGTGCGGCCCCAATATTTTGTGCCTGTGCATGGTGAATACCGCCACCTGGTAAAGCACCGCCGCCTGGCCATTGCCACCGGGGTGAGCGCGGACAATGCCCATATTATTGAAAACGGCATGCCTTTTACCATTAACGCTTCCGGCTTCCACCGCGAACCGCGCGTGCCTGCCCACCAGGTTATGGTAGACGGCAAGGGCGTGGGGGACGTGGGTCAGGCCGTGCTGAAGGAACGCCATATTCTGGGCGGGGAAGGCCTTGTGGTGGTGGTTATGGTGCTGGATGAAGCCACCTGGAGCATTTTGCACGGCCCGCAGATTTTTTCCAAGGGGTTTGTGTTTGAGCAACAGTTCAGCCACGTGCTGGACGACGCAAAATGCCTTGTGCTGGACGCCATTGAAGGTACCCCAGCAGGAGAAATGGATAAACTGTGCGACCGCATTCGCATAGATTTACGGCGCTTTTTCCGTAAAATTCTGGACAGGGACCCCATTATTGTTCCTGTTGTCACGGCTGTGTAACAACCCTTCGTTAGTATAGTAGCACTATGCTGTTCCCTTTCTGGCCCTTGCGCAAAGGAACAGTTCCCGAGGCCCTTTTGGGCCTCGTTTGGCTCTTGGCTCCAGTAAGACCAGTGCAAAACGGCGTTTTGCGTGCTTTTTGAAGAGTCTCTCCCAGGCAGTCTAGTGGGGTTGTCTGGCTGTGGTTTTCACCGTAATATACAACGTTTTTCCTTCACCATTCTAGCGGCGGTCTTTTTTCATGCTGCATATTGCAAACAAGGGTTCTGGCTTTTCCTGGGTACGGGGCCTCCTTTTTTCCATCGCTATTGTAGCCGTGGGGCTGGCGTGGCGTCTGTTCGGTCCTACCTCAAACCCGCAGCAACAGGAGGAACGCCCCCAGCCTGTGCGCGTGGGTACAGCCGTCAGCAAGGTTATTCCTGTTTACCTGCAAGCCATTGGCACCGTGGTGCCTGCCAACACCGCCCTGGTGCGAAGCCGGGTGGATGGCCCCCTGGAAAAAGTCTTTTTTGAAGAAGGCCAACTGGTGCAGGAAGGGGACATGCTGGCCCAAATAGACCCCAAACCTTTTGAGGTGAAGCTGGCCCAGGTGCAGGGTGCCCTTGCCACCAGTCAGGCCCAACTTCGCGGGGCAGAGCTGGATTTAGAGCGCTACAAAAAACTCATCAAGGAAGGTTCTGTTTCCACCCAGCAGCTTCAGGGGCAAGAAGCGCTTGTGGGGCAGTATAGAGGCAATGTGCAGGTGTACGAGGCCAATCTTGCAGACGCCAGACTTCAGCTTTCCTACACCAGCATCAAGGCCCCCATTTCTGGCAGGGCTGGCCTGAAAAAAACCGATGTGGGCAACATGGTGCGCGCTGCAGACGCCACAGGCATTGTGGTAATTACCCAGACAGACCCCATGTTTGTTACCTTCAGTATTGTAGAGCGTGAACTGCCGGAAGTGCTTGCTGCCCACAATAAGGCCCCCCTTACGGTGGAAGCCTGGGGCCAGGGCAACCAGACTCTTTTGGCCACAGGCACCCTCAGTTCAGTGGATAACCAGATAGACCCCACCACAGGCACTGTAAAAGCCAAGGCCGCGTTTGCCAATGTGGGTACTATTCTGTTCCCTAACCAGTTTGTGAACGTGCGCCTGCTGGTGCGCACGCAAGAAAACGCCCTGGTTATTCCTTCTTCCGCAGTGCAGCGCGACAACGAAGGCTTTTTCGTGTTTGGGGTGGGCGATATTGTTGCCCCGGAAGCTGGGGAAAAAGCTGCCCCAGCGGAAAAGCAAGCGCCTGCCGCCAAAATGGAAAAGGCGGGTAACGGCACCCAAAAGCCCCCCCAGCCGCGCCGCAGCACGGGCACAGTAACCCCGCGTAAAATACGCACAGGCTATGCCACAAGCACGGAAACTATCGTGCTGGAAGGGCTTGCGCCAGGGGATGTTGTGGTGGTAGATGGCGTGGACAGGTTGCGGGAAGACGCCAAGGTATTATTCTAGGGAAACACCCATTTTTTGCGTTTGGCGGCGTTGCTTCCTGTTTTGTAACAGGGGGCAGGGCCAAAGAGCCCACCCCCCTGTTACAAAACACTCGCGCCTAGCCAAACACAAAAACTGAGCGTTTCCCTAATGCCCTATAATGGGTGTTTTTTTGAAGATGGGAAGGAGACAGAGCCTCCCCAAAGAATACATGCACATAACTCAGGCCTCAATTCATACAAACAAACAAGCAGGAGATAGCTATGGCACGGTATCTTGTTACTGGCGTTGCCGGGTTTATTGGGGCAGCAGTGGCAAAAGCATTACTGGCTGCGGGGAATGACGTTGTGGGGCTGGATAATTTGACCACCGGGTTCCGGGAAAATGTTCCTGCCGGGGTGGACTTTCATGAAGGGCACTGCCATGACGCTGCCGTGTATGGCACCCTCATCCCTGCGGTGCATTACGATGCCATTTTCCACATTGCCGGGCAAAGTAGCGGGGAAATCAGTTTTGACGACCCCACCTACGACCTGCGCACCAACACGGAATCCACCCTGCACCTGTTGCAGTTCGCCCTGAAAACTGGCTGCAAGCGCTTTGTGTATGCCAGCACCATGAGCGTGTACGGTGTGCAGCCCAATGAGGCTATTACAGAAGAAGCCTCCACTTTTCCCATGTCCTTCTATGGGGTGGGTAAACTTGCCAGCGAGCATTACCTGCGCCTGTATGAGCAGTATGGCATTTCTTCCACCGCGTTGCGCCTGTTTAACGTGTATGGCCCCGGCCAGAACATGACCAACCTGCGCCAGGGCATGGTAAGCATTTTTATGGCCATGATGCACAACGACGGCCACGTTCATGTAAAAGGCAGCCCCAACCGCTACCGCGATTTTGTGTATATTGACGACGTGGTCACCGCGTTTCTGGCTTGCCTTACCCGGCCACAGTCTGGCGGCCACGTAATAAACGTGGGGGGCAGCGGGCGTATGCAGGTGGGCGACCTGGTGGACGCGCTGTGCTCCCTTTCCTCCAAGCCTGTTACCGTGGAATATTCCGGCTGCACAGCAGGGGATATTCACGGTATTTTTGCCGACATTTCCGCTGCGGCAAAATATCTGGCCTATGAGCCTTCCGTAACCCTGCGCGAAGGATTGCAGCGTATGTACCAGTGGTACTGCGCGCAATAAGGAATTCCCGAGAAGCCCCTGATTAAATGGTATTCAAGAAACGTGCAGTAACGCCGTCAAACAGAATAAATCAGCGTTTCCCTAAGGATTCCCAATGCAACCAACAGGCAAACTACGCGAACTCTTCCAGGCATACAGCCGTATTAACGGCACGGCGTTTCGTAACCCGCACCTTGTATGTTGCCCCACCCTTTCCAAGGCGCCCAACTACGGCAACGTGGTGCGCCGCTTTGTGGAAGGCAGCGTGCTGCCCCCCATGAATGCCACGGCCTGGACACGGCTGTGGTTGCGCTATGCTGCCACCAACCTTGGGCACCTGCTCTTTTTGCTGGCGGCCAAGGTGTGGGTGGGCCTTTTGGGCTGGGCCATGCCCAAGGCATTACTAAAAAAACATGGTGCACAGCGCCTCTTGCTGGTTATAGACACTTTTGCCTTGCTCCCGCAAATTGCCAGGGAAAAGCGCTACCAGGAAATGTATTTGACGGGCGTGTGGGAAGCGGCCCACGCCGCAGGGTACACCCCTGTGCGGCTATTCCGTTTGTACGGTTCCAGAAGCCCCCGCGTGCTGTGGCAGGCGCTGGCCGTGCTTTCCCAAAGCGGGGCAGGCCTTACGGAAGTGCACTTGCTGCGCCTGCGCGACTTTGCCGCCCTGGTGTGGCACCTGTGTGTATACCCCTTTGCCTTGTGCGGCCTTATCCGTTCCTTGCGCAACTCCCCCCCTGGCACCCCGGAGCAGGCCATTCATGACGCCCTTATTGCCAGCGCGGGCCAGTGCGTGCTGGTGGGGGAAGCTTACAGGCTGGCGGCTTTTCGCCTGGGTGGCTTGCTGGCCCGTGTGGGTAAAAATCAGGCAACGGCCCCCAAGGTGCTTTCCTGGTATGAAAACCAAACCCTGAATAAAGCCTTTCTGTATGGGCTGCGCAGCGCCCAGCAGCACGGACCGCGTACCATTGTTATTGGCGCACAGTTGTTTACATGGCCTGCGGCCCTGCTCAATAACCATGCCGACGACACAGAAGCGGCCCTGGGCCTTGCCCCGGACGTGGTGGCGGTGACAGGCCCGGAATTTCTGCCCGAAGGTTCTTGCCAACACTATGTTGTGGGCCCGGCCCTGCGCTACCGCCACTTGTTCATGCCCCTGGCTGTGCCTGCCAAGGAAGGCGCAGCAAGGGCAACTGCTGAAACAGACGATGAAAAACCATTGCTTGCCTTGCTTTCTTACCACCCGGAAGAAACCCGCCGCGTGCTGGAACTGGTGCGCCCCCTGGCTGCCAGCCCTGGCAAGGTAGCGTACAAATTCCACCCTGCCACCAAAGCGGCAGATTATGCTGGGCTGTTGCCCCCTGCGCCCTCCTTGGTCACTACTCCTTTGGCAGAAGCGCTGGCCGGGGCCAGTGGCGTTATTGGGGCAGGTTCCGGCGCACTGGCGGAGGCGGTAAGCCTTGGCTGCCCGGTGCTGGCAGCCCGCACGCCGGGGGAAGATGCCGACATGGGCCTGAATTACCTGCCAAACTTTGGGGAAGGCAAACTGTGGGCCACGGTGGAAACGCCGGAGGCCGTGGCCCCTGCCCTGGCGGAGCTGCGCACCTTCCAGCACAGCCATGAATATGCCGCCGCCAAAGCTGCCTTTACTGCCCTGCTGTTTACTGAACCCACCCCACAAAGCATTAAGGCACTGCTGGCCCTTGGGCCAGCCCCCACCCGCCCATGAAACGCATAAACTCCACAGCGGAACGCAGCACCCTGATTATTGCCATACTGGCCCTGGCCATTATTGGCATTTCTTTGCTGGCGTCCACGTGGCAGGCCATAACCCACCTGCGTGAGGCGGAAGAAGAACACCTGCGCTTAAGTACCCGCGCCGTGTTGCTGGCGGTGGAAAGTTCTTTGCGCCGCACCCCCATGCGCGATGGGGCCGACCGCCTTTCCAGCCACACGGCAGAATTTTTCAGCGACATGGAAGAGGATGGCAGCGTTTTGTTTGTGGGTATTCTTACCCCTGGGGGGGGCAAGCTTCTTACCACTTCGCAGCATACAGGGGGCGAAATTACCTTGCCTACGTCCATGACAGAAACCTTGTTTGAGCAAGGTGCATGGCATGGCAGGCTGGAAATTGACGGCACCCTGACCTATGTTTCTGCCCGGCGCCTTGCCCCTTCCCGCATGCGCCACCTGGGCTTTGCCAATGGGGAAAACGTGCCCATTTTCCTGGTGGTGGGCATTGACCTGGAAAAGCATTTGGAAGCGTATAAAGGGTTCCGCCGCAATGCCTTGTTCCAGGCGTTGTACCTGTTGGGGGCTGCCCTGTTTATTTGGGGGCTTACCGTTAGTTTTCTTTCCCGCAGGGAACAGGCCACCAAAGCGGCCAAGCTGGAAGATTTTCAGGCCACCTTGCTGGACAACCTGCCCGACGGCCTTATTACCCTTGAAACCCGCCAAGGGGAAACGGTTATCTGTTCTGTGAACCCTGCGGCCCTTGCTATTTTGGAATGCACTTCGGGCGAGTTGCTGGGCAAGCCCATAACAGCCCTGCCAGACCCGGTGGCTGGCTGTGTGCTGGACCGCGCCACCTTCCAGTGCCCCGCCTGCTGGCAAAAGGTGCGCACCCCCAATGCTCAACTGGAAGTGCGTACCCTGCCCCTGGAAGCAGGAGCAGAGGGTGATTACATGATGATTATACGCGACAGAACACAGCTTGAACGGCTTGAACACAGCCTTGCTGCGGCGGAAAAGCTGGCCGCCATTGGCACCCTTGCGGCAGGGGTGGCCCATGAAGTGCGCAACCCCTTAAGTGCCTTGCGCGGCTTTGCCCAGTATTTTGTGAAAAAATTTGGGGGCAAGGAACCGGACGCCACTTACGCCCGCACCATGATGCAGGAAGCTGACCGCCTGAACCGGGTGATTACCGATTTGTTGTTTCTGGCCCGGCCCAAATCGGTGGAACCCACCACCGTGTTCTTGCCTGCCCTGGTGGACGACATGGAAGCCCTGCTGGGGTTTGACGCAGGCAAAAAAGGCGTTACCTTTACACGTGAGCTGGCGCAGGAAACAGCCTGGGCCGATGCCGATGCCATTAAACAAAGCCTGCTCAACCTGCTGCTGAACAGCCTGGACGCCATGCCCCCGCAACAGGAGGCAGCCCCATGCATAACCATTGCTTCCGGCACAGAAGCGGCAGGGGTGTGGTTGGAAGTGCGCGACAACGGCAAAGGTATGCCGGAAGAACATTTGCGACAGGCCTTTGAGCCATTTTTTACGGCCAAGGAACGCGGCACAGGCCTTGGCCTTGCCCTGGTGCAGGGCACCATGCACCGCCACGGCGGGGAAGCGCATATTACCTCGGCTCCGGGCCAGGGCACCACAGTGCGCCTGCTGTTCCCCCATGCCGGAATGGGGGCCAGTGCTGCGCAGCAGGATAAGAGCGCAACGCCCAGCCCCACGCAGGATGGCGAAAACCAGTGTTTTCTGTAGGGAAACGCTGTATTTTACCTCATAACACCGAAGGACCCACCGCATGAACAAGCACTTGCTCATCATAGATGATGAACCAGGCCACCGACTGATGGTGCGTGCGGTGATGGAAGACGACGGCTGGCAGGTAAGCGAAGCTGGTTCCGGCGAAGAAGGCGTGAGCCTGTTCACCGCTGCCCCGCAAACATTCCATGTGGTGCTGGTGGACATGAAAATGCCCGGCATGGACGGGCAGGCTACCCTGCACGCCTTGCATGGCATACGTGCGGAAACGCCTGTGGTTATGCTAACGGCCTACGGCACCGTTGGGGCGGCTGTGGAAGCCATGAAAAACGGGGCATTTGATTACCTGACAAAACCGGCAGACAACGACGAACTGGCCCTTACCCTGAACCGGGCCTTTTCCTTCAGCCAGCTTGCCCAGGAAAATGAGCGGCTTTTGGCCAAGGTGGCAGGGCAAGAGGTGGAAAAAAGCATTGTGGGCAGCAGCGCTGCCATTGCCCGGTTGCATACCTTTATTCAGCAGGCTGGCCCCAGTGAGGCCACAGTGCTTATTTGCGGGGAATCCGGCACGGGTAAGGAACTTATTGCCGAAGCCCTGCACAAAGCCAGTTCACGCAGCAAAAACGCGCTGGTTAAAGTGAACTGCGCGGCCCTGCCTGCCCAGCTTTTGGAAAGTGAACTGTTCGGGTATGAAAAAGGGGCTTTTACAGGGGCCGTGCGCGACAAGCCAGGGCGCTTCCAGCTTGCTGCCGGGGGCACCCTGTTCCTGGATGAGATTGGTGAAATCCCCATGGATTTGCAGGCAAAACTGTTGCGGGTACTGCAAGACAGAAAGGTGGAGCCACTCGGCTCTGTACGTACCATTCCGGTGGATGTGCGCATTCTTGCCGCAACCAACCGCAATTTGCGTCAGGCCGTGGCAGCCGGGGAATTTCGGGAAGATTTATACTTTCGCCTCAACGTACTGGAAGTGGTTTCCCCGCCATTACGTCAACGCCTGGACGACATTCCGCGCCTGGCCCACCACCTTTTGGGGCAGCTTGCGGAAAAAAACCGCAAGAACATTCGGGGAATCAGCCAGAATTTCTTGGCGGCCCTGTGCCGCTACACTTGGCCCGGCAACGTGCGGGAGCTGGAAAACGTGCTGGAGCGCGCCCTTATTTTGAGCCGTTCCGACGTGCTGCACCCAGATTCCTTGCCCCCACATGTACTGGCGGCCCCCCTTGCAAGCCAGCCTTCTGCTGCGGTTCCTGCTGCGGCTCCTGCTGTGCAGACCCAAGGCACGGCGCAGCCCCAGGCCACTGTGCCTGCGGGCACCCCGCAAGCCGGGCCATATCCCCCGGAGCTTGCAATAGCGGAAGCACTGGGCGCAGGGTCGTTGCTGGAACAGGCAGAACGCGAAACCCTGCTCCATGCCCTGGAATATTACCAGGGGCACAGGGAAAAAACAGCGGACAGCCTGGGCATTAGCCGCCGCACGCTGCAATACAAGCTGAAAAAATATGGGCTTATCAGAAGGTAGAAGAAAAAAGCAGTTCAGCCACTGCTTTTGCCAACGGCATCAATAACAAGCCATACGCTGGCAGAAGCGGGCATAAAACAAGCGGATACCGGGAAGTGCATTCCCCGTATCCGCTTGTTTTATGCATCGTAAACAGACTGTGTTATTCGTTGCGTAAAAAACTACCGAATAAATCAGCGTTTCCCTTACTCTTCTATCCCATACCAGTGGGGGCGCAGCAGGTGCAGGCCGCAGGCTTCACCTACATTGGGGCCAGCTTCCCGGCGGCCTTTTTGCACCCGCACGGTTTGCCCGCCCACATCCACCTGGTAGTCAATCACTTCACCCAGGAAGGACTTGCGCCGCACGGTGCCAAGAATGCCCCCTTCTGTTGTGAAGTCGATTTCCGAAGGCCGGCTGGCCAGGGAAAGCTTGGGCGCAGCCTTTTCCCTTGGGGGCACAAGGCTTGTGGGCAAGGAGGTATTGGAACCTTCCACCGTATATTGCCCGTTGCCCAGGGCGGAAACGTCCAGGAAGTTGGAAAGGCCAATAAAGTTGAAAACAAACTTGTTGGCCGGGCTGCTGTAAATGTTCAACGGCGAATCAATTTGCTGCACCACCCCGGACTTCATCACCATAATCCTGTCTGAAAGGGCCATGGCTTCGGACTGGTCGTGGGTTACGTAAATAATGGCAAAGCCGTATTTTTTTTGCAGGTCTTTAATTTCAAAGCGCATTTCTTCACGCAGGTGGGGGTCCAGGCTGGAAAGGGGTTCGTCCAGCAGCATTACGTCCGGGTTAATGGCCAGGGCACGGGCCAAAGCAACGCGCTGCTTGCCCCCCCCGGAAAGGTCTTCCGGGCTGCCATCTGCCACGCCCCACAAGTTGGTGCTGAGCAGGGCATCTTTGGTGCGTTGTTCAAGTTCCGCCTTGCCCATTCTTTGAATACGCAGGGGAAAGGCCACGTTTTCATACACCGAAAGGTGGGGCCACACGGCAAATGCCTGGAATACCATGCCAAAGTGGCGTTTTTCCGGGGGCAGGTAGAAGTTTTTAGCCTTGGAAGAAAGCAGGCGGTCGCCCACATGAATCTCGCCTTCATCCAAATCTTCAAACCCTGCCACCATGCGCAGGGTGGTGGTTTTGCCGCAGCCGGAAGGGCCAAGCAGGGAAAAGCATTCCCCGCGTTCTATATTCAGGTTCAGGCTATCCACGGCCTTCACCATGCCAAACCGCTTGGTTACGTTAATAAGCCTTACGTACGACATGCTTACCGCCCTGCCTTTTTGCGTGTCAGCCGGTTAATGAAAAGCTGCCCGGAAACAATAAGGATAAGGGCAATGCCCGCCAGCGCGGCAGAC
Organism: Desulfovibrio cuneatus DSM 11391; assembly: GCF_000430005.1. Taxonomy (GTDB): domain Bacteria; phylum Desulfobacterota; class Desulfovibrionia; order Desulfovibrionales; family Desulfovibrionaceae; genus Frigididesulfovibrio; species Frigididesulfovibrio cuneatus. Next base: position 15,359 of record NZ_AUCY01000040.1, read on the forward strand.
ATAACCGTTTCCCCGTCTTCGTTCAGCGTATAAATAGCCACGCCAATGGTGCGGGTGGTGGGGGAATACAGCATAATGGACACTGTGAGTTCACGCAGGGCAGGCAGGAAAATTAGGAAAAAGGCGGCAAACATGCCGGGGCGCACCAGGGGCAGCACAATGTCGCGCAGGGCTTGGCCCATACTGGCACCGCAGGCCCGCGCCGCTTCCACCAACGAATCGTGCACCTGTTCCAGGGCGGCGGAGTTGGCCTTAATGGAAAAGGCCATGTACCTGGCAATGTAGGCCACCAGAATGATCCACACCGTGTTGTACAGGTTAATGCCCAGTTTGCCACTCCAGGCCAGAATAACACCCAGGGCAATAACCGAGCCGGGCACGGAAAAGGGCAACATGCCTAAAAACTCCAAAATGCCTTTGCCACGCACCCGCATTTTTACGATAACGTAAGAAATCATTACCCCGGCAGACATGGTAATAAGCGCTGCCGCAAGGCCCAGGGTAACGCTGTTTACAATGGCGTCGCGGGTTACCTGATAGTCGAACAGAATAAACTTGTAGTTGTTCAGGGAAAGGTGCTCTGCCGTAAAGGGCAGGCCGTAGGTGGTAAGGCCACCCACAAGGAAAATGACCACCGTGGGCAGCACAATGGTAAACCCGATGTAGGCCAAACAGAATGCCAGCAGGGGGTAGCGCAGGCCGCGCAGCTTCAGTTCCATGGGGCGGAAGCTTTTGCCCGCAATAATCTGGTAGCGGCCCTTGCCCAGAATTTTATTCTGCAACCATAAAATGAGCGCTGCGGAAAACACCAGCACCGAGGCAAGCACCGTACCTGTACGGATGGAAGCAAAGCTGCCAGCACTTTGGTGGATACGTTCATAAATAAGGGTGGGAATGTTGAAAATGCCGTTTTCAATGCCCAGCACCGCCACGGTGCCAAAGTGGGCCATGGAGTAAAGCATAATAAGCAATGCGCCGGAAAGGATGCTGGGCATTACCAGCGGAATGGTAATTTTGCGGGTAATGGTAAACAGCCCAGCCCCGGAAATGCGGGCCGATTCTTCCAGTGTGGGGTCCATGCGCTCCAGCGCGCCGCACACCTGAATGAACACAAAGGGGAACAGGTACATTATTTCCACAAGAATAATGCCAGTAAAGCTGTAAATGTTGAACAACGGCTCTTCAAAGCCAAAGGTGTCCATGAAAAAGCGGTTAATGTAGCCTGCCCGGGGGGAAAGGAGCATTTTCCAGGCCAGTGCCCCAATAAACGAGGGCAGCATAAATGGCACAAGGAACATGCCTTTCATGAAGCGCTTGTACGGCAGGTCTGTGCGTGTGACCAGCCACGCAAAAAACGTTCCCACCACCGTACTGCCAATGGTGGTGCCCACGGCAATAATAAGGGAGTTCATCAACGCCTGGTAAGTGTCTGGCTCGCTGAGAACACGCAGCACGTCCTGCACGTTGAACTTGCCATCCGCCCAGAAGGCGTTCAAGAAAATGAGCAGCACAGGCACTGCCACCACCACCACCAGAATACCAATGGAAAGGGCCAGAATAAGCTGGGCGGCCCCAAAGCCTTCATTCTTTTTTATAGCGGACGCCATTACGCTTCCTCCACCATTTCAGCAGCATCAAACCAGTGCAGGCTGGCAAACTGGAGGGAACACTGTTCCCCTTCGGCAAACATCAGCCCTGCTTCCACTGCCAAATGGGTTTCCACCCCGGTGCGAAACTCTGTCCCGTCCACTTCCACCAGGTAATCCATCATGGCACCCAGGAAGTTGGCCCGCTTTACCACGCCGCGCAGGCCTTGCTCCTTGCGGCTAATTACAACATCTGAAGGCCTAAAGCCTGCCACCCAGTTTTTGGCTGTGCCCTGGGGCTTTTCCCATGGTACTGGCTGGGTGCCCGTGCCCACATAAAATTCGCCGTTTTCTTGGCGTACAGCCATAAAGTTGGCTACGCCCATAAACGTAAACACAGCCAGGCTGGCGGGTTTTTCAAAAATATCAAAGGGCGTGCCCACTTGCAAAATACGTCCCTTTTTGTCCATTACCGCAATGCGGTCGGAAAGGGCCAGGGCAATTTCCTGGTCGTGGGTCACATACAGCACCGTAATGTCCAGCTTGCGCTGCATTTCCTTGATTTCAAACCGCATTTCTTCGCGCAGGTTGGCGTCCAGGTTGGAAAGGGGTTCGTCCAGCAGCATAAGCGAGGGGTTTGCCACCAGGGCGCGGGCAAGGGCCACGCGCTGCTGTTGCCCGCCGGAAAGTTCCGAAGGCAAGCGCCGCTCCAGCCCTGTCATGTTCACAAGGGCAATGGTTTCCAGAACCCGCTTTTCCAGCTTGGCCTGGGGCGTTTTGGCCAGCTTTAAGGGGTAGGCCACGTTGTCGAACACTGTCATGTGGGGCCACACCGCATATTCCTGGAACACCACCCCAAGGTCGCGGGTGTCTGGGGAAAGGGCAATGCGCTTTTCGGCATCTACCACCACGGTGTCGCCAATGCGAATGGTGCCCTGTTCTGGCACGTCAAACCCGGCAATAAGGCGCATGAGCACCGTTTTGCCGCAGCCGGAAGGGCCAAGCAGGGTAAAACACTCGCCATGCTCAATGGTCAGCGAAAGGTCGGAAAGAACCTCGCGGCCTTCATACCGTTTGCTGATGTGGTCAAGTTCTATGGTTGCCATATACTACCTGTGTAAATTGATTGATTTTTATTGGGGGACGCTGTCCCCCACCCCCCTACAAGGGGAATGATTGACTCGGCCCTTCCTGGGCCTCGGCCTTCGGCTCCCGCCCGTTGGGCGGTTCCCAATTGTGCTTCCTGCACAATTGTCCCCTTGTACCCCCATTTACCTGAACTATCCTTAAAGCCGACGGCAGTCGCGAGCGTAGCGAGCCGTGGAGTGAGGGCGGAAGGTGCGGGCAGCTTCGCTGCCCACGCATCTAGATGAAGCCCGAACGGAGAAAGTGAAGTAACGCAGCCAAACGGAAAAATCAGCGTTTCCTCAGGGTATGCAAAGTGCGGCAGGGTAACCCCCCACCGCACTTTTAGTGAAATGAGCCAGGTGAAGGGTTACTTGCCCTGCATAATATCGTTGAAGCGCTTTACGTTAGCTTCTTTCTTTTCCATAAGGCTTTGGTAGTCAATGGGAATGGCCCGCTTCATGGCTTCTGCCGGGGTGGGCATATTAAATGCGGCGGGAATTTCCACGTCGGTGCGCACGGGCAGGGTTCCTTCCCCGGCAATAATGGTTTGGGCTTCCTTGCTCAGCAAAAAGTCTACAAATTTTTTGGCAGCACCCAGGTTGGGCGTATTTTTAATAATGGCCACAGGGCTTGGCACCACCAGCATTTCAGGCGGGTAGGCCAGGGCCATGGGGGCACCTTTTTTGATTTTGTCGTTAATAATGTAATCCACAGCAAGGGAGGCCACCAGTTCACCGGAAGCGGTGTCGTCAATAACCTGGCCGGACCCTTTGCCTATTTTTGCGCCGTTCTTGCGCAGGGCTTCAAAAAATTCCCAGCCAAATTTTTCTGCCAGCAGGGCTACGCTCATGTAGGAAGTGCCGGAAAGGGAAGGGTTGGCAATGCCAAAGGCCCCTTTAAACGGCTTTGTGGTTAAATCGCTCCAGGCCTTGGGGGTTTCCTTGATAAATTTTTTGTTGTAGCCAATGCCCAGTGTACCAAGGCGGGCGGCGGTAAAACTGCCGTCAAAGTCTTTGAAGGGGTTCAGCACGTTGCCTATTTCGGAAGAGGTGTAGGGTTCCAGCACGCCTTCCTTCTTCAGGTTGTAAAAATCCGGTACTTCACTGGTCCACAATACGTCGGCCAGCACTGTGCCGCTTTGGCGTTCCGCTGCGATTTTTGCCATAAGCTTGCCAGCCCCGGCGCTTTGGTAGTCCATGGAAATATCGGGATATTTTTTTTCAAATTGGGCCTTTAACTTGCCGATAAGTGACTCCTTCATGGAGGTGTACACAATAAGTTTTTCGGCAGAAAGGGCAGGGCTGGCAGCCCCCATGAACATACACAGGGAGAGCAAAAGTATTCCAGAAATGGTACGCATGCAAAACTCCTTATGAAGTCGGTTGGTCGGGCAACGGCCCGGAAAATACGTGATGGAGGCCGGAAGAAGTGACCATAGGCATTGCGGTATTTTTACGTTGTACGGGGGGAAGTGTCCAGTGGTAAATGGAGGGAAGCGCGGAGGGAAGGGGGGCGGTAAAGCGCGGAGTTCCGTAGTGTTGTGCGGCGTGCCGCCGCGCCAGCCTGTTGTTTCTTGTTTTGTTTGCCGCTCCGCTAGGGTCAGGGGGCCCTTGTGCGGCCCCCTGACAACCCCACACACGTGGGGCTCTGCCCCAAGACCCCGTTTAGGTAGCGGCCCGTGCTCAAAATGTTTGCTACGCTTACTCGCTGCGCTCGTGACGCCCGCAAACATATTCGCGCGGGGAGGACACCGTGCTGGCTGCGAGTGAGGCTACTTATCGAAACCTTTACGAAATAATCTGCTGTGCCACAGAGAGCAATCGCTATCAAGAAAGGGGCGGTACCATAACAACCGCACTGCACATGAGTGGTCGGGCGCAACGAAGCGCACAAACGCTGGTGAGGCTATGAGTACGTTATATTGATGAGGGGAGCGGGCAGGCGCAAACTGTGCCACAAAGGGTACGTGGTAGATTTCCAGAAAGTGAAGCCCAAATAGACCGCACGGTGTATGGGGACGTGGTAGATTTCCAGAAAGTGAAGCCCAAATAGACCGCACGGTGTATGGGGACGTGGGTAAAAAAGAATGAACGAGGCGGCACGCACCTGACGCCGCCAAACGGAAAAACGAGCCCTATCCCCTTATTGCTGAGGATTTTTGTGTCCTGCCAAGGAAGGAAGTGCCGTGCGGAGCGATGTGTATAGACATACATGAGCGTCGCACGGCACGCACCTGACGCAGGCAGAACGCAAAAAGACCAGCAATAAAAAAGGGGGGCGATGCGCCCCCCCCAGTAACTGCCTGACCAAGAACAGCCTGAAACTTACCAGGTAAACCCGGTGAGTATGAGGGTGTAGGCAACAATACCCACCACCACACCATACAGCATGAAGGGCCAGAAGGTTTGCTTCAGAATATCCCCTTCACGTCCGTTCAGGCCCACCACGGCGCACACTGCAACAATGTTATGGATGCAGATCATGTTCCCCATGGCACCGCCTGCTGCCTGGGCAGCCAGAATAACGGTTTTACTCAGGCCAAGGCTTTCCGCCACGCCCCACTGGAAACCGCCAAAGAGCATGTCGGAAACTGTGTTGGAGCCGGTAATAAAGGCACCCAGGCCGCCCACGTAGGAAGCGAACAGGGGCCATGCGCCACCAAGCAGGTCTGCAATGGCTTTTGCCATAACCAGGGGCATGGAAACGGGGTGCACTTCACCTGCTGCCAGGGCAGGGTTAAAGCCGGAGCCCTGGAATATTTTCACCAAAGCCACAGCAAAGAACAGGGCAATGGTGGGGTTCTTCATTTTTACAAATGTTTCTGTCCATGCTTTTGTGGCCTTGTCGCCGGGCATTTTATGCAGCACAATGGTAATCAGGGCTACAAGCATAAAAGGAATGGTGCCAGGCAGGTACAGCAGCTTCAGGCTTTCTGCCACTTTTGGGTAGCCAAGGAAGCCCATGTTCACAGTAACGGTTGCCGTGCTGTTCAGCCATGCTTTCAGGGGCAGTTGGCTAATGCGGGTAAGCACAAGGATGCCGCCAATAAGAACATAGGGCAGCCATGCCATGAACTGGCTCATGTGGGCAGTAAAGGTGGTTTTGCCGGAAAAGGCGATTTCGCCTGTCCAGGAAGATTCCCACTTGCTGCTGTCGCCAAAGGTCCACACCCCGTCAGTGGGCATGGCAATGCCGCGCTGGGCACCCCACACAATAATCCCAAGGCCAATAAGCCCGCCGATGAGGGAGGGGAATTCCGGCCCTACAAACCAGGCGAACGCCAGGTAGGGAACGGTGAAGGAAATGGCGGCAAACACGCAAAAACGCCATGCGGCAAAGCCGTCTTTCCAACAGCGGTTGGGGCCGAAGAAGCGGGTAATGAAGCCCAGCATGAAAATAGGCAGAATAAAGATCATGGGTACGTGCATAAAGGTAACGGTTTGCCCGATAACCTTGAAGAACGCGTCTTTTGTTTCCCAGCCACCAGCCATAATCAGGTCGCCAAGGGCGCTGCCAAAGCCTACAATAACGGGCGTGCCCACGGCACCAAAGGTAACCGGGAACGAGTTAAAGACAAGGCAGATAACAGCCGCCGCAAGGGGCGGAAAACCAAGGGAAAGCAGCAGAGGGGCTGCCAGGGCGGCAGGGGTACCAAAGCCGGCTGCCCCTTCAATGAAGGCTGCAAACATGTAACCAATAATAATTGCCTGCACGCGCATGTCTTTGCTCACGTTCTGCATGCCGTACTGGATGGTTTCCATCCCCCCGGAATATTGCAGCGTATGCAAAATAAGCAGTGCGCCAAACACAATAATGAGTACCCCAATGGCAGAAACAAAGCCCTGCACGGTAAGTGCGGCAATATATGATGTGGGCAGGCCCCATACAAGCAGGGCACTTGCAGCACCAGTTAACCAGGCCAGGGGCATGGCTTTGGCAGCCCCCATGCGCATGCCCACCATGAGAATCATGGCGACAACAATGGGAAGCAGGGCCACCAGGGCAAGAAGTTTGTCATCCATACACAACATCCTTGGAGAGTTAAACAGTAAAAAGGTCAGGCCTTGTATTCCATATCGTTGTTCCTGTTTCCTGTAAAGCAAAGATTCCTTGTAACAGGAAGCTTTGGAGTTATCTTTATGGCCTGATAACATTTGAGAATTTCGGCACAAAGAAAACCGGATTCTGGCCAAGGGAATACACCCGGGAAATTCAGTTGTGGCGCAAGGCGAAAAAAAGCCTGCCAGGGTTATTCCCCCGGCAGGCTTTTTGATCAATTACAGTGGAAGCACGAAGGCAGTGTTACGGCAGCATCCAGCTAAACCAGTATGCTTGCAGGAAGGTGATCACGCACACTACCAGGGTCATGGCTACAGAGTGCCACAGGGTAAAGCGGAACAGGTTGCCTTCCTGCCCAATAAGGTTGGTGGCGGCGGTGGCCACTGAAATGGACTGCGGGGAAATCATTTTCCCGGTAACCCCACCGGAAGAGTTGGCAGCAACGGTCAGGTGGGGGTCAATGCCCAAAGCTTCTGCTGTGGTGCGCTGCAACCCGGCAAACAGGGCGTTGGAAGAGGTGTCAGACCCGGTAAGGAACACCCCAATCCAGCCAATAATGGGGGCAAAGAAGGGGAACAGGAATCCCGTTCTGGTGAATGCCAAACCAAGGGTTGAACTCATGCCGGAGAAGTTCATGATGTAGGCAAGGCCCAAAATGGTGGCAATGGTCAGCACGGGGTAGCGCAACTGGTGGCAGGTGCGCAGCAGGCAGGCAATGGCTTTGCCAAGGCCGTAACGGGGCATAACAAAGGAAGAAATCAGGCCGGTAATGAGAATGGCAGTGCCAGCGGCCAGCAGCAGGTTCACAGTGTACTTGGCAGCAAGGGGGGCGTCTTTTGCTACAATGGGGGCTGTTTTGATAACGGCGTTATGCAAGCCGGGCCATTCAAACATGAAGGTGGTCCCTTTAATAGCCGGAATGCTTTTGAAGGCATCAAGCCCCCAAATAAAGACCATTACAGCAAGAATAAGGTATGGGGCCCAGGCGCGCAGCACTTCTTTGCCGGAATACTTGCAGCCGCCGGTGCGGGGAACCACTTTTTCATCCGGGAAGTGCCATACGTTTTTCGGCTTCCACACGCGCAGCAGCAACACCATACCCAGAATGGTAATAATGGCAGACATAATGTCTGGCAGGTACGGGCCGTGGAAGTTGGAAAAAACAAATTGGGAGCCAGCAAAGCACACCCCTGCCACAATAATGGCGGGCAGCACTTCCATGGAGCGCTTGAAGCCGCACATGGTAACGCACAGCCACAGGGGCACAATAACGGAAAGGAACGGCAACTGGCGGCCTACTACGGCGCTGATGTGGTTTATGTCCAGCCCTGTTACCTGCCCTGCCACCACAATGGGAATACCAATGGCGCCAAACGCCACCGGGGCCGTGTTGGCAATAAGGCAAATACCTGCGGCATACATGGGGTTAAACCCAAGGCCTGCAAGCATGGCAGCGGTAATGGCCACAGGGGTACCAAACCCGGCTGTGCCTTCAATGAATGAACCAAAGGCAAACGCAATAAAAATGGCCTGTAGGCGGCGGTCGTCTGTGAGGCTTGCCAGCGATTCCTTGATAATTTCAAATTCGCCGGACTCCACTGTCATGTTGTACACCCACACAGCGGTAATAACTATCCAGACAATGGGGAAAATACCAAATGCCGCGCCCATAAGGGTGGAACTTACGGCAAGGTTGGCAGGCATACCCCATACAAAAATGGCTAGCAGCATAGCTGTTGAAGTGCCCAAAAGGGCTGCCTTGTGCCCCGGGGTGCGGCGTACTGCCAGCATGTAAAACAACACATAAAGCGGAATGCCTGCCACCAAAGCGGAAATAAGATACTCTGGCGCTGCCGATACGAGCGCTCGTAATGGGTCATACACTTGGGTCCAGGTTGTCATATAGCTCTCCCCTGTTATGGTGTTTTACTCTCAGTGCACACTGCGTAGAGAAGATGTGACATTAGCCAAAGACAAAGTGAAAAGCAAGAATCTTTATTAAACTGGGAGAGTAGCTAAAAAATTGAGATCGTGAACAGCTCGCACCTGCCCGCGGAACCAGCGGATTTTTCCTGGCATGTACACCGCCTCTGGAGCGGAAAAAGGAACATTGTCAGGCCAGGCAGAATGCACTACCATGGCGCACGAACACATGTACCCACGGCATACAATCTACCCCACCCAATTCCACACAAACGTGCCTTTTCAGGAGAGCCATGCGCTTTGCCACCCGCGTTTTTTCCGCCTGCTACACCCTTGCCTGGAAAGGGGCAACCCCGTTGTTACGCACCAACAAGCGCCTGCGTGAAGGGTTTTCCCAGCGTTTAGTGCCCCAAGAATGGCCGTGGCAGGAAGCAGAGGCAGGCCCACAGGGGAACGTGCAGCCCGGCTCACTGGGCGATTCGTTCGCCGCACCAATTGCCGCCCCCGTGGTATGGGTGCAGGCCGCTTCCGGCGGGGAAGCGTGGCTGGCCCACAGCCTGGCCCTTGCCCTGCAAGAATCTCTTGTGGCACAGCCAGAATTGTTGCCCCAACAAGCTGGGCAGCCGCGCTTGCGCCTGCTTGCCACCACCTGGACACGCCAGGGCCTGGAAGTGCTGCAAACCCTGCCCCAGCGCCTTGGGCAAGGCCCGGTGAGCGCCCATGCCGCCTATGCCCCCCTGGACGCCCCGGCCCTGGTGGCCAACGCCATTGCCCAGGCCAAGCCCAGCGTGGTGGTGCTGCTGGAAACGGAACTGTGGCCCGGCCTGCTCCTGGCCTGCCGTGCGGCAGGGGTGCCTGTGCTGGTGCTTAATGCCCGCATGACAGATAAAAGTTTGCGGCACTACAAGTTTCTGCCTTTTTTGTGGGCAGACGCCGCCCCCCACAGCGTGCTTGCTATAAGTGAAGCAGACAGAAGCCGCTTTGCCAGCTTGTTCCCCCATGCCCATACCGCATGTATGCCTAATATCAAATTTGACCGGGCGGCGGAGGCGTTGCTACGCACCTGCCAGCACAATGCCGCTGCCCAAGCCAGAGAAAATCAGGGGGGAGAAGAACAGGTGGGTGCGGGGCAGGCCCCCGTTGCTATCCGCCCTGTGCCCCCGGCTCTGGTGGCGTTGGCTTCCGTCCGGGAAGAAGAAGAACCCCTGGTGCAGCCCACAGTGCTTGCCCTGGCCCGGCATGGCACGCCCCTGCGCCTTGCCATTGCCCCGCGCCACATGCACCGGGTGGCCCCGTGGTGCCAATGGCTGGAAGCCCAGGGCCTGCCCTTTGTGCTGCGTTCCCACCTGAAAAATCAGGAACAGAGCGCCCATGGGGCAGAAACGCCACAGGCAATAGCGGCAACACAGCACACCCAAGCAGCCCAGGCAACAGCCCCGGCCATTCTGGTGTGGGATACCTTTGGTGAACTGGACAGGCTGTATAGCGAGGCCAGCGTGGTGTTTGTGGGGGGCAGCCTTGCGCCTTTGGGTGGGCAAAACTTTCTGGAACCATTGCAGGCAGGTGCCCACGTGGTTATTGGCCCTTCATGGCATAATTTTTACTGGGTGGGGGAAGAGTTGATGCAGCAAGGGCTGGTGCAGCAAATAGAAAGCCCGGAACAGTTGTTCCAGGCCCTTGTGCACAATGTACCCTGCTTTCATGAAAATACTGCGCACTCCCCCCCACAAACTCGCACCGCTGTGCAACAGGCCTTCCAGCAGTGGCTGGCCCCCCACACCGGGGGGAGTCGGCAGGCAGCGGACAGAGTGTTGCGGTTGCTGGGGAAACGCTGATTTATTCCGTTTGGCAAGGCGCGAATGTTTTTTACAGGGGGGGTGGGCTCTTTGGCCCTGCCCCCCTGTAAAAAACATGAAGCAACACCGCCAAACGGAAACCTCAGCGCTTCCCTAACATTTTTTCACAAAATCGGCCTTCAGCATCACCTTCATGTCGTTCATGCGGCAGTCAATTTCATGGTCGCCGTCCACAAGGCGAATGCCCTTGGCCTTGGTGCCTTTTTTCAGCACGGTGGAGCATCCTTTCAGCTTCAAATCCTTAATAAGAATAATGGAATCGCCATCTGCCAGAAGGTTGCCGTTGCTGTCGCGCACGCCGCCTTCACTGGGTGTGGCTGCGGCTTCTTCCGGGTTCCATTCATGGGAACATTCCGGGCATACATACATGGCTCCATCGGGGTAGGCATAGTCACAGCCGCACTGGGGGCATGGGGGCATAATCACTCCATTTTTGTGGGCAGGGGCATGGCAGCAAGCGTGTTGCAGCAACGCACCCGCAATGAGAATAATAAAAACGCTGCGTGAAGAACAGGCAACACGCAGCGGAGCAGTAACCAAAAAGTTGAAACGTTTCCTTATTCTACCTGTTCCCCGCCAAGAAGGCAAACCGCCCGTGCTGCCCCTTGTGTGGCATCCAGCAGTTCTATGCGGGCGTGGGTGCCACTTATTTCAATGCCCACACCTACCTCGTGCCCTGCCGGGCCGGGCAGCATGACCACCCGTTGCCGCAGGGGCGGGCCTTCTGCTTCGGCCCCGTTTCCTGCCATCACCTGCACCCCAAAGGTTGGCACCCCCATGGCAAGCACCTGCTGGTGCAGGGCCACGGTTACAAGGGCGGCAGGCACCCCGGCACAATGCAGGCGTGCATGTGTGCCCTCTTTTGCAGGCGTTGCTTCCACCGCACCAGGGGGGAAAGCTTGGCACACCTTTGCCCACAAATAGGCACCCGGTGTGCCAAGCAGCGCAGCCAAAGCTGGAGAAAGGCCTATTTCCAGGGTGGTGCCAAAGGCTTGCGGTGCAGGGGCAACATACGCAAAGCGGGGCACTTCTTTTCCGCTCAGGAAGACGTTTTCCAGAAACATGGGCAGGGGGCGCACCCAAATGCCGCACTGGCCGTACAATGGCTGGTACACCACCAGGGGTTCCTCGGTTTCCGAATGGCGGGCAAGGTGCAACACCCGGTAGTGGTTGCCTTTGTAATGCTGGTACAAGCCGCCAAGAATGATATAGGACATGGTTTCCTCATGGAACTAAGTAATATGTAGTGAATTAATAGGGCTAATTATAAAAAAAATCCAGCACTGCCACGACGATTTTTCGACCTGTTTTGGATTTATACAAATACTTTTGGCAAACTGCTTGACCTTCCCCTTACGGGAACGGTTATTGTATACTGTATGAGTTTATTGTTTGGATGCCTTACGCTGTTTCCGGCCCGCCAAGAGCGCTGTTCTGTTGCTCTTGCCCAGTGAACTTGTTTCCACAGGAGCTACCAACATGGCCCAGCAAAATACCGCACTCCCCCAGCGCTTACAGGCCTTAAAAGACGCGTACCTGCAAGTGAAGCCAAGTATTGGCATTCATCGTGCCCTTGCCTATACGGAAGTGATGCGCGAGAATGAAAATTTGCCGAAAGCATTGCTCCGGGCCAAGGGCTTTCGTCGTGCCTGTGAAACTGCGCCACTGCTCATTCAGCCAAACGAGCTTATTGTGGGCCACCCCTGTGGCAAGCCCCGCACGGGCGCGTTTTCGCCAGATACCGCCTGGGCCTGGGTGCGCGACGAACTGGAAACCATCAGCACCCGCTCCCAAGACCCTTACTTTATTAGCGAAGAAGACAAGCGCGTCATGCGCGAAGAGCTGTTCCCCTTTTGGGAAGGCAAGTCGGTTGCTGAAGCGTGCGAAGTAAAACTGCGCGCAGCCGGGGTGTGGGAATTTGGGGTGGAAGCCTGCGTGAGCGACCTCACCTACCACGTTACCAGTGGCGGCGGCGATACAAGCCCCGGCTATGACATTATTTTGTTCACCAAGGGCGTTGCCGGGGTGAAGGCTGAAGCACAGGCCCACCTTGCTGCCCTGGCCCCCACAGACCCGGACTTTGCCCAGAAGCAGACTTTTTACCAGGCTTCCATGGAAGTGTGTGACGGCATTATGACCTATGCCAACCGCCTTTCCCAGTATGCCAGCCAACTGGCCCAGCAGGAAGCAGACCCAACGCGCAAGGCAGAGCTGGAGCACATTGCCGCCGTTAACGCCCGTGTGCCTGCCAACCCGCCCCAAACATTCCAGGAAGCGCTGCAAAGCATTTGGACCATTCAGTCCTTGTTTTTGCTGGAAGAAAATCAGGCCAGCACTTCCCTTGGCCGCATTGACCAGTATGTGTACCCCTGCTTTGCCAAAGATATGGCGGAAAACGGCTTGACCCATGAGCAGGCCTTTGAGCTTTTTGGCAGCTTCATGATTAAATGCTCCGAAATGATCTGGTACACCCCGGAAGCCAGCGCCACCTATTTTGCCGGGTACATGCCCTTTATTAACATGTGCGTTGGCGGGGTGAAGCGTGAAGGCGGCGACGGCACCAATGACCTCACCTACCTTGTTCTGGAAGCGGTGGAACGGGTGAAAATGTACCAGCCTACCCTGGCCTGCCGCATTCATAACCAGTCGCCCCCGCGCTACCTGGAACGAGTGCTGGACGTGATTCATGCCGGGGCTGGCATGCCTGCCTGCCACTTTGACGATGCCCACATTAAAATGATGCTGCGCAAGGGTTTTGACTATGACGACGCCCGTGACTACTGCCTTATGGGCTGCGTTGAGCCGCAAAAATCCGGCAGAATTCACCAGTGGACAGTGGGGGGCTTTACCCAATGGCCCATTACCATTGAAATGGCGCTGCACCGCGGGGTGCTGCCTTCCCACGGCACCAAGCAGGGTATTGATACCGGGCCCCTGGAAAACCTGCGCACCTATGCCGACTTTGAAAAAGCTGTGAAAACCCAGCTTGACCACCTTGTGACCATGACCACAAAAGGCTCCGTGCTTATTCAGGAAACTGTGCGCGACATGGCCCCCACCCCGTATATGTCGCTGTTTGTGGATGGCTGCATGGAAAAGGGCAAGGACGTACTGGCGGGTGGTGCGGTGCTGTATGAAGGGCCGGGCACCATTTTTGCCGGGCTGGCAACCTATGCAGACAGCATGGCAGCCGTGAAAAAGCTGGTGTATGACGATAAAAAATATACCCTGACAGAACTGAAGGCTGCCCTGGACGCCAACTGGCAAGGGTATGAGCAAATGCACAGAGATTGCCTGAACGCACCTAAATTCGGCAACGACATTGATTCAGTGGACGCCATTGCCGGGGAAATTGTGGATTACACTGAAAAGGCGTTCAATAAGCACAAGTCGTTGTATGCACGGCATATTCACGGCACGCTTTCCCAGTCGTTCAACACCCCGCTGGGGGGCATGGTGGGCGCAACGCCAGACGGCAGAATGGCAAAGGCCCCGCTTTCCGACGCCATGAGCCCCACCCAGGGGGCAGATACCAAAGGCCCCACCGCCATTATCAAGTCGGTTTCTAAGATCAATGTGGAATCCATGAGCCTTGGTATGGCGCACAACTTTAAGCTGGCCCCACGGGCGCTGGAAAGCCCCCAGGGCCGGGCCGGGTGGTCCACCTTGCTGCGCACGGCGTCTATTATGGGCAATGCCCAGATGCAGTTTAACTGCGTGGACCGTGAAACCCTGCTGGCAGCCCAAAATGCGCCGGAAAAACATAGGGATTTGATTGTGCGCGTGGCAGGGTATAGTGCGTTCTTTGTGGAATTGTGCAAAGAAGTGCAGGATGAGATTATTAGCAGGACGACGCTGGAGTAGGTTGGAGAGCGTTATTTAGGAAGAAGAGAGACAGGGGGCACCCGTTGCGGTGCCCCCTGTTTTTATTTTTAGAGGGGGAGTTTTTTGCGGCGCAAGCGCCACAACAGCCTAAACACCGTCATCCCCTCGCAGGCGGGGATCCAGTATTTTCAATGTGATAGCGCGTAGTTTTGTACGGCGTGCCGCCGCGCCTGCCTGTTGTTTTTTGTTTTGTTTGCCGCTCCGCTTGGGGGAAGCACGAAGTTTTTTCGTTTGGCAAGGCATTCGGCCCAAGCACCGTCATCCCCGCGCAGGCGGAGATCCAGTATTTTCAATGTGATAGCGCGTATTTTTATGCGGCGTGCCGCCGCGCCAGCCTAAGCACTGTCATCCCTGCAAAGGCAGGGATCCAGTATTCTTAGTGGGTTAGGCTAATTTTTTGCGGCGCAAGCGCCACACCATTCCTCTTTTCTCTTTATTCTTCCGCTCCGCTTGGGTCAGGGGGCCCTCGCCCGGCCCCCTAACGACCCCAGGCGTACGGGGTTGCACCCCGTAACCCCGCTAGGTTCCCGGCCTGCGCTCAGTAGATTTGTTCCGCTCACTCGAAGACTCGTACGCTGCACAAATATATTCGCGCGGGATACCACCGTGCCAAGCAAGGGCGAAGGGCGCTTATCGGTTGCTTGCTGGAATAAGGAGATGTGCCACAAAAGGTAAATGGTATGCAGTAGGGGAGCGGAGAAGAAACGACCGCACTCCGAGCGAGTAGGGGGGCGCAGCAAAGCGCGCGTGGGGTAGGGGAGGCTCGAAGAATTACCTGTAAGGTGCGGCGAAGACGCCGCGATATTTTTTACTATGAGTGAATGATAGCGCGTAGTTTTTGCGGCGTGCCGCCGCGGGTATT
>NZ_AUCY01000041.1 GCF_000430005.1 Desulfovibrio cuneatus DSM 11391
AGGTGCATCCATGCGCGAGCAGGGGGCTGTGCTTGGGCGGGGCGTTGGTGAAAAGATAGAATTTTTTGTGCAGGCAAGGCGGCGGCGGATTTTTCTAGGGGCTGCCCTCACGGTCTGCCCTGACGGAAAATTCGCCGCCAACGCCGCATGCGCAAAAAAGGCTAGTTTTACCAACGTGCCACGCCCAAAACCAAACACAAAGCATGCAGCTTGCCCTAACACTCAAAATCCGAACAAGCGTATCACTTTTTCTGCTTGGCCAGGAGAATCTGCAAGCGCCGCATTTGCAGGTGGCACAAGGCCACCGCCAGGGCGTCACCCGTATCCAGCCCCCAGGTGGGCTTTGCATTGAGCAGCCGCCCCACCATAAAGCTGACCTGTTCTTTTTCTGCCCGGCCTGTACCCACCAGCGTTTTTTTCACCAACGTCGGTTCATAGTCTGCCACGGGAATACCCCCGGCGGCGCAGGCACCCACGGCAATGCCGCGGGCCTGCCCCAACTTCAGGGCTGAAGCCATGTTCTTACAGGTAAACACGTTTTCAATGGCGGCTTCGTGGGGGGCCACTTCACGCACCACTTGGGCGAGCTGGGTGTACAGTTGCCCCAGCCGCTGGGAAAAGGTTTCACCCTTTGGGCGAATGGCCCCGCAATCCACAAGGCGCAACATGCCGGAAGTTTCTTCCACCAGCCCCCAGCCAAGACACTGGGAACCCGGGTCAATGCCCAGCACACGCAGGGGGCCAGCCACCGCTTACTCCATCTCTGCCAGCACGTCGTCAGGCAGGTCGAAGTTGGCGTACACGTTTTGCACGTCGTCGTTGTCTTCCAGGGCGTCCACAAGGCGCAGCAGTTTTTTGGCGGCTTCCACGTCCACAGGTACGGTGTTTTGCGGCACGCGGCCAAGGCGGGACTCTTCCGCTACCATGCCTGCTGCGGCAAAGGCTTCGCGCAGGGCTTCAAAGTCTGTGGGGGCGCACTGCACTTCAAAGGCCTCGCCGTCATCCACAATGTCTTCTGCCCCAGCTTCCAGGCCCACTTCCATCAACGCATCTTCGGTGTATTTTGCCTTGGTAAAGGTAAACACACCCTTGCTGTCGAACATCCAGGCAACGCAGCCCAGTTCGCCCATGGCACCACCATTCTTGCTGAAAATGTGGCGCACTTCGGCCACGGTGCGGTTGCGGTTGTCGGTGGCTACTTCCACCAGCACAGCAACGCCCCCTGGGCCATAACCTTCATACATAATTTCGGCCAAATCGCCGCCTGCTTCTTCCCCGGTGCCCTTGCGGATGGCAGAATCAATTTTATCCTTGGGCAGGTTCACTTCCTTGGCAAAGGCAATGGCGCTGCGCAGCCGGGGGTTATATTCCGGGTCGCCACCGTTTTTGGCAGCAATAATAATTTCTTTGGCAGCACGGGTAAAATCTTTGCTGCGCTTCGCATCCTGGCGGCCTTTGCGATGCTGAATGTTTTTCCATTTACTATGTCCAGCCATGGGAATCTCCTTACACATGCCCTTCTATGGGCTACTCTTTTTTGTTTTTGTTGGTCGGGAAAGAATACACAAGGGGCCAAGGCCCTCTACTCTGGTATTATTTCCCCTCCAGGGTCGGGTGCAGGCAGTCCTTTAAACCCAAGAGCCACATAGAAGGTTTCAAAACTCTCAGAACGGGAACTGGCAGGCTTGTACGACTTCACACTGCCAAAAGAACGGCGCAGGGCTTCGGAATAGGCCTTCACATCTGGCCCCATAAACACCTTCACCACAAAGTTGCCCCCCTTTTTCAAGTGGGCAATGGCCACGGCCAGGGCTTCCTCACACAGGGCAGCGGAACGCGCCTGATCTGTGCTTCGGTGGCCTGTGGTGCGCGGGGCCATGTCGGAAATTACCACATCAAACGGCCCGCTTTCACACAGCAACGCTTCAAAGGCCGGGGTGCGGTAAAACACATCTTCCTGATAAAACTGCACAAAACGGGGAAAGGTGGTGGTGGTGTTTTGAATGTCTGCGGCAATAACAAGGCCAGTTTCCCCCACCCGCTCCGCAGCGGCAAGGGTCCAGGAACCAGGGGCGGCACCCAGGTCAAGCACACGCTGCCCGGCATGGAACAGGCGAAAACGCTTGTCTATTTCTTTCAGTTTATATACAGAGCGTGCAGGGTAGTTGTCCTGCTTGGCCTGTAAAAAATAATGGTCGCGGTACTTTTTCATTGATTTTTCCACATTGCAAAGGAACCCCATTGGGTGCAGCCAGCGCAAAAGGCGAATTGTTGAAGGCAACATGCTGCCAGCCAATCATGCAGCACCTGTTGGGCTATAATGGGCAAAAACGCCCTGTTCCTTTGAACCGCGCATTATATGCTATTTTTACGCGTTCGCCAAGCAGCCCGGCGCATGGAAAATTGGCAGGTTTCCGGCTATACTGCCGGGCGTGCCCTATTGCTCCACTCACTCCCTTCTCACAAGGTGGCCTTCATGCCCTCCATCAGTCATGTTATCATACCCGACTCCGGCAACGGCCTGCTGCGTGAAGAATGTGCCATGGCCTTTGCCGCCCTTGGCCTGCGGGTAAGCCGCCCTGCCCCCCAGGCCCTGCTGGCGGAAGGTTCCCCCCATTATTTACCCACCCTGCTGCAAGGGGAGCCTGCCCTGCTCTTCAGCATCAATTTTTCTGGCCTTACCCCAATGAAGCCTGTGCTGCAATGCCTTGCCCAGCATAACAGCAAGGCTGCCGTGTGGTGTGTGGACAACCCCTGGAACCTGCTTTCCGGCGTGCGTGACCCACTGTGGAAAACGTTGCCTCTGTTTGTGACAGACCCATTCTTTCTACCTGCCCTGCGTGAGGCAGGGGCAACAAGCGTGGCCCACCTGCCCCTGGCTGCCTGCCTGGAGCTGTTCGGGCCACACGCCCCGCAACGGGCCACCTGCCCTGCCCCCACGGGTCTTGCCCCGGTGTTGTTTGTAGGGCGCTCCCAGTTTCCGGGTAAAGACGATTTCTTCAAGGGCTGCCAGCCCCCGCCGGAGCTGCTTTCCCACGCCATTGCCATGCTGGAACATTCCGGGCAGGAAGAACGCCCCCACCTTGGCTGGTGGCAGCAGGCCCTTGCCCCCCATGGCAAAGGGCAACCGCCCTACTGGCCCGGCAAAAACGCCCGTATGCCCGCCCTGGGCGCGGAAGAAACAAATCTTGCATGGCGCAGTTCCTGCCTTACCGCAGCCGCCAGCGCCTTCACGAAACACAACGCGGGTGTTGCAGGCACAAGCACCAGTGCTGGCCTTGATATTGTTGGGGATGCAGGCTGGGGCAGTTGCCTGCCACAAGGGGCGCGCCTTACACCCCCGGGGGACTATTACACCCGCCTGCCAGGGCTATATGCCACGGCCCAGGCCACCCTGGCCCTGACCAGCCTGCAACTGCCCCATGGCCTGAACCAGCGCCACTTTGATGTGTGGGCCGCTGGCGGGCTTATGGTGAGCGACGCCACCCCCGGCCTGGAGCTGTTCCCAAAGGAACTTACCCGGCCTGTGACCTTTCATACGGCACAAGAACTGCCCGGCCTGCTGCGCAGCCTGGAAGCAGCCCCGGCACTGCGCCGCAGCCTTACCCAAAACTGGGGGGAACTTATTACCAGCCAGCATACGTACCACCACAGAATGCAGCAGGTGGTAACGCACCTGGAATTGTAAGAAGCACCTGTTGCAAGGGCCATGCAGTAATTCAGCCCTTGCCCCCCGCCTTGCGAGGCGTTATTATACGCCACCAAAGGAAACACACAACGTTTCCCTCCCTATAACTCTTCTGGAAGTGCTTCATGCGTCTTCTTTTTGCTACAGTATTCTTATGCATGGTCACCTTGCCTGCCCTGGCCGAACCGCTGCCCACCGTGCGCGCCACCGGGGTAAGCAACCGCTATGCCTTAGGGCTTGCCAAAGATGGCCCGGCAGACCTTACCGACGCCGTTATTGCCGAAACCGTACTGCATGCCGCCCAGGAATTTAACGCCCCCCTTGTGCAGGTGGGGTTCTATGGCCCCGGCAAAGCACCGGGCCAGGGCGTGCAGGCCGTAGGGGAAACAAAAGACGGCCTGACAGTGACCATTCTGCGCCCCAAAAACCCGCAGGAAAATACATGGCTGGAAAAAATGCTGGCTTTCCCCACAAGCCCCAACGCCCTTTCCATTGCGTACCTGAACAATCAGGTTATTGCAGACGACGACTTCCAGGGAAAGCCTGTGGTGTTTGAAGCCACCGTGGCAGATATTGCCAAAGGGGCGTTTAACTTGCCGTATATTTTCTTCCCACGGGAAGATGGCGGCGACACCGGGTTAACCTGCTATTTCCCCGCAAACTCCCCCAACCTGCGAAAAATTGGCAAAGGCTCGCGGGTGCTGGTGCGCGGCGTGGTAAAGGATTTTTTGATGCAGGATGTTATATTGGATCGGTGTGAGATACTTTCTATTAGGTAGGAAACGCTGATTTTTTCCGTTTGGCGGCGTTGCTTGCTTTTTTTGAAGAGGGGCAGGGCGAAAGAGCCCAGCCCGCTCTTCAAAAAAACCATCGCGCCTTGCCAAACAAAAAAACTGAGCGTTTCCTCTTTATTTCGATTGCTACAACGTACCAGTGTATATGCTTTTTTGAGACCGATGATGCACAGTTCTTGCGCCACCCCGCACGAAGTTCCGCATTACCACCACGTAAAATATATGTTTTGACACAGCGCCAACTGCAATGTATGTTCCGATGCCTTGCGGCGTACTCTTTCTTCCTTTATACTGTACGTTAGCAAGGTTATTCCCTTATGTGCGAGAGTGGCGGAACTGGTAGACGCACTGGACTTAGAATCCAGCGGCTGGTCCGTGGGAGTTCGAGTCTCCCCTCTCGCACCAAATTTCTGCGCGCCGCGCGCCCCGCCGCATCCTACCCCAAGGGGCGGTACCCGTTTGTACATTAAGGCAGCCACAGCAAAAGGAGCCCCGCACCATGCAATACACAGTTGAAGACCTTTCCCCCATCAAGAAAAAAATCGTTGTTACCGTTCCGGCAGAAGAAGTGGACGCCTCAATTGGCGCAACCATTGCCATGTACCGCACCACGGTAAAGTTTGACGGTTTCCGTAAGGGCAAGGCCCCTGCAAGCATGGTGGAAAGCCGCTTCCACAATGAAATTTATCAGGAAGCCACCACAGAACTGGTGAACCTGCACATTAACCAGATTGTGGGCGAACTGAGCGTGAACCCTGTTTCCCGTATCGATTTCGACGGCAAGCAGTTGCAGCGCGGCGAAGAATTTACCTACTGCATTTCTTTTGAAGTAATGCCGGAATTTGACGTGCCTGCCTACGAAGGGTTTGCTGTGGAGCAGGAAGAAACCGTGGTGAACGAAGAAGAAGTTACCCGCGTGCTGGACCGCCTGCGGGACAACGCAGCCGAAGTGGTTGCCGTGGGTGAAGTGCGTAACGCCAAAGCAGGCGACATTGCTGTGGTTGATTTTGCCGCTTTCGATGAAAACGGCGAACCCGTGCCCGGCATCAAGGCTGAAAACTTCCACCTGCCCCTGGGTGAAAGCCAAACCCTGCCCGACTTTGAAGCCCTGGTGTTCACCCTGAAGCCCGGCGACGCTGGCGAAGGCCCTGTAAGCTTCCCCGCAGACTTCTTCAACCCCGAATTTGCTGGCAAAACAGTCACCATGAAGGTAACCCTGCATGGCCTGCAAGAACGCAAGCTGCCCGAGCTGGATGACGCCCTGGCCCAGAAAATGGGCGGCGTGGAAACCGTGGAAAAACTGCGCGAAACCATTTCCGACTCGTACCGCAAAAGCCGCCAAGACCTGAACAAGGCCACTGCTCAAAAAGCTATGCTGGACGGCCTGCTGAAACTGGTAGACTTCCCTGTGCCAGAATCCATGACCAACAGCAACATTGGTATGCTGCTGGACGACATGAAGCACAAGTTGGAACGCCAGGGTAAGTCCCTTGCGGTGCTTGGCAAAACCGAGCAGGAACTGGTTGAAGAAATGCGCCCTGAAGCTGAACTGCGTGCCAAGGCCCAAATTCTGCTTATTGGCGTTGCCCGCAAGCTGGAACTGGCAGTAAGCGAGCAAGAAGTAGACCTGCAACTGCGCCGCATTGCCATGCAGTCTGGGCAAGACTACAACGCCCTGAAAGAATACTACATGCAGCACAACCTTATTTTTGCCCTGCGCGACAGAATTCTTGCAGACAAGGCCATGGAAGCCATGTTTGAAAAGGCTGCTGTTACCATGGTGGCACCGCGTGCCCCTGAAGAAGCATAAGCTTACGGAGACTTCACGTTTCCAACGGCAATGACTGTTTCCGTAATTTCTGGGGACGCACTGATTAAATGGTATTTTGGAAACGCTCAGTTATTTCGTTTGGCTAGGCACGAGTTTTTTTGAAGCAGGAGTGGACTCTTCCGTCCATGACTGTTTCAAAAAAAGCGAAGTAACACCGCCAAACGGAATAAATCAGCGTTTCCCTTGATTTCCTTTGCAAGGCGGGCGACAATGTGTTCCCCGCCTTGCGTTTTATGGGCTGCGCTTTCTGGTTTTTAGGGAAACTTTTTCCCTTTCCAGGCCAGAACTGGCAGCCTTGGCCCGCAAAAGTATCTCTGCCCCTGTGCGCCAAGCCCCGGCACGTGTATTGCATATAAAATATACAATGCTGCGTTTTTTGCCGGGGGCTTACCATGGCGTAAAAACACAGTCCGGCAAGGCAAATTCCTGCCGGGGAAGGCACTTCGCTCTCTTGCCCTTTTTCGCCAGAGTACTTACAATACCATTGTTTAGCCACCAAGCCCTGTTTTTTGGAATTCAGGACGCTTGCAAGCCACTTGTGAAGGAGTGCCTCCATGCCCATCCCTATGGTCATTGAAACCACAGGGCGTTCAGAACGCGCCTATGATATTTATTCCCGTTTGCTCAAAGACCGCATCATTCTGCTTGGCGAAGAAGTAAACGAACACACCGCTTCCCTTATTTGCGCCCAGCTTCTTTTTTTGGAATCAGAAGATCCTGAAAAAGAAATATACCTGTACATCAACTCCCCTGGGGGGCTGGTTACGGCTGGCCTCGCCATTTACGACACCATACAGTACATTACCTGCCCAGTGGCCACGTTGTGCATGGGCCAGGCTGCCAGCATGGGGGCATTGCTGCTTTGTGCAGGCACACCCGGCCTGCGTTATTCCTTGCCCCACAGCCGCATCATGATTCACCAGCCTTCCGGCGGTTTCCGCGGGCAAGCTACAGACATTGAAATTCACGCCAAAGAAACCCTGCGCCTGAAAAGTATGCTTAATGGCATTATGGCCAAGCACACAGGCCAAACAGTTGAAAAGATTACTGAAATTACAGAGCGGGATAACTTCATGGGTGCCGAAGATGCCGTTACCCTTGGCATTGTTGACAGAGTGCTTACTTCACGTGAGGACTTGGCAAAGGCCCAAGAAGATTAAATGAATTTTATTGACTTTTCTTGGGGGGGCGCTGTCCCCCTGCCCCTGCAAGGGCAAGATGCCCTTGGCGGAAGCCCCCCCCAGTAAAAAGCAACAAGTTCAATTGAGCAATACTCGCCCACATGCAATTATTCAGGCCTGCCACTGGCTGTGCCTACTGCGATACGCGAAAGAAGGAGTTCACATGGCTGACGATAAGCCTAAAGAAAAAGGAATGTTACGTTGTTCCTTTTGCCATAAAGGCGACGATCAGGTGCAGCGCCTTATTGAAGGCCCTGACAAAACATGCATTTGCGATGAATGCGTTGCCCTGTGCAATGAAATCATGACAGAGCAAGTTGCCGATGAAGTGAAGAAAGACGGCGTGCTGCTGCCCCCCATGGAAATTAAGGCCCGCCTTGACGACTATGTTATTGGCCAGGAACGCGCCAAGCGCACCTTGGCAGTAGCCGTGCACAACCACTACAAGCGCGTGTTTTTTAAAGACGCCATTCCGGCAGACGTCAAGCTGGAAAAAAGCAACATTTTGCTGCTTGGCCCTTCCGGCAGCGGCAAAACCCTGCTGGCTAAAACCCTGGCCAATATTTTAAAGGTGCCGTTTGCCATTGCCGACGCCACCACCCTGACCGAAGCCGGGTACGTGGGCGAGGATGTGGAAAACATTCTTGTGCAGCTTTTACAAAATGCTGATTACGACCTGGAATCCGCTTCCAAGGGCATTATTTATATTGACGAAATCGACAAGATTTCCCGCAAGGGCGACAGCCCCTCCATTACCCGCGACGTTTCCGGGGAAGGGGTGCAGCAGGCCCTGCTGAAAATTATTGAAGGCACGGAAGCCAACATTCCCCCCAAGGGCGGGCGCAAGCACCCCCAGCAGGAATACATCCGCATGGATACCTCCAATATCCTGTTTATTCTTGGCGGGGCCTTTGTGGGCATTGAAAAACTGGTGGAACAACGCACCAGGGGCCGTTCCATGGGCTTTGGGGCCCGCATTGAAGGCAAAGCAGAAGCCAAGGCAAGCAGCACAGCCTGCCTGGAAGACCTGCACCCCAATGACCTCGTCAAATTCGGCCTTATTCCTGAATTTGTGGGCCGTATTCCCGTTATTACCTACCTTGAGGAACTGACGGAAGAAGACCTTGTGCGCGTACTGACAGAGCCGAAAAACGCCCTTGTGCGCCAATACCAGGCCCTGTTCGGGCTGGATAAAGTAACCCTGCGCTTTACCCAGGACGCCCTGCTGGCAGTGGCCCAAAAAGCCCTGAAGCAAAAAACCGGGGCCAGGGGCTTGCGCAACGTGCTGGAACGCTCCATGCTGGATATCATGTACACCCTGCCCTCCCAGCAAGGACTGCAAGAGTGCGTTATCAATAAAGCCGTGGTGGAAAAAGACAAACCACCCCTGCTCATTTACGCAACCGATGCCCAAGTGAATGCCGTGGGGGAATAACCCCGCGCTTTTTATAATTATCATTTTCACTAGGGGACGCTGTCCCCCAGACCCCCTGCAAGGGACGTGACGCCCCTTGACCCCCATTTGCGTTCAGTTTTTCGCGTAGCGAAAAACTGAACGCTGATGTGGGGTTCCAAGGGCATCATGCCCTTGGCGGTGGGGCTTGGGGAGGCAGAGCCTCCCCAAGTAATCAACACCGTTACACGAAACAAACCAGCCTTTGCCTGACCCACCGAGTGCCTGGCGGAGAACATTATGCCAAAGTCTATGGAAAACAGCCTTGTATTGCCCAGCATGCCCCTGCGTGAAGTGGTCATGTTCCCACGCTCTATCATTCCATTGTTTGTAGGGCGTGAAGCTTCCATAAAAGCCATTGAACACGCTGTGGAAAATACCGACAGGCAGATTTTTCTGGTGACCCAGAAGGATTCCGCTGTGGCCCAGCCCCAGGCAGACGACCTGTACTCCATAGGCACTGTAAGCCGCATTCTGCAACTCTTGCGCCTGCCGGATGGCACCATCAAAGTGTTGTTTGAGGGGCTGTACCGGGCTTCCTGGAAATCCGCAGGCTCCCTGACCATTGGCACGGGCGACGTGGCCTTTACCACTGTTCAGGTGGAACCACTGCACGACCAGGACAGCTCTGCCATGCTGGCAGAAGCCACCGTGCGCGCCGCCCATGAAGCGCTGGAAGAATACAGCACCACCAACAAAAAGCTCACGCAAGAAATTCTGCAATCCATTCTTGCCATTCATGAAGCAGGCAAACTGGCAGATGCCATTGTGCCCCATGTGCAAGGCGAATACCGGAAAAAACAGGACGTGCTGGAAACGTTGGACACAGCCACCCGCCTGGAAATGGTATGCGGCCTGCTTTCCAATGAAGTGGCCATTGCCGGCCTGGAAAAAAGCATTAAAGGCCGCGTAAAAGACCAGATGGAGCAGAACCAGAAGGAGTATTACCTTAACGAGCAGATCAAGGCCATTCATAAGGAAATGGGACGTGAAGACGACCCGCAACTGGAAGTGAATGAGCTGGAAACCCGCATGAAGGGCCTGGACATGCCTGAAGAGGCACGGGAAAAAGGCTTGCGAGAAATCAAAAAACTGCGCCAAATTCCTTCTTCTTCCGCTGAATATACCGTGGTACGCAACTATGTGGACTGGATTTTGGACCTGCCGTGGAACACCATGCGCGAAACGGCCATTGATATCGACAAAGCCCGCGACCGCCTGAATGCCGACCACTACGGCCTGGAAAAGCCTAAAGAGCGTATTTTGGAATACCTTGCGGTGCAAAAGCTGGTGAACAAGCTTAAAGGCCCCATTTTGTGCCTTGTGGGCCCCCCTGGCGTGGGCAAAACTTCCCTGGCCCGTTCCGTGGCGGCTGCCACTGGCCGTGAGTTTTTACGCCTTTCCTTTGGGGGCGTGCGCGATGAAGCGGAAATTCGCGGGCACCGCCGCACCTATGTGGGGGCCATGCCCGGCAAAATCATTCAGTCACTCAAGCGGGTAAAGTCAAATAACCCCCTGTTCTGCCTGGATGAAATTGATAAAATGAGCGCCGATTTTCGTGGTGACCCAGCCGCAGCCCTGCTGGAAGTGCTGGACCCGGAACAGAACAATACGTTTAATGACCACTACCTGGACATGGATTACGACCTTTCCCAGGTGTTCTTCATTACCACGGCAAACTCCCTGCACGGCATTCCCCTGCCGTTGCAGGACAGAATGGAAATTATCCGCCTTTCCGGCTACCTGGAAACGGAAAAAATGAACATTGCCAAGCAGTTTCTTATGCCGCGGCAACTGGAAGCCCACGGCCTGACAGAGGATAACCTGAATATTTCCGATGCCGCCATGCTGGAAATTATCCGCTGCTACACCAAAGAAGCAGGGGTGCGTAACCTGGAGCGTGAACTTGCCAAGGTATGCCGCAGAACAGCCATGAGCATTGTTTCCGCCAACGCTGTGAACAAAAAGGTCAACGTTTCCCGGCAAAGCCTGGGCACCCTGCTGGGGGTGAAAAAGTTCCGCTATGGCGAGAAAGAAAACGAAGCCCAGGTGGGCGTGTGCACTGGCCTTGCCTACACCGACGTTGGCGGCGAACTGTTGCTGGTGGAAACGGCCCTTATGCCCGGCTCCGGCAAAGTAAGCACCACAGGCAAGCTGGGTGAGGTAATGACAGAATCGGCTCAGGCAGCCCTTTCGTATGTGCGCTCCCGTGCCGCCCTGTTTGGCCTGCGCCCGGACTTCCATAAAGATATTGACATTCACATTCACGTGCCGGAAGGGGCCACCCCCAAAGACGGCCCTTCCGCAGGCATTACCCTGGCAACCTCCCTGGTTTCCGCCCTGCTGGGCCTGCCTGTGCGTAACGACATTGCCATGACAGGGGAAATTACCCTGCGCGGGCGCGTGCTGCCCATTGGCGGGCTGCGGGAAAAACTGCTGGCTGCCCGGCGCGGCCTGATACAAACCGTGATTGTGCCCAAAGACAATGAAAAAGACCTGAAGGACATTCCACAGGATGTGCTGAAAGGGCTGACCATTGTACTGGTGGAACATGTGGATGAGGTACTGCCCGTTGCCATTGAGGCCCCCAGCAGAGACCTGTTCCCTGGCAGAAGCGAGGCACGCCCCATGGCCCATGCGTTGAAGCTGGCCAGCGTTGCCGTGGAAAGCACAGGAACACCGCATTAAGCACTGCCGTGGCACTTGCGACACTCTAAAACACCAAACCCCCGGTACTGCCGGGGGTTTGGTGTTTTAGAGTATCGTTCAGTGGCTTTTATTGATTTTTATTGGGGGACAATGTCCCCCAGCCCCAAAATGCGGCGGGCGTTGTCGTACATCACTTTGCGGCGCACGGTATCCGGCAGGTCGAAGGAAGCATACACATCCAGCGCGTCTTTCAACTCAATAAAGGGGTGGGCGCTGGCAAACACCACTTTATCCTGAATGCAGCCGCGCATGCCATCCACAAACACATCTGCCATGGGGGAACGCTCGTATTCGGAAAAATCCATATACACATTGGCGTTGCGCATGCAGGCAAAAATGGCTTCGTTCACGAAGGGATACCCGCCGTGGCTCATAATCAGGGTCAGTTCCGGGAAGTCTCTGGCTACCTGGTCTATGTGGCGCGGGTCGGCATAGTCCATAATGGCCCCCTTCACCTGCGGGGGCGGTGCCATGGTCACAAACACAGGAATACCCAGTTCCGCACACTTGGTATATAGCGGGTAAAAGCGGGCCTCGCAGGCAGGAATGTGGGCCAGGTAGGGGTCAATGGCAATGCCTTTCATGCCATACTCTTCCACTACCTTCACAATTTCATATACAGCCGCCATACCCTTGTGGGGGTCTACGCCCCAAAAGCCCACAAACTTATTTGGGTACGCGCGGCAAAATTCCTGCACACTGCCGTTGTTGGCAGGAAAGCCATAGGTTGTTTCGCAATCACGCCCGGTAATAACCGCCAGTTCCACCCCAAGGCTATCCAGCCCAGCCACAATTTCTTCCAGGGGCTGGGGCTTGCGTGCGTCAAACCCAATAACCTTGCAGGCCTGCTTGAACATGGTGCTGTTCTTAATGCCATTGATAATTTCCGGGGTATTGGGCCGGAACCGAAAGTCAATAATGCTCATGGTGCCTCCAGTGGCGCTAAGAACAATGTCAAAAGCATAATGCGTTGGAATGAATGCCGCGGCAGGGGTACCACCCCGGCAAAACCAAAAAGCGTTTCCCTAAGCAGTGGCAGTGGTGCTAGACACCACAGCATCATCATCGTCATCATCTTCTGCCACAGGGGCCACGTAATCACGCTCTTCTGCTGCGGCTTCAATGCGGTCTTTATTTTTGCCAATCCAGTGGGCAGAATACATGCTTATAACGCCAGCAAGGAGCAGGTAAATGGAAACGTACAACGGGTTGTTGTTGTTCATTTGCAGCAAGGCAGTGGCAATAAGCGGTGTCATGCCGCTAGCGAATATACCGGAGAATTGGTACACGAATGAAATGCCTGTGTAGCGCACCCTGGCCGGGTACAGGTCGGAAAACAGCGCCGCTTCCGGCCCATATACCGAAGCGTAGCACAGGCTGAACGGAACAACGATGGCAAGCCACACCAGGGGCACGCTGTTACTGAAGTTGTCGAACACCCAAAAGGCCGGGAACGCACAAAGCCCTGCGGCAAGGCTGCCCCAAAAATAGAGCTTTGTTCTGCCTATTTTGTCGGAAAGCCAGCCAAAGTAGGGAATGGTAAAACACATGGTAAAGGCGGCTATCATCACCCCCATAAGGGCTTCAGTGCGGGAAACGTTGGCATAGTTGGTGAGGTAGGTAATGGAAAATACCCCAAAAATATTAAAGAACACACCATCAATACACCGCGCGCCCATGCCGGCAATGGTGCTGCCCTTAAAGTTTTTCCACATGTCGGCAATGGGGATAGGGGCATTCTTGGCTTTTGTCTTATTGGCTTCTTTCAGCTTGGCAAATTCCGGGGTTTCCTTCACGTTAAGCCGGATATAAGAACCTACTGCCAGCATCAACACGCTGAGCAAAAAGGCAATACGCCAGCCCCAATTAAAGAACTGATCTTCTGTCAGCAAAAAGGAGAGCAGCCCCACCACACCTGAAGCCAGGCAAAGCCCTAAGGAAAGACCAATTTGTGGCAGACTTGCATAGTAACCGCGCTCTTCTTTGGGGGCATATTCAAAGGTCATAAGCACGGCACCACCCCATTCGCCACCAAGGCCAATGCCCTGAATAATACGCAAAAGCAGTAGCAAAATGGGGGCGGCAATGCCTATGCTGGCATAGGAAGGAACAAGACCAATAAGCACGGTGGAGCCACCCATAATCATCAAGGTAAGCACCAGCATACTCTTGCGGCCAAGCTTGTCGCCAAAGTGGCCAAAAATGACACCCCCCAACGGGCGGGTAAGAAAGCCCACAGCAAAGGTGCTGTAAGCCAGCAACGTTGAAATGAACGGGTCGCCCGTGGGGAAATAGAGTTTGTTAAAGACAATCCCTGCCACAACGCCGTACAGGAAAAAGTCATACCACTCTATGGTTGCCCCAATAATGCTGGCAACTGCCACTTTACGCAGCATAACCTTATTTTCGGCTGTTACACTCATAAACGCTCCCCCTTGTCTTTGCTCACCGCCTGCATCAGGCCGGGTCTTCTGTTCAGCAACACATGCTCATGGGCACTGCAACACACGTTAGAGCATTGAACACGTGAAATAGTCGCGTAACGGCGAGCAGAGCTCGCCTATGCCTATTTCGTGGCAAGGATTTTTCAAAAATCTTTGCTGAGCAATTAACTCATTTCATTCGCTACTTACGCTAACCATTGCAATTGCCCCGTTCCCTCACCGTTCAGCTGCGCCATGCTGCCAGAGCAGCCAAAGCTTTGCAGCCCTTGGTGTTCACCAAGCTGCTGTTCTGTAAACAGCAATCATTGCTATTTGTGAATTTTATCACCATATTGGATAAGCAAAGACGATGCCAAACGAGAAACGATTGCGTAATTGCCTGATATATCATACTTAAAGTGACTGAACCCGGCAAGGCGCTACTATTCATAGTCTATAAAGATGCAAATTTGCACCATATACTGTTCTAATTTGCACTTTTTTTCACAAAATTACCGCTAAGCCAAGTGCCCCAATGGTGCAAAATTGCACAGGGGGTTTCCCTTAAAGGGAGGAAGGCCAAATGCGCGCTATAACCTATTTACATTATTGCCAATAAAACATAGTTTCCAAAAATTGCCTGTGCAAATTTGCACCCACAACTCTATACCAGAGTTTACTTGCAGCGCACAGCCCAGTACTTATATCTTACCGCAGGGAATGATTATGCAAAAAGCAAGTACATGCAGCAACAGTGAACTTCTTCTTGCCCAATACGCTACTGAACTGCTGCACGCTGTTACCATTGGTGCCTATGTAACAGACAGTGCAGGTGTGACGTTGTTTGTGAATAGAAGTTACGAGCGTACCACAGGTTTGCGGGCTGAGGACCTGTGTGGAAAGAACGTGGCTGAACTTACCCGCACCGGCATATTCAACACCGCTTTGAACCCCACTATTGTCAAAACGGGAAAACCTGCCAGCACAGTGCAGCAACTGCGCAAAAAACGCGTTTTTTTACAAGGGTTTCCCATTTTTGCGCCAAGTAGCAAAGAAGTGGTGATGGTTATTACCTTTGTGCGCGACGTCACCTCCATTACCCGCCTGAGCAAGCAGGTTTCCCAGCAGGGCAAGCAGTTGCAAGACTACCATGAACTGCTTTCCTTCATTTCCGAAGAAACAACAAAAGAGCCTGGGGCAGAGCTTTTGCAAAGCGACTCCATGCAAACCCTTATGTCCAGGCTGCGCAAAATTGCAGAAACCGACGCTTCCCTGCTGCTCATTGGGGAAACAGGTTCGGGCAAGGACGTGCTTGCCAAAAAAGCCCATGCCCTTAGCCAACGGCGCGACAAGATTTTCCTGAAAGTTGACTGCGGCAGCATTTCCCCTGCCCTTATTGAATCTGAACTGTTTGGGTATGTGCCTGGGGCATTTTCCGGGGCTGCCGGCAAAGGAAAGCCCGGTTATTTTGAAGCGGCCGACGGCGGCACCATTATGCTGGATGAAATTGGGGAACTCCCCCTGGCCATGCAAACCCGTTTTTTGCGGGTGCTGCAAGACGGCGAAATTATGCGCGTGGGCGACACAACCCCCCGCACGGTGGATGTACGCATTATAGCGGCCACCAATGTAAACCTTGAAGAAGCCGTGGACGAGGGCAAGTTTCGTAAAGACCTGTACTACCGGCTCAACGTGGCCCAGTTGCGTGTGCCCCCCCTGCGGGAGCGGCAGGCAGATATACGGCCATTTTTGGAATACTTTCTGGAATTGTACAAAAACCGCTACCACCATGAGGTCATTTTTTCCGAAGCCTCATTACGCATTCTGGAAAACTACTCCTGGCCGGGCAACGTGCGGGAATTACAAAACCTGGTGCAAGGGCTGGTGGTGAACAGAGAAATGGTGCTTATTCAACCCGAAGACCTGCCACCCCATATTTACGCCACAGACAAAAAACAACTGGCGGAGGGCCTGGACTTACCCACCAAAAGCATGGCCCTGGGAGATATTGTGGCCAACCTGGAGCGCGATATTATTGAGGCGACCATTGCCCGCACAGGGTCTATGAACGCCGCTGCGGAATTTTTACAGGTGAACCGCAGCACGTTGTTCCGCAAATTGCAGCGAATGGGGAAAGAGGGGTAGGGGAGATTATTTTTAGGGGGGAGGTTCGTGCGGCACGCCGCACAAAACTGCACGTTCCCTCCACTCAAAACAATTCACTTCGGCGGCACGCCGCACGAAACTATGCAGCCCTCCTCTCCCCTCCACAAACCAAAAACCCCCTGCAAGGCTCAAACCTTACAGGGGGTTTCCCAAAAAAAACAACTCACTACCCTTACAGCGTTGCCACCATTTCCCGGCAGGCGGCAATAGTTTCTGCCAACGTAGTGGCAAACTGCGCCAACTGGGGCTGGCATGCCTCGGCGTCTGCCCCGGCATGCAATGCCTGTTCTATCCCCATGGCCTTTTCCGCCAGTTCAGGGGCACCCACGCTGCCAGCAAGCCCTTTAATAGTGTGGGCAAGGCGTTCCGCCTCTTCATATTCCTGGGCATTCACATGGGCAGCAAGAGTTTCTGCCGCGTTTGTGTAGCTGTCTACAAATTTCGTCAATACTCGGCGGTACAGGTTTGTGTTGTTCCCAAGGCCGCGCAAAGCGTCATCAGATTTTAAAGTAACCATGGTGCTTCCTCTTCGTTGCGTTGGCAAAAATATACGGTGTTACTGCTTTTCTTGAAACAAGAAAACGCGCGCACAATAAGCAGATGTGTTCAGTTACTGCATGGGCCATATGCCCACATCAATCAATGCTGTTTAGCCGCAACTGGCAGAAAAAGGCAAGCATTACCTTGCAACCTTGGCTTATGCGTAATAACGGTGCAGCAACGTTCCAAACAACAAAGCAAGGGAAATAAACAACATGCCCCGTACCACTTTGGCCCCCTTACGAATGGCAAGGCGGCTGCCCACCACGTTGCCTAATATGTTAGCAACAGCAAGGGGCACAGCCAGGCTATACAGTACGCTACCGTTGAACATAAACACCACAAAGGCCGCAAGGTTGGATGCCAGGTTGAAGGGCTTTGCCGTGGCCGAAGCCGCCACAAGGGGCAGGCGCAGCATAAAATGCAACCCCAGCAGCAAAAAACTGCCCGTGCTTGGGCCGTAAAAACCATCATACATACCAATCACAAAGCACAACAGCGGGGTGTGAATAAGCAGCTTGTTGCGGGGTACTTCCAGTGAGCCCTGGCCACTTCGCACCGGGAACAGCACGCACAGGGCCGCCAGGGGTAATAACAGCACCAGCACCTTGCCCAGCACGTCTGGCGAAACCACCAGCACCAGCCGTGCCCCCACGGCAGCGCCCACAAGGGAAAAGAACAGGCCAGCCGCCACCACCCGCCAGCTAATGGCCCCGCTACGCATGTAAGTTACGCAGGCCGCGCTGGTGCCAAGGGTACTCATAAACTTGCCCGTGCCCAGGGCCATGTGGGGCGGCACACCTGCCAGCAGTAAGGAAGGCAGGCTTATAAGCCCCCCGCCCCCGGCAATGCTGTCTACAAACCCTGCAAAAAAAGCTGCCCCCAGCACAAAACACAACAGGGCCGGGGTAAACCCGGCAATTTCTGCAAACGCTTCCATGAGTCGGCCCTTAAAAGGTAATTACGCATTGAACACAAGGGAATCCTGGGCATAATTCACTGATTTTTGCTCCAGAAGCATCCAGAAGGGCCGAATACCCCGGCAACTGTCTTTCCACGGTACGGGA
The DNA here is from genome assembly GCF_000430005.1 of Desulfovibrio cuneatus DSM 11391. GTDB lineage: Bacteria > Desulfobacterota > Desulfovibrionia > Desulfovibrionales > Desulfovibrionaceae > Frigididesulfovibrio > Frigididesulfovibrio cuneatus. The sequence goes on from NZ_AUCY01000041.1 coordinate 17,853, forward strand.
AAATGCACACTGCAATAATCTCGCGGCGTCCGCTATGCGTCGCATGGAGCCAACGTGCCTTTCACATTGCCAAGAGACATTTACAACGTGAATCTACCCTAGAGCATCTCAACTTTGAAAAGTTGTATTCATTTTCCGTAATACACATGGGCAACTCAACATAACCCAAGGTAATAATAGAATAAAACAACACGCCTAGCGAGTGTCCGCTGCGCGTCCACAGAGCATTTCAAAGTTGCAATGCTCTAGTGCGAACCTATTTCAAAAAACTTCATGGCGGCAGTGGCTTCCTTGGGGGAAGCAAACACATAGGCAATGTCCCCGGCGTGCAGCGTAAAGTCGCCCCCTGGGTGGGGGAACATTTCGCCTTCCCTGCGAATGGCGACCACGGTAATTCCGGCCCGCTGGCGCAGGTTGCTTTCCATCAGGCTCACGCCATCCAGGGCAGAACCCGTGGCCACCGTAAAGGCAGAAACGGTCATTTCAGGCATATATTTTTGTAAAAAGCCAATATTAGTGCCTTCCACATGAGATTTGCGCAGCATGTCGTAGTTTTCCGCCCGCACTTCGTTGGTGAACTGCTCAATGGCGTCGCGCGGCACAAGGTACTTGGAAAGGACACGGGTGAAAATTTCAATGGCTGTTTCAAACTCTTCGGGAATAACGTTGCTGGCCCCCAGCTCCTTCAACGCTGCCACTTCCGCAAGGAAGCGGGTGCGCACAAGAATGTGCACGTTGGGGTTCATGTGCCGGGCCACTTCCGTAATGCCCCGCACGGCGGCCGGGTCGGAAATAACAATGCACAGCACCCGCGCCTGAAGAATGCCAAGGCTTTCCAGCATGGCAGGGTGGGTGGCGTCGCCATGGGTAATGGGTTCGCCCTGGGCTGCATAATGGCGCACGGTGTCCGGGTTCATTTCCAGAATGGTATAGCCAATGCCTGCCATGTTGGCGGCACGGGCCAGCAGCTTGCCGCCAATGCCAAAGCCAATAATAATCAGGTGGTCTTCCAGCCCGGCTTTTGTCTGCAAAGCTTCTGTTTCCCGCTCCTTCTTGCCCAAAAAACGCATAACGCGGTTGGCCAGGGTGGGGGAAGCATTCAGCAGAAAGGGGGTACCCACCATGGTAAGAATGCTGGCAGCCAGAAAAAGCTGGTAATTGTCCTGGGTAAGCAACCCTTCCTGCACGCCACTTTTGGCCAGCACAAAGGAAAATTCCCCCACCTGGCACAGGGCAAACCCCACCAGCAGGGCGGGGCGCAAGGGGTAACCCAGGGCCAGGGTGGCACCGCCTGCAAGCACAGCCTTCAGCCCAAGCACCAAAAGGGTCACCACAAGTATGGTGGAAATATTGGCCAGAAAGAAGTGCATGTCCAGCAACATGCCTACAGAAATGAAAAAGACGCTGGTAAACACGTCGCGAAACGGCAAAATACCTTCCAGGGCGCTGTGGCTGTATTCCGATTCCGCCACCACAAGGCCTGCCATGAACGCCCCCAAGGAAAGGGAAAGCCCTAGCTGGGCCGTAAGCCAGGCCGTGCCAAGGCAAATACCCAACGTGCTGATAAGAAACATTTCCCGGCTTTTAGTGCGCACCACCAAGGTAAGCAGCCAGGGCACGCCTTTGCGGGCCAGCAAAAAAATACCTACAATAAGGGCAAGGGTTTGCCCGGCTTTTATGGCAAGGGAGGCCATGTCTGCCTGCCCATGCCCTGCCAGAAGCGGCGTTGCCAGCATCATGGGAATAATAATTAAATCTTGAAAAACCAGAATGGAAAGGGAAATACGCCCCAGGGGACTTTCCATTTGCCCTTTCTGCTGCAACACCTTCAGCACAATGGCAGTGGATGAAAGCGCCACCAGAAAACCAAAAAACACGGCGGTGCTGGTACTTTCACCCGGCCAAAACCACAGGCAAAGGGCCACCACGCCGCCAATGGTAGCCGCCACCTGCAAGCCCCCGCCAATGAACACGGGCTTTCGCAAGCGAATAAGTTCGCTGATGGAAAGTTCCATACCAATGGAAAACAGCAGGAAGACCACACCAATTTCCGAAAGAATGGTTACCGATTCCGCATTCTGTACCAAACCAAAAGCAGAAGGGCCAAACAGGGCCCCGGTAATTAAAAAACCCACAATAGGGGGAATTTTAACGCGGCTGCACCCGTAGGTTACTGCGGTGGAAAGCAGGGCTATGATAAAAAATTCGCGGAGTAATTCTTCCATGGTATTCTTTTCCATTCGGGCTTTGGAGAGATGTGCGGGGTGGCCTTGCCACCCCGCACCCGCAGCCCTCATTCCACGGCTCGCTACGCTCGCGACCGCCGTCGGCTTAAAGGGCATGATGCCCTTGGAACCCCACCTTTGCGTTCAGTTTTCCGCAATGCGGAAAGCTGAACGCTAATGGGGGTCAAGGGGCGTCACGTCCCTTGCAGGGGGTATGGGGGACAGCGTCCCCCAAGAAAACGCTATTTAAATATGTAGGAATATTTGGCAGCAAGGCCTGTGGTGCGTTCTGCAATGCGCATGGCCAGGGCGGGCACTTCATCAAGGCTAACCACCCCTACTTCGCTGGCAAGGTAGCTGGTGAAGGCTGTGGAGCGTTCATGATACAGCCAAATAACGGAATAGGCAGAGCCCACGCCGGGGCGGGAAGTAAATTCAGGCTTTGTGCTGATGAGAATGCGAATTTTCGGCTCATCTTTGGCTGTTAAAGTAAACAGCGTGCCAGAATTGAACATTTCTTGAAGCTGCATGGAAAGCTTGGCCCCAATGGTGTCTGTGCCTTCCAGTTCCACAAAAACAGGGGTGCTGGGGGTCTTTGGCTGGGTGGCGTCTGCGGTAACAGATTTTGCTTCTGCCGCAGGGGGTACTTTGGTGGTCGTTTCCGCAGTCAGTACAGGGCTGGCAAAGGCCAGGGCTGCAAGCAACAGGCAGGATAACACAACAGAAAGCAGGCGGGCACGGGTTGTAAACATGGTCGTCCTCCTTATGTCCCGTTAATGGTCGGTGGTATGGCGCCTGGCAATAATGCAGGAACCACCCTGATTTGTAAGAGAGGGAAGGATAAAGGTCAATGGAAAAACTGAGCATTTCCAAAACCGCACATACCCCATTGCTCCGTTGCCCTCAATAAACGCCTAGCTTACCCCGGCCATAGTCCCTTGGCCAAACATACTTACGGGCACCTTCCGGTAACTTCCCCTTCTGTTTCCTCTTTTCTTTTCTGGAAAATACCTTATTCTTCCTTGACAAACAGTATACGTACGGTGCCCATTACAACTCTTTTGCCCTTTGGCTCCATTTGGTGTAGCCTGCGGCGCAACCAGGCCAGTTCCCACGGGGGAACGCATTCCCTGCACAGGGGAACATTGTCTGGCGGGGCATTTTTTTTGCACACAACGACAAAGAACAGCAATGCTGCCCCGCTCACAAGCCAGCGTGCATTGAGGCAATTTTGCTTGCAAAATGGCCCTGCACAGCGTGTCGTTTGCTTTTTACAACCACCTCTTTTTGCTTTTCCTTTTGGCGTAATGCCTGCCAGAAGACAAAAAGACAGCCAGACCCGATTGAAGGAACAATATGATTCTGCCTATTTTGCAATACCCTGACGCCCGGCTCAAGCGCAAAGCTGTGCCTGTGGAGGCCATTACCCCGGAAATTCGCACCCTTGCGGCAGATATGGTGGAAACCATGTACGCGCGTGACGGCATTGGCCTTGCTGCCCCCCAGGTGGGGGAATCCATTCACCTGATTGTGGTGGATGTAAGCGGCCCTGAAAAACGTGAAGACCTGCGCATTCTCATAAACCCGGTGCTGGAACTTTCCGGGCCGGAAGTGGAGTCTGAGGAAGGGTGCCTTTCCGTGAATGATTTTCGCTCCACCCTGTACCGCAGTTTGCGCGTTCGCTGCCGTGCCACTTCCCTGGAAGGCGAGCCCATTGAATTTGATGCCGATGAAATTCTGGCCATTTGCTTGCAGCACGAATGCGACCACCTGGAAGGCAAGCTGTTTATTGACCACATCAGCACCTTGAAGCGCATGATGTATGACAAGCGCATCGCCAAGCACGGGAAATAGGAGATGGAAGAGTCTGCGCACAAAAAACGCCCGCTGCGTGCCGTGTTCATGGGAACGCCCGCTTTTGCCGCCACGGTACTAGAAGCCGTGCTGGCCAGTGGCGAGGTTGAGGTGGCCGCGGTATATTGCCAGCCAGACAAACCCGCAGGCCGTGGCAAGGCCATGAAAATGCCGGAAACGAAAATTCTGGCCCTGGAAAAAGGCCTGCCCGTGCAGCAGCCCCTTACCTTTAAAGACCCTGCCGCCCTGCCCACCCTGCAAGGCTATGCGCCAGACGTGCTTTTGGTGGCCGCTTACGGCATGTTGCTGCCCCAGGCCGTGCTGGATGTGCCCCGCCTGATGCCACTTAACGTGCACACATCGCTCCTGCCGCGCTACCGGGGGGCAGCCCCCATTCAGCGGGCCGTCATGAATGGCGATACCGTGACAGGCGTGACCATTATGCGCATGGAAGCCGGGCTGGACACTGGCCCTATTTTACTACAACGGGCCATGGGCATTGGCATTAACGACACTTCCGCCACCATGCACGACGAACTGGCTGCGGCAGGCGGGGTGCTGCTGTTGGAAACATTACAGCGCTTGCAGGCAGGCCAGCTTACCCCCATTGTGCAAGACAATGCACGGGCAACCCATGCCGCCAAGCTGCACAAGGCAGAATGCCGCCTTGATTTACGCTTGCCGCAACTGCGCGTGCACGCCCTGGCCCGCGGGCTGTTCCCCTGGCCCGGCGTGCAATTGTGCTTGCGCCGGAATGGGCAGGAAGATTTGCTTGTGCAGGCAGAACCCGGCACCATGCCCTTTACAGAAGGGGCTACCGCCCTTTTTGCCAGCGCCCCCCACCCTGCCCCTGGCACCATTCTTGGCGTGCATGCAGGGGGGCTGGTAGTGGCCTGCGCCGATGGTCCTTATGTGTTTAGCGCACTGCGCCCCGCAGGGAAAAAAAACATGGACGGCCAAGCATTTATCAATGGCTATTGCAAGGCCTTTCCAGGCGCGGCGTTTATTCCGCCGGAGTAACATATGCTTCCAGGTTCCCCCCCAAACGCCCAAGGTCCAACGCCACCCGGCCTGCCTGAACAGCCGGGGCCTTCCTGTAAGGCTCCGGGGCAGGGCACTGCGGAAAAACGCATTCCTCTACCCTTCATCAGCGATGCCGGGCAAAAGCCGCCCCGCAAGCGGTTGTTCATTGGCCTGGTTACAGGAACCGCCGTGCTGCTGTGCCTGCTGCTTCTGCTGGGGTGGGTAATTCCCTATGTGGGGCTGGGCAACATTCATCCTGCCGTGCCCTATATAACCGGGGGCCTCTTTTTTCTGCTCATCGGGTGTGTGGTGTGGGCAACCCTTGGCCTTGTGCTGCAAATTCTTACGGGCCGTGCCTACTGGGGGGCAGAACGGGTACGCGGCCTCACCATCAAGCTGTTGCTGCCCCTTATGGAACTGCTGGCCCGTGTGGCAGGCGTTGCCCCCGGCGAAGTACGCCGCTCCTTCATTAAGGTGAACAACCAGTTGGCCCTGAGCCATGAAGGGAAAATTCCGCCCCAGCGCCTTTTAGTACTGTTGCCCCACTGCGTGCAAAACGCCAGTTGCCGCCTGCGCCTAACAGACACGGTGGAAGCCTGCGCCCGCTGCGGCAAGTGCCCTGTGGGCGGGCTTTTGGCCCTGCGCGACAAATACGGAGTGCGCCTTGCCGTGGCCACAGGGGGCAGCATTGCCCGGCGCATTGTGGTGGAAACCCGGCCCAAATTTATTATTGCCGTGGCCTGCGAACGCGACCTGGCCGCAGGCATTCAAGACACGCACCCCCTGCCGGTGTTCGGCATACTCAACCATAGGCCGGAAGGGCCGTGCCGCAACACCTGCGTAAACCTTGTGCTGGTGGAAGAAGCCCTGAAGCGCTTCGTGCAGCCCGCGCCGGAAGGAACGCAAGGGCAGGGATAGGACTCAGATTTTGTGTTTTTGGAATACCCATAAACCGTAGTGTTGACCAATACAGCCCTACGCAACAACCTTCCCTAAAGCCGACGGCAGTCGCGAGCGTTAGCGAGCCGTGGAGTGACAAGGCGGGGCGTAGGCGGCTACGCCGCCGGAGCATTTTACCCGCCGCAGGAGCGGAGCAAATCGAGTGAGGGCGGAGGGAACAGACAGCTTTGCTGGCTGTTCATCTCAACGAAGCCCGAGCGGAGAAAGGAAAAGGACATTACAGCAATCATGGCAGAGAAAAACGCACCCCGTAGCGGGCCAGCCCCCCGGAAAAAAGCCATGCACAAGGCCGTGCATGACCCACGCGCAGCGGCCCTGGTGGCCCTTGCCCAGGTGGTGGACGAAGGGGTTGCCTCACAGGCTGCGCTGGACGCCCTGCTTGTGCAGGCAGGCATGACGCCCTCGGACAAGCGCCTGTGCACGGAGTTGCTCTATGGCACCTTGCGGCGGTATTCGCGCCTGGAATGGTTTTTACACCGCTTCTTGCGCCAGCCGGAAAAGCTGCCTCGGGAAATGTTACTGGCCCTGCTGCTGGCATGGTATTCCATGACCTTTATGCGTATGCCCCACCACGCAGCAGTGGGCTGGGCTGTAGGCCACGTGCGCAACCGTTTTGGGCAGGGCCTTGGCAACGTGGCCAACGGCACGCTAAGGGCCATGCAACGCAGCCAAAAGTCCTTTTACGACTATGCCTTTTATCTAACGCACACCACCACAAAGCAGGAAGCCCTGGCCCTGTGGCACAGCGTACCCCAATGGGTAGTAGCCCTGTGGCAGCAGCAGTATGGGGAAGAAGCTGCCCTTGCCCTGTTGCAGGCTTCGGAAGAAGCCGCCCCTTCCGGCCTGCGTCTGAACAAACAGCATGCAGGGTGGGCTGCGGCCCGCCAGCACCTGCTGGATGAAACAGAAGACCCGGTGGTGGCCCTGGACCTTGCCGGGTGTGCCTCCTGCGAAGATGCAACCACACTGGCTGAAGCGGCAGAGCCCCAGGAAAAGGCACAGGCCAATAACCCTGGGGCAGAAGTACGCAACCGCACCAGTTCCAAAGCCATTTATACGGTGGGGGAATGCGCCCTGGCTTTTGGCGGCAGCCTGCCTTGGGAAGGTAAAAGCCTTGCCCGGGAAGGCAACGCCACACGGCAGTCAGCCGCTTCCTACCTGGCCCTGAGCGCCCTGCACCCCCACACATGGCCTGGCCCGGTGTGGGACGCCTGCGCCGGGCGTGGGGGCAAAACCCTGGCCCTTATGGAACTTGGGGTTCCCGTAACCCTTGCCGCAGACCCTTCCCCCCAGCGCATTGGTGCCCTTGCACAGGAAGCGGCCCGCCTCGGCTTTGGGCCAGAAGCAACCCCCCTATGCGTGGTAGGCAGCGCCCAGGAAGTGGCAGCAGGCCAGGGCCACATTCTTATTTCTGAACAAAACAGTGCGGCTGCGCAAAGCGCCCCCCTGGCCCAATGCATGGCAGGCGGCTTTGGGGCTGTATTGGTGGACGCCCCCTGCTCCGGCCTTGGCACCCTCAGCCGCCACCCGGAAATTCGCCTGCGCCGCACCCCGGCAGACGTGCAGGCCCTGGTAGCAACCCAGGCAGCCATTCTGGAAGCCGTGGCCCCGCACGTGGCCCAGGGCGGCGTGCTGGCGTACCTTACCTGCACCATGAACCAGGAAGAAAACGAAGAACGCGTGGCCGCCTTTTTGGCAGCGCACCCGGAATTTACCCTGGAACGTGAACATACCATTGCGCCGCTAAGCCCCTTGCGGGAGTTCTTTTACGGCGCAGTCCTGAGGAAACGCTGAGTTTTCTTTTTCTCCGCTCTAGCGGCGGGTTTTATGCTTCGGCGGCATAGCCGCCTGCGCCCCGCCGCATCGCTCCACGGCTCGCTACGCTCGCGACTGCCGTCGGCTTTAGGGATACGCCCTGAACCAAAGTCCACCCCGTAAAGAATACCTAACAAAAAACTGAGCGTTTCGTTTTTCGCTTACCGACATATTTGCGAGCCATTGCTAAGTTTTCCGTTTAGCGACAGAACTTTACTTACTTCACAGGAGCAGCTATTTTATAGCACCGTTTGTTTTAGTAACGTCCCTATGGAGGCAGACATGCGCGTTCTTTGTATGATTCTTGTGGTGCTCGTTGGCATGGCCCTTTGCACCGGGTGTGCCCAGGTAAAGGCCAAGGGCGAATATGAAGCCAGCACAGGCTACACCAAAAGATAACCTCACTCCCCAAATACTCCCAAGGATGCGGTAACCACACGTTGCCGCATTCTTGGCATTGCCCAGGGCAGGTCGCATGGTTGACATATGCGCCTCCCGTGCTTACCCATAGAAAATATTACTGACAATAAAATACTGGGGAACAGCGGCTTGCCGCCATAGCCATTTTTGGCACAACAACAACATATACGTAATTGAGCGCTATGAAAAACGATAAAGCAAAGGCGTACAAGGCATATGTGGCCCAGGAAGGAGAAATGCCTTCCTTTGACCCAAACCAGGCAAACCTTGGTGGGCTTATGCCGGAAGCACCGCAAACAGAAGGAACGGTTGAGCCGCAAGCGGCTTCTGCCTTTGATGCCCTGGCAGCCTTAACCGATGAGGAATTGCTGCATGCCTGTAAGCCCCGCCTTTGCGCTGTGTGCCCTGTGCAAAAAGAAGCCACCGAAACAAAGCTGCGCAGCCTTGCTGAAGTAGATAACGCCAGAAAGCGCATGGCCCGAGAAAAAGAGGATTTTTCCCGCTTCGCGGCTGAAGGGGTGCTGGCAGACATCGTTCCTTCGCTGGACAACCTTGACCTTGCCCTGCGCCACGCCACGCCCGATGAGGCTTGCAAAAACTTTGTACTTGGCGTTGATATGACCCGCAAGCTGCTGCTGGAAAGCCTGAAAAAACATGGCCTGGAAACAGTAGGCGTTGTGGGGGAAGAGTTCAACCCCGCCCTGCACGAGGCTGTGGGGCTTGAAGACTTTCCCGGCGTGGAAGAAAACCACGTGGGCAAGCTGCTTGGCCTTGGGTACAAACTACATGAACGTTTGCTGCGGCCAGCCCGTGTTGTGGTGTGCAAGAGAGGATAACCCTGAGGAGAATTCCCATGGGATTTGCTAAAAATATACTGACCTACACAGCCCGCAAAGCGCTGATAGAAAATAGTGCCCTGCAAAAAAAGTTTCTCGCAAAAGGGGTGTATGTTGTTTCTTTTGACCCGGAACTGATGTACGTGGAATGCCACCAGTGCGGCAAACCCGTTATTTGGGAAAAAGGACAAACCACCGCCCTTGTGGAATCTGCGGGCATTGATATAAATACGTTGGATGAGCGCTGCTTGGTACTTTCCGAAGGGTGCCCGTTATGCATGCCGGATGCCGGGGGTGAATACCCCGTTTCCATTGTGCGCATGGCCGGGCTGAGCCCGGATGAGGCGGTGCAAATGATGCATCCCGGCGGCAACGCGTAAGGAAGCGCTTCCTTTTAGGTATGAAAAGGGCAGGATGGAAACATCCTGCCCTTTTTCTTTTAAGGGGCGTGCCTCGTTTTGTACGGCACACACCGCCTCCTACAACCCCGCCATGGGTAATAACGCCCCAGCCAGCAACACCGCATGGGCACGGGTTGCCCCTGGCTGGGTGACAAGCGGGGTATTGACCACCTGCACGCCAAGTTCCTGCAGCCAGCCGTGGGGAATGCCCCCGGCATAGCCGCCCTGTTCCGCATCCACCACCAGGGCAGTCAGCACATCGTGCGGGCGTGCCCCTGGGGCGTCTGCCAGCAGCGTGGCCAGCAGGCGTTCCACCTGCACGCGCAGGGTAAGTCCTGTTTGTTCCGGGTCTGTACCCAGGTTGGGCACATACACCTTTGGGCAACGGGCAGCCGCCACAGCCTGCCCCACCCCACGGGGTAACAAATTAGCCAGCACGCTGGAGTAAAAACTCCCCACAGGAAAGCAGATTGTGCGGGCACCGGCTATGGTTTCTTCCACCTGGGGGCCAATGGCAGGGAACACAGGGCTTGGGTCTTCTTCGCTTGCCACAAGCCACATGGCCTCAATGGGGGCGGTGAGTTTTTGCTCCCCTTGCTCCCCTTTGCCTGTAAAGCGGTGCTGGCCCACCAGCACTTCACCCGTGGCAAGGCGCACCGCAAGGTGGGCGGGTTCTTCCACAACAGGCAACACCGTGCCCCTGGCCTGCACCATGTGGGAAAATTGCTCAATAACAGGCCACAGTTTGTGCCCTTGCCCAAGGTACCCTGCCGCAATAACAAGGTTGCCAATGCTGGCCCCGGCAAGGGGAAATTCCGGCGGCATATGCACGGCAAAACAGGTAATGTGGTGCTGAATAACTTGCTGGAAGGGCTGTGGCACCTGGCGCAACAACGGGTGGCGGCCTTTGGCAAGGCGCACCAGTTCTGCAAACAGGGCATTGGGGGTGCTTTCCTGCAAGCGGTAGCCCAGCAGGGTGCAAAGCTCGGCTATGCCGGGCAGGGCGGTGTTGGCAAGGGAAAGAATACGGTTGCGAATATCGCCCACGGCCGGCATATGGAAGGCCCGGCGCAAGGTGGCAGAGCTGCCGCCAGAATCAAAGGGGGTAATGATGTGGGCGCACAAATCGGTGCGGGCAGCCAACTGGCAGGCCGTTTCACGCAGGGCCGTGCCACCACTGAAAAACACAAGCTTTCCGGCACGCAGGGAAGAAGAATGGGCAGGTATAGACTGCTCCTTACCTGAAAAAATACATGATTTACTGGGCCTTGAATCTGCTACGGGGCCGTGGCAACGCTGGCAGGTTTACTGCCCATGCTGCTTTTTGCCGCGCCTTTGGCCCCATTGTTGCCTGCTGCCGGGGAAGCCTTTTTGGGGGCTTCAGCCTTTGCAGGGGCTTTGGCAGGGGCCTTGGTTTTGGCCGGGGTAGCCGTTTTTTTGGCCTGGGCCATGTCTGGCGGGGCAGAATGCAGCACCCCAGTGCGAACAGAGGCAGCCAGGGCCATAATGGAGTTGGCATAAATAGTCAGGTTGTTGTAGCGGCGCAGTACTTTACGTTCTTCGTCGCCATCCTGCTTACCCTTCCAGCCACTGCCTGCTAGATAGTTACCTACGCTGTGAATGGCGTCTGCCGGTTCAAACAGGTCTATTTTGCCGTTTTTGTTGCCATCAACCCCGAACAGGCTGATGTTGCTGGGCATAAACTGGCATATGCCAATGGCACCATACATAGAGCCCGGCATAATGACAGGGTCTACATGGTTTGCCGTGCAGTAGGTGAGTAAGGCTTTCAGTTCCTTGTAAGCCCAGGTGGAGCGCTCCTGCAACTTGGTGCGCAGCCAGCTATCATGCTCTTGGGTTAACGGCACTTCATACAGGGCAGGGCGTACTTTTTCAGGCTGGATGGAATCTGCCATGGAAGCAAGAATAAGCAGGGCGTTGTCGTTGCCCACATAAGTGCCCAGGCGCGTTTCCACATACAAAAGCGCCGCAACGGTTTCCTTGGGCACGCCATAGGTTTTTTCCATATTGATAAAGGTAGCCTTGTGTTCCTCTAAAAACGCACGGCATTTATCCACTGTGGCCTGGGTAACAAGGCCCTTGTATACCCGCGACTTACGCACAGATTCTGGCACTGGCGGGGGTTTTGGCCTGTTGGGGTCTCTTTGGAAGGTAATGGCAAACAGTTCCTTGATTTTTGCGCTCATGGGGGCAGGATTGTACGGGGGGAGCTGCGCAAAGAATCTGTCCACTTCCGGGCCAGTGATGTTGTCTGCCGCAAGGCGCTTCTTCAGTGGTTCCCAGCCCCCAAGGGCAATGGGCTGGCTGGGTTGTTCTGGCGCTGCGCTTGTGGCATTGGCTGCACTGCGCCCGCCGCCGCAGGCCGCAAGTAACACAAGGCATACTACCAGCAGCAGACGGTACAGACCAAAAAATGGACAACGTGGTTTCATCACAGGGGCACCTCAAAAAAATCAGTATACGTGGAAAAATTCCATAACACATAACGCTATCATCGTCTATCTATGCTTCCGTTCGGGTGTCATTTCTCCGCTCCTGCGGCGAGCAAGATGCTTCGGCGGCGTAGCCGCCTGCGCCTCGCCTTGTCACTCCATGGCTCGCTACGCTCGCGACTGCCGTCGGCTTTAGGGAAGGCTTTGGCGTAAGGTTGTGTTACCAACACTACGGTGTGGGGAAGCATTCCAAGCTCCTGCGAGCGAGTGGAGGCACCGTAGGTGCATCCATGCGCGAGCAGGGGGCTGTGCTTGGGCGGGGCGTTGGTGAAAAGATAGAA
>NZ_AUCY01000042.1 GCF_000430005.1 Desulfovibrio cuneatus DSM 11391
GTAAATGCAGAGCGGTACTGCTGTCTTTGAGAAACGTGCAGTTTTTTCGTTTGGCTAGGCACGAACTTTTTTTGAGGTGGGTGCTGGGCTCTTTGGCCCTGCCCCGCGTCAAAAAAAGCAAGTAACGCCGCCAAACGGAAAAAATCCACGTTTCTCTACAGAGGGGGGAGCATGGCGCGTGCACCCTTAACCCGCAACCGGCACAGCGGCAGGCCCTTGTAATACAGCCCTGCTGTTTTGGCCTGTTTCCCTACAGCCAGTGCCTGGCCGGAAAACAGGGGGGTGAGTTCTTCCGGCGTTTCCACGCACACCGCCGTATTGCCGGGGTGTTCTGCGGCGTCCAGTTCCGGCATAAGCACCCGCAAGTTGGGGGCAGGGGCAAAAGTGCCGCCATGAAAGCGCCCCAAGGGGAATCCTTTCCAGATCATGGTAGGGGGAATAAGGGCTTCTGTTTGCTGGGGCAGGAAATGCACCACGTCATTATATAAAGCGAGGCGCCCCTGGGGCAGCCCTTCCAGGCTGGTGCCAGGGCCGAGCAACGTTTCACGCAGCACGGCCTGCCCTTCGGGCCGGGGGGCTGGGGCCTTCTGCCCCAAACTTTTTCCGCCTGCACCGTTGTTGTATCCCTTGCCAAATTTACCACGGGCCTGGGCACGGCGCTGGGCGCTGCTCCAAGCAGTAACGTCCTCTTGCACAGCATCTTCACCCATTACAAGAGAAGCCTGCACAGGCAGGCTAGCCACAGGCGCGTTCAAAGGCTTTTCCAGCAGGGCCACAAAAAAGCCCTGCTCTTCCTGGCTGGTGGGCACACGCAGCACGCCTTCAAACTGGGGCAGCTCTGGCGCGGCAAAAGAAAAGCCCGGGGGGGCTTGCAGGGGCACAAAGGTAAAACCCAGTTCCTGCACGGCAAAGGCAAGCTGGGCCTCATTTTCTTCCACATTGGTAGTACAGGTGGAATACACCACCCGCCCGCCAGGGGCCAGCAGGGCAAAAGCCCGCTGTAGCAAGGCCCGTTGCAGGGCAATAAGGGGCTTTACCTTGTCCCCTTGCCACAGGGCCGTCACATTGGGGTTCTTTTCCACCGTGCCCCAGCCACTGCACGGGGGGTCCAGCACAATATACTGCCAGCCAGCCCCGCCAGGGGGCATGGGCAACTCCACTGCGCTATAGGAAGTGGTGGCACACTGCACAAGGTTCAGGGCACACAGGTTATGGCGCAGGGTGGCAAGGCGGCTGCGGGAAGGTTCGTTCCCCAGCACAAACCCCTGTGCCCCTACAAGCTGGGCCGTAAGCCCGGTTTTGCTGCCGGGGCTGGCGCACATATCAAGGCAGGCCGCCCCGGTATGCGGCGCAAGGGCAAGGGGGGGCAGCATGGAAGAACGGTCTTGAATGTAAATGTAGCCAAAGCGCGCAGCAAGGCTGCCACCCAGGGGAAAAGGTTCATGCAAAAGTTTATACGCCAGGGAAGAAAATGGCTCCGGTTCAAACCGGAAGCCCTGGGCGTGGAGTAAATTTTCCACAAGTTCCCTGTGGCATGGCTTGCACACAAAGCGAAATGAGCGTAAGGGCATTTTATTCATACGACAAAAAAATTGTATCCGGCTATCTTTTTGTTCTCTGCTAGGTATTGCAATTAAAAAGCGAGACAAGAAGAGGTGGTTGTAAGAGCAAACGACACGCTACGCGGCATAATTTTGCTAGCAAAATTGTGCCACTGCTTCCCAGCTTGCCAGCCGGACAGCAATGACGATGGAAGTTCGGTTGCAACAGTCAAAAAATAACGATATACTCATGCCGTATCTTCCGCAAGAAAGAGTTTTCAGCTTGCGGCTGTGCGCACAGAGTGCACTTTACGCAAGCGCAGATTACGTGGCATTAATCAGATCCATACCCAAACTGGTGGAACCCACCTGCTTGGGGAAGACACATAATCCACTTATTTAACAGGAGAAATAAATTATCCTTATTCGTGGATTAAGGTCTTTTTACCCCGTAAAAAGACCCAGGGAAACACCAATCAGTATTTCCCTAGTACCTGTTTCAATCGGTTGCCTTGTTCAGCCAGACTTCATTATGGAAACCTGGCAACATTTTTCCACCCACCAAAGCGAGGAAGTATGAAGCGAATTATTCGCACCAGCCTTGGCCTCTTTATGCTTATGCTGCTGTGTGCAGCCCAGGCAATTGCCGCTGAAAAAGCAACATTTATCGTGCTGCCCTTTGCAGTGGAAGGCCCCCAGGGGTTCGCCTATCTGGAACGCTCTGTTCCACAAATGCTTACCTCCCGCCTGTACTGGAAAGACAATGTGGAACCCGCCGGAGCAGACGCTTCCGCAGGCAGCCCTGTACGGGACGCAGCCACCGCTGAAGCAAAACGCAAGGCCGCCGGGGCAGATTACGTTGTATGGGGAACCGTAAACGTAGTGGACCAGGATTGTAGCCTGGACGTGCGCGTAAAAAGCAAGTCTGGCAAAACATGGCAGTATGCAAGCGACGCAAAAGCCAACCAGTTTATGGCTGCCATTAAAACCACCAGCGACCGCATTAATAAAGAAGTGTTCAACCGCAAGGCTGAACCCACAGGTGGGGCCACTGCCAGCAAGCCCAATGCGACTGGCCGCGTTAACCAGATGAACCCCAACCTGGTTATTAACGAAACCACCCCCAAAGAAGTGTACCTGAACCCGCACTTCCGCTACGCTGGCGGCGGTGCTGGCGACGACACCAGCCTGCGTTCCCAGGCACTGCCTTTTGCAGCCACAGGCATGGAAGTGGTTGACGCCGACGGCGACGGCCGCAATGAAGTGTTCATTCTTGATGACACCATGCTCTATGCCTTCCATTTTGAAGGCGGCCAGTTGAAGCCCGCAGGCCAGCAGCCCCTGCCCAAGGTGCTGGACATTCTTTCCATTCGTGCCCTGCCCATTAGCGGCAACCGTGCGGAACTGATTGTTAACGCCATTGACAAAGACACCCTGCCCCAGGCCATGATTTTCTCCTATGCTGGCGGGCAGTTCACTGAAAAAGCGAAGAACGTTAAGTACTTCCTGAACGTGGTCAACATGCCCCCGGCATTCCAGCCTGTGCTGCTTGGCCAGCAGGCCCAGCCACCCAAGCTGTTCCGCCCCGGCATTTATGAAATGAGCAGAACCAGCGGCGGCGTTACCCCTGGCAACCGCCTGAACCTGCCGGAAACCGTGAACGTGCTGAACTTCACCTACCTGCCCGGCGGCTTTGACGAACACGGCGGCAACAAGCTTGTGACACTGACAGAGCAGGAACACCTGCGCCTGTACACAGCCAAAGGTTCCCGCATTGCAGAAACGGAAGAAAGCTATTCCGGCACTTCCAAAGGCTTTTTGATTGAAAACGCCATGCCCGGCCTTGGCCGGGAAACAGTGACCCTGAAAGACATGTTCTATGTGCCCATGCGCATGCTGGCCATAGACCTGGAAGGCAGCGGCAAGTTTGAACTGCTGGTGAACAAGCCCATTTCCACTGCGTCTAAAGTATTTGACCGTTACCGCTTCTTCCCGCAGTCTGAAATTCACAGCCTGTTCTGGGACGGTATTGGCATGAACCTGCGCTGGAAAACACGCCGCATCAAGGGCTCCATTGTTGACTTTGCCGTGGCAGACGCCAACAACGACGGCATTCTTGACCTGGTGACCCTTATCAATACCCACCCTGGGGCATTGGGCGTGAACGCACGTAAAACCATTGTGCAGCTCTTCCCGCTGGATTTGACCAAAACAGATTCCAAGACCCAGCCGGACAAGACGTTTAACGACCAGGACGCTGAGTACTAGAAAACACTCAGTTATTCCGTTTTGCTGCGTTACTCGCTTTTTTCACAAGGCCCGCCTCTGGCGGGCCTTGTCTTTTCTTCAAATCGCCTCTATTCCTTATTCAGCCCCCTTACCACACACAATCTCCATTTGTCCTACCCAAAATAAGCACCCCACCATGCCAAGCACGTCCCACACCACACATTCTGAGCCCATGGCCCAAGAACCCGCAGCCCAACGCACCACCCCATTGGTGGTTACGGCTGCCGAAGCAGGCATGAAGCTGTTGCGCTTTCTGGAACGGCGGCTGGAGGAAGCCCCCCCCACAGGGGCGTTGCACAAGTGGATTCGCACAGGGCAGGTACGCATTAACGGCAAACGCTGCCAGCCATTCAGCCTATTGGAACAGGGCGACGCCGTGCGCCTGCCCCCCTTTGCCGTGGCACGGCAGTTGGGGGAAGAAGCAGCAACACCGCCCGACACCAGCCAAAGCACGCCCAAAGCAGGCAGGAAAAGCGCGGGTGCAGAAACAGCAGGGCAGCATAATGGCAACCATGGCGTGGCCCAGCCCTACACCGTGGGGCCACAATTGCTTGGAGCGGATTTGCCCATTACGGCTGTGGGGGAAGATTATTTGCTGCTGGCAAAACCGGCAGGCCTGGCCGTGCAGCCCGGCACGAAGCAAACCCAAAGCGTTACCAGCCGCCTGCAGGCAGCATTTGGCAACCAGGCCTTCATTCCTGCCCCAGTACACAGGCTGGATAAGCCCGTTTCCGGCCTGCTGCTGGTGGCAACCGCCCAGCAAGGCGCACAGCGCTTCAGTGCGGCCTTTGCTGCGGGCAACACCTTGTGTAAGGAATACGTGGCCGTGGTGGCAGGGCAATGGCCCCATGCAACACCGCAACTCCTTTTGCACACACTGGAAAAGCGCACCCTGGCCCATGGGCAGGAGCGCATGGTGTGCGTTGAGACAGGGGAAATACGCCCCTGGAATGACGAGGAAGAGGAGGAAAGCCGGGCAGCCTTGCTACACCACATTGCCCAAAACAAACTTGCCGCCCTGGTGGTGCGCCCAGCCCAGCACCCGCCGTGCAAGTGGCACAAGGTTGCCCTGCGCGGCACAGGCCTTGATACAGCAACACTGCTGTACATTGAACTCATTACCGGAAAGCACCACCAAATTCGGGCCCAACTGGCCCATATGGGCACCCCCATTGTGGGAGACAAAAAATACGGCGGCCCGGCCTTCAGCCACTTGCTGCTGCACGCCTTTGCCCTGCGCCTGCCGGAAGGCACCCGCCACACCCTTGCCCCACAGTGGCCTGCACCGTTTCAGAGCGTTTGCCTAGAGTAATACTCTCCCCTGCTAAACAAGTACACCGCAGACAGCCAAAAAAAGTACCCATGCCCCACAAACAAGTGGGCCATGGGTGCTGTCACATCACGAAATGACATTCTTAATCCGCCATATCGTCCATCAACTCATCCGGCAAGGAAGCATGCCCCACGGTCTCAGGGGCAGTCTTAGGACGAACTTTTTGTCTGCCATGGGAAAGCCGCTGCCACACAAACAGTTCAATATCCCCTTTTTCCGGCAAGGCGGCGGCAGGTACTTCTGCCCTGGCCATAACCTTATGCCCCCCGGCAGAGCCAATGTCACCGAAGCGTTCCGAAGCCAGAGCGCCCACATCTTTGCTCACGCCATCGCTGCGGAACACCACCACAAGGTCCCCTTGGAACAGGCCTGCCACGGCAACCCACCGAATTTCGTACACACGCATGAAAAAGTCGGCAATAACCACAAGAATATCCGAGTTTTCCACTTCCCCAATATAGACATACTGCCCTGAACCCAGGGAATACATATTGGTGCAGGCCTTGGCAAAAAATTCCAGCCAATGGCTGTGAAATTCGCTGCGGCCAATACGTGAAAGCAGGGAATGGTCTGCAAAACGGTTCAGGTAATGATAAGCCCGCATGTCCACATCACAAAAATGACGTTCAAAGTTTGCCGTGTCTGTTTTAATACCAAATTGCAGGGCCGTGGCCAGCAGCTTTCCGGGGCGCATGTCCAGGGCATACAGGTATTCTGTCATGAGGGTAGCGGTTGCCCCGTAATCAGGCTTAATTTCCACATAAGGGGCGTCGTAAGGTGTTTCCGGCAATGGGTGGTGGTCTATAATAATGGAAAAAGGAATGTCGGCAAAGGAAGGGTGGTGGTGGGGTTGGGAGTCGACAATGGCAAACCGCTGGAAGCGGTCCCGCATGCTTGGCTCATACTCCAGCATATGCATGTGGGTGTAGCGCACCAGGGCCAGGTTGTCTGGCCGGGTAATGGGGTTTACCTTGGCTATGTGCACTTCCTTCACCCGGCGGGTCAAAATGCGCTTCAAGGCCAGGGCAGAGCTCATGGCGTCCGGGTCGGCATTAATGAGAATAAGCCAGCGTTCATCGCGAAAGAACAATTGCAACAGCCGCTGTAGCTTGGGTATTTGCCGAAAATAAGCCATAGAACCCTTATCCTGTTTTCCTGCGCCTATGCCGGGCGCTTGTGTGTACCACTATGAGTGTATACGGGCGTTCACCCCAAAACTTAATGCCTTTTAGGAAACGCTGCCATGTGGTTACGAGGCAGAATTTAGCCACTGGCGTACCAAGGGAACAGATTTTTCCACTTCCTGCCACCGGAACAATTCAAACATCAGCACGGCCTGGGGCGGGGATGCCACAAGGGCGGCCTTGGCCACTGCCTCCTGGGCCGGGGTCAACGTGCTCAGGCAGGCGTGGCGGCTGCGCTGCCCACCTTCCCCTGGGGCATTTATATGCACCATGTCCACCTGGGCCAGCAAAGCAGGTGCCAGGAGCAGGTTCTCTTGTTCATAGGCCAGGAGGTGGCCAATATCAAGGCAAATTCGCTGGTTCAGGGCCAACAGCACCGGAGAAATTTCCAACAGGCTGTTTTCCTTTGTATTCTCCCACAGCAGCGTAACGCCCTGGCAGCAAGCAACAAAGGCCTGCACAAAACGCTGCACCAACCTGGGGGCATCTTTCCCGGCGGGGGGGTGCACAACGGCCCGCTGCACTCCCAAAAACGCCAGTTTCTGTACAAGGGTGGCGGCAATGGTGGCTGCTTTTTCCGGCTGGTGCATGGGTAAATCTACCGGTAAATGCACATGGTACGAAAGCGGGAAGGCAGCCAGTTCAGGGGGCAATTCTGCCGCACCCGCTGCAAGGCTGGCTTCCGTTTCAAAAAAAAGAATACCCACTTCATCAGCCAAAGGAGCCAGCACCTGGCAGTTTTCCAGCACCGAACCCGGCATAACCCAGGAAGGGGCCGCCACAGTGCGCCCTGAAATATGCCACTGCTTTACAGGAGAAAAAGGTATACCAGAATTGTTTTGTGTGTGCATGGCAGGAAGGGGGCAAGCAATAGTGCAGTTTCACTTTGAATTTATATCCATTTGCCATACAGCGCATGGGGTGCTTCATATAACACATTGTTATCATACAATAAAACGAAACGCTTCGCAGGTGCTCATGTTGCATCCACCGAGCAATTGCAAAATGATATGGCACTGGTGCAGAGCCTTTCTTGACAGAATGTGTTGAGTAACGGTAATTTTACTCTGTTCTTTCCCCGGAAGCAGTCAAGAGCAGGAAGGGGCATGGAAGAACCTCTCATATTTCTTCCACGTGTTGCAACTTTTTTTTGCAGCGCAATACTGCAACATACAGAAGCAGAAGTGCTCTTTCTGTTGCTGCAATTTCATTGCATCAGTGTTCTGTTCCACGTTTTTGCACGGCACACTGTTACCCTAAGGCCAGCATGTTTAAAAATTACCATATTGTTATTTTCAAAGACCGCGAAGGCGGCATGCGCAACCTCAAGCTGCGGGGCTGGTTAAGCCTGGCCCTGCTCCTTCTGCTTGTGGCCCTTGCCGGGGCAAACTTTTTTCTGTGGGGCTATTACAACAACGCCAACCAGCTTGAACAGGAACTGCTGCAAGCCCGCAAAACCATTCAGGACCATGACAGCCAAATGCTTGCCCTGGCTGGCAAGCTGGAAGCACTGGAAAGCGATGTGACCCGGGTGCAGCGCTTTGACGCAAAGCTGCGCGTGCTTACCAATATTGGTATTGACCAGGAAAGTACCAAGGATGAAGAGGCCTCACCTTCCTCCCCCTTGCATAACCCGGAACTGCTTTCCATGCACCGGGAGCTGTTTTCCCGCCACATGCACAGCTTGGTGGACGAACTTGCCGCCCAGGTGTACCTTGAAGAAGTGGACCAGCAAAAGCTCATTCTGGCCTTCAGAAGCAACAAAGACATGCTTACCTCCACCCCTTCCATTTGGCCTGCGGAGGGCTTTTTAAGCTCTGGCTTTGGCTACCGCCGCTCGCCCTTTACCGGGCGCAGCCAGTTGCATGCGGGCATAGATATTTCCAACAGGCCCGGCACCAACATTATTGCCCCAGCCAACGGGGTAATTACCTTTGTGGGTGCGGACGGAGCTTACGGCCTTGTGGTGGTACTGGACCACGGCAACAACATTACCACCCGGTTTGCCCACCTGCGCAAGTCGTTGGTGAAGGAAAACCAGACTATACAGCGCGGCGACGTTATTGCCCACATGGGTTCTTCCGGCCGCAGCACTGGCCCACATTTGCACTATGAGGTGCGTATCGGTAATGTGCCGGTTAACCCCATGCGTTACATCTTGAATTAGGGAAAGACTGATTAAATAGCAATTCGAAAACGCGCAGTTATTTCGTTTGGCAAGGCGAGAGCTTTTTTTGAAGCAAGAGTGGACTCTTCCTTCCTTGACTGTTTCAAAAAAAGCGAAGCAACGCCGCCAAACGGAATAAATCAGCGTTTTCTTAGGTATCCCATGCCCATATCTCCCCCCCCCAGAATTGCCCTGCTTCCCCCGGTGTTACGCAACCAGATTGCCGCCGGGGAAGTGGTGGAACGCCCCGCCAGTGTGCTGAAAGAACTGGTAGAAAACAGCCTTGACGCTGGTGCCACCAGCATTGAAGTGACCATTGAAGACGGTGGCCAGCGGCTTTTGGCCGTGCGTGACAATGGCCGCGGCATGCCTGCCGAAGATTTGCGCCTTGCAGTAACGCGCCATGCCACCAGCAAGCTGACCTGCTTTGAAGATTTGCTGCATGTGGCCAGCTATGGCTTCCGGGGCGAGGCCCTGCCAAGCATTCTTTCCGTTTCCTGCGTGCGGGTGGAAAGTGCCCAGGAACAGGGCAATGGCGCTTTTCTGGAAGCCAGCTTTGGGGTGGTGGCAGGGGAAGGGCCAGCCGTGCTGAACCAGGGCACCCTGGTGGAAGTACGCGACCTGTTTGCCAACGTGCCTGCCCGCCTGAAATTCTTGAAAACCCCGGCAACGGAACTGAAACGCTGCCAGGAAGTGCTGCTGCGCCTTGCCCTGGCCCGGCCACACGTACGCTTTGCCCTGTACGCCGGGGGGCGTGAAATGATGGTGCTGCCTGCCGACGCAGGCCTTGCCGCGCGCCTTGCCCAGGTATGGCCCCCCACAGTGCTGGAAGGCCTTGTACCTGTGGAAGGCACCCGCAACGACGTGCGCGTGTTTGGTCTTGCCTCCCTGCCCCACAGCTATCAGGCCAGGGGCGACCGCATTTTGCTGTATGTAAACGGCAGGCCCGTGCAAGACAAATTACTGCTTCGGGCCGTGCGGGAAGCCTATAAAGGCAGGCTTACCAGCCGGGAATACCCCCAGGCGGCCCTTTTTGTAGAGCTGGACCCGGCAGAAGTGGACGTAAACGTTCACCCTGCCAAAAGTGAAGTGCGTTTTCGGGACGAGCGCCAAATATTCTCCGCCACGCTGCGGGCTTTAGAAAGTGCCATGCAAGAAGCGGCCCCGGTATTTGTTGGGGAAACCACCCAGGCATCCCCCTTTCCCCCCCTGTATAGTGAAACGCCCCGCCAAACTTCCCATACAGAAAATCACCAAAACGCCACTGAACACACAGGCGGGCAACCGGGAGAACACCCCACCACCAGCCATCCCAAAGGATTTTGGGGTACAATGGATTCCCCGCGCCTGATGGAATTTCCCCAACGCACGGCACCCCCGGCGGAGGATGCATTCCTTGACCAAGGGAATGAAGAAGATACAGGGCATGACCCCGATGTTTCCATGAGCACGTCCAGCCCTGACCTGAGCGGATTGCCCCTGAGCGAGTTGCCCCTGAGCGAGTTGCATAGGAATACCCCCGTTTATGCTGGCCCAGGGTATGCGCGTATGGCCGCAGCAGAAGCGCAGGCCGTGGCCTATGCACCAGCCCAGTTTTTGCCCGGCCTGCCCCAACAGGCAGACGCTGCCAACAGCGGGGGCATTGCTGACCCAGGCACGCAAGGCCTGGGGGTGCAAACTCCTGCCCCCGGTTTCCCCATTACTGTGGGCAACATGGTGTGCCTTGGGCAGTTTGCCAAAACGTATCTCATTCTGCTGGTAGGGGCAGAACTGGTGCTGCTGGACCAGCACGCAGCCCATGAACTGGTGCTGCTGCACGCTATTCATACCCCGGAAGGCAATGGGGAATGCCACCTGCTGGCCATGGCAGAATGCCTGCCCCTGCACCCCGCCGAACAGGCCCGCTTTGATGAAAAACAGGCAGACTTGCAGCGTTTTGGCTTCAGCTTTGCCCCGGAAACGGATGCACAACTATGCGTAACGGGCATACCTGCCTGCCTGAAACGCGGGGAAGCATTCACATTTTTGCGGGCTGTGCTGGCAGACACTGTGGAAAACATGGAACACCGCTTCCATACCCTGGCTTGCCATAGCGCTATTAAGGCCGGGGATGCATTGACGGCAGATGAAGCCGCGACATTGCTGCGCCAATGGGCGGCGCTGGAAAGCCCCCTGTTCTGCCCCCATGGCAGACCCATTGTGTTGCGGTTTAGCGCAGCGGAGCTGGATAAGATGTTCAAGCGGCGGGGGGGGGAAGGGGGAATAGGTCTTTTTGAGGAAAGAGGTGCAGGTTCGTGCGGCGCAAGCGCCGCGCCAGCCTGTTGTTTTTTGTTTTGTTTGCCGCTCCGCTTGGGTCGGAGGGGCCCTTGTGCGGCCCCCCTGCCCAAGCGGAGCAGACGAATAAAAAGAAAAGAGAAATGGTGTGGCGCTTGCGCCGCAAGAACCCAAGCAGAGCGACAAGCAAAACAAAAAGCCCCCTGGTACTCCAGGGGGCTTTGTATCAACGAGGGCATGTGCCTTGCTTACCGCAGGGCAATCACCTTAACGAGGCTTGGAAACTTTGAACTCGTCGCGACGGTTTTTAGCCCACACAGCTTCGCCGGAGCCTTCCACTGCCGGGTGCAGCTTACCAAAGCTTACCATTTCAAGCTGGCTTGGGCTTACGCCCAGGTTCACCAGGAAGTCGTAAGCAGCGCGGGCGCGGCGTTCACCCAGGGCAAGGTTATATTCTTCAGTGCCGCGTTCGTCGGTGTGGCCTTCAATCAGCACACGCAATGAAGGGAACTGCTTGATAACTTCGGCTTTTTGGGTCAGCAGAGTCTTGGACTCAGGCTTCAGGTCAAAGCGGTCAAATTCAAAATACACAATGCCGTTGCTGATTTGGGCAGCAGCCTGGCGTTCAGCTTCGGTCATAATGCCTTCGCCGTCGCCTTCGGGCACATCGTCGCCCGTTTTTTTGGCGCAACCAACGCTGGCCAGAAGCATTAATGCAAGCATCGCCATAAACCCACGGCGCAATACAGTTGTCATACCCTCTCCTCCTTGCCACGCCTAAGGCGTGGTATAATTGTACAAAAGCAATTTCACCTTGAAATTACCAATAATGAACGCATGGCGGCCACCCGCACAGCATGCCGGTACTATGTCATTACTCTCCATGGGCAAAGCAGGTGCCCTGCACATGGCCTGAAGCAAGGCATGTTGCCCTACTCACCGCTACCCCCTTATTCCATAAGGGGGGGAAGCATTTACAGAACGGATGCATGGTATCTTTCCGTCAAAATTTGTCAAGGGCGATGCAGGCAATCCAGTCAAAAAATCGCTTTGCATCTACGCAAAAAAATATACCACAAGGCGTTATTTTCCGCTATTCCCCTGCAAACAGGAAACCGCATGCACAGAAACTATGAGCGCTTTACCCGCACAAGGCAAGCCTTACATGGCCTGCCTTGTGCATTCCTGAGAATCGCCAAGTAAAACAGTGTTTCCAGGCAATGAACACTTGGGAAACGCTCAGTTGTTTGGTTTGGCAAGGCACGAACTTTTTTTGAAGTGGGTGCTGGACTCTTCGGTCCTGCCCCGCGACAAAAAAAGGAAGTAACGCCGCCAAACGGAACAAATCAGCGTTTCCCCTAGTTCTTGATGTGGTTCCAGGCCGGAAACATAGCATCCCCCGTGCCTGTGGGAATAAGGCGTGGGGTTGCCCCATCACGGGTAGTCAGGAACAGCTGACGCTTGCCATTGCGGTTGGACATGAAGGCAATAAAGTACCCGTCGGAAGAAAATTCCGGTGCTTCATCGCTGCCAGGGCCAAATGTAACCTGACGTTCCTGCCCCGTTACCAGGTCTGCCACATACAGGCGGTGGCCGCCGCCTTCCATGCGGGCAAACACTACAGAAGTGCCGTCCGGGCTAATGCTGGGGTCGGTGTTATAAGAGCCGCTCTGGCTAACACGGCGCACAGAGCCGGAACGCAGGTCTTTCAGGAAAATCTGGGGGCCACCCTGGCGGCTGGAAGTAAAGGCCATGAGGGAGCCGGAAGCGTCAATGGAAGGAGAAACTTCAATGGCACCGCTTTCATCAATACGGCCCATTTTCTGGAATGAGCTGCTCAGCATAAAAATGCTGGGGTTGGGGCCGTCTGTCATACTTACAGCCACGCGGTTGTCCGGGAAAAAAGTAGGTCCAATAACGGTGCTGCCAGCAAACTTGATGCGCTGGGTGGTTTTGGATTTCACATCCAGCACGCCCAGGCCGTGGGAACGCTTGTCCAGGTGGGAAAATACCACAAAGCGGTTATCAAACGACCAGGCAGGGGAAAGGGCTTCGCCTTTCATGTTGGTAAGCTGGCGCAGGCCACGGCCATTGGCCTTTACTGCCCACACATCACGCTGCCGCTGCCCGCCGGAACGCACAAAGGCAAGGGTGGAGCGGAACAGAGTGCTTTTGCCAATAATGCTTTGCAGCAAGTCGTCGCAGAACACGTCTGCCATGCGGTTTACGCCATCGTCGCCGCTTACGTCATAGCGGTTACCCATAAGGGTGCCGCCTGTGGCTGCGTCAAACACGCGCAGTTCCACCTGCCCGTCACCCGCCCAGTTGGTAACTACCACCAGTTGGGCCCCGGCCATTAAAAAGCTGTTAAAGTTGGTGCCAGCGCCCGTGGCAGTGGTTACCCCGCCGCCAGGAATGCTGCGGCTGTCCAGCGTTTTCAGGAAAGGAACAATGTTGAGGTTATTCAAAATGGCCTTTTGCATTTCGCCAGCCATGTTGCTGTTACCGTTGGGGGCACCCAGGGCAATGGTCATGGAGCCTTGGCCCTCTTGCACAAGACGGGCTGTAACATCAGCTGCCTGAGCAAATGAGGCTGTAAAAAGTAAGCAAAGCAAGGCAACGGCAGCCATTGGCCCGCGCCACTGTTTAGACAAATTGTGCATGTTCATGGCAGGTGTGACACCTCATGGAAGATGGTTAGGAAATGAAGCGGCAAAAAAGCCGTCCCTTCATGTGTGTTTGTACCCAAAAGCAGGCGGCAAGGCAACAGGTGGTGTAAAAATAGTGGCGCTGGCAACGGTATGTAACTCGTTGTTTACGCAGGAAACAGGACTATAATTCAAAAACAGTCGCAATGTTTACTTCTTTATTGCCCGGGGTCGGGGGAAGCCCCCCAACGTGCTTGAGGGCGTGCATTAAGCTGCTATCAAACAATCGGTCACCTGAAGGCTCCACAAGTGTTGTCTCCTTTATCTGCCCGTCTTTTGCAATAACGACCATGACAACAGCCTGTAGTTTGCGCCTGTTTGCGCGGGGAGGGAGCCGCCACTCCTGCCGTAGCCGCTGGGCAAAAATGTCGCCATAGGCCTTTACAGCCTCCTGCATTTGCGGAGTAAGAACAGCCTTTGGTTTTGCCGTTTTCGCCTTTTCTTTGGCAAAGGCCATGGGTGCAGAAAAAAGCAGACACACAAAAACAAAGCAAAAAACGACCCAAGGCCACCCACATTGCAAACGCCGCATACTTCTTTCCTCGTTTGCGTAAGCAGTTACCACAACAAGGGGCGTGTACCCTTACAGCACACGCCCCGCTATTCATCATCGTGGTGTTTCAAAAATAACGTCGGCATCCAGCCCGCGCCCGTTGGGCGGCGGTTCATCCAATACACCAGTCAGGCGAATGGCACTCATAAGAGTGCTGTCAAACAGCCTGTCGCCGGAAGATTGCACAAGCCGGGCCTGGGAAATGGTGCCATCAGGTTCTACCACAATATACACCACAGCACTCAGGCTGCGCCTGTCTGCCCGTGGGGGCAACTGCCAGTTTGGCATAACACTTTGCACGATAACGGCTTCATAGGGACCAAGGTTGCCCACTCCGTCGCCGCCAGAACCACCAGGGCCGGTGCCTTCGGCGTCGTTACCGGAGCCGCCAATTTCCGTACCCAGGTCATCCAGGGCGCTGGAAAGGGTGCCCGAGGTTTTCCCGGTTTTTTTGGTGGTGCCACCATCGGCGCTGCCACTTTTCTTCACTTCTTTTTCAAGCCCTTTCAAGGCATCGGCTACGCTGGACTTTTTCTTGGCATCTGCCTTGGGCGGTGTAGCCTTTTTGGAGTCTGTCTTTTTCTCTTCGGCTTTTTTAGTTTCCGCCGGTTTTGCCGCTTCTTTTTTGGGCTCTTCCGGCTTTTTCACCTCTTTTTCAGGAGGCTTCTGGGCCGTGGCATTTTTCTGAGGCGGTTTTTTGATATCTTCCTTGGGTACTTTTATCGCATTGACGTCTGGAGTGGGTGGTTCCGGCGGAGCAGGTGGTTCTTTGGGAGGTTCCACTTTAGGCGGCTCCGGCTTGGGTGGTTCCACTTTATCCAGGGGTTTTACCTCTGGCTTTTGGGGCACCTCGGCCTGGGGGTTTTCCAGGGCAGTGGGCTGCGGGGGTACTTCTTGCGCGGTGGTTTCTTCCTGCTTTTGCACAGCAGTTTTTTCGGGTGCCCGGCTTTCCTTGGGTTCCATTTTCTTGGCGTTGGGGGTCATTTTGCCCGCCTTGCCAAGGGTAACAAGCCCAGCCGAAAGGGGTGGCTTGAAGTCTTTCAGCTTTGGCTCTGGCAACGGCCACAGCAGCACCAGGGCAACAATGCCCAAGTGCAGGCACATGGAAAAAAGCATGCTGGAAAAACGGTCTTGGCCCACAGGCTTACCTGCCCCTTCCCTGTTGCAAGGGTACCTGCCCTGGGGCGGCGGTGTCTGGTGCAAGGTCATCAATACGCTGCGCAACAATGCCAAGCTGCTCAATGCCCGCTGCCTTTACCCGGCCCATAACACCCACTACAACACCGTAGGGTACGTCTTTATCCGCGTTCAGGAACAGGCTTTTGTTCTGGTTTTTCACCACAGCCACAAGCTGGGTGCCCAGGGTTTCCACCCCGGTGGGCACATCGTTCAAAAACAGGGAACCATCGGCCTTTACCGTTAAAATAACGGTATTGTCGCCCGTAGGCAGTGTGTCCACTGCCTGGGTTTGCGGCAGGTTTACCTCCAGCCCTTCTGTCATCATGGGGGCTGTGACCATGAAAATAATGAGCAGCACCAGCATAACGTCTACAAACGGCGTTACGTTAATTTCTGCCACAAAGCCTTTTTTGCCTAGCTGTGCACCCATAGTGTTACCTTGCGGTATTCTGCTGAATATTGGTGGCGTTCAATTCACGCTGCACGCGGTTCAGGAAAACCCCGGCAAAGTTTACCATCTCAGATTCAATATTCGCCAAAGACCCCAGAAACATGTTGTAGCCCACCGTGGCGGGAATAGCCACAAACAGGCCCACCGCCGTGGCAATAAGGGCTTCGGAAATACCGGGGGCCACAGTGGCAAGGGAAGCACTGCCCTGCGCGCCAATTTCATGGAACGAGAACATGATGCCCCACACCGTACCAAACAGCCCGATGAACGGCGCTGTGTTGGCTGCCGTGGCAAGGAAGGAAAGCGACGTGTTGAGCTTGCTCATGGATTCACTCACCCCCTGGCGCAAAGCACGGCGCACGTTGTCTGCCACCACGTCGCCAGAGTTCCCGGCTTCTTTCAGGCGGTTGAATTCCGCCACACCCTGCTGGGCCACGTGGTACAAAGGGGAAGCGCTGTCGCCCCCAAGGGACTGCACCGCTTCACGCAGGTCGCGGGCTTCCGTAAAGCGCACCAAACCGGCAAGGGCTTTTTGGTAAGCCGCCCGCAGGGAGAAAAATTTGCTGATAATCACAGTCCAACTGCTGATGGACATACACAACAGCAGCAGAAGCACAAGCTTGGCCACCAGTGTGGCGTCGTAAATGGCTGAAAGAAAGCCCATGAGGCATATTCTCCTGGTAAGTAACGGTAGTTCCCTGGCGCGGTGAGCCTGCGCAAAAAGACCAAATCACCTCTATTATTTCACTTCCCATTCCAGAGAACAGCCTGCTGGAATGGAACGACTCCCTGTCATCTCTTCATTCCTGATGGTACCATAAACACAACAGGAACAAAAGCCCGATACACCAAACGGGCGCATTGCGCCAGAAAAAAATCAGAGGTGAATGCCCTGGTGCGTTTTAGCGCGGCAAGAATTACCCGTTATACAATGGCTACAAAATAGCAAAACACATTGCAGCAGTAATCAGAATAAGGCCTTGCAGACAAAAAACGGTTCCCGGCACGTGCCAGCAACCGTTTTTTGTCTTGTTTCAACAACTGAGTGTTCCCCAAGGAAACGCTCAGTTAAGAGCACCTGGGAAACGCTCAGTTTTTCGTTTGGCTAGGCGCGATGTTTTTTTTGAAGTGCGGGCTGACAATTCCGCAGGAAAGCAGAATTGGGAACCGCCCAAAGGGCGGGAGCCGAAGGCCGAGGCCCAGGACGGGCCGAGTCAACTCTTCCGTCCTCGACTGTTTCAAAAAAAGTGAAGCAACACCGCCAAACGGAATAACTGAGCGTTTCCCTATTGGCCGGAAACCCTCTCCGCCATAGTCTGCAACCACTTATACAAACCGGGAATAAACACAATGCCCACCACCGTGGCTACAGCCATGCCGCTGAACACCAAAGTACCTATAATCTGGCGGCTGGCAGCCCCGGCACCGCTGGCAAGCATAAGCGGCATTACCCCGAAGATGAAGGAAATAGCCGTCATCATAACAGCCCGGAAGCGCGTTTTGGCCCCATCCAGAGCAGCCTGTTCAATGCTGGCTCCTTCTTCCCGCCGGGCCTTGGAAAATTCCACTATCAGAATGGCGTTTTTCGCCGCTATGCCAATGAGCAGAATAAAGCCGATTTGGGCGTACAGGTCGTTTACAAACCCGGCAAGCTTAAGCCCCAGCAACCCACCCCCAATGGCAAACAGCACGGAAAAGATGACGGAAAGAGGAATTGTCCAGCTTTCATACTGGGCCACCAGGAACAAATAGGCGAATATGCAGGCTGCCAGGTAAATGAACATGGCCTGGTTGCCCACCTGCTGTTCCTGGAAGGACATGCCACTCCAGGCATAGCCATAACCTTGCGGTAAGTTATCGTGCAGCACCTGTTCCATAGCCGCCAAAGCCTGCCCGGAGCTGACCCCAGGAGCCGGTGACCCCATAATGCTTACAGCCGGGAACTGGTTAAACTGCTGAATAAACGGTGCACCCACGGTGGGGGATACGCGCACAAGGGTATCCAGCCGCACAAGGGCCCCCTGGTTGTTGCGCACCTTTAACTGGGCAATTTGCCGGGCTCGCTCGCGGAACTGGGCATCGTTTTGCACCATAACCCGGAACACCCGGCCATGCACGTTAAAGTCGTTTACACTAAAGCCCCCAAAGGCCATTTGCAGCGTGGCAAAAATAGAACTTACCGGAACACCCATAAGGGCGGCACGGTCGCGCTCCACTTCCAGGGCCACCTGGGGCACGGAAGCGCTGAAGGTGGTAAACACCCGTGCGAGCATGGGGTGCTGGTTTGCGGCAAAAATAATGGAGCGGCTTACCGTAGCCATTTCCTGCACACTCTGCCCGCCAAGGGCCTGCAAGCGCAGGTCGAACCCGGAAGCATTGCCCAAGCCCAAAATGGCCGGGGGGTTCATGGCTACCACCAGGGCAGAAGGAATGGAGGCCAGCTCTGGTTGCAAGCGGTTAAGAATTGTTTGCACATGCGGGCGCTGGCCCCACGGGTGCAAAATAACAATGGCAAAGCCCATGTTGGTGTCTGGTGTGGCGTTAAGCAGGCTGTCGCCTGTAATCAGCACCACATCTTCCACCCCTTCCTGGGCAGAAATAATTTGCCGCACCTGCTCTGTTATGCGCGCCGTGCGCGTTAAGGAGGCCCCGTCCGGCAATTGCACGTTGACAAAAAAGTAGCCCTGGTCTTCGTCCGGTAAAAAGCCTGTGGGCAGGGTTTTAAAGCCCATAACCACACCTACTGTGGCAATAACCATGCCCAAAAGGGTAAGGGCAAGGCGCTTGCTTACCTTGCCTGCCAAAGCCACATAGCCGTCGCGCACACGGTCAAGCCCGCGGTTGAAACCAGCAAAAAAGCCCTTGGCTTCCCCCTGGCGGCGCTTAAGCAGCACAGCACACAGGGCCGGGCTTAAGGTAAGGGCCGCTAGGCTGGAAAGGACCATGGCCGCAGAAACAGTAATGGCAAACTGGCGGAACATGGTGCCCGTAATGCCCGGCAGGGCCGCCACAGGCACAAACACCGCCAGCAGCACCAGGGTGGTGGCAATAACAGGGCCGGCAATTTCCTGCATGGAACGGCGCGCCGCTTCCACAGGGGTCATTTCCGGGTTTTCGGTCATAAGCCGTTCCACGTTTTCCACCACCACAATGGCGTCGTCCACCACCATGGTCAGGGCCAGAATAATGCCGAACAAACTCAAGGTGTTGGCCGTGTAGCCCAAGGCATGCAAGAACATGAACGTGCCCACAAGGGAAACGGGAACCACCACGCCAACAATGGCAATGGCGCGCACGTTCTGCAAAAAGATAAACACTACCCCAAGCACCACAACAAGGGTAAGCACAAGGGAGCCAACAATTTCTTCCATGGTAGCGGAAACAAAGTTGGAAGCATCATACTGAATGGCATAAGCCACACCAGAGGGAAAACTTGCCTGCAACCGTTTCATTTCCGCCTGAATAGCACGGGAAACTTCCAGGGCGTTGGCACCGGGGCTAGGAAATACAGCCAAAAATGGCGAAGACATGTTGTTCAGGGCTGCATCCACCTGATAGTTCTGCGCGCCCAGTTCCACCCTGGCCACATCGCGCAGGCGTACCAGCGCCCCGTTGGGGCTGGAACGCAAAATAACATCGCCAAATTCTTCGGCTGTGCGCAGCCGCCCCTGGGCCATAATGGTCAGGGTGTGGTTTTGGGCCGGGTTGTTGGGGGGGGAACCCACCTGCCCTGCTGCCGCCAGAATATTCTGGTTGCGCAGCGCAGCAACAATATCCTGGGCTGTCAAATCAAGGGAATCCATGCGGGCTGGGTCCAGCCACACGCGCATGCTGTAGTCGCGTTCACCAAACAGGTGTACACCCCCAACACCGGGCACACGCATAAGGGCATCACTTATCTGGATGCTGGTATAGTTACTCAAAAAAAGCTGGTCGCGGGTGGAGTCTGGGGAATACACACTTACCCCCAGCAAAATATTGCTGGAACGCGTGCGCACAGAAACCCCTTCATTAACCACCTCAACAGGCAAGCGCGAAGTCACCTGGGCCACCCGGTTTTGCACCTGCATGGTGGCCACGTCCGGGTCAGTACCGGCAGCAAATGTAATGTTAAGCTGGTACGCCCCGCTGTTGGAACTAGTGGATTCCATGTACAGCATGTTGTCTACACCATTCACTTCCGCTTCAATGGGCGCAGCAACGGATTCAATTACATCCACCGCGTTGGCACCGGGGTACATGGCGCTTACGTTAATAACGGGGGGAATAATATCTGGCAGTTGTTCCACAGGTATTACCTTTAAGGCCACCCCCCCAATAAGGGTAATGACCAAGGAAATAACCATGGCGAATTTAGGTCGTGATATAAAAAATTGCAGCATTGCCGCCCCCTTACTGTGCTACCGGAGTTGCAGGCACAGGGCGCACCTGGGAACCTGGGCGCACTCGTTGCAAGCCATCCACAATTACCTTGTCGCCTGCAACCAGACCCGTGCTGACAATAAATTCCTGATCCATTTGCGGGCCAAGGGTTACCCGGCGCACGGCCACAGTATCATCCTGCTCCAACAGCAGCACAAAAAAGCCTTCCAGGTCTTGCTGCAGGGCAGCAGCAGGCACTGCGGGCAAGGTGGGCGGTTCCTGGGCTGTAAGGGTTACGTCCACCACACCACCTGGCAGCAGCAGGCTTTTGGGGTTGGGGAAGCGTGCCCGCACTTCCACAGTGCCAGTTTGCTCGTTAATGCGGTTGCCAATGGAGTCGAACTTGCCAAGATCCGGGAAAATTTTCCCGTTGGCAAGGCGAAGCTGCGGGGCAAAATCTTTCCCGAACAAATCAAGGGGCAGCTTGTCGTCCCCCAGGGTGGCAGAAATAAAGTCGCGTTCACGCACGGCAATAACCACACGAATGGGGTCAAGCTGGGCAATGTCTATCAGGGCAGGGGAAGCTGCGTTCACAAAGCTGCCCACGCTGATATCGGTTGTGCCCACCCGCCCGGCAATGGGGGCGGTAATGCGGGTAAAGCTCAGTTCCAGCTCGCGCGCACGCAGGGCAGCTTCGGCCTGGGCCAGGGCAGCGCGGGCCACGTCACGGTCGGCCAGGGCGCGGTCGGCATCGGTTTGGCTCACAGCGCGTGTGCGGGCCAGGGGGGTTAACCGGGCATACAGCACTTCGGTAAGGGCAAGGGATGCCTGGGCACTGGCCACCTGGGCCTGGGCCTGGTCCACCGCAGACTGGTGCACGGCAGGGTCAAGTTCAAACAGCACATCCCCTGCCTTGACCATTTGCCCTTCCTTGAAGTTCAGGGTTTTCACAAACCCTTCCGTGCGGGTATGCACCTGGACAAAGTTGGGGGATTCAATGCGCCCAAGATATTGCAACGGCTGGGAAGCAGCACGCTTTTGCACCACAGCAAAAGTTACCGCTGGCAGGGGGGCACCTTCAGCCCCCAATGCAGGGGCCACAAGGGAAGCAGAGAACAGAAGAGCCGTGCACAGGCACCAGAACTGGCGGTTGACTGACATCATAATACACTCCACAACAGGAAGAAAGTTAAGGAAATGCCGGGGCATTCCGGTTATGTGCTGCTGTTCACCCATTCCTAAGGAAACAGTGAATACGGGTGTGCCCATGTGATATTGAGAGACCACTGATCAAATGACGTTTTTGAAACGCTCAGCTTTTTGTTTGGCAAAACGCGAGTTTTTTTGAGAGGCAGGCGCTGGTGAGCGACCATTATGCAGGAGTGACAGCAAAAAACAGCCCCCCAAAAGACATGTGCCATGACACAAGGAACACCACAGAATTTTTTGAAATTCATGGCATCAACGGATTTTTTACAATAATAAATTCAATAAAATAATACATACACACTGTCAAGCTACTTCACTCAAAGCAACGGGCACAATGCCATATTTTTCATACGCCTCACCTGTTAAGCGAAAGCCACATGGGACAAAACGGCTCATGGTATATAGCCTAGGCCAGACAAACCATCATTCTTACAAAAAAAAACCAAAGAACAAGTTGCCAAAAGATGGATTTCTTAGCATACTATGCATGCAGATTTTACCGGATACACCTTTCCCCAGACGCTATATGAAGGAGTTCTCCATGAACATTATGAAAAAATCAAGCACCGCGCTGTTACTTATTGCTTCCCTGGCCTTTGCTGGTTGCGCCTCACAAACAGGCAGCACCTTTTCTTCCGGCCAGGCCCGCACCACTCAAACAGTACAAATGGGTACCATTACTGCCCTGAACAACGCCACCATTCAGGATAATGCTTCCGGCCTGGGGGCTGGGGCAGGGGCCATTGCCGGCGGTGTGGCAGGCAGCACCATTGGCGGCGGCCGTGGCCGTGTTTTGGGTGTTCTTGGCGGCGCAGCCGTTGGCGCTGCGGCAGGCCATGCCATTGAAAGCCGCGTGCGCACCACCGACGGTGTGGAAATTACCGTAAAGCTGGACGATGGTGCCACCCTTTCTGTGGTGCAAGAACGCGGTGAAGAAGAACGCGGCATGCGTGTGGGCGACAGAATTCGCCTGTTGCGCGGGGCTGACGGTTCCGCCCGCGTGCGCCGTTAACAGCCTTTTGCACAACCAAGACCAATGCAAAACTGCGTTTTGCGTGCTTTTTGAACCGTCCTCCCTGTGGGAAGCCGCGTAAAGATTATTTTGCAATAGTCTTTACCACTCCAGGGGCAAGCCTGGGAACTGCTGAGCCGCCATTGAGACAATATTGGCTGCAAAGCCACAGGCAGCAAGCCCCCGTAGCGTTGACACGCCAACGGGGGCTTTTTGATAACCGCAAATCAATACACATTAACGCATTGCCTGCTCCCCGCACAGTCTTAAACAATGACTATTTCAAAAAGTGCCATTACGCCTTTGCGTTATTCCAATTTACAATAGAATGTGGTATAGCTTTATGTAAGCTATGTCGATTTTTATCGTATCCCGATGAAGTTGGAGGCCAGCAAAGCACCCATGATGCTTTGCTGGGGAGCCTATTTCTTGTGCGGCATGAAATAAACGAGAAAACGAAAGGAGACACAATGTTTAACCTTTATATTATTCCCACCAAGGAATCCAAAATTGGAGTTCCCATTGTGGATGAACAGCACTGCAGCATGACTTCAACCATTAACTCCCTGTACTTCAGTATGAACAGGGGCCACTCACAAAAATTACTACTTTCAACCATTGAAGCGTTTGAAGTGCTGGCAAGCATCCACTTTACGGTGGAAGAAGAGATACTGGAACTTATCAATTACACTTATATTAAGAATCACATTGAGGCGCATAAAAAAGTGCGCGATGAATTGCACACGCTGCTCGTTAAAAACAAACGAACAGGGGACCCCAACGACCTTTTGACCTATTTTAAAGTACATTGGCTGCCTCACATTGATACCTTTGACCGGCATTACGCAAAATTTATGCACAACCACTACAACCAGCCTGATATCCGGTCATAATACTTCACCCTTCACGCGCCTCTTTCTTTGATAGCAGCTGCTGTGGGGGCTCCTGTTCCAGGGTTAGGCAACCCCTCCAGGGCAAGGCACTGCATTTTTTATATTGCCACGCGCCTTTTCTGGAACTTCCTGCAAGGGTGTGCTATGCACCTTGTGCGCACAGGCCACACTGCCTGCGCCATTTGCCACATCCCTTCAACAGGAACGACCACAGTGAACAAATTTATCCGCATACTATGGCAAACCGCATTGCTGTTTGCCATTTACCAGGGCAGCCTGTGGGTGGTGCGCGTCACTGGCATTCCTGTGCCCGCCAACGTCCTTGGCATACTTGTGCTGTTTTGCCTGCTGCTTTCAGGGGTTATTAAGGAACATCATGTGAACGAGGCTGCCACGTTTTTCCTCAAGCACCTGGTGTTCTTTTTTGTGCCTGTGGCCGTGGCCCTTATGAACTGGGGTGAAGTGTTTTACCAGTACGGCTGGGTGCTGCTGGCTGCCATTGTAGTAAGTGCCCTGCTGCCCCTGGCCCTTGTGGGACGGCTTGCCCAGTATTTGCAAAAAAGGAAAGACAGATGCAGCAATTAACCCTGTTTTTCTATATTGCCTTTACCCTTGGCGTGTACGCCCTGGTGCGGTTTTTATATGTGCGCAGCAAAAACAACCCGCTGTTCAACATTGTAGCCGTCAGTGCTGCCATTATTATTGCAGTGCTTTTGGCCTGCGGCATTACATGCGAGCAGTATGAACCTGCCAAAGACATTATGACCATATTGCTCGGGCCCGCCACCGTGGGCCTTGGCTTACCCTTGTACCGTTACCGCAAGCTGCTGCGCCAGCAGGCCGGGTGCATTGCCATGTGCGTTGCTGGTGGGGCCTTGCTGGCCATGTTTTCCGCAGCGCTTATTGCCCAATGGGGCGGCCTGCCCCACGACGTGGTCATGTCCATTATGGTAAAGGGCGTTTCCATTCCATTTGCCATTGAAATTACTGGCATGTACGGCGGCATACCCCCACTGGCAGCCGCATTTGTGGTGGCCACGGGCACCTTTGGTTCTTTGGTGGGCAGTTGGTTCCTCACCCGCGTGGGGGTAGCAAACCCCTTGGGCCGCGGCCTTGCCCTTGGCACTGTTTCCCACGCCCAGGGCACAGCCGTTGCCCTTATGGAAGGGGAAGAACAAGGGGCCATGGCAGGGCTGGCCATGATTCTTGCCGGTATTTTTACAGCCGCCTTTGCGCCACCTGTGGTGTGGGTGTTGCAACTGCTCAGCTAGAACATTGCACAAGCAAACTCTCAAGCAATTCCGCCCTGGAATGTACTCTGGGGGAAGAACGCCACATACACGCAGCGTCTATTGAAACCATTGTGCACTGGTCTCGTCCTGTCGTTGCACCGCGTATGATGTGACACATTGTCCCCATTATTGAACCATCAATTTTTCTTCAAAGACGCATTGTACATTTATACTTTTATTATCCACAAAAATATATTATAATCACATAATGTTTTAATACTATAGCGAACAACATCTCAACAACATCTTTTAAACGGTGGAGACATGTATGAAACGACTTTTCAGTGCCTTTGTTCTCTGTGCCAGCATGAGCTTTGCTCTCACTGCATCCGCTACCACTGTAGCGCCAGCAGGTTCTACCCTTACACCTGCACAGGCAAAACAATTGCTGGTAGAAGGCAACATGCGTTTTGTGGCCAATAAACAAATAGCAAACGACTTAAGCCAAGCCCGCCGCACAAATTTGTTCAAAAACGGGCAACACCCGTTTGCCACCATTCTTTCCTGCGCCGACTCACGCACCGCACCCGAACAACTTTTTGACAGAGGCCTTGGCGAACTGTTTGTTTTGCGTGTTGCAGGCAACGTGCTGGTGCCTACCATTACTGGCAGCATTGAATTTTCACAAACGTTTCAAGTACCTCTCATTATTGTTATGGGCCATAATGCATGTGGCGCTGTGGAAGCCACCATTGGTGGCGGTAAAGTAAGTGACAATATTGCCGCCATTGCCCATGAAATCACCCCGGCTGTACAGGCCACCAAAAAAAGCCATCCTGATTTGGCAGGAAGCAAACTACAGGAAGCGGCCACACAAAAAAACGTGGAACTGATGGTAGCCAAATTAAAGAAAAATCCTGAATTGAAAGCACGCCTTGAAGCGGGCAAACTAGAGGTTGTTGGCGCCATGTACGACCTTGAAAGCGGGCAAGTCACGTTCCTAAAATAAGTTCCTTGTTCTGCCGCCAAGAAAGCCATGCGGCAGGCAGCGAACTCCCATTATACAGTGAGACAACGCTCTCTTTTCCATAAAAAAACACCGCGTAATGCTTTTTAGGCAACAGCGGTGTTTTTTTGTGTGGCTTTCTCCATACGTTGCGCACAAATTAGCCCTTTAAGCATTGATTAAATGCCATAAAAAGATATTCCCCGTGGAACCCCTGAGATTACCGCTTACTTTTCCGGGGCCTTGCGTGCCCACCATGCCGGGTCTGGCCCTTTGAACCACCAGTCGGTGTGGTCGGTGCTGGTAATGGCCCCCGCAAGCTGTTTCCCTTCATCAGTACGCAGGCGCTGCACGGCAGCCTCCAGCCATTTGGCAGCATACTTGTTACCCAGGGCATTTTCTTCCACCAGGTTGGCAATAAGGTCAAGCTGGTCGGCGTCTTTTGCCAGCAGGGCTTCCTGCGTTTCGCCGTCTTCCTGCTCTTCCCACAGGGGCAGGAGCAAGTCTTCCAGCCCGGTGCCGCCTGTGGCGTGCTGCATGGCCAGCGTGCCATTGCTGGTGTTGTAAATGCGGTTCACGTAGTTAAAGTCGCCTGTACGCGCTTCATGAAAGTCGTGCACAAGGCACAGCATAACCACCCGCTCCGGGGCAATGCCTGCCATGCGGGCCAGCACCATACCGATTAACGCTGTGCGAAAACTGTGCTCTGCCACGTTTTCCGCGCCGCTCCCCAAAAATTGATAGCCGGAACGCGGCGTTTTCCGCAGCATACCTGCCTCAAACAAAAAATCGGCCAGCCGGGTCATCTGGCTGCGGCCTGCCAAATTCTCCACAGCATCACACTTGGGGCAAGGGGTCTCGTCTTTCATGGCGTCTCAATACGAAAAAGTTACAAGGCGAATGCGTAACGTAGCGTTAGGAAATTTTATTAATTTGCATTGGGGGACGCTGTCCCCCAATACCCCCTGCAAGGGGAATGATTCCCCTTTACCCCCATTTTCGTTTATGTTCCCGCTCTGCGGGACCATAAACGTAGATGCGGGTTCCAAGGGCATCACGCCCTTGGCGGTGGGGTTTGGGGAGGCAGAGCCTCCCCAAGTAAACAATGAAATCAATTGCACAATTGTCTCTATCAAAAAAACCAAGCTCCTGCGAGCGAGTGGAGGCACCGTAGGTGCATCCATGCGCGAGCAGGGGGCTGTGCTTGGGCGGGGCGTTGGTGAAAAGATAGAATTTTTT
>NZ_AUCY01000043.1 GCF_000430005.1 Desulfovibrio cuneatus DSM 11391
AGGAATATGTGCACACCATCACCTATGACAATGGCAAGGAATTCAGCTACCACGCTGAGATTTCCAGCAAGCTTGAAGCCAATGGTTATTTTGCCCACCCGTATCACTCTTGGGAACGTGGACTGAATGAAAATACAAACGGGCTTCTACGCCAATACTTTCCTAAGGGGGTAAGCCTTGCAGATGTTACCAAGAACAGAATTGTCGAGGCAATGTGCCGCTTAAACTGGAGGCCAAGAAAGTGCCTGGGGTTCAAAAACCCCTATACAACTTTTTGGGAATACGCTAACAGTCAAACAGCGGGTGTTGCACTTTGAAGTTGAACCCGCGAGATTTTTGATTTTAATCTGTCAAGAGCTAACTCAAATGCTAGAACACAAGGCTTCAGAGGTACGCCCATCTTTGCGGCTCCAGAACTATGTTCAAATGCAACCATAGAATTTACTCCAGCAGTAGATGTTTATGCTTTTGGAATAACAGCGGCATATATTTACTCTCAAAATTTTCAATCACCAGAAGAAACATTTAGAGATATGCTGTTTGAAATCCCATCCACGGCAATAGACATTCTTGAACAATGCTTAAATGGCGACCCTCAACAACGCCCAAAAATGGCTATGATTATTAATGTATTATCAAAAATACTACTTTATGAAAAACATCAAGCCGTGTTAACTTATCGGAATGATATAATAACGCTTGATAGTTCAAATAAAACTGTAACAATAGGCAGTAAAGGTCTTGGAAAAGTAACGATTGAGTATGATGGTTACAGATTTTTTGTAAAAGAAACAGACGGTAATGTCTTTTTTAATAATATGAGCCTTAATTCAGGATCAGAAATACCTGGCTCATGTATTATTGCACTTGGATCTGCTAGTATGCAGGGAAATAGAGTCTTTATTACTTTTGATATGTCAAACCCAGAGGTGATGCCATAATGAACACTCTTCCTCTTCAAGCAAACGACATTATTTTAGACAGGTACGAAATTTTAAAATATATTGGTGCTGGTGGTATGCAGTATGTATATCAGGCTCGAGACACCAAACTTAAAAGAATAGTTGCACTTAAAACACCACAAAATGCATCTCAAGCCATACGGTTTAAGCAAAGTGCTATTTTAGCTGCGAGAATTAACCATCATAATGTTGCAAAAACATTTGATTACTTTACTTCGCCAGAAAATAAAGAGTACTTGATTGAAGAATATGTAGACGGTGTTGATTTGGATCAAATGTTTGATGGGAAAGTGAGATATATAGACCCATATCTTGTGGCTAGATTACTTCATTATATGGCAAAAGGGTTATCTGCTTCTCATCATGCAGGCGTTGTTCATAGAGACATTAAACCGTCAAATATATTATTCATTAACAATAGCAGTGGGATAGAAATAAAAATTACTGACTTTGGTATCGCTAAAATGGCAGAATCAGAGTTAACAGAAGCAGTAGAAAGAGATATTACTGTAACCAATTCGCGAACTGTCCTCGGAGCTATTCCATTCATGGCTCCAGAAGTAATTGACACGCCTACAAAGGTTGGAAAAGAAGCGGATATTTGGTCTACTGGTGCTTTGATTTTTAAGCTTTTAACCGGGGAATATCCATTTGGCACTGGGTTAAAAGCTATTCAAAACTTAGGAATATCTAAATTTCCAGAAATACCAGATTTTGTTACAAAGAACATACAGTACAAATCAATTGCTGAAAGCATAATTGAAATAATGAAACGATGTATGAAATTTGAACCCACTGAAAGGCTTACTGCCGATGAACTTGTCCAGCAATGCGGAAAACTTTGTTACTCTAGTAATGAACGGTTTATTGGGGCAATATATAAAAGTATTCATACCACTAATGGCTTGATATCTACTTCTACGTATAGAGATGTATTTTATCATCAAAAAAATATATATGGGCAGATTGCAGCAGTGGGAGATGAAGTCATGTATGCAAAACACGAAGGTGTGCCATACGAACGTGCCTTTCCTGTTGTAAAACTGTATAGTAAATGATTTCAAACCCTCACTCAATTTACTTAATTAACCCAGCATCAATTAAATTAATTCTCGGAAAGAACTTTTACTTTAGGAAGAGGTGTTATGAATTAATAGCGACTCTAACCCCTTCAATGAACCACCACAGAGGACACTCATGATTATTGGGATTGATTTTGACGGAACCTGTGTGACCTATGATTGGCCTGATGTTGTTGAAGATATTGGTTCTTCTGCTGTGCTCAAAAAACTTGTTGCCAAAGGGCACAAGCTTATTTTGTATACTATGCGTTATGGAATTCCCTTACACAATGCTGAGGCATGGTTTGGGAAAAATCGAATTCCTCTGTTTGGGGTAAATGAAAACCCTACTCAAAAGGAATGGACGGATTCACCGAAAGTCCATGCTGACCTTTTTATTGATGATAGGGCTTTGGGCTGCCCGCTGATTTACCCTAAAAATGGCGAGCCGTATGTGGATTGGAAGCGAGTTGAAGAAGAGCTTAAAAAATTAAAGATATTATGATGGGTACTTGTACCTGCTCCTGTTTCATTATAAATTTCTGTCATGAACACCCTCATTATCCCCACCTCTTCCCTTACAAACATCGAAGCCGTTATTTTTGACGTTTTTGGCACGCTCTGTTTTATTGGGCACAAGACAAATCCATATCGGCCAATTTTCAAGTATTGGCCCAAAGAGAAAGGCGGCGTCAAAGCCGCCTTCCGTGCCAGCATGGTGGAGAATACCTCCATGCTGGATTTTGCCCGCCGGGTGGGAGTGCCAGAGGCCGTTATGCAGCGCATGGAGCAAGGCTTGGCTGAGGAAATTGCTTCTATCCAGCTTTTCCCGGAAGTTGCAGAAACCCTTTGCGATTTGCACCGCCGGGGCATACGCCTTGCCCTTGCTTCCAACCTTGCCCAGCCCTATGCCGAACCCGTGCGCCGTCTTTTGCCCGTTCCCTTTGAAGTGGAAGCATGGTCTTTTGAGGTGGGCTTTATGAAACCGGAACACGGCATTTACAAGCATGTGTTGCAGGCGTTGCAACTGCCACCCCATAAAGTGCTGATGGTGGGTGATTCAAAAGAGAATGATGCAGAAACGCCACAAGCCTTGGGAATGCACTCCTGCCACTTGCAACGGCTGTAACAGGCTGGTTGTGCTGTTTCCTGCCTTTTTTAAGCCAATTCATGGACAGTGCTGCTCATTCTGCGTGTATCAATAATGAAAAAGCTTGCCTGTGATACAATTATCACGCATAATCGCTTCATAATTTGGAGCGATTAATTATGGGAACACCTCAATACATCTGGCAGCATGACCGTTGGACGAATTTTAGTTTTGATGCAGAAAAACTCCTGCAACCTTTGGCTGCTGTGCGAAAAATTCAGGGGCGTCGGCTGGGAACAGTGGAAGGCCTGGGCTTTGACGACAGTTTGCGGGCTTCGGCCGTTTCGTTTGAGGAAGATGCCATGCAGACGGCAGCCATTGAAGGGGAAACGCTGGACAGAGAAGGGGTGCGTTCATCCATTGCCAGGCACCTTGGTTTGCCCCATGTTGGCTTGCGCCCTGCAGATAGAGCCGTAGATGGCCTGGTGCAGGTGCTTCTTGATGCAACCCGAAATTATAACACTCCTTTAACCAATGCACGCTTATGTGGTTGGCACGCGGCGTTGTTTCCCTCCGGGCATTCAGGGTTTCATAAAATAATAGTAGGGGCATGGCGTACAAGCCCCATGCATGTTGTTTCTGGCCCGTTTGGTAAACAGAACGTTCACTACGAGGCTCCGCACCCGGAAATGCTTGATGATGCAATGGCATTATTTTTCCAGTGGTGGGAGGAGAGTGCCGCTGCAATGGACGGAATTATCCGGGCCGCCTTGGCACACCTTTATTTTGTTACTGTTCACCCCTTCGATGATGGCAATGGCAGGCTTGCCCGGTGCATAGCGGATATGGCGTTGGCCCAGGATGAGAAAACAGGTATGCGCTTTTATAGTCTTTCAGCCCAAATAATGGCGGAGAGAGAATTGTATTATGCGGTGTTGGAGCGGACTCAGAAAGGAACTGGCGATACCACGGAATGGTTGCTTTGGTTCTTTGGCTGCTTGGAGCGAGCCGTTGTTACTGCGGATAAAACCTTGGTTGCCATTTTGCAGAAGACAAGATTCTGGCAGCTTCATGGCGATGTTGTTCTGAGCGAACGACAACGCAAAGTGCTTAACCGTTTACTGGATGAAGGCCCTGGTGGTTTTGAAGGTGGACTTTCTACACGTAAGTATATGGGTATGACCAAAACTTCCCGCGCAACAGCATGGCGTGAAATTGAAGATTTATTGCAAAAGAAAATGCTGCGGGCTTTACCCGGTGGTGGGCGTAG
The DNA here is from genome assembly GCF_000430005.1 of Desulfovibrio cuneatus DSM 11391. GTDB lineage: Bacteria > Desulfobacterota > Desulfovibrionia > Desulfovibrionales > Desulfovibrionaceae > Frigididesulfovibrio > Frigididesulfovibrio cuneatus. The sequence continues at coordinate 4,384 of NZ_AUCY01000043.1, forward strand.
CACTGCATATGAAATTGAGTGGGAAGGGTAAGTAAACGCTGATTTCTTCCATTTGGCGGCGTCCTTTCACTTTGCTTGAAACAACCGAGGACGAAAGAGGTTATGGCATGGCTTGTGCAATCTGTGCGTTGGAAATTACACAACATTGCCCAGTTGCAGAAGCAATCTAAAAAGTATACAGCGGCTTATGCGAAGCTCAAAGCCGTGTTGGATGTATAACCTGCTTGGGGAGTAAAAGGGGGACGAATGCATAAGGTTGGGCGTAACGATGCTTGCCCTTGCGGCAGCGGTAAAAAATTTAAGCACTGTTGTTTGGCTCAAGTGCAAAGTAGCTCTTCCTCTCATCGGCAAGGGCCAGGGGCTGTAGCTGTTGCGCATGGATGGCTGACGAGACGGTATGGTAGTCTTGTATCTACTGCTGTAATTGCTGATTTTTTTCAGAGTACAGAAGACGATATACAGGAAGAGATAGCTTATATCCCGGAATCATACGGTCAAATGCTGGATATAAATATCAATGAATGGGTACTTGCTGATGCAACAATTCCTCTAAACGGAGAAAATGTGCGCACCATTGATCTGGTGCTTGGTTCACGCGGCCCCAAGTTGACGCCCCACCAACGCCAACAGCTTGAAGCCTTAAAAGAAGCTCCCCTTTTGCTCTATGAAATACAGGAAGTGCAAAAAGGCAAAGGGGTAGTAGTTGCCGACTTGCTCAACAATAAGACTTCTCCATTTTTTGTGCATGAAGTACGTGCCACAGAGTCTTTGGTGCAATGGGATACTGTGGGTGCCCGTTGTACCTTGGAAAGTGATGGCAGATATACCTTTGGCGGTGCGCTCTACCCTCTTCCAAGAGATGAGGCGCTGAGTTGCCTCGCGCAAATACGGAAACAATTGAAAACAAGACTTGGGCAGATTTCTGCACGCACCGTTTGCGCACAGGCTATTATTGCCTGGTGGCTAGACCATATTAGCGCACCGCCCAGCCTGCCTATTTTAAAAGATCAACAAACCAATGAATTGATTGTTTTCACCACTGACTACTACAGCGTTTCAGACTGGCAGGGATTGATCACCATTTTGCTGGCTCAGAATGATGTTGAGGTGGAAGAAGAAGGCAAGGTTTGGACACATGCTGAGGCTATTGATGAGAAAAGATACCGCGCCCTTGCCAGGCTGGAGCGCAACGCAGGCAAGAACAGGTTGCGTGTGGAGTGTAACACCAAAGGCAAGGCCGATGCTGCGCGCAAGTGGCTGGAGGGTATTGCTGGCAGCCTTGTGCACCATACAAGCAGAAGGTCAGCTATGCCCAGTCAGGTGTTGAAATCTGCTGAAAAAAAGAAATCCGTGGCAGATCCCGGCCAGGAAACAATCCCCCTGGATGTGCAACAGCAGGTTATGTATGAATACTTTGCACGCCATTACGAAGAATGGCCAACCATACCGCTTCCTGCCTTGAATGGTAAAACACCGCTTGAAGCGGCAAAACTTGTATCATTACGTCCAAAACTCGTGGATATTCTTAAGCACATAGAGCAAAGCGAAGCGAGGCGGGCCAAGCAAGACGGGGTACCTGCCTTTGATATCTCATTCTTATGGGAACGCTTGAGGCTTGAAAGACATTGAGTGAGCGTTATAGCTGCTTGTAGCAAAACACTCCAAAGAAGGACAAATTTTTGCTCCAATTATGCTCCACTTGCTCTGGAGGTTGGTCATTCAATTTTGGAGATACTTATGGACATAACCAATTTGCTTAGTGGCCTTAGTGGTATTGGAATTGGAACGATTGCTACTCTTTTTTTGAAAGAATATCTTGAGCGTAAGAAAATCTCCTCGAAGCGTCTGTTCGAAGAGAAAAGAGATGCGTATGTTGCTTATTTGAACACTGTGGCACGTTCTCAGACAATACCCGCCGAAGAAGCTTTATGGGCCAGAACGGCAGCAATGGAGCGAATCCGTCTTTGTGGAAGTCAAGATGTCATTCGACTCTTAGCCACGTGCAAGTCTATGCGGTCAAGGAGCGGTCTTTGTGGAAGTCAAGATGTCATTCGACTCTTAGACGTGGCAGCTAGTCTTCCTCCTGGCTCTCCTCGGGATGCTATAGAGGCAATGATTCAGGCCATGCGGGATGATATATTCCCTGCCTCAAGCTGAGATCATTACATGGCAACCTACCGTAAGCGTGGCCCCTATCAGTGGGAAGCAACCTTCCGTAAGCGTGGTTACCCCACAACCTGCAAGACCTTTGGGACAAAGGCCAATGTCGAGAAGTGGGCGAAAGAAACAGAAGCCCTATGGGGCACCCCCCCACCTTGACATAGTGCCAAAAATTAGTACTATCCTCCATGAACAGTAAGCACCGAAAAACACTTGCCGCAATTTTTGCAGAGCCAGTTCGTTCCGGCATTGCCTGGGCTGATATTGAGTCATTGTTCATTGCCTTTGGGAGTGAGGTCAGCGAAGGGCGTGGTTCACGTGTTCGCGTGGCGCTTAATGGTGTGTTGGCTACCTTTCACAGGCCACACCCACAGCCAACAACGGACAAGGGAGCGGTAAAATCTGTTCGCAGGTTTCTTGAAAATGCAGGAGTTAAGCCATGAGCATGATTACTTATAAAGGATATTGCGGCGTTTTTGATTACGATGCCGAAGCCGACATATTTCACGGTGAAGTGATGCATCTTTCGGACGTAATCACCTTTCAGGGGCGTTCCATTGATGAATTGAAAGAAGCTCTCAAGGATTCGGTGGAGGACTATTTGGAGTTTTGCGCTCAAAAGGGCAAGACGCCTCAAAAGCCGTATTCCGGGCGTTTTAATATTCGTCTTGACCCCGAACTGCATCAACGTATTGCTCTGGAAGCTGCTTCTTCCGGGAAAAGCTTGAATGGGTGGGTGGCCGATGCCTTAAAGACTGTTGTGCAGCACCAGCAGCGTTAATAGGCACCATGAACACCCTCACGTTTCCTACTTCATCGGCCTATTTTCAAGCATTGGCCCAAAGAGAAAAGCGGCATCAAAGCCGCCTTCCGTGCTTGCCTGCTCCTTATGACCTTGACCCATAGCGGTTCTGCGCTTATTCTTTGCTAAGAATAGGAGTTGTTACGCACGAGCAAACCATTACTTTTTCAGTCGATGCGGGGTTAAAAGACGCATTACCCATGTTGCGGCAAAGAATGCCTGCACAGATGAACAGCTTTTGAAGGCTTTTATGGCTGAATATGTACAGCAAGATGCCCGGCAGCAGCAATATGATGTTTGGTTCATAAGCAAGGTGGAAGCTGGCCTGCATGAATTGCAGGAAGGCAAGGTGTTTTCCCACGAAGAGGCCAATAGTCAGGTGGAGGCCTTCAAGGCAATATTGCGGAGTGAAGAGCGATGAAGCTCGTGTGGACACCCCAAGCAATAGAAGACTGTAAACATATTTTTGCTTTCATTTACGAGCATGATGAAGAAGCAGCCGAAGCGATGGATAAACTTTTTGTCGCGCAGGCTGATTTTTTATTGGATTATCCCCAAAAGGGCGGTACCCCCCCCCTTACACAGGCCACACAGCGGTAGCATAACCCACGCCAAAAGGGCCTTCGTAGGAAAGCACTTTGGCAGGGCCGCCTATTAGGCCCAGCATGGCAAGGGCGCTGCGCAGGCCGCATTCCCCGGCCTGTTGCACCGTTTGTTCCGGCAGGTGCAGCAGTGGCTTGGGGTCGCCCGTTTTCAGGGCTTGCACCATGGCGTCATCCAGTGTTTTGCCGCAGGGGCTGAAGCCTGAAGGCGCGTTGGGGGTTAAGGCGTGGGAAAGGTCGCCGCTGGCAATAAGCCCCCAGTTGCTCGGCCCTTGCAATGTTACCAGGGCTTGCCCCAGTTGCAAGGCTTGGGGGTAGGAAAGGCCCACAGGCCCGGCAAGAATAACCGGGGGCAGGGTGCCGCTTGGGAAGCACGGGGCCAGTTGCAGCAAGGGAACCAGGGTGCCGTGGTCGCGGGTAATGTCTTCCATTTTCCCGGTACTTAAGGGAATGCCTGCCCCTTGCAGGTGTTGCAGCAGGGCTGCCAAGTGGGCCGGGGGTGTTTGTAAATTCAGGGCTGCCCCTGGTGCCCCAAAAGGGGCCAGGCTACCGTGCATGGCAGGGGCGTTGTTGCAAAACAGCGTGCCCGAGGCATAGGGGTGGTGGGGGGAAAGCACCAGCAGCACATCAGGCACGCCCCGCTCTTTCATAATGGCGCTAATGTGCTGGCGCAGCATGTCCATGCCGTGCAGGGTAGTGGCGGCTTCGCGTTCTCTGCCACGGCCCACTTGCGGGTCTATAACGGGTGGGTGGGGCGTAAATGCGGCAAATGTCCAGGCCATGGTACCCTCCTCATGTTTTATGAGATGATAATCACTTGGGGAGGCTCTGCCTCCCCAACCCCCACCGCCAAGGGCATGATGCCCTTGGAACCCCACATCGGCGTTCAGTTTCCGCTACGCGAAAAGCTGAACGCAAATGGGGGTACAAGGGGCGTCTCGTCCTTTAAGTTGACGGCAGTCGCGAGCGTAGCGAACCGTGGAGCGACAAGGCAGGGTGCAGGTGGCTTTGCCTCCGTAGCATCTTACCTGCCGTTGGAGCGGAAAAATGTCGGATTGGGGGATCGGGGACACAGGCTCTGTGCAGCGTCCCCCAAGGGAATAACTGAGCGTTTTCCTACTTGCCCCGTTTACGGGGCGGCGCTTTTTTAGTGGCGCTTCGCGGGGTGCTGCCCGCCTTGGGCGCAGCGCCACTGGTGCTTTTTTTGCCTGCCGGGGCGCGGTCTGTTCTGCCTCTTGGGCTGTCTTTTCTGCCGCCGCTGCCTCTGCGGGCTGTGCCAAAGGGCTTGCCTTTGCCGCCGGGGCCAGAGCCGTCAGACCCTTCATACAGCACTTTGAGCCGCACTTCCATGCGGGTCAGGTTCACTTCTTCCAGGCGCACCGTAACGGGCTGGCCCAGCACAAAGCGGTTGCCCGTGCGGATGCCGCGCAGTTCATGCCGTTCCGGCCACAGTTCATAATAATCATCCAGAAAAGTGCTTAAGGGGGCTAACCCTTCGGTGTGGAAGGGTAGTAGCTCAATAAACAGGCCAAAGTCGGTAACGCCGGAAACAACGCCGCTGAAGGTTTCCCCTATTTTGGTTTGCAGGAACAGGGCTGCCAGGCGGCGGAACACTTCGCGTTCCGCATCCACAGCGGTGCGTTCCGTGGCGTTAATGCCTTCGGCCACGCGGTACAGTTCCTCTTCATTGGGGGGCGTGGTTGTGCTTACCCCAAGGCTGAACTTGAGCGCCCGGTGTATAAGCAGGTCGGCATAGCGCCGGATGGGCGAAGTAAAGTGGCCGTAACAGGTGGAAGCCAGGCCGTAGTGCCCTTCATTTTCAGGGGTATAGCGTGCCTGCATCATGGCCCGTAAAATAACCCGGTGAATGGTGGCAGCCTGCGGTGTGGCGGCGGTTTCCGCCATAATGGCCTGCAACTGCTTGGGCGTGGGGGGGCGCAAGGTGGTGCCTTTGCCCCTGCCGCCAAGGGCAGCAACGGATGTAAATGGCCCTGCCTGCTGCAAAAAAGCCATCAGGGCTGTAAGCTTTTCTTGCGAAGGGGCAGGGTGCCCCCGGTACAGCAGGGGAATGCCCTTTTTTTCCAGGTGGCGGGCCACGGCTTCGTTGGCAGCTACCATGCACTCTTCAATAAGGTTGTGGGCTTTGTTTTGCTCCGCAGGCACAATGCCTGTAATGGCCCCGTGTTCATCAAACTGCACAGTGGGTTCTGGCAGGGCAAAGTCCAGGCTGCCACGGTCGGCGCGTGCTTCGTGCAGGGTTGCGGCAAGGGTAAAGCCGTGTTCCAGCATGGTGGCAAAGGGAGCCAGTGCTTCCCGCTCCGAAGCATTGTGTTCAATAATACCTTGAAACACCTGGGTGTAAGTAAGGCGGGCATGGCTTTGAATCACTGCCTCGTAAAAGGTAGCACTTTTGGGGGTGCCACCGCTGAACACCATTTCCGCCACCATGGCAAGGCGCGGGGTGTTGGGCCGCAAGCTGCACAACCCGTTGGAAAGGGCTTCCGGCAGCATGGGTTCCACGGAAAGGGGGAAATAGTAGGAGTTGCCCCGCAGGCGGGCTTCTGTGTCCAGGGCAGAACCGGGCGTCACGTAGTGGGCCACGTCGGCAATGGCAACAAACAGCCGGTATTGGTTCACGCCGGGCAGGGCTTCCACGTAAATGGCGTCGTCAAAGTCTTTGGCGGTTTCGCCGTCAATGGTCACAAAAGGCACATTGCGCATGTTGCGGCGATTTTGCCATTCTGGCGGTGTGGGGGCACTGGGCAGGCGGGCTGCTTCTGCCAGTGCTGCGGGCGGGAAGGGGCCGGGAACACCGTGGTTCAGCTTGCCAAGGCGTTCCTGGGCGGCGGGGCTTTCCTCGTTTTCCAGGTTGGCAGTGGCTTTGGCGTGCCACAGGTTGGGGCCTTCCAGGCGCAAGGGCAGGGCCAGCAGCATGTCGCCTTCCTGCACAGGGCGTTTCAGCTCTGCTGTTTCCACCATAAACAGGGAAGGTACCCGGTTGTTCTGCGGGGTACACAGCCATTTGCCCTGCGCTTCCGGGCGGCGGGCAATGAGCATAAGTGGCTGGTTGCCGGGTTCCACCACTGAGGCCACGCGGCCTTCGGCAAGGCCAGTGCGCCTGCCGGGAAATAGCAGGACGCGCACCATGTCGCCGGGCAGGGCAGGGCCCATGTGGGCGGGAAAAACAGCCACAGGCAAGCCCGCTTCAGGGGTGACAATGGCAGGCCCATTTTTAGGCAGCACCAGGGTGCCCACCACATGCTTTAAGCGGCCTGCGCTCATCCAGGCACCTTTGGAACGCAGCAGTAAGCCTTTTTCTTGCAAGGCATAAAGCGCAGCTTCAGCCCGCTTTTTGGAACGCCGGGGCAGGTGGGCCATGCGTAAAATGGAATCAAACTGCAACGGCTTGTTGTTTTTAATGAGCAGCTCTAAAAGCAGCGCTTCCAAATCTTCCTGGCTATGGTCGGTGCCCTGGTCTTGCTCGGCATCAGGGGTTTGCTCTATGGCGTATTCATCTTCAGCAATATGCTGTGTGCTGTCGAAGCCAGCATTGGAGGCAAGCCCACCCCACTGCAGAAAGTTATGCTCCTCTTCGTCGTCGGCAAAGGCTGCCTCGCGGGCAAGTTCCTGCGTAATATCTTGGGTATTATTTGGATCTGTAGCGGCATGGGGGCCGCTTTCTTCTTCCTCATGGTGCGGCCCGGCAAAGGGGGGGGCATCTTCTGGGCGCAAGCCAAAAATATTTCCAGGCAAGCCATGCAAATGACTGCGCTGCAAATGTTTTTTTGGAGAAGGGGTGGTGGCGGCCTGTTGTTGGGAAGGCCGTTTTTTTGTGGTATGTTTTGTCATTTTTCTCTCTATAAAAGTAAGGCACTGCACATTGGTTTACGTTCGGGCAGGCAAAGGTAATAGTGTATTGGGTGGTGGCAGAATGTAGAATAAAATTGGGCCTGTCCAGCAGGGCATTGCATTGATTCTGCCTGCATAATTACGAAATTATTCAGGCGTACAAACTGATTATGCTAGGGTTACAAGGGGGCAGTATGGTGCTTGTGGGCTTGCCACCAGTTTTGCCACCATGTGGCAAAGGGGCATTGCCCCAGCCAATGGGGGCCAAAAGTAACTTGCGGCTGCATTACCCACACGGGCATATCGCGCAGAATGTGCGGTTGTGCCTGGGCTAAAGCCTGAACCAGGGGGGCCAGCTTAACGGCGTCTTTTGGGGTGCACAGCAAGGGCATGTGCAGCGCGGCAAGGGCGTGTAAATCCGCCTTGGTAAAGGCGTGGTGGTCGGCAAAAATGCGGTGGCTATGTGGGGCAACGCCTGTAAGGTGTTGGGCAGCGGCGTACACTTGCCCAGGTTCCCCTACCCCTGTGACCAGGGCATATTGGGTAAGGCCCCCTGGCAGGCTGGGAGCTTGGCCTTGCCCGGCCAGCAGCGGGGCCACTGTGCTGCTTTGCAGGGAAAAGGAAAACACAGGCTTGCCAAAGGGGCGTAATTTTTCTTCCACCACCTGTTGCCAGGCAGGGGCTTCTTCCGGTTCCAGCTTTATCAAAAACGCCGCTGCCCGGTGCAGGGCCCCGGCCCCTTCCCGCCACGAACCGGCAGGAATAACCGCGTTCCACTGGTGGGTCAGGTCTTGCGGGCGCAGCAGTACAAGGTCGGCATGGCGCTGCACGGCAAGGTGCTGCATGCCGTCGTCCAGAATAAACAGGTCTGGCTTCAGGGTTTCCTCGGCAAATGCCGCTGCCTGCGCCCGGCGGGGGAAGACTACTATATGCGCACTGGGATGCGTTTTGGCAAGGAGCAGGGGTTCATCTCCCGCTTGTTTTGGGCTTGTGTGGGGCGTTACCAACAAGGGTGTTGGCCCAGGGGCGCCGCCATACCCGCGTGAAAGCACTACTGCCCGTAAGCCTGCTTGTTCTGCCCATTCCAGCAGCCAGCCCGTTATGGGGGTTTTGCCGCTTCCCCCCCAGCCAATGTTCCCAACGGAAACGCAAGGCACTGAGGGTGTGAACGAAGTAAGGGTGCCGCGTTCAAATAAATGGCGGCGCAGGCGCATAATTTGTGAATACGGCAGGGCAGCCGGGCGCAGCAGGGGGGCAAGGAATTGGTACAGGCGGGGTACGTGCATAGTGGGTATGGGTTATGGGGGCAGTAAATCTAAGAAGGTAAGTATGGGCAGAATACCAGCATGGAGGGCTTGTGTCTAGTGGGGCAGAATGGCAGTGCCTTGCGTACCACATTGCTTCTTGAGCTTGCGGGCAGAACCTTGTAGGATGTGCCTATATGCGCGAATCTGTGAGCAAGCATGTGTGGCAGCCAGAAGGAGGCAGTATGGGCGCTTCGTTATGCATTCATGGGCATTTTTACCAACCCCCCAGGGAAGACCCCTGGCTTGGTATTATTTTGCCAGAAGCCAGTGCAGCCCCCATGATGCACTGGAACGAACGCATTACGCGGGAAAGTTATGCCCCCTTGGCGTTTGCCCGCCGCCTGGATGCGCAAGGGAAAATTGTTGATGTATTAAATTGTTATGAATGGATAAATTTTAATGTAGGCCCAACTCTTATGCGTTGGCTGGTACGAGAAATGCCGGAAGTTGCCAAGCGCATGCAAGCAGGCGACGCCCACAGCCTGCGCCGCCTTGGGCACGGCAACGCCATTGCCCAAGTTTACCACCATGTTATTTTGCCCCTTGCTTCCTTGCAGGATAAACGCTGTGAAGTGCGCTGGGCTATTGCCGATTTTCAGCACCATTTTGGTCGTGCGCCGCAGGGCATGTGGCTTTCTGAATGCGCTGTAGACACCCCCACCCTGGAAGTGTTGGCAGAAGAAGGTATTTCCTTTGTTATTCTTGCTCCGCGCCAAGCTAAGGCCATTGTTACAGCTGATGGGGAAACCCCGGTAGATGAAAACAGCCTGAACATTGGTCAGGGGTATGTGGTGCATTTGCCTTCCGGGCAGCGTATGAATGTGTTGTTTTACCATGGGGCGCTTTCCCAGCGCATTGCCTTTGAAGGGTTGCTGGCCAACGGGGAGGCCTTTTGGGGGCGTATTGTAGAAGCTGTGCGCCAAAGCCAGGCCGGCAACCCGGAAGCCCTTACCACCATTGCTACGGATGGTGAAACCTACGGGCACCATTTTCCTTTTGGAGAAATGGCCCTTGCTTATGTGCTGGAACAGGCCCTTGCCCGGCGTGACGATGTATTTTTAACCAACGTGGCTGCGTACTTTGCAGCCCACCCCCCCACCTGCCAGGTGGTGCTGCATGAACCTTCTTCCTGGAGCTGTGTGCACGGGGTGGAGCGCTGGCGCAGCGATTGCGGCTGCACCACAGGTGGGCACCCCGGCTGGAACCAGCGTTGGCGCACGCCTTTGCGCAATGCCTTAGAACTGATGAAACAGGCAGTGAATACCCACTATGCCAGCACGGCTGCCCCCCTTATGCGCAACCCGGCAGAAGCCCTGCTGGAATACGGAACCGTGCTTGCCAACCCGGAACTGGCTGAACAGTTTGCCGGGCGGTGGTTTACTGGTGAACCTGCCTTGCACGATGTGTGCTGGAAACTGCTGAGTATGCAAGAGCAAGCCCTGGCCGCCTTTGCCAGTTGTGCCTGGTTTTTTGACGACTTGTACCGGCTGGAGCCGCAACATTCCCTTGGCTATGCCTACCGAGCCTTTGAACTGATGAACCTTACCGGAGGCGTTGCCCCGCTGGAACAGTTTAAAATCATGCTGGAAGAGGCAGTTTCCAATGCTCCCCCCCAGGGCAACGGCAAACAGTTTTTTGAACAGGAAGTACTGACCCAGGCAGATACCCCGGCAACCCTGTTGCTTACCGGGTGTGTGCGTTTGCAGTGTGAAGAACGCGAACCCCCCATTGGGCAACCTGTGGAATGCCTGTTCCCCCATGTGGGAATAGAATTGACAGTGCAGCAGTATAATGAAGAAACCCGCGTGCTTGAAGGTACAGGGGTCATCAGGAACCCTCATGAAAAACAGGGCCGTGTTATGCAGTGGCGGTGGCAACCGCTTTCAGTAAGCGTGGCACCGGGTGTGCCATTTGCCTCGCTCGCTCACACCCACCTTGAAGTGCGTGAAACCCAGGGGGAACAGCGGCGTTACACTGCCAGCCTGAACGACTTTTCCCCTGCTACCCGTAGCTATTTGCTGCACCTTGTGCTGCAAGCGGAAGAAAAACGCAGAAAGCCCGCCCTTGCCGCTGCTGCCAAGCATGTTCTTGCCATGATTCCTTACTGGGGCAATGAACAATATCCCGTGCATGCCCCGGAATGGTGGAATGGCCTTTCCCCGTACCTTGTGCTGGAAGTGCTGCACAACAATAATACGAGCCCTTTGCCGCAGCGCCATGCAGAGCAGCAATTACAGCAAGAAAAAATTGCCGCCATTGTCCGTTCCCTTGCTACCCCCGCTGCCCAGCGCCTGGGTGAGCGCTTTGTGCAGGAATACTTCGCGACCAAGCTGCAATGCCCCCATAGTACGGATGCACACCTTGCCCGGCAGGTCGCTATGGTGCGTGCTGTGTTCCCTGAAAATGACTGGTGGGCTGTGCAGAATATGGTGTGGGAACTTGGGGTTGATAAGTGGCCATTGCTCGCTGGGCAATTAGGCTTTGCCTGAAAACGCTCATTTTTTTGTTTGGCGGCGTTATATTCTTTTTCCCTTGCAGCGCAGTGCTTCTTTAGCCCTTTGAATAATTTGGAGTTTGTCGTACAGTACAAGACACCATGCTGATTATGCAGCATGGTGGAAGCAATGTATTTTTGCTTTGCAAGAGACATATTTTTTAGGAACCCTGAGTAAATTAGCATTTCCTCAAGATAACCCGTGAAGGATTACCATATGAGTGCTGAACCGCGCATGAATTTTGCTTTTTTGCGTTCCACCCCGGCAGCGGCGGTGGGGCGTAATGTGGGCATTATTGGGGCTGGGCCTTCAGGCCTTGCCGCAACAGGCTACCTTGCCGCCAACGGCTACCAGGTAGAAGCGTATGATAAACTGCCCCGCCCCGGCGGGCTAATGGTGTTTGGTATTCCTTCCAGCCGCATTGCCCCAGACCGCATTCAGCGCGGTGTTACCATGCTGGAGCGCCAATATGGGGTACTATTCCACACCCGCACAAAAATTTGTTGCAGTGCCCCGCTGCATGAAGAAGAAGGTGACCATTTTTCTTACGACATGGTAGGCCTTGCCGACCTTTTGGAGCGCCATGATGCCATTATGATTTGCACAGGCTCTTGGAAGTCGCGCAAATTGGGGGTGGAAGGGGAAAGCCTGCGCGGCGTGTATTCCAGCCTGGAGTTTTTGTTCCCTATCCGCGCCGTGCGTTATGCTTCACCCAACGTTACTGTTCCCCCGGTGGAAGGCAAACGTGTGGTTGTGGTGGGGGCCGGGCATTCCGCCGTGGACGTAGCCCACAGTGCCAAGCAGCTTGGGGCGCAATCTGTAAGCATTGTCTACCGCCGTACCGCAACAGAAGCCCCTTGCGGGCGTTATGAAGTGGAGCGCATGGTGGAATGCGGCTGCACGTGGCTTGAACAGCGCAACCCTTTGCGGTTTCTGGGTGAAGTGGACGTGCAGGGCGTTGAAGTGGCCTTGCCGGATGGCACCCATGAAGTGCTGCCTGCCGATGTGGTGGTTACCGCCATTGGGGAAGTTCCTACCCCGCCCTTTGCCAAAGAACTTGGCCTTGAAAACGTGCGCAAAGGCGATGTCCGCTGGCTGAACATGACGGCCTTGGACAACGTTTTTGTGGCAGGCGACGTGCTGACAGGCCCAAGCAAAATTGGGCAGGCAGTGTACAGTGGCCTGCGGGCCGCGCGTTCCCTGGCTAACTGGCTGGACTTGCGGGCGCAAAACCGCCAGCACGAGTATGATGCAGCGGCTGATTTAGTAAAGCGCTGATTTATTTTGAAATGATAAGAAAATGGATGACCCCATGACATCAGGTATAAACGAAACAGCCCCGGCCCAGGGCCCAAAAGATACTCGCACCCTGTATATTGATTACAGCAAGTGCATTGGTTGTGAAACGTGTGAAGCGGTGTGCAAGTTCCTGTATGCCCAGCCCCGTATTGTTATGGTGCGCACGGTGGATGGTCAAATGCTGCCCCTGTATTGCCGCCATTGTGACCACCCCCACTGCATGAAAACATGCCGTACAGGCTCCCTCACGGTGGATGAACAGCACGCGGTGCTGTTAAACCCCATGTTTTGCCGTGGTTGCCAAACCAAAAGCTGCATTCTTGGCTGTCCCTATGGCGGCGTGTTTGCCACCGGGGAAGGTGTGGCCGTGAGCAAGTGCGACCTGTGCGCAAGCCGCCGGAAAAAGGGCGACTTGCCCGCTTGCGTGGAAATGTGCCCCACCGGAGCTATTTTGTATGTGGAACGCGAGGCCATTCCTGGCCTGGAAACGGACGAAAGCCGGGCGGCAGAAGCACGGGTGACTGACTTTGTCCGCCCCCGCAAAGAAAAAAGTTAGGGAAACGCTATGATTGGGGGACGCTGTCCCCCACGCCCCCTGCAAGGGACGTGACGCCCCTTGACCCCCATTTGCGTTCAACTTTTCGCTATGCGAAAAATTGAACGCTAAGGTGGGGTTCCAAGAGCATCATGCCCTTGGCGGTGGGGTTTGGGGAGGCAGAGCCTCCCTAAATGCAATGCCCACTACTTGGGTATTTTTTTTATTTCAGCCCAGCGTTTTTTGGCTGCGCTGTAAGCCATCCCGCCGCCAAGGCAAATGAGCAGGCTGATAAATTTCAGGAACAGGTTGCTGTTCAGGTACTGGTAAAGAGTAATAAAAAACAAAAGCTGCACAATGAAAATTTCGTAAGAACTTTTGCCAAGGGCAATAAAGAAATTGAGGAAAGGAATGCGCTGCTCGATGTCGCGTATGCCAAACACCAGGAATGCGGTGTAAAAGGCCACTGGGTAGTGCTGGAAGTACCAGTCGTCGCTGCGGATAATGGGCAGGTTCCACCCTACATAGCAGGTAAGAAAAATGTACACGGCTCCTAGCGCTGCCAGCACCCGGAACGTTGTTTTGGAAAACGGGTTGTGCTGGGAAAGCACAGCCCCCACGCAAGCCATAAAAAGGTAGCGGAAGTAGAAAATGCGGTAGCCAAACCGGGTAGCTTCTACATCGGCAAAGGCGAACAAGAGTTCCAGCACAATGTTAATGAGCAGGGCAACAGCCAGGAAGCGCTTGTCGTTGCCAATCTTGTCGCGCAGGGCCAGCATGGGCGGGAACACAATGAGGTGGGTAATGATGAGGGGTACAAAATAGCCCCCAGGCCCAAGGTAGCCCATAATCATGGTGTTGAAGAACAGGTCAATGGAAAGCGACTGCCCGGTGGTGACCATGTAGTAGATTACCGTGGCCGCAGCGTAGGGAATGTACAGGGTAATAATTTTAGGGGGCAGGTCGCGGTAATAGGCGGCAAGGTTGCCCTGGTATTTTTTCCACACCATGGCGGCAGTAATGCCTGCCACCATAAGGAACAGGGGCATGGCCTGCCAAATGTGCCAGGGGGCCAGTGTTTTCAGCAACACGTCATCGGTACTGAGGTGCAGCAGAACAACGGAAAGAATGGCAAACCCTTTTACGGTATCCAGGTAAGTAATGCGGGGCTTTGCAGCGGCCTGGGTCATGGTGTTCTCGCTTGGGGTTAGGGGTAGGCGAAGTCTACTCTTTGGGGAGGCTCTGCCTCCCCAATCCCCCTCCGCCAAGGGCATGATGCCCTTGGAACCCGCATCTACGTTTCTTTACCCGCAAAGCGGGAAAAGAAACGAAAATGGGGGTCAAGGGGCGTCACGTCCCTTGCAGGGGCTGGGGGACAGAGTCCCCCAAGAAAACTCATTGGCATAATTTTCTACTTGGGCGCGTGCTGCGCCAGCACTTCTTCAAGGGCCAAGGCAAAGGTTTCAATATCAGCCTTATCAATGGTCAGGGCAGGCAACAGGCGTAAAATGGTGTCCTGGGTCAGGTTCAGAATAAACCCGCGCTGGATAAGGGCTTCCCACACTTCCTTGCCGGGAAACGTCAGGTCAATGCCTATCATCAGGCCCATGCCGCGCACTTCTTTAATGGTGCCGGGCAGTTTTTTGCCCACTTCCCGGAAGCGGTTCATGGCCCAGTTGCCCAGTTCTTCGGCACGGGCGGCAAGCTTGTCGCGCTCGATAATTTCCAGCACTTTCAGGGCCACAGCGGAAAGTAATGCACCGCCCCCAAAAGTGGTGGCGTGGCTGCCTGCCACAAAGCCTTGGGCCACTTCGTTGGTGGCCATCATGGCCCCCATGGGCAGGCCATTGGCAAGGCCCTTGGCGGTGGTCAAAATGTCCGGCTGCAAGCCAAAGTGCTGGAACGCCCACCATTTGCCCGTTCTGGCAAGGCCTGCCTGCACTTCGTCCACAATAAACAGCAGCCCTTTTTCCTTGCAAAACGCTGCCAGCTTGTCGGCATATTCTTGGGTCATGGGGCGTATGCCGCCTTCACCCTGTACCATTTCCATCATAATGGCAGCGGTGTTGGGGGAAACGGCCTTTTCCAGGGCTGCCATGTCGCCCCAGGGGACCTGAATAAAGCCTTGGGGCATGGGGGCAAAGCCGTCCTGGAACTTGGCCTGCCCGGTGGCGGCAACCGTTGCCAGGGTGCGCCCATGGAAGCAACCGCTAAATGTAATAATCTCAAAAGCATTGGTGTTTTTTACGCGCTGGTGGTAACGCCGGGCCAGCTTAATGGCCCCTTCGTTGGCTTCCGCACCAGAGTTGCAGAAAAAGGCCTTGCCAAAATGGGCGGTGGCAAGCAGCTTTTTGGCCAAGGCTATTTGTTCTTCCTGGTAAAACAGGTTGCTTACGTGAATAAGCTTTTGTGCCTGCTCGGCAATGGTATTGGCAATTTCTTCATGGCAGTGGCCAAGGTTGGTTACAGCTATGCCTGCAAGAAGATCAATGTATTCGCGCCCTTCAAAGTCCCACAAGCGGCTGCCTTTGCCGTGTTTAACGGCTACAGGGTAGCGCCCGTAGGTTTTGCACAAATACTGTTCTTCATCATTCTTCAGGCTTTGCAGGGTAATGCTGCTCATGGTGTGTTCCTTTGCTATGGCGGTCTGGTATATTTTCTATATTAAGAAGTTATTTATCACCCGTGTGCCCGTAGCCGCCGTGGCCACGCTCTGTGGGGCGTAAGGCCTCCACTTCTTGGAAGGCAGGGGTAAGGTAGGGCTGCATTACCAGTTGGGCTATGCGTTCCCCCCTGGTAATGGTTTGGGTGCTGGTGCTGGTGTTCAGCATATAAATGGTAATTTCCCCCCGGTAGTCGGGGTCTATAATGCCCACGCCCTGGGCCACAGTAAGCCCCACTTTTGCACCAAGCCCGCTGCGGGAATAAACAAAACCCGCTATGCCTGGTACGCGGGGTTCAATGCCCACGCCCGTGGGCACGTTTCGTCGTTCTCCGGCAGGAATGCTAATGCTTTCCTCGGCAAAACAGGCGCGCAAATCAGCCCCGACAGCCTGTTGGGTGGCAGGGGTAAGGCCGGAAGGGGCGTACAATTCTTTGGCATTGTGAAAATAGATAAGGTCTACGCTGACTGTGCCATTGGTGTTCATGAAAACTGATACTCCAGCAAAGTTTTGGTGTGCTGCTTGCCAATAGGGGCATTACATGGCACACTCTATGGTAATGAACAGAAAAGGTATGAACCTTGTTTTGTTTTGATGTTGGGGGCAACAGTGCGTTGCCAGGCCCTTGTGCTTTTTTTTGCTCAGCGTGGCACAAGTAACGTTATGTGTAAGCCGCTTTTTCCTCTTTGACAAGTGAGAGCGCGATGGAACCACTACGCAAGTTTTCAGTTTTTTCGCAGTTACCAGAGTCTTTGGAAAGTTTGAACTATTTGGCCAGAAACTACTGGTTTGAATGGAACACGGAAATAGAATCGCTTTTTCGCTCCATTAACCCCGCCTTGTGGGAGGCGTGTGACCATAACCCTGTGTGGGTTCTTAGCCACACCCCGCAAGAGCGTTTGAATTACTTGGGGGGCGACCCGGCCTTTACCAGCCGCCTGAACCGCCTGGTGCAAGCCCAAAAAGCCTATGTGGAAGCACCATGCCCCCATGTAATGGGCGGGGCTGGAACAGGGCCGGAAGTGGCTTATTTCAGCCTGGAATTTGGGGTAAGCAAAAGCTTGCCCATTTATTCCGGCGGGCTGGGCATTCTGGCTGGCGACCACTTAAAATCAGCCAGCGACCTGAACGTGCCGCTTATTGGCGTAGGGCTTGCCTATTCTGAGGGGTATTTTCGCCAGTACCTTACTGTAGACGGTTGGCAGCAGGAACGGTATCCGGAATATGATTATTCCCAAATGCCGTTGCAGCAAGTGGTGCAGGCAGATAAAACCCCGGTGCGCATTACGGTAAATATTGGGCGCGTTCCTGTGGTGGCTCAGTTGTTTAAGGCCAAGGTGGGGCGCATTCCCCTGTATTTGCTTGATACAAACATTCCGGAAAACCCGCAGGACCTGCGCCAAATTACAGCACGGCTGTATTCGGGAAACCTGGAAATGCGCCTGCGCCAGGAAATTTTACTGGGTATAGGGGGTGTGCGGGCCTTACGTGAATTGGGGCTTGCCCCCAGCGTGGTGCATATGAATGAAGGGCACTGCGCCTTCGCCGCCCTGGAACGTATTCGTATGCTTATGCAGGACCATAGCCTTTCTTTTGATGAGGCACGGGGTATTGCCATGGCAGGGAGCGTGTTTACTACCCATACTCCCGTGCCTGCCGGAAACGACAGGTTCCCCCCTGCACTTATGGAAGCGTACTTCAGCGAGTATGCCCGTGAGCTGGGTCTTTCCTTTAGTGAGTTCTTGGGCCTTGGGCGGGAAAGCGCCCTGAATGAAAGTGAGGATTTTTGCATGACTGTGCTGGCTTTGCGCTGTTCCTGGTTAAGTAATGGCGTTTCCAAGTTGCACGGGCAGGTTTCACGTAAAATGTGGCATAAAATTTGGCCCAATTTTCCGGTGGCAGATGTGCCCATTGGCGCTGTGACCAACGGGGTGCACGCACCCACATGGGTGGCCCCTGAAATGCGCAGCCTGTACGACAGGTACCTGGATGCCAACTGGCGGGAAGGGGCAGACCTGAAGGTGTGGCACAAGGCCAAGGATATTCCCGACATTGAACTGTGGCGTGCCCATGAACGGTTACGTGCCCGGCTGGTAGACTTTATTCGCGCCCGGCTTTATGCCCAAAAGCAAAAGCAGGGTGCACGTGCTTCAGAACTGGAAGCTGTTAATGATATTCTGAACCCGGAAGCCCTGACCATTGGCTTTGCCCGGCGTTTTGCCACTTACAAACGGGCTCAGTTGTTACTGCACGACATTGAAAGCCTGCGCCGCCTTGTGGCAGACACCAACCGCCCGGTGCAGTTTGTATTTGCAGGCAAGGCCCACCCGGCAGACAATGAAGGCAAGCAGTTGATGAAAGATATTATTACTCTTTCACGCAGCGACACCTTCCGTATGCACATGGTGTTTCTTGAAGATTATGACATGGAAATTGCTTCCTACATGATTTCCGGGTGTGACGTGTGGCTGAACAACCCACGCAGACCCCTGGAGGCATGCGGTACCAGCGGCATGAAGGCCATGTTCAACGGGGTACTTCAGTTCAGCACCCTGGATGGCTGGTGGGCAGAAGCCTGGACGCCGGATAATAGTTGCGGCTGGGCCATTGGGGAAGGGGAAGAATACGAAGACGCTGCCTACCAGGACAGTGTGGAACTGCAAACCCTTTATCGCCGACTGGAATTTGATATTATTCCTGAGTTTTATGACCGCTCCCGTGGGGGTATGCCTGCTTCCTGGGTGCGCCGCATGAAAACGGCCTTGTCAAAATTCGGGCCCCGTTTTCATTCCCACCGCATGGTGCAAGATTATTTGAATACGGCCTATATGCCTGCCTGTGCCGGGGTTGCCCGCATGCAGGAACATAATTTTGCCCTGGCCAAAGAACTGAGCGCCTGGCACCACGACATTTTGGAAAAATGGCGCAGCCTGACCATTACCCAGGTGGAAACAGAAGCGGTAAATGCCAGCGAAGCCCTGGATGGCGACGAACTGTATGTGGGACAAATGCTGAAGGTAACCGCCCGGGTGTTCATGGCAGGCATTGCACCGGAACATGTGCGTGTGGATATTTATGCTGGCCCCCTGGGGCACGATGATTCGTTCATCGACAGGTATGTGGTGCCCATGGTGCCGGAAGGCCCCGCCGAAGATGGCTGGCAGTATTACAAAGGGTTGCTGCATGCCCGCCGCACAGGGCGGCTTGGTTTTCAGGTTCGGGCCTTGCCCAGTTACCCCCTTATGCCCGATGCTTCCATTCTGGGGCTGGTGCGCTGGGCAGAATGACGCTTGCCAATGTGTGCCATAAAGGGCTGGCTCTGGCTGGCCCTTTTTATATGGTAGGGGAAGAGGGTGGAATCTTTACTTGCAGGTTGATGCTGAGAACGCTATGCTTTTATTGTATAATGAGCGTTGCCTGTGTGCGCTTGTTGCCGGGTATGTATCCCGCCGCAGAAGCGGAATAAAGAAGAAAGAAAAAAGAAGGTAAAATGATACCCTCACAGAACATAGCTATTATCGGGGCAGGCCTTGCCGGGTGCGAGTGTGCCTTTGCCCTTGCCCGCGCAGGCATTGCCGTTACCGTTTTTGAAATGAAGCCGGGGCGGTTTTCCCCTGCCCATTCTCTGCCGGATTGCGCAGAGCTGGTTTGCTCCAACTCCTTTCGGTCTAACGAGCTTGAATCTGCCGTGGGGTTGTTAAAGCAGGAAATGCGCACCCTTGGCAGTGTGTGCATGGCAGTGGCAGAGCAGTTTCGCGTGCCTGCGGGCAAATCCCTTGCCGTGGACAGGGTACTGTACGCTCAGGAAATGACCCGGCGCATGGAAGCTGAACCGCTTATTACCCTGGTGCGTGAGGAAATCACCCACTTGGATGCCACCTTGTGCCCAGCCCTTGCCGGGTTCGATACCATTGTGCTGGCGGCTGGCCCCATGGTTTCCGAGCCACTTGCCAACGCCTTGCAAACCTATACGGGCAAAGATTCTTTGTATTTTTATGATGCCATTGCCCCGGTGGTAGATGGCGAAAGCATAGACCTTTCCGTGGCATTCTGGGGTGGGCGTTATGAGCCAGACCAGCACGATTACCTGAACTGCCCCATGAATTATGATGAGTACATGCAATTTTATGAAGCCCTGCTTGGCGCAGAAAAAGTGGTTGCCAAAAATTTTGAGCAGGAAAAACATTTTGAAGGCTGCATGCCCATAGAAGCACTGGCGGAACGTGGCCCCAAAACCCTGGTGTTCGGTTCTCTCAAACCAGTGGGTTTTACAGACCCTCGCACAGGCCAGCGCCCATACGCCCTGTTGCAATTGCGGGCGGAAAATGCCAACAAGACCATGTTCAACCTTGTGGGGTGCCAAACAAAACTGACTTATGCAGAGCAGGGCCGGGTGTTCCGTATGGTGCCTGGGCTGGAAAAAGCAGAGTTTGTACGCTTTGGCAGTATGCACCGCAACACGTTTGTTAACGCTCCCCAGGTGCTTTCCAGCGACCTTTCCTTGAAGGATGCCCCGCACATTTTTCTGGCCGGGCAAATAACCGGGGTGGAAGGGTATGTGGAATCCGCTGCCTGTGGCTTATGGCTGGGCTTAAGCCTTGCCGCACGGCAAGCAGGCACACCGCTGGAACTGCCCCCCGTGGAAACAGCCCTGGGTGCCCTGTTGGGCCACTTGCGGTTGCCGCAGAAACGCTTCCAGCCAAGCAACGTGCAGTTTGGCCTTATGCCGGAACTGGGTGTGCGTGCCAAGAAGGCGGAGCGAAAGCCCCTCTATGCCCAGCGAGCCATGCAGGCCTTTGCGGATTACTGGTCTTTTTGATTTTTGCCTGCGTCAGACTCATTCCGTGCGACGCTCATGTATGTCTAAATACACATCGCGCCGCGCGGAACTCGCCTTTCTCTTTTTTGCTCGGGCTTCGTGAAGATGCTCCGGCGGCGTAGCCACCTCCGCCCTCGCTCCACGGCTCGCTAGGCTCGCGACTGCCGTCGGCTTAAGGAAGACTCGCGAGGGCCGTTTTTCCTTTCTTTATGAGTGTTCATCAAACATAATTGTGGCACGTATATACAGGCACGCTTTTTGCTTCCCTGTATATACGTGCCAAAATTATGTCTGGGCTGCATGCGTTGGCAACCAGCTGATTTTGAGCTGCTTTATAGGCACACCCAAGGAGACAAAGGTATGGATTCATCTCAACTCTCACCCACAGTCAGTATCATTATTCCCGTGATGAACAAATGGGAATTAACCAAAGCGTGCCTGGAAAGCCTGGCCCGGCATACTCCTGCTGGGGTGGCAGAGGTGATTGTGGTGGATAATGGTTCCACCGATGAAACAGCGCATGCTCTTGCCCCACTGGGAAAACAGTTGTTTGGCAACTTGTTCACCCCCATTCGCTGGGAAGAAAACAGAAACTTTGGGCCAGCGTGCAATGCCGGGGCCGAAGCGGCCCGTGCCCCCATGCTGTTTTTTTTGAATAACGACACGCTTCTTACCCCCAACTGGCTGCCCCCTTTGCTGGAAGCGTTTGACGCTAACCCCAGGCTGGGAGCTGTTGGTCCATTATTGTTGTATGAAAATGGTACGGTACAGCACATGGGGGTAACTTTT
>NZ_AUCY01000044.1 GCF_000430005.1 Desulfovibrio cuneatus DSM 11391
TGGCTCTGGAGTTACAATAATGAACGCCCTAACATGGGCATTGGCGGCATCACCCCTGCAATGAAGCTTAAACAGGCGGCATAGGCTCTACTTGTTAGAGCTACTAAAAAGGGGAGGATTACCCCTGCAAAGGATGCCAGCAACGGCTTTGCCTCTGCCTTTGAGAATACTCTGCGGGCCAGGGGCTTTACTGTGGCTGCCTCGGAAGGGGCAGATATTGTGGTGGTGGCCTATACCCTGGACGCCTTGGTGGAAGATGGCGAAAAGGTGGCCTGGTATCTGCAATTACGCCTTGCTGATGGCAAAGTTATTGCCCGTTCCTACACGGCAAACGGCCAACCGGAAGCCGGGCAAAGCAGAACCGAGCAAGCCTTTAGAGGCTCCACCGCTGCCAGGGCAGCAGAAAAAGTGCGCCATGCCGTGGATTCCGGCATGGATTCGTTCCAGTAGGAGCCACCATGAGCGACAAAACACCCAACTGTCTTGAACCCACAGGCAAGTTCAAAGTTACCCGCATGAGCCGCTGGCCCCTGTATGCTGTGATGCTGGCAGGCATTTTTCTGCTTGGCGTTCTGGTTTACAGCGTGAACTTTGCCCATAACCAGCAGCAGGAAGAAACAGCCGCCAAAAAGGTGGATATTAAAGAGGAAGAAAAGCCCTTGCTTATGGGGGAAGGCCGGGGCCTTGCCCAGGCACCGCCTGCGGGCTCTCCGGCGATTACGGTGCCGGAAACAAAGCCAACAAATAAAAAAGAACCGCTCATTGTGGTGCAGGGCAAGCAGGAACAAGCAGACGTGTACAGGCAGGAACTGGAAAACTTGCGCCGCATGAAAGCTCAAGGCCAGCTCACAGCCCTTTCTGCTCCCCTTGGAGTAAAAAAAGTCTCTGAAGACGCTGGCCAGCAGGTAAAGCTTGTGCAGGAAACACGGCAAAGTGCCACACCTGATGTAGAGCGTGACCCATACGGCATTCGGGAAAGCAGCTATGACCCAGCTGCCGATAAAGACAAGGAAGCCTTTTTCAGCCGGGCAAATTCCAGCATAGGACACCAGGATGGTGCCCAGTCGCGCAGCGCGAGCGCAGCGGGAATGACATTTCCCGCAAGCGAGGGTGAGTCCCGCACAGGACGTGCGGGCGAACGTGATGTACAGTGGATTCTGCCCCATACCCGCACGGCTGGGCAGCCCCTGGAACTCAAAACAGGAGCCGTCATTCCCGGCGTTATGGTCACTGGCATCAATTCCGATTTGCCCGGCAACATCATTGCCCAAGTGTCACAAAACGTCTTTGATACGGCCAATGGCCAGCACTTGCTGATACCCCAAGGGGCCAAGCTCTTTGGTGTGTATGATTCCCGCGTGATTTACGGGCAAGAACGTGCGCTGGTGGCCTGGAACCGCATTGTGTTTCCCGATGGTTCCGCTGTTACCCTGGGGGCCATGCCCGGTGCCGATATGGCAGGCTATGCTGGCTATACTGACCAGATAAACAACCATTATCTGCGCATTTTCGGCTCTGCCGTTCTTATGAGCATGATTACAGGCGGTATGTCCTACTCAATGGATGCTCTTGGCACATCCAGCACTGGGGGCATGAACAGCACTCCCACCTTGCAGGATGAAATGGGCTCCGCCCTGGCAGCCCAAATGGGCCAGGCCACCATGCAGCTTTTGCAGAAGAACCTGAATATCAAGCCAACCCTGGAAATACGGCCCGGCTACCAGTTCAATATCATTGTGACCAAAGACATGGTGTTTCAGAAGCCGTACAGGGCGGAAAGGTAGGCACTACAAATGATGTTCAACAGACTGATTCAACGTATTGACCAACCAGCTATTCAGGCTTGTGCCGTGCATATCAGCCTGTATTGCAAGCTTTGCGTGCAAGTCCTGTGGCAAGCGCAATGTAACGCGCCCAGAATAAGGCTTGTTAGGCTCATGCCCAGATTTAGCACAGCTTTCAAGGTAAAAATCCACAGCTTCTTCAAAGGCCTTGCGGATTTCTTCAACAGAATCACCGTGAAAGCCTACTATATCATTGATACCTACAAGGTGCCCAATAAGGCAACCATCTTCAGCGCTAAAGTTGATGATGGTTGTATACCCTTTATACGTCATGGCATTGTTTATGTTGCTCATGGTGTTACTCCTAATTTGCTCAGAAAACCTTTTGCGTCGCGCACTTGGTACGGTTTTGCTTCCTTGCCAGGATGTGGCCTGTGGAAGTCTGCCTTCTGTTCGTCGCGTATGAATGCAACACGGGAGCCAGCGCCCTCAACCAATTCACAGTTAAGTGCAAGAAATAACGCTTCAATATCAGCCCATGCTAGCGACTTTGGAGTGGGAGAAGCAAAAATCGCTGCAAGCGTCTTTCGGTGTCTGTTGTTCATGCAATATAGTGTCGTATAGTGGTGTCATTGTCAAGGGGTAAGCCGTTACAAGCTGCTTCCTTCTGCGGGTCTCGTACCCCAAGCCAGCGCTGCATGACAGCCTTTTATGGAGTCTGTCATGCCTGCACAATATGGCCTTGGCACAGAAAAGCCAACGTCTTGCCTGCGCTGGTTGTATCTGCCGTTCATGTTGTTTCTGGCGCTGGGCTGTATGGCGCTGGCAACCCAGCGCATTGCCGCCTACTTTGCCTATCAAGAAGCCCTGGGAACGCCCCTGGGCTTTGCCTTGGGCATTCCCTGGTATGCGCCTTGGGCTGTTTTGGGCTGGTATGAAAAGTTCCGCGCTTATGATGCCTATGGTTTCATGGAACAAGCCGTAACCCAAAGCCAGGCCCTGTTTCTTGTTCCGCAGTTCCTCATTCTTGGCACCTGGCTCAACTTTCTCAGAAAAATGAAGGCCAATGCCAACCTGCATGGCTCTGCCCGCTGGGCCACAGAACGTGAAATACGCATCATGGGCTACCTTGAAGGCAAGGGGGTGTACGTTGGCGGCTGGGTGAAGCGTTTTGCCGGGGCTGCCCTTTTGCGCCGTCTATTGCAGGGCAAGCCAGAAGAGGCGCAGATGTACCTGCGCCACAATGGGCCGGAGCATATCATGGTGTTTGCTCCAACCCGTTCCGGCAAAGGTGTTGGCCTTATTCTGCCCACTTTGCTGGCCTGGGAAGGTTCCAGCATTGTGCTGGATATTAAGGGAGAAAACTGGGCGCTCACGGCTGGCTGGCGCAAGTCGCAAGGGCAAACGGTGCTGCGCTTTGACCCTTCCGATGCCAGCGGGGCTTCGGCTGGCTTTAATCCCCTGGAAGAACTCCGCCTTGATACCCTCATGGCCATTCCAGACGTGCAGAACATGGCAGCCATGCTTGTTGACCCCAACGGCAAGGGGCTTGAAGACCACTGGAGCAAGGCGGCTTTTGCCATGCTGGGCGGTGCCATTCTGCATTGCTGCATCATGATTCAACACAGCCAGAAGCGGCCTGCCAACCTGTATGACCTTTCCTGCATGTTGGCGGATGAAAGCCGCACCATTCAAGACCTGTTCAAAGAAATGGTGGAAACACCTCACGCCGAATTGCTCAAAGCCGTTTTCCCTGAAGGGGAAGGAGGCGACAAGGCCCATACCTTTATTGCCAGCTCCGCCAGGGAAATGCTGAACAAGGCGGAAAATGTTACTTGTATTTTCCACTTGTCCCACAACATGCATTTTTTTAATTTTATCAGACTGTTACCGGACATTCTGACCTCTTGTTTGTACGCCAAAATCCGGTAAAATCTACCCCATTTGCTGGTATATTTGCTGGTACAGATTTGGGGGGTATTTCCCAATAAGGACAGTAAAATACGTCATTGCAGCAATGGTTTTTTGAGGCTTCAAAATGAGTGCATGTGGTGGACAGCAACTACACGATGGGAGAGCATGGCATGAAACTGACTGATACCTTTGTAAAAAACAGAAAAGGCAACGGAGCCGTGCAAAAGCACACAGATGGCGGGGGGCTGTACCTCTACATCACACCGGAAGGCGCAAAGTCCTGGCGCTTAGGTTACAGGTTTATGAACAGGCAAAAAATACTGGTCATTGGGCCATACCCCACCATTGGGCTGAGAGAAGCACGGGAACGGCGGGAAGCTGCCAAAAAGATGCTTCTGGATAACATAGACCCCAGCACCGCCAAGCAGGAAGCAAAGGCCATTGCTGCCAACGCCGCAAAAAGCTCTTTTCACATAATCGCCCTGGAGTGGCTGAACAAATATTCCATTAACTGGACGAAAGCTTACAGGGGCCACATTCTACGCCGCCTGGAGAAATATGTATTTCCCTCTCTGGGCAAGCGGCCCATTAAAAGCATTACCGCGCCGGAACTCTTGGAAGCCTTGCGCCGTGCTGAAAATAAAGGAGCGGGCTTTATGGCGCATCAGGCCTTAAGCGAATGTGGGCGCATTTTTCGCTATGCCATTGCCACAGGCCGGGCAGAACGCGACATTGCCGCCGACCTTCGCGGAGCCCTGACCCCGAAACGCAGCAAACACTTTGCAGCCATTACAGAGCCACAGTCCATAGGCAGGCTGCTTTGCTCTTTGGAAGAGTATAACGGCACGTTTACCTTGCGTTGTGCCTTGCGCCTTTCTCCCTTGGTGTTTGTTCGCCCCAATGAGCTTGCCCTGGCGGAGTGGAAAGAAATCAACTTTGACAGCAACGAGTGGCGCATTCCAGGGGTGCGCATGAAAATGCGGCAAACGCACATTGTACCGCTGGCCCCCCAGGCCGTGAGCATCCTGCGGGAACTGCACAAGTTATCAAGCCAGGGGCGCTTTGTTTTCCCTGCCAGAGGCAATACAGACAACGATACCCCCATGAACCGCGTCAGCCTTGTTCGTGCCTTGCGCATAGCCGGATACTCCAAAGAAGAAATGACCCAGCATGGATTCCGGGCAATGGCTTCTACCATGCTCAACGAACTGGGCTACAACCGGGACTGGATAGAACGCCAGCTTGCCCACGGCGACAGAAACGGCGTCCGGGCTGCATACAACTATGCTGAATACCTGCCGGAGCGCCGCCGCATGATGGAAGAATGGGCAAATTACTTGGACACATTGCGCGAGAAAGCTCGCCAACACAAACAGGAGCCAGGGAAACGCTGATTTATTCCGTTTGGCGGCGTTGCATCACTTTTTTTGAAACAGTCATGGACGGAAGAGTCCACTCCTGCTTCAAAAAAAGCTCGCGCCTTGCCAAACGAAATAACTGCGCGTTTCCCAAATGCCATTTAATTAGTGCTTCCCTAAAATCATGACCAAACGCGCACACACAGAATGCACACCAAAACCAATGCCACAGGAAGGCTTTGTCCGGCTGCCCCAGGTGCTGCATGTGCTGAGCATAAGTGCCTCTGCATGGTGGAACGGGGTAAAAACAGGCAAGTACCCACAATCCGTCAAACTCGGCCCCCGCACCACAGTCTGGAAGGTGGAAGAGATACGGGCGCTCATCCGGCAAACAGAAGCCCAGGGCAAGGCGTGAAAATGCTTTTTTTGGAGTATCGTCCAAAACTGCATAAGAACACATAGGAAGCAATAAGAAGACATACGAACGCATAATATCGCATACGAATGCATACAAAGACATAGGAAGCAATAATAAGGCATAATTTTGCCCATTTTATGCTATATTATGCCTTTCTATGCGTTCCTATTACTTCTTATGCGTTTCAATGTCGAAAGGAGAGGACAGGACAAAGGAAGTGGGCCTACCTTTTTAGGTCGGCCCCTTCCAATCTTGCCCTGCCCCTGCGATTCCTTGGGGTGCGGGGCTACTTATTCGCCCTGGCGGGCTCAACGTAAATACCGAGCAAGTTTCTTAAAATCACCATCGGGCTTACTGCATTCTTTTCTCAAACCATTACCCCAAGCGGGTGGCGAGGTTGGCGAGTTGGTTGAGAGATATGGCCCTTTTCTTCCATGCCAGAATGAGGACGCAAGAGAGCTGGTCTGACCTTGATTAGGGCAATTTCAAAGTGAAATTGCCCTAATTGCTAATGTTGATCAAACATTCAAGCTTGTTATACTTTTTATGGGCCGACCAATTTCTTATAAATGAGCGGAATAATCATTTTTCTCAGTCAGGTAGCGCAATATTTTGAACCAAGCCAAGAGTCTCTTCCCCTTTCCAGTCTTCATAAACAATAATGCCATCTTGGTGGGTATTGTTCCCATCTTTCCGGGTATGTGTGAACACACCGTTTGTGAGAGACGCCTTCCAGGCGGTTTTGTTGTTTATATATTCAAGTTGTTCAACTTTTTTACAAGGGGCGGAGGGTGCACAAACATAAAATGAATCATCTACAACTTGAGCAATATTCTTCACCCCAGCCCAGTCTACATAGCTGATAAAGAGCGTGGGGGAAACATTCCAAGTGCCTTTTTTTGAGTAGCTTATTACACCTGTTTGCCATAATTTTTGAGCCTTCCCCGCTGCGCCAATGAGCTCAGGCAAGTTTGATTTTGATAAAAGGACGGCTGCTTGCAAAACGGGTTTATTCTCTGCGTAGGTCACAGCGTAGGTAGTAAGATCTGTTTTAGCTGAGGCGTAAATTTTTTCTGCGTCAGACGTGAGCAAATAATCCGTAATTGAGGGATTTTTATGTTCCTTCCTATACTTACTCCAGCCGGAATCCAGTTCTTGTTTCTGCTTCATTTCGGTTGGGGTTGCAACAGTATACACTCTTGGGTAATTAATGTCGGTTAACGCCTTGGCCACGTTGCCGAATTCGGGGTCTTCCTGCACAAAAACAACACGTTCCGTTTCCACCATGCTGAGCATGCCCGTGCACATGGCGCATGGTTCTAGGCTAGTATAAACCACATAGCCTTTTGGCATGTATTTGTTTGTCAATATACTGGAAAGATACCTGGTTGCCAGCCGTACCTCACCATGCTGGTTACTGTTGCCAAGGGCCTTTACGGAGTTGCGTGTCCAAAAAACTGGAATACCGTTTGGGTCCACAAGAATAGAACCAATATTATGCCCACGGGCCGGATTCGTGTTGCCCTGTTGCCAGTCATTATGAACAAACGCCAAGGTAAGCAGGGAAAGAATATGATCCCGTTCTTTCTGCACACCAGAAAGCGCACTTGAGTCGGTTTTAGTATCAGGGGCCTGAAGAGCCTGTGCAGAAGGAATGACGGCAAGCCAACCTAATGAAAGGAAAACAGCAAGAAACAGTGAATTACAAAGTCGTTTTTTCATTTTGCCTCCAAGGTTTTGTTTGCATATGTTGCTAGTTTTTTATTGCCTCTCTTTTATTCATTGTGCGAAGGCGTGCAGTTTGCTCCTCCTTTTTTGCTACTGGCAATTTGGCCCGCACAAAGGCAAGGTTTAAAGCGGGGAAAGGAAAGACCTTTCCCCTGTTAAGGCATAAAGCGCCCCGCAAGCTCTTTGAACATCATATTTTCATGCACTCTAGGCTTTCTCATGGCAAAGTGCGTGCGGGGCTTTTAAACAAAGGCAAAAAGGTATCCTTAGTCGCGGAGGCAAACCACGCGGCTCTAGCGAACACACGACACGACACGAAAGACCGTGTCGCTGTACGCGCCGCCGAAGCCACCGCTCAGACTGAAGCTCCAGTGCTTGCCTGGGCCGCCGGCGTCGGACGACCACGCGGAGCCGAGCGCCCAGCCCTGGCCGATCATCGTGCCTGAGTTGAAGAGGTCGAGTAATTCTTGTTTGCTCGGCAGTCGCCACCCTGTTTGCCCATTGATGGTTTGGGTTGTGCAAGCGGTGTTGGCATCGTTCCAGGTTAGGGCGTTGTTGTCGATCGGCCGCCAGATGAGATTGCCATAGTCAACATAGCCTGTGGGGAGATTGCCTGTCGTCAGGCTGGTCGACGACACGACGGTTTGCGGGGTCGTGCCATCCGTGGCGACAACGTAGAGGGTGTAGGCAGTACTGTATTTGAGGTCAGTGAAGTTGATGGTGCTGCTACCATTGATGAGGCTGACAGTGGTGGCACTGGCGAAAACATCGCTGACCGATGGTGGTGTTTGTATACTCTCCCGGAGAATGTAGAAGCCGGTGCCGGCTTTGTCACTCGTGACCGCAGCACTGGCGGTGTGGTAGTAGGTGCCTTGGGTGAGGTTTCCAAGGGTGGTGACGGGTGATCCGGCTATTACCGTCACATCCGTTATTGTCACGCTCTGGCTGGTGTTGCCTGCCTGCATCGTCAAAACAACAGGCGTTGTCGTCACGTTATCCAGCCGCACAACAAATTCCCCATTGCCGTTTGTGATGTAGGTTTGGCTGAAATCCGCCGCATGGGCAGTACCCACTGAGAAGAGGGAACCAAGATATTCACCAGCTTGGGCCATGAAGGTTGTGGGCGCAGGCGCTGCGGCTTCCGCCAGGGTCACCCCACCACCAGCACTCACCCGCACAGTCTGCCCGGCAACGTACTTGTCAAAACCGTTGCGAATGCGGAACTTAAACTGGTTGGTACCCACCTTGCCAAGGTAGTCCACATGGTAATTGTCTTTGGCCTTATATTCCAGAATCATCCGGTTTTCTCTATCCACAAATTCATGGCGGCTACCGCCCACGGTGCGCATTGCCGCCACCTTGCTGTGGCTGGTCTGTTCATCCCACGGCATGCTGAAATTGTAGGTAAAACGCAGGCCAAATTCTGTATCGCTCTTGCCCCGTTCCGTGGTGCGCTGGTTTACAAAGCCGGATACCAGCGGAATGGGCGTGTATTCCAGCCCATAGCTCCACACCTTGGGGTCTTTTTCCAGGCTTTTGGCCCCGAACATACCTACGTTATCGCCATACCATTGGGTTAAAGCCCCGGTCAGGGCAATGTTGCGGTAGAAGGGCATATAGCCTTTGGCCCGCACGTCCCACCCTTCAGCAGCGCGTTCCTGCACAAAGTCGCCGTCATAATCGTAGGAATCTTTCCAGCTTGAAAGTGGGGCGTAGTAGTTTGAAGCAAGGTGAATCCAGTCGTACTGGCCTTCAATGCCCACCCCGCCGCGTGCGTGACTGCGGGTGAAGTCATAATCGTAAAAGGCGTTGTAGCCCAGCATCCAATTGCCCGCGTCTTCAGCAATGCCTTTGTTCACCGCCTGCGGGTACCAACGCTGGCCCACACCAAAGTTGCCAATCCAGCGGTCTTTGGAATCTTCCGCGTTCATACTGCGGGTGCCAAGCTGAGTATACACCGTGGTGTACTGGCTGTCGTACAGGGGCAGCAGCAAGTCACCCTCGCCGTTTACCTTACCGTCCCAATCTACCATAAAATTCAGGCGAGCCTTGGCACCACCATAAGGGCTTTGATACAGCCCCATAAACATGCCTTCGGCAGCGGTGTTGGCAAGACCCATGCCGTAGTTCAGGCTTCTATCCATCATCAGGCGGGTGGGGTCCATGCCATCCATACTGCCGTAACCGCCTTGGCCAGTGGTGCGGCGTCCACCGCTTGTGGGGTCGGAATAGCGGTAGTTCTGCCCGGTAGCCGGGTCATAGCCCGGTTCCTGATAGCCCATGCTGCCCGTGGTGCCATTAGGCCCGTAGCCAAGGCCGGAACCCGCATAGGCAGCGGCCCGCTTGCCGTTGTAGCCGGAAGCGCTGTCTTCCCCGCCAGCTATACGCACTGTGCCGTCGGCATGGAAGCCAAGGCCTTGATCGGCATTGGGGTTGTATGGGTCGTTGCGGGTGCTGGTCAGCCCCGGCATGCCCATTACGCTGGTGGCAGCGTTGAACAGCACTTCACTGGTGCTTTTGGGACGGGTGGTGGCCAAAGACGTGGATTGCCGCGTCTGGTCTTCGGCCTTCCTCGCAATGACAGGGGCAGAGGTTTCTGATGGAACAGAGGCGGCAGAATACACCGAAGGGGTGCTTGTAGCAGAAGAAACACTTGTGGATGCAGGCTGTACCGTAGCGGTCTCACTCTTGTCATTGCGAGCGGCAACGCCGCGCGGCAATCCAAGCCTTTGTTCCGTCACTTTCGCAGCAACCGCCTTTGCCGCCTTGTCCATTTCCAATGCTTTGGCAATGGCGGTTGCACGCTCGGCACTGTTCAACCGGGCATGCACACGGGCGGTGGCAGGGTTTTGCCCCTGCCCTGTGGCACTCCCGGCCAAGGGCACGGAAATAACAAAAGTGAACATAAGAACTAGTGCCACAAGGCGAAACAATGGATGATGACGGCGTAAATGCATACGGTTACCTCAAATAAACGGGTGACAATAACAAAAGCCAAGAGCCCCAGCGTGTATTGAGCTTTCTTTATGCGCTTATTCATACAAAAATGCAATGCTATACAGTCTGATACAGCCTCATACAGTTTCATTATGCTGCATGGAACAGCATATTATCGTTCAGATTTCGTACCCGCTAAAAAGAGTATTGTTTTTTTTCTGCGTTTTTCGTTGAGCCAGAGGCGAATAAGCAAACCCGACCCTCAAAAGTGGGGTAAGGGCAGGACTGGAAGAGGGCTACCTTAAAAAGGTAGGTACACTTCCTTTGTCCTGTCCTCTCCTTTCGATATACAAATATAAAAAATGATGTAGGAACATAAACTCTTTTTTGCTGGTGTAATTCCCTGCATAGGGTTTTAAGGCTGTTCAACGGAATGCAAGGCGTTGCAATATTCTGCAAACAACTCGCCGTAGTGTTTCATAGGCGTGCAGATTCCGTCAGTATGTTTCAAGCAAGTAAGACTGCCTCCCTAACATCCTGCCCTACTCACAAAAATTGCTGGTATACTTGCTGGTACGCAATACATTTTGTAGAAAATTATTTATATATTTCAATCAGATAAAACACATTGACGAACAAGGCGGAAAATGAAGCTTCCGGTGTTGTTTCCACCGCCTTGACCAACCTTGCCCTGTATCGTGATCCGGTGGTGGCTCTGAACACCGCTGCCTGTGACTTTCGTATTCACGACCTCATGAACCATGACAAGCCAGTAAATCTGTACCTGGTGATTTCGCCTGCGGATATTGACCGTATGCGGCCTTTGCTGCGCCTCATGGTGGATATGATTGTGCGCCGCATCTGCTCCAAAATGGAGTTTGCCGATGGTTCCAGCAAGGCAGGCTACAAGCACCGCCTGTTGCTTTTGCTGGATGAATTCACCTCCCTTGGCAAGCTGCCCATCATGGAAAAGGCCCTGGCCTACATAGCAGGTTACGGCGGCAAGGTTTACATCATCGTGCAGGACATAACCCAGCTCAACGCGGTGTACGGCAAAGATAACGCCCTCATGGCCAACTGCCATGTGCGTATAGCCTACGCCCCCAACACTATTGAAACAGCCAAAACCCTTTCCGATATGACGGGCAAAACAACGGTGGTGGAAGAAAAGGTTTCCCTTTCCGGCTCCCGTTCCGGGCACATGAAAAATGCTTCTGTGAACATGACAGAAACAGCCCGGCCCCTGCTTACCCCTGATGAATGTATGCGCCTTCCCGGTGCGGAAAAAGACAGCCAGGGCAAGGTATTCAAGCCCGGCGACATGCTGATATTCACTGCCGGGCAATCGCCCATTTATGGCAGGCAGATTCTGTATTTCTTTGATCCAGTGTTTTCTATCCGCTCCAAAGTGCCTGTGCCCGGCCTGAACAAGACATACCCCAGCGGCATTACCGATTCCCTGTATTCCCCTCGCCCTGCGGCCTGGTATGCAGGGCCTGCTGCACCTTCCAGCCCTCAACCCCCTACACCTCAAGCAGAGCCAACACCACAGGAGCCCTCCAGTGAACGCTATTTCATGGAGTAAATCCTCCTGGTGGCTGGCGGTGCCTTATGCCCTGGTTCTTGTGGGCTGCCTTGCCCATGCTGCGGGCTTTCGCATCAATCCCACGCCTTCCCTGCCCAAAGGGCTTTACCGCCTGACTGAAGGGCCTCCGGTCAAAGGCGACCTGGTGACGTTTTGCCTGCAAGGCGAGTTTGCAGAGCTGGCTTTGCAGCGTGGTTATCTGCAAGCCGGTTCCTGTCCTTCCGGGCTTCGTCCATTGCTGAAACGCCTGGCAGGCCTGCCCGGCGATTACATAGAGGCCGATGCCTTGGCTATTCGCTCTGTGGATAGCCAGGGGCGGCACATGCCTTCTGTTTTACAGTCCGGCGTCATTCCATCCGGCATGGCTTTTGTGCTGGCAGACCATGCAGGCAGCTTTGATAGTCGCTATTTCGGCTGCGTTCCGTTGCAAAGCCTGCACCAGATGGAGAAAGTTCTTACATGGTAAAAAAAGTCAGCACGATGGAGTAACTCCAAAGTGCTGAATAAAGACATAAGAACGCTCGCTCCCTTAGGAATTCCCCTGATACTCCCGCACGCCATCTACATTTATCATTTGTGTTTGCGAGGTCCATCCCTCAATCGACATAACAAACAACCCACTAGTCAATAGGCCAACTGTTGTTATTAGTCCCAGAATCATCTTAGTTGTTTTCTTCATCTGGAGCCTCCATTGAATATAACCAACTATTTTCCAATGCTTCTGCTCCATTCTTTGCTTGGCGTAGTGGATTCGAACCACCTCAGGGGAAATCTTAAGAGAACGAACATAAATAATACAATAATAATGAACCAGAAAGAAAGCAACATCTAACAGGAGAAAACATTATGCACGACAAAGAATACCTGACCGCTGCGGCCAACATGGTTGGGCAACAATTGGCAGAGGAGCCATCCCTTGCCTTGCCCCTTGACCCGGACGTGGCCGATTTCATGGGCGCATTCACTGAAGACGCCCTGACCCTTGCCGACCTGGTGGACGACACCTTGCTTGCCATGAATGAACAAGGGGAGGTGTGCTATGGCCAGAAGTAAAGCAGATAAGCCAAAGCGCCCCCCGTTCCATGAAGAGTTTGCCGAAAAGATTATTGCCCACCTGAAGGCTGGCACTGCGCCCTGGCAGGTTCCATGGCACCCCGGCAAGTCTCCTTCAACGCCGTTCAACCCTGCTTCGGGCACGGTGTATAAGGGCATGAACCGCTTGAATTTGGCGCTTTCGGGCTATGACGATCCGCGCTGGATGACCTTGCTGCAAGCCAACCAGCAAGAGCTGCGCATTGTGCCGGGCAGCAAAGCCACTCCGGTGGTGTGCTACCAGTTTACCAAAGAGCAAGACCGCCTGGATGATGACGGCAAGCCCGTGCTGGGGGAAGATGGCAAGCCAGAAAAGCAGATGGTGCCGCTGGAAAAACCCATTGTGCGCTTTGCCCATGTGTTCAATGCGGAGCAGATTGAAGGTATTCCCCCGCTAGACCTTACTGACCGGGCCTTTGCATGGGAGCCTGTGGAAAAGGCAGAAAACATTCTGGCGGCTTCCGGGGCAACCATAAAGCACGACCAAAGTAACCGCGCCTTTTACCGTTACGCTACCGATACCATTCACTTGCCCCCGCGTGAGAACTTTGAAGAGCCTGGCCTCTTCTATGATACCGCCTTGCATGAATTGGGGCACTGGACGCGCCATTCCACCCGCTTAAACCGGAAAAACGGCCCCTTCGGCTCGGAACTCTATGCCCGTGAAGAGTTGCGGGCAGAAATCGCTTCCTGGATGATTGGGCAAGATATTGGCATTCCCCACAGTCCAGACCAACATGCTTCCTATGTGGAGTCTTGGGTAGAGGTTTTAAAGAATGACCCCTATGAAATTATGCGGGCCTGCCGGGATGCAGAACAGATTAAAGACTATGTGCTGGGGCTGGAAATGAACAAGGAACTCCAACAGGAATCTCCAGAAAACAAGGTTTTGTGGAGTAATGAGCGGGAAAAGCAAGAAGAAATTGCCGCCATGATGGGCGTTCCATTTATTCCGGCCAAAGAAAATACACGCCTTGAGGTTCAGCCGCGCAACCTTGAAGAAAAGAAAGAAATATGGCGTCTTGGCGGGAAGTGGGATGATGAAAACAAACACTGGTTTGTGCCTGAAGGGGCAAACCTTGCGCCTTTGGCTGCGTGGCTGCCTGGTAAAGAAGTAGAAAATGATGTTGCGGCTATGGGGATTCCCACCCAACAGGCCAAAGAAAAAACCTATCTGGCCGTGCCTTACAAAGAAAAGGAACAGGCCAAAAAGTTCGGGGCCAAGTGGGATAAGGAAAACAAGCTCTGGTATGCCCCGGAAGGAACCGACCTGAAGCCCCTTGCCCGCTGGCTGCCGGAACAGCAAAGAACACCGGAACCGCCCACTACCCTGTCCCCACAAGAGGAATTTGCTCACGCCCTGGAAGGCTTTGGGCTGGATTTGCGGGGCAAGGCCCCTATCATGGACGGGCAAATACACCGTGTTCCGCTTATTGGCAGAAATGGCGGAGACCTTGACGGCGCATATTGCGGCTATCTGGATGACCGTCCTGCTGGCTGGATGCAGAATTTCAGTGCAGGCGAGAAGCATACCTGGCTTGCCACGGGGCACACGCTGACCAAAGAACAAGTGGAAGTGCAACGAGTGGAAATCGCCAGAAAGCAGGAAGAGCGCCAGAAAATCATTCGAGACCAACAGCAAAAAACAGCACGAGACGCTTTTACAGAGTGGGTAGGCAGCGAGTATGCCGCCAATGACAATCCGTATCTCCAGGCAAAAGGTGTTCCCGCCTATGGGCTGCGTGAAGATTTGGACAGAAACCTTCTTGTGCCCGTAGTGAATGCGCAAAAGGAAATGCGGGGCTTGCAGTTCATTGCCCCGGATGGGGAAAAACGGTTCATGTACGGTATGGAAAAAAGCGGAAACTTCCACATGATTGGCGACTATGGGCTTGACCACCCTGGCGCTACTCCCTTTGACGACAAAGGAAGAAACCTTGCCCAAGGGGAAATTCTGCTTGCTGAAGGCTATGCTACCGGAGCAACGCTTCACATGGCAACGGAAAAACCTGTGGCCGTTGCCTTTGACGCTGGCAACCTTGAACCTGTGGCCAAAGCCCTGCGAGAACAGTTCCCCAATGCCGCTATTACCATTTGTGCAGACAACGACCACCAGCACACCCGCAAAACCCCGGAAGGCACAGAACTCTGGAACAAGGGTGTTGTTCTGGCCCAGGAGGCTGCCAAAGCTGTAGGCGGCAAGGTTGTGGCCCCTCTCTTTAATGAAGAGGAAAGGGCACGGGGCCTGACGGACTTTAACGATCTGCATCAATCTCGTGGGTTGGAGGAAGTGACAAAACAGGTGGGCCAGGCGCTGGTAAAAGTACAATCCCGTGTTCAGGATAAATCGCGGGGGTTGTCCTTATGAGTGTACATTTTTCCAGCAAGAAAGATGATTGGGCAACCCCGTGGGATTTGTTCCATATGTGTGAAAAAGCCTATGGCCCTTTCTCTTTAGATGTTTGTGCAACAACAAAAAATGCAAAATGCCAAAGATTCTTCAGCCCCAAGGCTAATGGCCTGATGCAGCCTTGGTATGGTGTTTGTTGGATGAATCCTCCTTATGGCCGTATTATTGGAAAATGGCTTAAAAAGGCTATAATTGAATCACAAAGAGGCATTCGGGTTGTTTCCTTGCTCCCAGTTCAAACAGATACAACATGGTGGCATGAATATGTTTTGCCACATGGGTATGTCCATTTTTTGCTAGGGAGAGTGCGCTTTCAAGGTGCAAAACGTGTAGCACCATTCCCCAGTGCTATCGTTGTATTTGGTTAATCTCTTATTCTCCTGACAATATTTCTGCGGGCCTCGCGCCCCAGCCCAGCGCCGCATGACGGCCTCCACAAGGAAATGTCATGTGTGCAAAATTGCTTATTCTCGAATCCCCCGGCAAAGTGAAGAAAGTGCAGGAAATCCTTGGCTCCGGCTGGAAGGTTGCAGCCTCTGTTGGGCATGTGCGTGATCTGCCTGTAAAGGAAATGGGCGTGACCGCGCCAGACTTCAAACCTCAGTACATTCCAACTGACCGGGGCAAAGAGGTGCTTTCCCGCCTTGCTGCTTTGGTAAAAAATGCCGAAGCCGTTTACCTGGCCACAGACCCTGACCGCGAAGGCGAAGCCATTGCCTGGCACCTGCAAGATGCCCTCAAGCTCAAAGACGCCAAGCGCGTTACCTATTCAGAAATTACGGATTCTGCCATTAAAGAAGCTCTGTCTGCCCCCCGCGCCATTGATATGCATTTGGTAGCCGCTCAGGAAGGGCGCAGAGCCCTGGATAGGTTGTGCGGCTATATGGTTTCCGGCCCACTCTCCAACGCTGCCGGAGAAAAACTTTCTGCTGGCCGGGTGCAGAGTCCGGCAGTGCGCCTGGTGGTGGAACGGGAGCGGGAAATCAAAAGCTTTCAAAGCACTACGCACTACACGGTGGAAGCCACCTTTGAAAGTGTGGACAACATTACAGACGGCTGGAAGGCTGCATGGCAAGTGGAAAAATGGCTGGCTTGCCAGGAAGGCAAGCTGCCGCGCAGCGCGAGTGAAGGCGCAGCCACGGCTGCGCCAAGCGAGAGGGAGTGTCTCACAGGAAGTGAGGCCGACCGTTATATGGTAGACAAAGGCATTGCTGAAAAGGTTGCCGCCCTTCGTGCCTTTGAGATTGTGGATTGCAAGGAAACGGAAAACGCCTCTGCACCGCCTGCGCCGTTCACCACGTCCAGCTTGCAACAGGCTGCATCCAATGCCCTGAAGTTTACGCCCAAGCAAACCATGCAGTTGGCCCAAAAGCTGTATGAAGGCGGGCACATTACCTACATGCGTACCGATTCTCCCAACCTATCCAAAGAGGCTGTGCAGGCATTGCGGGCTTTTTGCGAAGGAAAAGGCTGGCCAGTGGTAGACAAGCCCCGAACCTGGAAATCCAAGGAAGGGGCACAAGAAGCCCATGAGGCCATACGCCCCACGCATGTGGAGATTGAAGAAGCCGGGGAAACGGCTGACGAAAAAGCGCTGTATCGCCTTATTCGCCTGCGCTCTTTGGCCAGCCAGTTGGCGGATGCCTTGTATGCCGTGCGGATTCTGCAACTGAAGGCAGCAGTTGACGGCAAAACAGTCCTCTTTGAGGCAAAAGGCCGAACCTTGCTTGCCCCAGGCTGGAAAATGCTGACGCAGCAGGACGCCACCGTGGATGCCGAGGCAGACAGCGACACCCAGGAACCGGATAACCCGGTGCCAGCCATGAAGCCTGGCTCCGTAGCAACCGCCTTAACAGGCACTGTGCTTACCAAAAAGACGAAACCCGCTGCACGGTTTACAGAAGCCAGCCTGGTACGTGAACTGGAGAAAAGAGGCATTGGCCGTCCTTCTACCTACGCCGCCATTCTGGATACCATCATGAGCCGGGGCTATGTAAAAACAGACAAGCGAAACCTTGTGCCAACTCCCTTGGGGGAAACGGTGGTGGATGCCCTGCGCTGTAAGTTCAGCTTTGCAGACTATGAATTCACCCGCTCTATGGAACAGGCCCTAGACGACATTGCAGAAGGCAAGGCAGAATACCGCGCTGTTGTGGCCAAGGCCCATGCCCAGCTTGAGGCAGAATTGCAAACTTTCGCCAAAGCCTCTGGCAAGGCCTGCCCCAAGTGCGGCAAGCCTATGGTGCATAGGGTGAAAAAGCCCGGCAAAGACGGCAAAGGCGGCTATGACTTTTGGGGGTGTACGGGTTGGCCAGAGTGTAAGGAAGCTTTGTAACAAGAATGAGTTGAGCGGCAGTGTTGCCGCTCAACTCATTCTTGTTACAGGAAATGTCAAAATAGGCTTTTGGTTTTGGTAATACTAAGAGCTACAGCTTTCCCCTCAATTGCCATGACGAAATCCTTAAAATGCGGAGTTTCGTTATGCTCTTCAATTGCTTTTTCAGACTTCCATTCTTCAATCACAAAAAAATGTCCGGGAAGACTCATATTTTCAGTAAGATCATAAACAATGTTTCCCGTTTCGGTGCGGCTGCCTTCAACGAGAGACTGCAACACAGGAAAAAGTTCCTGCCTGTATTCCGGCTTAAGTTTGATTTCAGCGACTATTTTTATTGAATCCATAATGCTCAGACCTTACACAAGAAAACCATCAACTATGGAAATGAACTGTTCAAGATTCTCGACACAACCGCCATGCCCGGTTTCCATCTCCGCATACTGAGCGTTAGAAATAACTTTCATTAATTCCTTAGAATGCGCAATCGGTACTATGTAATCGTGAACGCAGCCAACTACTAAAGTCTCCTGCTGCATGGCTCTGGCTTCTTTCATAACATTGATGCGCAAATCCAGATCAATCTGGCGGGCTGCGCCTTTCCAATCCGTTGTTGTAAAAATAGCTTCTACGGTATCTCTCACCGCGCAATCAGGCATACCAGCCACAAATGCCGGGCTGAAAGCCGTAAAGAGGAAGGTTTCCGCCAAAAGTTTCGGATTCGTTTCCGCCATCTCTTTCCACATCCTGAACTGCAACTGCGAACGGGCGTCTTCCGTAGAGGTAAAACCAGCAAGCAGTATCACTTTCCCCACACGATCCGGATAATTAGCCGCGAGATACATGGCAACACAGGTTCCCAGAGAATGGCCTGCAATATCGAACTGCTGAAGACCAGCATGCTCAGCAGTGGCTAACACCTGCTCCGCAAGCAACTCGATAGTGAGTGGTTCGTTGCTATCTTGTGTACGACCAGAGCCTGAATAGTTGGGGAAAACTACTGTACGCTTGGACGAGAAATGCTTTGCCACTTCCGTCCAGGTGTTCTCCGCTGACTGACCTGTTCCATGAACGAGAACAAGGCCATTGCCTTTTCCGGTGATTGAGTATTCGATCTGACAATTTTTGTAAGGCGCAAACGGCATAGGTGTATCTCCTGATAATGTAAAGTAGTTGGAACAAGGGATACATCCTATGCGTGATTGCTGTTAAAGCAAGTACGCACTTTTTTGTTGTATAGTACCTAAAAAGAAACCTTTGAGGTGTTTTTTCAAGTGCCCTATTTCTCAACCATGTGGGTTGCGCAGCAAGAAGACTCGACAATTCCATGAGATGAAGCATAGTTTGTGCTCCACTGACATAAAGCATCTAATGCAGGAATGAGTTTTGTGCCTTCTTCTGCCAAACGGTATTCAACCTTTGGTGGCACAACTGGATACACCGTGCGGGTTATGAGCCCAGCTTCTTCAAGCTCCCGTAACTGCTGCGTAAGCATTTTTTGAGTTATCCCGTTAAGCAGGCGCTTCAATTCGCGGAATCGGGCGACTCCATTTCTCAATTGCCACAGAATTACCATTTTCCATTTTCCGCCAACAATATCCATCGCAAGCGTCAACATGCAAACATATGATGGTTTGATCAGACCCATAATTCCCCTTATTGTATCATTTTAGATACTACGTATGAAAAAAGTGCGTTCTTGCGATTAAAATACCACAAAGGGTATAAGGAGACAAGGAAACAACCTACACCCTGTATCATAAGGAGACTTTATGGAATTTCTTCAACTTGCCAAAGAACGCCACTCCGTTCGAAAGTTTCACTCTAAGCCTGTAGAAATGGCAAAACTTCAGAATATACTTGAAGCTGGCAGGGTTGCACCCACTGCAGCTAATTTTCAACCCCAACGGTTTCTGGTGGTATCAGAACCGGGTGGGCTTTCCAAATTGGACAAGGCTGGCAACATGCACGGCGCTCCACTTGCTATCGTAGTGTGCAGCCTCAAAGACAAGTCATGGCAACGTCCTCAGGACGGGCACTCTATGGTGGATATTGACGCGACTATCCCCACTACGCATATGATGCTCCAGGCTTGGTCGGAAGGGGTCGCTTCATGCTGGATAACATGGTTTGACCCGGCGGTGGTACGTAGCGAGTTCTCTTTGCCGGATAATGTTATTCCAGTGAACATACTTGTACTCGGATATTCTGACGATAAGGCGCAAACTCCTTGTCGCCATCAACAACAGCGTATTCCGCTTAACGAAATGGTGTGGAAAGAATCTTTGCCCTGCTCTTTGAAGTAAGGGTACGCTCACATTTTGATTTCAAAGTTTCGCCCAAGCTGCTGCGCACAGCAAGGCCTTACCATCAGCATGCCGCATGGCGTATGCACCTAATGCCTTTTGTGAACAGTATCCCAGGGAGGCAGGATTGACCTGCCTCCCCTTGGGCGAATAATCGCTTTCGTCTTTTGGAGGAAAGACACTTTTGCCTGTGGCATGCTCGCCATATGCGGATTGCTCCAACATATGATGGAGCGTACATTATGAAAAAAGACAATAGTGAAAGACTCAGTGAGCTTGACTGCAAAGTTCAGGATGTCACCAGTTTGATATTTGCATTATGCGAAGAACGCATACGAGTGACAAGGGGAAAACCCTCTCCGCAGTTGCTTGCACTGGTAGCTTCCTCACTTGCTGTGAAGGAGGCTATTCGTGTTTTTTTGGCCATTGCACACTTATCTGAATAA
The DNA here is from genome assembly GCF_000430005.1 of Desulfovibrio cuneatus DSM 11391. GTDB lineage: Bacteria > Desulfobacterota > Desulfovibrionia > Desulfovibrionales > Desulfovibrionaceae > Frigididesulfovibrio > Frigididesulfovibrio cuneatus. The sequence goes on from NZ_AUCY01000044.1 coordinate 20,314, forward strand.
CTTTTAACCCTTTGCCCACGGTAACGTGGGCATTTAGTCGCAACATTTGTTCACCCATAGGTAAATTATGACACCTATAGGTGAACCACGGACACTCCTCTCTTCGCTATACTGCTGTAATGGCAGAAAGGCGAAAATCATCAAACTCTTTTGGAATAATACTCCGCACGTACAGGCAGGGAAATGGCTTGACTCAGGAGCAGTTGAGCGAACGCGTAGACGTTGTTCGTTCTTTTATCTGCGCATTGGAGAACGGCAAAAAACAGCCCAGCCTGGATATGATTTTTCGTCTGGCCTCTGCTCTTGAAGTAAAACCCGGTGAACTGGTGGACGCGGCGGCGGAAAAATCCGCCGGGCGATAGGACTACCGCCCCAGACCCTGCTGACGCATTACCGTTTCTGCCCGAATGATCACATTCCCCTCCTGAAATATCCCTTTCCCCCACTTGGCCTGCCCGTATAGCTTCGCCATCTCTGCCGCCTCGGCATTGCCAACTGAAAAAAACACCTTTTGCCCTGCGTCGCGCACAATGCCACCGTTGGAGAGCATAAAGATAACAGTTCCTTTGTTGTCCACTTTCCAGGTGTAGCTTTGTGGTGTGAGAGACCGTTTGCTCTGCATGACTTCTTCCATGCGCAGCACGGCCAGCAACTGTTTTTTGCCTGTAGCTGTGAGGTTAGCATTCTCCAGTGTTGCTCGTTGCTGGCTTGCAAGCTGTGCCTTGGCAAAAGCATATTCCAGCCCGTGCTGGCTCCAGTCTTTTGTGGGCTTGCTTTGGCTTATGGTCTTTTCCGGCGGGGTCTCCCCCTGCCGGGAGCGCAGCACCGCCAGGGCTACTTCGTTGCCTTGCTCTGCTTGATGCTGCAAAAATCCGCTCCAGGAAGAAAAAGGTAGCTCTTGCCGGAGGCATTCCCGTTCCGGCTGCATGGCCAGCCGGGCTTTGGCCAAGGCTTCGGCTTCGTGTTTGCGGGCCAGGGCCAAAAGATTGCGCCGATTGCACTTGGCAATGTTCATGGGCTCTATCTCCTGGCGTTTGGTTTCCCATTGCAGGCGAATAGCGGCTAGAGTCCTGACTTCTTGCTCCTTGATTGTTTGCAGCTTTTCTTTGCGGGTTTCAATGGCCTTTTGGTAGGCGGCAAACAATTGCCCACGCTCCGGGGAGCGGTGAAGTGGCTCTGCCCGATAACGGGAATGTTCCTGCACTGCTTCAAAATTTTGCACCCTCATAAATGGCCCCAGGCGGCTCTCCAGCTTTTTCAGGGACAAGCTTCTATCAAGCGCACTGGCCTTCATGGCTGCCTTGCTGTGTGCATCCTTAACAGCCAAGCCGTTTCCGTGGGGGACCAAGGCCATACCGTACCCGGCAAAGGCTTCATGCAGGGCCTGCCAATCTTTAGCAGACTCCAAGGCTTGCAGAATACTTGCTTGATGGCCCTTGGCATAGCTCTCAAAGCTTTGCTGCCCGGTGTGGGCTTCCAGCATGGCAGCGGTTTGGCTTAATGCTTCGCTGCGCGTTTTTTGCTCTGGCTGTTTGCCTCTGTCCACAGCCAGGCCTAATTCTTGCTCAAGTTCCCTGCACAGGGCGTCACGGATGCGAAAATCCCGAAACTCTTTATGCCAGGTGTGCTTTTCCGGGTGGATCATGTTGCAATGTCAAGAACTCAATAAAGGTATTTAATTACAGGGCATTAACATTACCTGCTCCTTCATAACCCCCCAGTATCTACCCCTAAAATATGTGGCTGTAAAAAGCCTTTTTCAGACGGTATGGAATCCCATAAGTAGATAATAGGCCGTATGGCCCGTTTCCGCCTTGTTCGTCAATGTGTTCTATGTGACTGAAATATATAAATAAATTTTCAAAAAATGTATTGTGTACCAGCAAATATACCAGCAATTATTTGGTCTTCTCATAACGCATGGCTAATAGCTTGCAACAAGCTCATGCAGCGGAGTTTGAAAAGGAGAAGGCTCATTCGGCAAACCCAAGGCCAGGGCAATGCTTGAAAATGCTTTTTCTGGAGTATCCTCCAAAATTGCATAAGGCCACATAGGAAGCAATACGAAGACATACGAACGCATAATATCGCATAAGAAGGCATACAAAGACATAGGAAGCAATAATATTACATAATTTTGCCCATAGTATGCAATATTTTGCCTTTCTATGCGTTCCTAGTGCTTTCTATGCATTCCTATGCTGAAAACAGAGGACAGGACAAAAGAAGTGGGCCTACCTTTTTACGTAGCCTCCCTTCCAGTCCTGCCCTCACTTGGGTTCGGGGCTGCTTATTCGCCCTGGCGGGCTCAACGCGGGAAAGGTCAATATTTAACGTATCAAAATGGGTCGATAAGATAGAAACTGTAAATATGCACATTGGCGTATTGTAAAAAACAAAATCTACCAGTAAAATACAATAACAACTAATTACGCTGAGGGAGATTGCTATGTTATTTGAGACTACTGCCCAACAAATTCAGAATCTTTCCCCCGATCAGCTTATTGCCCTAATGAACCGCCTCATTTGTGCTGAGGCAATTAGGGTCGGCATTCCGCTTTATAAGGCCCATATCCCGGAACAAATTACCATTCCTGATGGTGGAGAAGATGGAAGAATCAACTGTTCTTTAAATGCAGTATTACAAACTACATACTTCCCATCGAACTTTATAGTCTTTCAATCGAAAGCGGGTAAAATAACACCTGCATTAGTCAAAAGAGAAATTTGGAAAAAGAAGACGGGAACAGAACAGAGAAAAGCGGAATTAAGTGAAGCGCTATCAGCTGTTATTAAAAATAATGGCAGCTATATCTTATTTATGAGTAAACCTTTGGTAGGGAAAACGCTTGTTCAGTATGAAAACATACTAGCGGGTGCCATTCGTGAAGCTGGTGGAGACCCCTCCCTAGTCCATGCACTAAAAATTTATGATGCAAATAAAATATCTGTTTGGGCCAATACGCACCAAGGTGTTGCCTTATGGCTTAATGAAATATTAAAGGGTAAAGACTACGCAGGCTTTTCATCCTATGAACACTGGGGTCGACTGCCAGAAGTTCATTCTTCTGAATGGGTAGGAGAAGAAACACCCCGCTTTATTCTTCAGGGGGGGAATCTTCCGAGTGGAGATACGGGAGAAGATACTAAAAAAGTCTCATTTGTGCATGCACGTGAACTTCTTATCTCACATCTTTCAGAACCCAAAAGTATCATTCGAATAGCCGGGGCATCTGGCATTGGGAAGACACGTTTTGCCCATCAACTTTTTCTTGGGGAAAGCACCGTAAATAAAATATGCTCCGCAAATATAATATATTGCAGATACTGCGACGTCGCGGGTTCAACTTCAAAGTGCAACACCCGCTGTTTGACTGTTAGCGTATTCCAAAAAGGTTGTATAGGGGGTTTTGAACCCCAGGCACTTTCTTGGCCTCCAATTTAAGCGGCACATTGCCTCGACAATTCTGTTCTTGGTGACATCTGCAAGGCTTACTCCCTTAGGAAAGTATTGGCGTAGAAGCCCGTTTGTATTTTCATTCAGTCCACGTTCCCAAGAGTGATACGGGTGGGCAAAATAACCATTGGCTTCAAGCTTGCTGGAAATCTCAGCGTGGTAGCTGAATTCCTTGCCATTGTCATAGGTGATGGTGTGCACATATTCCTTGATGGGACTCAAAAGTCCAAGGATAACCCTTGTGACTTCACTGGCAGACTTATTTTGCGCTTTACCTACCAACGTCAAACGGCTTTTCCTCTCTGCCAGGGTAACAAGAACGGGGCCGCCCTTACTGCCCTCAACCACGTCGGCCTCCCAGTCGCCAAGGCGTGAGC
>NZ_AUCY01000045.1 GCF_000430005.1 Desulfovibrio cuneatus DSM 11391
TACCCGCTCCGCTTGGATTTGGAAACACAAAGTATTTTCGTTTGGCAAAGCGTGTAGCCCTGGCGCTGTCATCCCCGCGCAGGCGGGGATCCAGTTGCCAGTAAGACGACTGGCCATTTCTTGGAGATGTCATCCCCGCGCAGGCGGGGATCCAGTATTCTTACGGGGATAGTAATTTCTTGCGGCGCAAGCGCCACACCATTCCTCTGTTCTCTTTATTTATCCGCTCCGCTTGGGTCAGGGGGCCCTTGTGCGGCCCCCTGCCCCATTCAGAGCGGCAAACAAAACAAAAAACCACAAGCGTACGCGGCGGCACGCCGCACGAAACTACACAATGCCACCTCTAAAATAACTCACCTAACCTAACATCCACCCTACCCCCCTTACCCCCCTTTACCCCCATCCCCCTGTTGACAACCTCTCTCTGTAAAAGTTATATATAATACATCATAGTATCTTCCTGTTTTCGCCTTGCATATCACACCCAATGCTACTTCCATTCCGGCATTTGCCCTGGTCCTTCTACATGGGTTATCTCACATGAAAATAAAGCTCAGAGGAAAAATACTCATTCCTCTTCTCATATTTTATACACTTTCCCTTGGCTTCACGGGCTGGCATATCTATTCAGAATCCAAACAATCCCTCACCGAGGCAATTACCCAAACCCTTACGGTGCAGGCCCGGTCTGTTATGGACGGGCTGGAAAACTCCGCCCAGAATATTTTGCTGGACGTTCAAGGCATCTGCAACATTCCGCCAGTTATGTCCCTGTTCCGCAATGAACGAAGTAAAACAAGCCCCCAGTTTATTGCTGCCCAGGAAGAGCTTATTTATTCCATGACCAACCGTTCACAAGTTAAGAACAACAACTATGTGAGTATTGACATACTCAGCAGAGACGGCACCATTCTGGCCAGCAACATGGTGGAAACCATTTCCACAAACATGAACGATGAAGAAGCCAGACAGAGGGTGATTGAACAGAAAAAAAGCTTTGTGGGCCACGCATTTACCCGAGAAGCAAACATAACCCTGATCCCCTTTTACGCGCCTGTGGTGCTTGATGGACAGGTGGTAGGCCTTGTGCGGGCGGTAGTAAACTTCACGCCCCTGAGTACTGTTTCCGTTGCGCCTGTGCGCATTGGTGAGCACGGCTATGCCTTTGTTTCAAACAACTTAGGGGAAGTGCTTGACCACCCGGAAGCCCGCTTTATTATGGCCCCTGTAAAGGCCACAGACCTTACCCCCAAAATGGCCAGCATGCGCAATGGCTCGCTTAACTACACCTGGAACAATGCTGATTGGCTGGCCGTATTTGCCACTGGCAAACTGACCAACTGGACTGCCATTGTGAAGGTAGACAGAAGTGAAGTGTTTGCGCCCATTACCTTTTTACGTAATCAGATAGGTCTTATATCGGTTGCTTCGCTGGTTCTTTTCACGTTACTCATTGTCTTTATTGGCAATTATATTGTACACATGCTTCTTAAAACCATAGACTACGCCAAGGAAGTTTCCGCTGGCAATATAACCAAAGACCTGGATTTACACTCTAACGATGAAGTGGGCACCCTGGCCGATGCCTTGCGCACCATGGTGACCAGTTTACGCACCATGATAGCCCAGGGAGAAGAAAACCAGGAAGAACTGAAGCGCATTTCACAACTAAAAACGAACTTTCTGGCCAATATGAGCCATGAAATACGCACCCCCATGAACGCCATTGTGGGCATTACCGAGCTTATTCTGCGCGAAGAAACCAGCCCCAAGGTGCACAAAGACGCATTAACCATTAAACAGGCCTGCCAAAACCTTTTGGGCATTATCAACGACATTCTGGATATTTCCAAGGTGGAGTCCGGCAAGTTAGAAATTATTCCTGTGCGTTACCTGTTTGCCTCGCTCCTGAATGATGTCATTACCATGGCCAAAATGCGCCTTGAAGGAAAACTGGTTTCCTTTACGGTGAACATAGACAGCGAGCTGCCCAACGAATTGATTGGCGATGAAATACGCCTGCGCCAGATACTTATCAATTTACTGAGCAATGCCACGAAATTTACTCATAATGGCAACATACACTTTACCGTGCGCGGGGAATGCAAGGGCGACACCATTCTTCTGGTGTTTTCCATCCAAGACACAGGCATAGGCATTCGGCAAGAAGACATTGGCAAACTGTTTGATACGTTTTCCCAAATGGATACCCGCAAGAACAGAAGCATTCAGGGAACAGGCCTTGGGCTGGCCATTTCCAAAAACCTGTGCGAACTCATGCACGGCTCCATTACCGTGGAAAGCGTGTATGGTGAAGGCAGTGAATTTACCGCCACCATTCCCCAGGCCATTGTGGACTACAAGCCCCTGGCCCAGGTTGACCACCCGGAAAACAAGCGGTGCCTTGTGTTTGAACAGCGCGAGCAGTACAGCCAAAGCCTTATGGAATCCATGCACAATTTGCACCTTGCAGCCACCTTGTGCCACACCTGTGAAGAAGTGACCGCTGCCCTTGCTGCCGGCACGTTCCAGTTTGCCTTTGTTGCCGCCCCCCTGTTTGAACAGGCCAAACCCCTGTTTGCAGAACACCCGGACACCCGCCTGGTGCTTATGAGTGACCTTGGCGACAAAAACATTTCCCAAAATCAGTTGGGCCTGGTGCTGCCAATTCACACCCTGCAAATTGCAGACATTGTGAACAGCGAGAACACTTCACTCTTGTATTCAGAAAAACAGCAAGAATCACTGTACTTTACCGCACCCGAAGCCAGGGTGCTGATTGTGGACGACATTGCCCTGAACCTGCTGATTGCCGAAGCACTGCTGGCCCCCTACAACATGCATGTGGACACAGTGGATAATAGCGCTGAAGCCATAAAAATGATTCGGGAAAATAGGTACGACCTGGTGTTTATGGACCACATGATGCCCGGCAAAGACGGCATAGACACCACCAGGGAAGTGCGCGGGCTTGAGGGCGAGTATTTTACCACACTCCCCATTATTGCCCTGACAGCCAACGCCATTTCCGGCGTGCGGGAAATGTTCTTGCACGCTGGCCTCAACGACTTTATTGCCAAACCCGTTGAAACCCAAAAACTGCACAGCATACTCACCCAGTGGTTGCCGCAGGAAAAGCTGGTGCGCAAAGCCAAGCCTTAAGGGTATTATTGCATTTTACTGGGGGACAGCGTCCCCCAATCAAAGCGCTTCCCTATGCCAGAAACTTGGAGAGGCAGGCAATAAGCTCCTGGTGGTTAATGGGCTTTGTCAGGTGGGCATTCATGCCTGCGGCAATGCTCTTTTCCACATCCTCTTGCAGCACGTGGGCTGTCATGGCAATTATGGGCACATGCAGGGCTTGCGGCATGCCACTTTCCCGTATGGCACGTGTGGCAGTCAGGCCGTCCATAACAGGCATTTGAATATCCATGAGAATACCATCAGTCGCATACTGCTGGAACAGGGCCACGGCTTCTTTCCCGTTATTGGCCAAATACACGGTTATGCCCATGGCTTCCAGGAAAGCCAGAATAATTTCCTGGTTAATGTCGTTATCTTCCGCCACAATCAGGGTTTTTCCGGAAAAATCCACAGCATCATGCGCGCATTCTTCCAATACACATTCCCCGCTAGCACGGGTATACAGGGGTAATTCCAGGCTGAAGGAAAACTCGCTACCCTGCCCAAGTTCACTGTGCAACTGTATGCTACCACCCATTTGCTCTACCAGCAGTTTGGAAATCATCAGTCCAAGGCCTGTTCCCCCGTATTTGCGGGTGGTGGAACTGTCTGCCTGGGCAAAAGGCTGGAACAATCGCGCATGCTGTTCCGGGGCAATACCAATACCCGTATCCTTAATGGAAAAATGCAACTGCACGGTGTTGGTGCCCACAGTGTTGTGGGCCACAGCAAGCACAACCCCACCCTTTTGAGTAAACTTAATACCGTTGCCACACAGGTTCAGCAAAACCTGGCTCAGGCGCAGGCCGTCGCCCACAAGGGGCGTTGCCGCAAAAAACGCTGTGTCAATGCGCTGTGTAAAATCTATGGCATGGCTGGCTGCCTGGTGCGCCAAGATGTCGCTGATGGTGGTGAATACTTCGTTCAAATGAAAGGGGCGCTGCTCCAGTTGCAGCTTCCCTGTTTCAATTTTGGAAAAATCAAGAATATCGTTGATAACCCCAAGCAGAATTTTTGCAGAAGCCTGAATTTTTTCCAAAAGTTCTTTTTGCCTGGGTAAAAGTTCCGTTTCCAGGGCCATGCGGGTAAGGCCAAGAACGCCGTTCATGGGGGTGCGTATTTCATGGCTCATGCGGGCCAAGAATTCGCTTTTGGCCTGGGCCGCATTTTCGGCATGCTCTTTTGCCTGTTGCAAGGCTCGCTCATTCTGCTTTTGTTCTTTTTGGTCACGCAGGTAGGTCAATATGGTGGGGGCATTATTAATGTGCACCATAAGGTGGGTCATTTCACAGGCCACTACCTTGCCTTCCTCAATGGGAAGTTCCACCTCCTCTCGCCAAATGGGAGAAATTTCTAAATGCTCCTGCACCTCTTGTGCCTTTTTTGCGAGAGTCTTACGCCGAGTCAGCTTGGCATAATACTCTTCCTGGGAAGCGGCTTCAAACAGGGCCAGAGCCCCTTCGCTCACCTCGTACAAGCCTTGGGCGTTCCACACCACGTAGCCATCAAGGGAAACGCTAAACACAGCCTGCATAATGGCTTCCAGGTTGCGTTTTTTTGCGGCATCTTCTTCCAGGGTGTTGGCACGGCTGTAAAGTTCTGCCAAATGTTCACTGAACAATTGCAAAAGTTCAGCCACCTGAGAAAGTTCTTTAATGCGTATTACCGGCTGGTTGGCTTCCAGCTTCCCTTTTTGAATGGCTGCCAACGTTTCTGAAATCCAGTGCAACGGCTTGGTTATAAGCACATGTTCGGCCAAAAAATACAGAGCAAACAGGCCTGTAATCACCAAATACAGCATCACAGAAGTACGCAGGGTCTGGCCTGAACGCTCCTGTATGGAGGTAAGGGAAGAAGCAATAACCGCTTCAGAACCAGAGGTGACCAAATCGCGCATGCTGCGCAGGCTTACGTCAATGCCTTCCCAAATGGAGCGTGAACGCTGTTGCAGGTTCACCAGGGCTGTAATCAGTGCCAGCCGTTCTTGCAGCAAACGTTCTATGGAAGCAAGAACGGTGGCAGCGCCCTTGCTGTCATGCTCTCCCCCCGCACCTGCCTCAAACGTTACCATTAAGGTGGCCAGCAGTTCCTGCACTTTGGCCTGCTCCTGGGCCAGGTTTGGGCTTTGCCCAACCGGATTGCCAAAAAGGTAGGTGGTTCCCAGTTCAATAAGGTGCAGGGCCTGCTCTTGCGTGGCAGCAAGCAAGGCAAGCTGCTTAATGGCAACAGCAATGGCTTTGCCCTGCTCGTGTATGGCATTGCTCTGGCTGTCTTCATTACCCCGTGAATCCACAAGTTCACGAATGGAAGCGGCAATGGCCCTGGCTGCCTGCTTAAAACCCGGGTCTTGGTCAAAAATAGATTCCGCACTCAGTGCATCTGCACTAATGCGGGCATGGCGGCGGTCTTTGGGGTTTGCACTAATGCGCGTTACTTCCGCCATGCGGCGCAAGCTTTCAATGTTGGCAAGAGTTCTCTGGTTTTCAATAAAACCGGGAAGCTTTTCTTTTTTCAGTTCAGCGGCCTGTTTTTCAATCATGCCAACATTGGAAAATTCTTCTATGCTAATAAGGGCTATGCCAGCAAAAAAACAGATCAAGCACAGGGCTTTAAACGTTGTAATGCTCCACTGTAGCCTTTTTTTACCATGTAGTTTTGGGCTAAGACTACACTTTTCTCCCATTCCGCACTCCTAGGGAAAATGCTGGTGCTTGCCACTTGCAGCTCGTATTGCAGCATTGCCAAAACCAGTTTAGCCAGTGACTCCTGCAACCAAACACCATGCGCTTGCAACGCTGTATGGGTGCGCTTGGGGCGGCACACAGGTGGCCGTTCCAAACACACCCCATGACACTTGTTTAATACACGTTAAATTCAAAATACTTACGGTTCAGCACATCATACCTTCCGCTTTTACGCATGGTCTGAATAGCCTCGTTAATGGCGTCGCGCTCTTTTGTTAATGACTTATTGAGCACAACGCAGGAACCGCTGCCAAGCATAATGGGTTCACCCACAATATCCAGGTGCTCCCCTTTTTCTGTTTTCAAAAACGCATACCCTGGCAAGCCGTCCACAAAAGCAACATCAATTGTTTTGCTCAGGGTGGCGTTCATTATTTCATCAAAGTTGGAAAAGGTCACAATTTCGGCAACATTACCAAAGGTTTTGCGCAGGTATGTTTCCTGGGTAGTTTTATGCTGCACCCCAATTTTTTTGCCTTTCAACCCTTCCACAGTGGCAACAAGCGTACCGGGAATGCCCATAAACACGCTGCTGGAACGGAAATATTTGTCGCTAAACAGCACCTTTTCTTCCCGCTCCGGAGTTTTGGCCATGCCCGCCACACCAATGTCTATTTTCTGGGCAACAATTTCAGGAATGATGTTGTCAAAAGCCACCGAGGTAATTTCACATTCCCGGTTCATAATGCGGCATAATTCCATAGCGATGTCGTAGTCAAACCCAGTAAGCTTGCCTGTTGCCGGGTCGGTATAGGCAAACGGAGGGTAAGGGGAATCAATGGCAATACGCAACACAGGTTCACCAGCCATAGCAGAGGAACCCCCCATAGCCAGCAGCAACAGGGCAGCAAATAATGTTTTCATTGTTCTCTCCAACAAGTGATTTTTTTTACATATTTAAATTGTATACCCCCTGCGGCTCATGCTGGCAAGAGGTGTACAAAAATAGCCATAGGGACTAAATATTTCTGGAACAGCCCGTGAAAATATTGTATTTTTTCAGCAAGATATGTTGCAAATGTGACACTTTTCCGGCTGTTTTCACCTATAAAAAACAACCTGCAAGGAGGAAAAGTTATGCGCACCACAATTTTAGAATGGTATCCACGAGAAAATACACGCTATGCAACTTTTTCTGATTATGCTAACAGCATACACATACAGGTTGCGCAATTCCGGCTCCCCAGTACAATTTTAAAGGAAAACAGTATGTTAGCCTAAATATGGCTAGAGCATCCACCACCAGAAAGAGTTGCTTAACTGCCAACACAGCTCGCCTGGGCCTGTTTAACACGCCACGCCTGTGGCTCAGCTTGCGGCAGGGGCACGTTGTTCCCCTGTTCTGTCCTGCGTTCCTATTGGCTCGGTTCATTGGTAAATTACTTTCTAGTTACTGGCTCAGACAACGTATTCACATCACCACAGGAGAACGTTATGCGCATTCTTTTTTTCGTATTGTTATTATTCTGCATTCCCACCAGTGTTATTGCTGCGCAAAAGCCCATTCGGGTTGCCATTGACGTTCCCTACCCGCCTTTCGCCTATTATAACGACAATAAAGAACTTACGGGCTTTGATGTGGACTTTACCCACGCCATTTGCGCTGAAATGAAGCGCGATTGTGAAATAGTGATTATGCCTTTTGACCAGGTCATTCCCAGCATTATGGATGGCAGTGTGGACATTGGGGTGGTGGGCATGGGTACCCTGCCGGGCCGGGAAGAGCTGGTGGATTTTTCCGACCGTTACTACCGTTCCCACAGCGTGTTTGTGGAACGCCCCGGCACGGTAACGGCCGTTACCCCGGCTGCCTTGAAAGGCAAACGCATTGGGGTGCAGGCAGGCACCGTGCAGGAAGTCCACCTGAAAGAGGTCTACAAAGATTCTGTGCTTGTTATTAAAGACCTGTATGAAGAAGTGTATGACGACCTGAAAAAGGGCGCTGTGGATGTTATTCTTACCGACGGCCTGCCCGCCTATGCCTATTTAAAATCCAAGGAAGGTTCGCAACTTGAAGCCGTGGGTGGGCCTGTTACCGCAGAAATACTCACAGGTGCCTCTTTTGTTACGGTTTCAAAAAAGCAGCCTGAACTGCGCCAGGATATTAACAAGGCGATTCAGGCCATACGCAAAAGCGGCCAATACGGAAAAATCAACAGAAAATACTTTGACTTCAACATATTTTAAACGCCAATGAACCAGCCCCCACAAGAAATACCGCCAGAAAATACTGGTACGCCCCACTCCCCTTTCAGTGTTCCCATTGCGGCATTTTTAGGGCTGGCTTCATTTGTGCTGCTGTTTGTTTTTATTTACGTAAGCCAGCAAAGCCTGCACGACATTGACGCCATTGCCAATATTTCTGCACAGGTGCAGGAAAAAAGCCTGCCGGAAATGCTGGAAAACCAGCGCACCTTTATTAACATAGAAAGCCTGCGCCGCGTGGCAGAGGTGGCCTATGCAGCGGAAGACCCCCTTACCCGGCGCAACGCCCGCATTAATGCCCAGGCACTTCTTGCTGAATCGGTGTTTGTGCGTGATGTAGACTTTCTTGGCAAGGGAGCACGGCTGTATTCATTGATTGCTCAACTCACAGAATATAAAGACGCTGTGTACCAGAACAGGCAAATTCTGGGCCAGCTTTCCGCTTCTTTTCATCATCTGTTGCATTCGCTTCTGTTTACCCAGAACAAGCCTAAAGAAGCCCAGGCCATGTTCAAGGCGTTTTTAGCATCCTCTCTGGCCTCTATACAACTGGGAGAGTTAGAAACACAAAGCGAAAAAGCACTGGCACTGCTGGAATTACAAGACGGAAAAAGCATGCAGGAAACCTTTGCCCTGTGCCGGGCCATACTGCCCCCGGAGCAAGACACCCGTTCCCAGTGCAAGGAGCTGGAAAACCTATTTGCCCAATACAGCACCACCCGGCGGCAAATTCGGGGGGACACCCTGAAAGCGCGTGAACACTGGGAATTAATTGACGAAACACTGCGGGAAATTCGCGACAATATTGGCACAGAATCGGAAAACGCCAGCGAGGAAGCACTCACTGCCATTGCCGAAGCCTCTGAACAGGCGCACCAGCGTTCGCGCATTCTATATGGCATTGCCATTGCGTTTTTGGCGGGCTACCTGCTGCTGGTGCACCGTTACCTGGCCCGCCCCGTGCGCTGGATTGCCCAAAAACTGCGGGAAATTCAGCTTGGCAACCTGCATGTGAGCATGCCTACCATTCGTATTGCAGAACTGTATGACGTGGCCCTGATGCTGGACAAATTCAGCGTGCACCTTGGGGATATTTATTCCCACACCTCGCAGCTTGAAGAAGACGCCGCGGAAAAGCGCGAGCTGGAAGAAGTGATGGCCACCGTGTTCAAAGCCTCCCTGGACGGCTACCTGGTGTGGGATGGCGATGAACTGAAAACCGTCAGCCCCGGCTTTCTCACCTTTCTGGAAGTACAAACACCCCAGGACGTTTTTGATAATTGGGAGCGTTTCCACTTTCCCCCGCAGGAACACCTGCGCCAAGCCTTTGCCAAAGCCATTGCCCAAGGCTATTGCCGCGAGGAAATTACCCTGACCACGGCAGAGGGCACCCTGCTGCCGTGTGAAGCCACCCACATGCGCATTGACAGGCCCAATGCACCCCTGGTGCTAAGCTACATACGCGACCTGCGCATACAAAAACGCAATGAAAAAACGCTGCGCCAGGCCAAAGATGAAGCAGAAAAAGCCGCCCAGGCCAAAAGCGACTTCCTTGCCCGCATGAGCCATGAAATTCGCACCCCCATGAATGGCGTGCTTGGTCTTACCCACCTGGCCATGAGCAAATCCCCCCAGCCGGAACAGCTTCAGTTTTTGACTAAAATTCAGGCTTCTGCCAAAATTTTGCTGGGCGTTATCAACGACATTCTGGACTTTTCCAAAATTGAAGGGGGCAAGCTAACCCTGGACGCTGCCCCATTTTCCTTCCATGCCATGACACACACGGTGCAGGACCTTTTCCAGTCTCAGGCGGAACACAAAGGGCTGCGGCTTCTTATTGAAGCAGACGCACAAGTGCCAGACATGCTCAAAGGCGACTCCCTGCGCCTTTCCCAGGTTATGCTTAACCTGTGCGGCAATGCCATTAAATTCACGGAAAAAGGCACAGTGGCCCTGCGCATTCATCAGGAAAAAGAAACAGAACACAACGTGCGCCTGCGTTTTGAGGTTTCAGACACGGGCGTTGGCATGACCCAGGAACAGCTTTCCCGCCTGTTCCAACCCTTTGCCCAGGCCGACGTTTCCACAACGCGCAAATATGGCGGCACAGGCCTTGGCCTGGTTATTTCCAAGCTGCTGGTGGAACTCATGGGCGGCAGCATTCAGGTGGAAAGCGCGCCGGGCAGGGGCAGCACGTTCTATTTTACCCTGACCCTTGCCAAAGCCAGCCAGGAAGAAATAGCCCATGAAAAGTTACCCGCCCAGTTGCAAGACAACAGCTCACTGGCGGGCCTGCGCATTCTGCTGGCAGAAGACAACGAAATTAACCAGGAAATTGCCGTTGCCCTGCTGGAAGATTTGGGCATAACCGTTCTGGTGGCGGGCAATGGGCTGGAAGCCGTCACCATTCTGGGCACCCAAGACGTGAACTGCGTGCTCATGGACATTCAAATGCCGGTTATGGACGGCCTCACCGCTGCCAAACTCATTCGGGGACAAGGGCGCGAAGCCATGCGTACCGTGCCCATAATTGCCATGACAGCCCACGCCATGCAGGAAGACAGGGACAAAAGCATTGCCGCTGGCATGAATGACCACATTACCAAGCCCATAGATATTGACGAACTCCAGGCCAAGCTGGTGCAGTGGACAAGCCGGGGATAAGCCACACATTGTCCCGCGCAGTACGGTAAAGCAAAAAAAATGGGGTTACGATGCGTATCATCGTAACCCCATTCAAATTACTAACGGTAGTCGTGAGCATAGCGAACCGTGCAGCGAGGGCGAAGGGAACAGACAGCTTTGCTGGGTGTTCATCTCAACGCAGCCCTAGCGGAAAAAGACAGTGTTTCCCTATAAACGATTCCGTTTGGCGACCCGCACCGCCCGTTGATACACCAGCTTGAACTTGTTCTGCTTGGCTGCGTGTATTTCCGCAGCAAAGAACACCCCGCCAGCCGGGTCTTCCCGCCTCATAAGGTCAGCAATGTGCTCATCGCACGCGTGCAGCCGGGCATCTACTTCCGCAATCTGTTCCGTAAGCGCCGCTGCATCATTCGGCAATAATTCGTCGTCTAACGGGTGCATCGCTTTGCTCCTTGGGCTTGGTAGAAGGGGCTGCGGGGTCGAAGGGGGCAGGCAGGCTGTTAATAATACCCCAGTACGAAGGCATAACCGCAGTGACAGAACCGGGGTTTACCAGGCGCAGGCCGGGCCGGGTAAGGGCAGCCAGGGTAAGGGCCATGCTCCAGTAAGGGCTTGGGCTTGTCCAGGGAATGGCCGGAACAACTTCAGCGGCAACTTCTGCGCCAGCTTCCGTTCCTGGTTCAGCCACTGTGCCCGCAGCAACCTGCGTGCCTTGTGCCACAGGGTGCACGGCTGCGCCGTCACACACAAGATCAAGGCGGAAGAACAATTCATTGGCCAGGCTTAAAGAACGGCCTGCCAGGGGGTATGGCAACACAAACTCCCCTTTGGCCATTTGGCAGGCGCGGGCCGCCAGCACAACATACAGGGGCAGGAATTCCCCTTCAAGCTCAACCCCGTGCAGGGCCGTAGCAAACGCTTCTTTATCACACACTGCGGTCACAGCCCCGGCTTCAACAGCAAGGGTCACCCCTGCCCAGGAAAGCAGGGCGGCTGCGTCGGCTGCGCTTGCCATGTGGCTGGGCCACTGGCCCTGCAGGCAGGCGCGGCCCCCCACAAAAGCGGGCAGTGCCAGCAAGTAGGCACTGAGCAAAGCGTCCATGGGCACAGCGGGCTGGGCAGGCACCTGCACCGTTGCCGGGGTAATGGTGCACAGGTGGCCTTCCACCTGCAACTGCACACCACACGCCGCCAGCACAGGCTGCACTGTGGCCAGGGCAGAAGCCGCAATGGCAGCAGGCAGAGCAGAAAAATCCAGGGTCATGGCCTGGTTCCAGGCAGCAGCAGCCACCACCAGGGCACACACGCCTTCAAAAGGCAGTTCAGCGGGCACTTCCATGGCTGTGGGCAACATACCGGAATTTTCCAGGTTCACTGGCAACCCCTTGGAACGGGGCACCACGTGGGAAAGCCGCGCCCCAAGGCGGGGCAATGCGGCGCGCAGGCCTGCCAGGTCCAGGTTTTTCAGCCCGGCGTCGCCTGTAATGCGCAGGGTACCGGGTTTGCCTGTGGCAAGAAAGGCAAACAGGTGCAAGGCAAAAGGACATTCCCCCACATGCAGGGTAGCCCCGGAAAGAGTAAGGGCAGCTTTCCCCGGCAAGGAAAGGAACCAGGTAGCAGCACCATTGGCTTTCTTTTCCACTTCCGTGCCAGCCCGGCCAAGGGCTGCAATAAAATCGCCCATGTCATCGGTAAACAACACCGGGGCCAGGGCCACCTTTTGGCCCAGGGCAGCGGCAAGGGCAAGCTGAATTTTGGCCGCAAGGCCACAGGCCGGGCCATGAATGTTCATGGCTACAGGCTTTCTTGCAGGGGAAAGGAGGAAGCCGTCAGAACCTTCTGCTTCCACCTTGCTGATCATTTTCAGTTCTTGCAGCAGGTTGAACAGCTCACGGCTGAAGCGCGGGTCTTTACTGAAGGAGAGCGCATTTTTTTCCCACGCAGTGCGTATGGCTTTCTCGTCCTGAATGGCCCGCGGGGTGGCAGCACGGTCTTTGCCACCACGAAGGCGCTGCACAAGGCGGCTACGCTTGGTTAAAAGCTTCATCAGGTCAAGGTCCAGGGCAATAAGCGCATCGGTCATGGACGTTGGCCTGTCTTCAAAAACCACTTCCCCACCCTGCTGGGGGGCAGGGCGCCTGCGCGGGGCACCGTTACCCCTGGGGCGGGCATTGGCATCACCTTCACGTTTAAAAGGACGTGAAGGGTTATTTCCATGCGGTATACTCATGAATTCTCCGGAAAATTCAGTAATAGGAGGGCCTGCACGCCTATGGCTAAAAAGGCCCCTGCGCGAAGAACAAAACACCCCCGCAAATTACGGGTGAAATAAAAAACTTTTTGTCAGCCTTCTCTAGCGCGAAATGGTACGCGGGGCAAGAAAATAAACAAAGCCCTGCGTTCTTTTTACTGAACCTCTTGACATTAACCCCCATAAGTTGTTAAATTCTTCACAAGCGTTACGGTTGGCAGTTTTATTTCGGTATGCTATTAAAGGGATACCTGTTATTTTGGACTGCCATGTCGAGTTTTCTGGTATATCTTTCAATTCACCTTTTATAACCAGTTGGAGGACCAGTATGCCGACTTACGTCGATCCGTCCAAATGTGATGGCTGCAAGGGTGGCGAAAAGACCGCTTGTATGTACATCTGTCCCAACGACCTCATGATTCTCGATCCTGAGGAAATGAAGGCTTATAACCAAGAGCCGGATGCTTGCTGGGAATGTTACTCCTGCGTTAAGATTTGCCCCCAGGGCGCTATTACCGCCCGCCCCTATGCAGACTTTGCCCCCATGGGTGGAACCTGTATCCCCATGCGCTCCGCAGATTCCATTATGTGGACTGTCAAGTTCCGTAATGGCAACGTCAAGCGCTTCAAATTTCCTATCCGCACAACTCCGGAAGGTTCCATTAAGCCTTTTGAAGGCCACCCGGAACCTGTAAGCCTGGAAGACGAACTGCTCTTTACCGAAAAAGAGCTCATCAAACCCGCAGAAGCAATGGGTAAGAAGTTCGAAATGGCTGATGCAGACGCCTCTATCTCCTGGTAACAAAAGCGTTTCCTGCACGCCAGCTCCCCAACATTTTGCAGATAAGGAGACACGAAGATGCCGATGATTCCTACTAAGGAAGCTGTAAAAGGTCTTGCCATTGCTGAACCTGTTGTTAAAGAACACGATGTGGATATCCTCATTGTGGGCGGCGGCATGGGTTCTTGCGGCACAGCATTTGAAGCTGTACGCTGGGCAGATAAATTCGCCCCTGAGCTCAAAATACTGCTTGTTGACAAAGCTTCCCTTGAACGTTCTGGCGCAGTGGCCCAAGGCCTTTCCGCCATTAACACGTACCTTGGCAAAAACTCTGCTGAAGACTATGTACGCATGGTGCGTACCGACCTTATGGGCCTTGTGCGCGAAGATCTTATCTTCGACCTTGGCCGCCACGTGGACGATTCCGTTCACCTGTTTGAAGATTGGGGCCTTCCCTGCTGGATTAAAGGCGAAGACGGCCACAACCTTGACGGCGCTGCCGCCAAAGCTGCTGGCAAAAGCCTGCGCAAGGGCAACGACCCTGTGCGTTCCGGCCGCTGGCAGATCATGATCAACGGTGAATCCTACAAATGTATCGTTGCTGAAGCTGCGAAAAATGCCCTGGGCGAAAGCCGCATCATGGAGCGTATTTTCATCGTGAAGCTTTTGAACGACGCCAAAGTGCCCAACCGCATTGCTGGCGCAGTGGGCTTTAGCCTGCGTGAAAACGAAGTGCACATCTTCCGCACCAACACCATGATGGTAGCTTGCGGCGGCGCTGTGAACGTGTACAAGCCCCGCTCCACTGGTGAAGGCATGGGCCGTGCATGGTACCCTGTGTGGAACGCAGGTTCCACCTACACCATGTGTGCCCAGGCTGGCGCAGAAATGACCATGATGGAAAACCGCTTCGTGCCTGCCCGTTTTAAAGACGGTTACGGCCCTGTGGGCGCATGGTTCCTGCTGTTCAAAGCAAAAGCCACCAACTTCAAGGGTGAAGATTACTGCGAAACCAACCGCGCAATGCTGAAGCCTTACGAAGACCGTGGCTATGCAAAAGGCCACGTTATTCCTACCTGCTTGCGTAACCACATGATGCTGCGTGAAATGCGTGAAGGCCGCGGGCCCATTTACATGGACACCAAAACCGCCCTGCAAACCACCTTTGCAACACTCAACGCACAGCAGCAGAAGCACCTGGAATCTGAAGCATGGGAAGACTTCCTTGACATGTGCGTAGGCCAGGCCAACCTGTGGGCTTGTATGAACATTCAGCCGGAAGAAACCGGTTCTGAAATCATGCCTACGGAACCTTACCTCCTCGGCTCCCACTCCGGCTGCTGCGGTATTTGGGTTTCCGGCCCAGACGAAGACTGGATTCCTGAAGACTACAAAATCCGCGCTGACAACGGCAAAGTTTACAACCGCATGACTTCTGTTCATGGCTTGTGGACATGTGCTGACGGCGTTGGCGCTTCCGGCCACAAGTTCTCTTCCGGTTCCCACGCTGAAGGCCGTATTTGCGGCAAGCAAATGGTACGCTGGTGCATCGACCACAAAGACTTCAAGCCAAGCATTGCAGAAACGGCCGCTGATCTTGTTAAAGAAATCTACCGTCCGTACTACAACTTCGAGGCAGGCAAAGGCGCTTCCACAGACCCAGTGGTGAACCCAGAGTACATTTCGCCCAAAAACTTCATGATGCGCCTTATCAAGTGCACCGATGAATACGGCGCAGGGTGCTCCACTTACTACACCACCTCTGAGGCAGCCCTGAAAACAGCCTTCCACCTCATGAAAATGCTGGAAGAAGACTCACTGAAACTGGCTGCCCGTGACCTGCACGAACTGCTGCGCTGCTGGGAAAACTACCACCGCCTGTGGACTGTTCGCCTGCACATGCAGCACATTCACTTCCGTAAAGAATCGCGCTACCCCGGCTTCTACTACAGAGCCGACTTCATGGGCCTGGACGATGACAAGTGGAAGTGCTTTGTAAACTCCAAGTTTGATCCTAAGACGGGCCAGACCAAAATATACAAAAAGCCCTACTACCAGATCATTCCTACCTAATGCCTAATTTGGGGGGCTACCTTACTGGTGGCCCCCCAATTGTTTTACAGGTGACGCATTGAGTGAATCGAGACCATTTCACAATTGATATACTGCGTTTTATTTGAGAAGGCTCCGCCTTCCCAGATCCCTCGTGAAATACTCTCAAATCCCGCCCATGCGGGATTTTTGCAACGTCATGCTTCACACAGTTCCGGTATGGTCCTATGGCCCCGCGGCCCTTTGCCTGCACGCCCAGCGTGCCTGTAAAACCAGCCGACAGCACCCATTGCAGGTGCGGCTAAAACGGTCTAAGCTAGGGCTGTAACAACTTTAGGAAGCGCTCAATACATGGCGTTTCGGAAACGCGCAGTTATTTCGTTTGGCAAGGCGCGAGCTTTTTTTGTAGCAGGAGTGACAATTCTGCAGAAAAGCAGAATTGGGAACCGCCCGAAGGGCGGGAGCCGAAGGCCGAGGCCCAGGACGGGCCGAGTCAACTCTTCCGTCCAGGGCTGTTTCAAAATAGCCGACGGCAGTCGCGAGCGTAGCGAGTCGTGGAGCGAGAGTGGAGGGTATGGGCAGCTTTGCTGACCATACATTACCACGAAGCTCGAGCGAAGAAAGGAAAGCAACGCCGCCAAACGGAATAAATCAGCGTTTCCTTTATTGTCCTTGCCTGGACCGTTTGTCCATGCCCAATAACCGCAGGGAGGAACCCGTGATGTCCAACGCCATACTTGTCGTCGGAGGCGGCTTCAGCGGCCTTACCGCCGCTATAGAGGCAGCCGAAGTCGGCTATGATGTGTTCATCGTCGAAAAAAGCCCCTTTCTTGGCGGGCGGGTGGCACAGCTCAACAAGTATTTTCCAAAGCTCTGCCCCCCCTCTTGTGGGCTGGAAATTCAATTCCAGCGCATCAAGAACAACCCCCGCATCAAATTTTTTACCCAGGCCTGTGTGCAAAAAGTGCAAGGCAGCGCTGGCAACTTTACCGTTACCGTTGCTATTGAGCCGCGCCACACAGCCCCAAACAGCGCAGACCTTTCCCTGCTTGCTTCTTCCCTTCAGGGGGAAGCGGAAAACGACTTTGAGTTTGGCCTTGCCAAGCGCAAGCCGCTGTACCTTTCTGCCCCGTTCTCCTTCCCTTCGCGCTATGTACTGGACAAAAGCGCCGTGGGCAAAGAAGACCAGATCAAACTGGCGGGCAACCCCTTTATTGAAATGAACGAGGCCCCACGGGAAATTACCCTGGAAGTGGCCAGCATAGTTCTTGCCACCGGCTGGAAGCCTTATGACGCTTCCAACCTCACCAACCTTGGGGCAAGCACCCTGCAAAACTGTATTTCCAACATGCAAATGGAGCGTCTTGCTTCCCCCCACGGGCCAACCAAGGGGAAAATTACACGCCCCTCCGACGGTGCCAGTCCCAAAAACATTGCCTTTGTGCAGTGTGCAGGCTCACGCGACGAAAACCACCTGAACTACTGTTCCTACATTTGCTGCATGGCCTCCTTGAAGCAGGCCCTGTACCTGCGTGAACAGTACCCAAGCGCCAAGGTGACCATTTATTACATAGACCTGCGTACCCCTGGCCGGTATGAAAACTTCCGTAAAAAGGTCATGGCAGATGAGCACATTACCCTTGTCAAAGGGAAAGTTGCCGGGGTGGAAGGCCTTGCGGGCGGCGACGTGCTGCTTGAGGTGGAAGATGCAGTGCATGGCGTAAAAGGCAAGCACCAGCACGACCTTGTGGTGCTTGCCACAGGTATGCAGCCAAGCCTTGCCAGCGGGTGCAACCCCTTTGGCGTTACCCTGGACAACGACGGCTTTGTGGTGGAAGAAGCGGAAAAAGGCATTTTCGCCGCAGGTTGTGCCAAGCAACCGCTTGACGTGATGCGCTCTGCCCAATCCGGCACCAGCGCCGCCCTGAAAGCCATACAGACGGTTAGACGGAGGTAGCGGAGAAATGGCGACGAAAATAGGCGTATATTTTGACCAGTCTGCCATTGGCGGCGGTCTTGATGTGGAAGAGCTCATCAGTGGTGTGGAAAAAAAGTGGAGCGCCCTGTGCCCGGTGGTGAAGTCATTCCCCATTATGGCAAAGGAAGCTGCCCGCGCAGAAATTACCGCAGACATTGAAGAGAATGAACTGGACGGCGTACTGCTGTGCGGCAGTTCCCCCCGGTTTGACTGGGACCTGTACCGCTTCACTGGCGTTCAGGTTGAACGTGTTTCCCTGCGTGAAGGCTGCGTGCTGGCCTATAAAAACCCGGACGGCACCCCCCACACAGAAGATGAAGCCCCTGAACTGCTTACTGAAATGGCAGTCGATTATATCAACATGGGCGTGGTGAAGCTGCAAAAAAGCAACCGCCCCACCCCGCAGCTTGTGGAAGGGTCCCAGCGCATTCTGGTGCTGGGCGGTGGCTGGACAGGCCTTACCGCAGCCAAGGCCGCCACGGAAGCAGGCTACAAAGTCACCCTGGTGGAAAAAGACGCCCAGCTCGGCGGCAAAGCCCTGAACCTGTGGTACACATTCCCCATTACCCCCCCGCACACCACCCCTTACGATCCGGACATTGCTGCAAAAGTACAGGAAATTACCGCCAACAGCGAAATTACCGTTCTCACTGGCAGCACGCTGAAAAGCCTTTCCGGGTGCCCTGGGGAATACACGGCTGTTATCACCACCCCCGCAGGGGAGGAAACCCATGAAGTGGGTTCCGTGGTGCTGGCAACGGGTTGGCAGCCACAAAACACGGCCCTTCTGGAACCCCTTGGTTATGGCAAAAGCCCCAAGGTGGTAACCACAGCCGAGTTTGAAAAAATGAACAAACTGGGCACCCCCATTCCTAGCCGGGTGGCCTTTATTCTGAACACAGACCTGTGCAAACCCATGGAAGGTAGCCCATGTAACTGCCCAGAAGACGCAGCCGCATGCACACCGGACAAAGCCCCTGCCAAGGCGGAAGCGGAAGAAGCTCCGGCCTATACAGATATGGAAAGCCCCCGCCACCTGGGGTATTCCAACGCGGTGAACAGCGTGGTAGCCCTGAAACAGGCCGGCTACGTTACCCAGCGCCATGAAGATGGCATTGCTTACATTCTGTATGACAGCATGGTAGTGCAGGGTGTGCACGAGCGCTTCTATAAAACAGCGCAGAATATTCCTGGCATCATGATGACCAAAGCCGATATCCGCGAAGTGGTGGTGCAAGGCGAAACCCTGCTGGTGCGGGCCGACAACACCCTTATTGGCGGCAACATTGAACTTGAAGTGGACATGATTGTACTGCCCACAGGCATGGTGCCCACCACGGCCAAAGGGCCCATCATGCAGTTTGAATACCGCCAGGGCCCCGGCTTCCCGGACCTTGCCCTGTTCGACGGCTTTGCCGATTCCAACTACATCTGCTTCCCTTACGAAACCCGCCGTACAGGCGTGTATGCCGCAGGCTGCGTGCGCCAGCCCATGACCATGGACAGCGCCGAAGAAGATGCCTATGGCGCAACACTCAAAGCCATTCAGTGCATTGAGTCTGCCAACCACGGCGTGGCAGTGCATCCTCGCTCCGGCGACCTTTCCTACCCCATATTCAACTTTGTGCGCTGTACCCAGTGCAAGCGCTGCACAGAAGAATGCCCCTTTGGCGCCCTGGACGACGACGAAAAAGGCACCCCAAAGCCCAACCCCTCCCGTTGCCGCCGCTGCGGTACCTGCATGGGGGCGTGCCCGGAACGTGTTATTTCCTTTGAAAACTACAATATCGACCAGATCGGCTCCATGATTCGTGAAATCAGGGTGCCGGACGACATGGCAGCAGAAGGCCCCCGCGTGCTGATTCTGGCGTGTGAAAACGACGCCCTGCCCGCCTTTGACATGGCAGCCATGCGTGGCACCCCCTGGAACCCGTATGTGCGTATCATTCCTGTGCGTTGCCTTGGTTCTGTAAACGCCATTTGGGTGGCAGACGCCATGAGCAAGGGCATTGACGGTGTAATGCTAATGGGTTGCAAATACGGCGACGACTACCAGTGCCACTTTGTAAAAGGCTCTGAAATTTGTAACCGCCGCAAAGAAAACATTGCCGAAACCCTGAACCGCCTGGGTGTTGAACCTGACCGCGTGGCCCAGTATGAAGTGGCCATTGACGAATACGACAAGGTGCCCCAGATGGTGGATGAGTTCATGCGCATGATCTTTGAAAAGGGCCCCAACCCCTTCAAGGGTTACTAGGAGGAATGACATGGCACAATCAGCAAGGATAGAACCCGATATTTCCTTTATCCGCGAGCTACAGGCCGCGGGTGGCGACACGGTAAAAAAATGCTACCAGTGCGCCACGTGCAGTGTAGCCTGCCCCATTTCCCCCGCAGACAACCCCTACCCACGCAAAGAAATGATTTGGGCCCAGTGGGGCCTGAAAGACAAACTGCTGGCAGACCCAGACATTTGGCTGTGCTACAACTGCGGCGGCTGTTCCGACCTGTGCCCCCGCGGGGCGCGCCCGGCAGACCTTATGGCTGCCATGCGCAACATGGCCTATAAAAAACTGGTGGAACCCACCGCCATTGGCACCTGGATGAGCGACATCAAGTACCTGCCCATTCTTATTGCCATTCCCGCTGTGCTGTTCCTGTTTTTGTGGTGGTTTATGGCCTCCATCAATTTCCATGGCTACTTCCCCCACGGCGGCATGTTCCCCATGCCCAAGCCAGGGGTGGGCATTGAATTTGCCCGTGTGTTCTATGGCGACTACGTCATAGACCCGTTGTTCATGGTTGTTGTGGGCTTTGTGCTGTTCAGCTTTTACAAAGGCATAACGCGGCTTATTGCCAACATTGGCCCCCAGGGCAGCGTTATGGTGCTGGGCAAGCGCAAGCACTGGCTGCAATGCCTGGTGGAAACCATTGCACTGGAAATTCTGCCCCACTCCCGCTTTGCGGAATGTGGCGATGCAGAAGAAAAGCGCATTCGCAAAACAGGCCACATGGCCCTGGTGTTCGGCTTTATTGCCCTTGCCATTGTTACAGGCACCATTGCCTTTGGCCACTGGTTTGGCAGAATTCCGTTCCTTTCCGGCATTTATATTGAAACACCCCTGCCCCTTGGCCACCCCATCAAGATTCTGGCCAACATTGGCATGATTCTGCTGCTGGTGGGCCTTTCCTACCTTACCCTGCGCCGCAAAGGCCTTGATGCTGCCAAGCAAGCTTCCAGCTATTACGACTGGTACCTTCTGGGCGTTATCTGGGCTGTAGCCGTAACAGGCATGGGTAGCCAGTTGTTCCGCCTGGCAGGGCTTACTGCCCCGGCATTCATCACCTATTACATTCACCTGGTGGCAGTGTTCATGCTGTTTGCATACCTGCCCTGGTCCAAGCTGGGCCACCTGGTGTACCGCACGGCGGCCATCACCTACGTGCGCTATATGGGCCGTAAATAGCGGCATGTGGCAACCCCGGCCAAAAACACCGGGGTTCACCTGGAAGACCCGCTCGGGCACAGCGCACATTGCCTGATAGATAGTGTTACTTTGAAGAATAGCTCTTATTTTCCATAACATACATGGGTATATTAATGGAACGCAGGATGAAAATACAATAAAACGACACGCTTCGCGGGTGTCCGCTGCGCGTCCACGAGCATTTCAAAATTGAAATGCTCCGCCCACAACCCAACGCAACTATGAGAATGCTCTTTTAGGAGGCTCCCATGTCTGACGATGGTCGCAAAATATTTTCCATGGAAACCGCCCTTGGGGTGATTGCAGAACAGGAAAACCCCCAAGTGCGGGACTTGCTTGCCTTTGCCATTGGCCGCCCTGTGTGCAAATGCTGCATCAAGGCTGTTTCCCCCATGGTGAAAGGCTGGCTTATGTGCTTGCAGCCAAACTTTTTCAACCTGCAATACAACGGTAGTGTCAGCTTTACCATTTGGGCCGAAGAACAAAAGGCCAAGTTTGGCGACAACGTTTCCATAACTCCTATTCCAGCCAACGACGCAAAGGGTATGCATGCCTTGCTGGATTTGGTGGATGAAGCCAAAAATACTGCCACTGAAAAAACAGAAGAAGCCGACGCTGCCAATGAAGCGGCTGAAGCGGCTAAGGCCGAGGCCAAAGCTTTAGCTCCCTTCAAGCAAAAAACGGAAGACCTGCAAAAAAAGGTTACCAGCCTTGAAGAGACCAATAAAGGCCTTACGGCGGATATGGCCAAGATGAAGACAGAAATAGCGGCTTTTGATGGCAAGGTTGCCATTAATGACAATGAAATTGAAAAAGCCGTGAAAGATATTATTACCAAAGCCGTGGGCAGCATGAGCTTTGCGGCTGCTGGCGCAGCCGGTGCCGCAGCGGGTGCTGCTGCTGCGGTGGAAGAAGTGGCTGCGGTTGAAGAAGCAGGCGGCGTGCCTGATACCTTCGGGTTTGGGACGTCCGGCTCTGACGGCGACGGTTTCGGTTTCTAAGGGCTGTCTTTTTCTGTTTGGCGGCGTTGTTTGATATTTTTGAAGCGGGGCAGGACCAAAGAGTTGACTCGGCCCTTCCTGGGCCTCGGCCTTCGGCTCCCGCCCTGTGGGCGGTTCCCAATTCCGCTTTCCTGCGGAATTGTCACCCCTCCCGTAAAATCAACTTGCGCCTTGCCAAACAGAAAAAATCTAGTAGTTAACTTGAGGTTAGCTTGAAGTTGTCAGGTTTTCTCAGTTTTCGTGAAGATGTGTGGGGTGGCGGTAGCTGCCCCACTCTTTTTTTTGGAGTGGCGGCACTAGCATTGTTTG
Organism: Desulfovibrio cuneatus DSM 11391; assembly: GCF_000430005.1. Classification (GTDB taxonomy): domain Bacteria; phylum Desulfobacterota; class Desulfovibrionia; order Desulfovibrionales; family Desulfovibrionaceae; genus Frigididesulfovibrio; species Frigididesulfovibrio cuneatus. The sequence goes on from NZ_AUCY01000045.1 coordinate 22,639, forward strand.
CCGCTCCGCTTGGGTGGAAACACGAAGTTTTTTCGTTTGGCAAGGCGCGAAGGTTTTTTTCAAGGGCGGGCTGGGCTCTTTGGCCCTGCCCCCGTTGCAAAAAAGCAAGCAACGCCGCAAAACGGAAAAAATCCGTGTTTCCAAAGGGGGCCCGAAGTGCGGCACCCCATAACCCCAAACCCACGGGGCTGCACCCCGTGACCCCGCTAGGTTACGGCCTGCGCTCAGTAGATTTGTTCCGCTCACTCGAAGACTCGTACGCTTGACTTCATTCCTCTCAGGCCTCGTGGAGATGTACGGGCAGCAGAGCTGCCCGTACCCTCCGCCCTCGCTCCACGGCTCGCTACGCTCGCGACTGCCGTCGGCTTTAGGGAAGGCTTGTGTATCAGGCTGTGCCACAAAAGGTAATTGCTACCGAATAGGGGAGCGGAGACTAAACTACTTCACTTCGGGTGAGTGGGCGGGCGCAGCAAAGCGCGCGTAGGGTGGGGGAGGCTCTGAAAATTACCTATAAGGTGCGGCGAAGACGCCGCGATAGCCCAATTCCTTACCCATTGCCAGCGCCCTGGCCTTCATATATAGTCATATGTATATTTGCTCGTTGCCCTGCACCGCCAACTATCCGGGGGCCGTATGCGCCGCATATTGTTCAGTCTGTTCCTCTTTGCTGGTTTGCTGCTTTGCAGCCACCCTGCGCTGACTGCGGGTTCCGCGAAACATAATGCCAATAGCACCCAAAACGCTGTCCCTGT
>NZ_AUCY01000046.1 GCF_000430005.1 Desulfovibrio cuneatus DSM 11391
AATAATAGTGATTTCGGAAGAGCCCGCAGTTTTTTCTTTCTGTGTTGTTGCCATGGTATTCTCCATATATGTATTAGGGGCATCAGGCCAATGCCAACGCACTGATTTGACGACCACTATCTAGCTACATTTGTATATGAATAATAGTACAGATAGGAAATAAGGCAAGCAAAAAAACATCACACGTTGCATTCTTTTTGTGTTTTGCCATGGCACCAGCTTAAAGAGTACGGGCAGGCCATACACCTTCTTGAATTCATTCTTTTTCAGGAAGAACGCCTTGCAAACCCGCAATGGCAAGCGCGGTTGCACAGCCCTGCCTTACCCAGTGGGCTTTTCTATTTTTCAGACAGTGAAGCACCTGACAAAGCCTGACATTCAAAAGGGCAAGAATTGGGCAATTTTTGGACATAACTCAGGCAACCCCGGCAGCAAAGCGGTATCCACGGCTGCTCTGCCTTACTTTTTGCAACAAATTCACCCCTATTCCAAGGCCTTACACAGCATCCAGGACATGGGCCTTTTCAATATTTTTTCGTTCTGTACAAACACCCGGCGCATGGTATATACGCTTTGCTTTGTATTATACAAGACTATGGCAAAATAGTCTTTAAGCGGCTTCCCACAGAGAAGACGTTCCAAAAAGTGCGAATAAGGGAAATTTATGTTCCCGTAAAATGAGTATTTTTTGTGACTTAGGCCATGTTTCGGCCTGCTTGAGCAGAGCGAAACATGATGGGAAAAGCACGCAAAACGCAGTTTTGCAATGGTCTCTAAATGTTACTATATACGCCACATAACCACCAAGCGCGTAAAGGAAGCCTCCATGACCAGCGTTCACGAACCAGTTCCCGCTTCACAGCCCCAGCCAGCCAGCCCCGCACCCGTAGAAAACTGGCAGCAGTTCCTCACCTTTCACGGCAACGGCAAGGAACTGTTCATTATTTTCCTGAAAAACTTTTTCCTGAGCATACTCACCTTGGGCATTTATTCTTTCTGGGGCAGGGTGCGCACCCGTAAATTTTTGTGGGCCAACACCCGCTTGTGGGGGGAACCCTTTGAATACACTGGCACAGGGCGCGAACTGTTTGTGAGCTTCCTTATTGTCATGGTTTTTTTCATTATAGGGTCTATTGGCTTCTCCCTGTTGCAGCTCATGCTTCCCCCGGTGGGTTCCATCATTCTGTCCTTTTGCATCATGCTCGGGCTGTTCTACCTTATGCAGTTTGCCACCTACCGCGCCTTGCGCTACCGCCTTAGCCGCACAAAATGGCGCGGCATACGCGGCAACCTTGGGGGCAAAGCCAACCACTATGCATGCCGGGCATTGCTCTATACCCCTGTTATCATATGCAGCCTGGGGCTGCTTGCCCCTTGGGTTATCAGCCGCATGGTGGGCTACATTGTGAATAACGTCCATTTTGGCAACCATGCCATGCAGTTTTCCGGCAAAGCCAAAGGCCTGTATAAAATTTTCATCATTAACATTGCTGTACTCATTGGCCTGAGCGCACTTGCTTTTGGGGCGTTTTCTTCTTTCCTGCCTTCTTTCAATACAAGCCATGAGTTCCCCTCAACAGGCGGACTGCTCATGATGTTCTCCCCCTTCCTTGCCGTTTTGTTGGCCTATTTCTTGTTCAGCAGCTTTTTGCATGCGGCCCTTACCCGCTGGTTTTTCCACGGTCTTGCCTTCCGCGAGGTGCACATGCGTTCCACCCTTGAAGGCAGTACCCTGCTGCACACCCGCCTGTACAACCTGCTTCTGGTTATTTGCACTGTGGGGCTGGGCTACGCCTGGGCCTATGTACGCACCCTGCGCGTAACCATGAACAGCACGCAAAGCTGCGGCGACCCGCAACTGGCAAGCCTGCTGCAAGACACTCTGCCAGCCCCCAAACGGGGTGAAGGCCTGCTGGAAGCGCTGGACCTGGACCTTTCCCTGTAACTACCAGAGCAATGCCCTGTTGCCGTGCATTATGCATTGGCAACAGGGCATTTTTCCCCCAAGGTACATATGGAACAAGGCATTGTTGCCACCTGGCATGACGGCAAAAGCGCACAGGCACACACGGTGCTGGTGCGCCTGTGCCCGCAAGGTCAGGTGCTTTCTTTTTACCCCCTTGCCCCGGCGGAAGATGCGCAGCCCGGCCAGCCCCCCGTGCACATTCCCACTACCCCCTGCATACAGTGGAACCTCAAGGACGTGGTGCTTGTTTCCGCCACTGCCAATGAACTGCCTGTGCGCTGTGCCCTGAAGGAAGACACGGGCCAGCGCCTCGTTATTCACCAGCCGGAAGCCGCTGCCGCATTCCTGTCGTGGCACAAGCCGGAAAAAACAAAACACCAGCGCCGCAGGGTGCAACGCTGGATGGCTGCCACCCTTGGCTTATGGGCACTGGGCGTATTTTTGTACCTTGGCTCGCCCTTGCTTACGCAAATGATTGTGGCTGTTATTCCTGCCTCGTGGGAGCAGCGCTTGGGGGAGTCGGCGTTACAGCAGTTCCTTGCGGTGCACGCCCTGGTAGATAACAGCAAAAAATATGTTGTTAACCCCCCGGCCCTGCAACCCTTGGTGCAGCGCCTTGCCGCAGCCAATAACAACCAGGGCTATACCTATACCATTACGGTACTGCATTCCCCCACGGTGAATGCCCTGGCCCTGCCGGGTGGGCAACTGCTTGTTTTTTCCGGCCTTATTCAAGACGCCAAAACCCCGGAAGAGCTGGCAGGCGTGCTGGCCCATGAAATGGCACATGTCACCCAGCGCCATGGCATGAACGCCTACATTCGGGCCATTCTCTGGAACACGTTCCTCCAGCTTATGGGCTCACCGGATGCCGTAAGCAGCAACCTGGGGGGCATTGCCGTAACCATGATGCACAGCCGCTACAGCCAAAGCGCGGAACGCGAATCAGACCTGCTGGCAATAGAGCGCCTGCACAACGCCCATATCCACACCCAGGGACTGGAAACATTCTTTACCCGGCATAAGGAAAAGGAAGAAGGCGAAACACCCACTGTGCTGCAAAAAATGCTGGTGTTCCTAGGTTCCCACCCGCCGCTTACCGACCGCATTCAGTATTTGCATAACGCCACACAAGGCCTGAATACCCAAAACACCACCCCGGCCCTGACAGAGGGGGAATGGCAGGAATTGCGGAATGTGTTTGCTGTGAAAGCAGAGGGGAAGCAGAAAATTGGGGAAGGGGAGAATAACCAGCCAAAGGCGGAAAAGGAAAACATCCCCCCCCCCCTGCTACGGAACCACAGCAGAGTATAGGGGCACAAGATAGCTGAGAACCATTGCTATGCCTAAACCGAGCAGGACGGATGTAGGTCTAATGCAGGACTGGTGCGGCTTTTCCGTGGGCCAGGCGCGTCTAAGTCAGGTAAATTTTGAGTTGAGAATGGAGTGCGTTTTTAGCGGCTGATTTGCAATATAGTTGAGAACGAACAGAAAAGCCCGGAGTGTTATTTTTAACACATTCCGGGCTTGTTTTTTAGGGATTGCAGGCAGCAGCTTACGCTTCGCGGCACCACCAGATAACGCGGCCAATTATGTGCACAGAGTCTTCCAGGTCACCATTGGTATCGACCTCTATGGGAGAATATAGGGTATTGTAGCTTGTAAGAATGATTTTTCCAGGCATCGCATTCGCCTGTTTCAAGTAGACCATATCTTCCACTGCCACAGCATAAACAGAATTAGGCTGCAAGCGTTTATCGCTTTGGTCTATCAGAACTAAATCCTTATCCTTAATTTCCGGTTCCATACTATCGCCAGCCACACGCATAAGCACCATCTTGCCTGGTTGTCCCTTGCGGCGGAGCCAGTCCGTTCTGAATGCGTAACGCTCATCAGAAGCGCCACCACATTCAAAGCTTCCGCCCCCTGCTGAAAGCACCGCTTTTGCCAACGGCACCAGTGTATATTCACACTCTTGGCATTCAACCACTTGCAAGGCTGGGCCAGGCACTACCCTCTCCATGTTCAGAGGACTTGCTAGGAGTGGCGTTGGCAAGCCTTTCCCAGGGGGACCCAATTCATCTCCCCAAAAAAGCCAGTCAATAGAAAAACCTGTTTTTTCAGCAACTTGAAAAAACCATGAGTGGGGTATTTGTCCTCGTTTCTTCGCACCTGAAACAGAACCTTGGCTTATATCCATAACTTGAGAAAAAGCTGTATCACTATCCACTTTTAGTGCTTGCTTTAATCTTTCAAGCTGTTGCTCGTAATCTTGCATGTTGCACCTCGTTAACCTGCAAGCAAGCCTGCAAGTTAAAGCTTTTGGTAAGCACTAAATATATTTAGTGAAAGTGTATTTCACAAAATACAGTACATGCAAAAGCTTTTTGTGTTGACAGCAAGCATAATTTATGAAAAAAGAAGCTTGCATGCGGTTATAGTTTTACGTTGAAACCTAACTTAACCCGTCATGCACAATTGGGTCAATCCCGTTGGCACTCCTAATTTTGGACGGCAGCGGCAAGAACACAACTTAAAATGGACGGAGGCACTTCATGCCAACAACTATAGACCTGACACCGACCTGGGGCGAATGGGGCAACGTGTTTTTTGTCCTTGCTGCTTCTGGAGACGAAAAAACTATTCACCCACTGCGCCGTGACCTTGCCTATGCCCTTTCTGCCGCAGAAGCTTTGAAGTCTATTAGCAATACTCTGACAATTGACCAGAGAAATCAAATGGATGCCACCTTACGGGTGGAAATGCAAAAGCAAGGCTTTACCATTTAATAGGTGTTTGCCATGTCCCAGCGCCAAGCTTCCCTTTTCGACCTTTCCCCAATGGAAAACATTGTGGGCCTTGCCGGGCTTATGCCTGCCATTCGGGCTGCAATGAACAGGGTGGCGGGTGAGGACCTGGAAGGCCGCAAGATGCTTGTTACCCGCATCAACGACGTTGCCCGGCGTGAAGGCATCAGCCTGACTTCTGGTGGTGGCAAGGCAATCACCTATGACATTCTGAACAAATGGCTTCAGCCGGGCGACAAGGGCCATGAGCCTTCGTTTATGAGCATTCTTTGCTTTTGCCTTGCTACGCAGGATGCAAGCCCATTGCAACCAGTATTCAAAGTGTTGGGGCTTGAAGTAATCCACAAAAATGAACGTTGGTTCCTGGATATTGGCCGAGCTTGCGAGGCAGAACGAGAAGCCAAGGAAAAGATAAAAGCCTTACGGGCGAGGAAACACATATGAATGAGGAGCGAATGACACCCAGCCAATTAAAAGAACTTGGCTACAAGCGGGGCCAATACCGCCACCGCATTTTGGAAGCCCTGGACAAAAACGGCCACAACCTTTCCTCCATTGCCCGTCTTATTGGGTGTTCCCAGGCCAACGTATCCAGGGTGGTGAATGGGAAAGGCCACAGCAAAGTGGTGTTGGCAAAATTGCGTGAAATGGGCGTGCCAGAAAAATATCTTTTTGACCCACACAAAAAAGAGCCGCTGGAACAAGCAGCGTAACGGTAATGGTGCATTATGATTGCGGTGAAAGAAGTATATACAGCACAAGAACTCGCGGCTTTAAGTGGCATAACCCGCCAGGGCATCGACTATCGTGTAAAGAACGAACAATGGCCTCGTGAGCCCCGTAAAGGGCGCGGCGGTGGCTTCTGTTACCCTTACGCCACCCTGCCGCAAGACATGCAAATTGCCATCCGCACAGCCGAGGAACGCAATGCCCTTGCCGCCTGCGAAGGCTTCATGGCCCCGGCAGCGCTGGCGCAAAATGCCCAGGTTAATGCCCTTGGCAACGCTCTGCTCACCGACCAGCGCCGCTACAAGGCTCTGGCAAAGGCCGATATCGTCCAGTTGTACATTACATGGCAGCGCAAATACGGCTTCACAACCAAGCAGAAATCAGCATTTGTTGAAGCCTACCTCGGTGGTGTCTGGCCAAAACTGTTGCAGGAATTTGGCCCCCAGCTTTCATGGAAAAGCCTTGAGCGCTGGAAAAATCAGCAGGCAGAAGCCGGAACGGTACTTGCCCTGGCAGACAAGCGTGGCCTTGCCCTGAAGGGGCGTACCACCCTTACAGAACAGCACAGAATCATCATACTGGGGCATGTGTTGAACCCCAACGCTCCAAAAATTGCCCAAGCCGCCCGCAGAATACAGGAACGTTGCAAAAATGAAGGCTTGTATGTGCCATCAGACGCCACCATCCGGCGCTTTGTGCAGGCTTACACCCAGGAATGCTTTGACGAATGGACCCTGTGGCGGGAAGGCAAAAAAGCCTGGAATGACAAGTGTGCCATTTCCCTGTTGCGCGACTGGAACCTTGTGGAAGTGGGCGACATTGTTATTGCCGACGGCCATACCCTGAACTTTGAAACTCTGGACCCGGAAACAGGCAAGCCCAAGCGCATGACGCTACTGCTGTTCTATGATGGCGCAAGCAACTGCCCCTTGGGCTGGGAAATCATGCGCACAGAAAATGTGGCCTGCATTTCCGCCGCCTTCCGCCGGGCCTGCATCGTCCTGGGGAAGATACCGCGCATCATTTACATCGACAACGGCAAGGCGTTCCGGGCCAAGTTTTTTGAAGGCATTCCAGACTTGCAGCAAGCAGGAATTCTAGGGTTGTACGCAAGCCTTGGGTGCGAAGTCATCCACGCCTGGCCATACCACGGGCAATCAAAGCCCATTGAGCGCTTCTTTGGCACCTTCCACGACATGGAAGTGTTTGTGCCCTCCTACACAGGCAACAGCATTGACGCAAAACCAGCCCGCATGAAGCGGGGGGAACTGCTGCACCGCAAACTGTATGAAAAAATGGGAGGCCGTCCGCTAACCCTTGAGGAAACCCACACCGCCATTGCCCAGTGGTTTTGTGAATACGCAAGCCGCCCTCAGTTCCGCACACACCTTGCCGGGCGCACTCCGGCAGAAGCGTTCCGGGCTGGCGTTGGCCCCGGCATTGACGTTTCCCGCCTCACGCTCATGATGATGGCCAAAACCATTAAAACCATCAACAAAGACGGCATTCGCCACCAGGGCAAACTGTTCTGGCATGAAGCCTTGGCCTCTCGCCGCCACGCCGTTGTGGTGCGTTACGATGAACAACTCTCCCCGCACACAATTCTTGTGTATACGCAAGATGGGGAATTCATTTGCGAAGCACGGGACCGTGAGTACTACAAAATTGCTTCTGGCCTGCACCCTGCCGCCCGCATCCTCGGCACCGCAGAACAACAGCAAACCCTTGCCGATGCCATTGACCTGAAACGCGGCCAGGAAAAGCTCGCCGGTGCCAACATGAAAACCATGCTGGAATCTGTTGTGAAGCCCGAAATGGCACTGCGCCAAGCCGCCCTTGCGGCTTCAACAGACACCGCCCCAGTACAGCCGGAAAAGCGTTTGTCCCTTGCAGTGCAGAAACAGCAACCCGCCATGAGTGAAGCGGAAATAGCCGTAATAGAAGCGGCAAAGGCACAAGCCCGTGCCATTTTTGACACAAATTTAGCGCAAGAAAACGAGTATACACCCGCAGCCTTTAAGCGCTTTAAAGATGAACTGGAAAAATACGACTACCTTTTCCGTATTGCCCATGAAAGCAACATTCCCTTGGTGGCCCAGGACGCTGCATGGATGCAGCACTTTGAAGGCACCCAGGAATACCAGCGCAACTACAAGCGGCGCTATGACCAACTTTTGGAACTGTATGCCTTCCGCACCCGGCAGGCAGCCATTGCATCATAAATTTTTTCAGGAGGCACAATGAGAGATACCATTATTGATACAGCCGCCACCATGCGCTTTGACGGAGCAGTAGATGAAGTGCTCGAAAGTGGCACGTCTTCCTCCGGCTTCATTCTGGCATATGGCCAGGCAGGCCGGGGCAAAAGCGTGGCAGCGGACCGTAACTACTGCGCCAGGGGTGGTGCCTATGTACGGGTGTGGACTGGCTGGTCGCAAACAGCCTTCATGCAGCGCTTGTTATTTGAAGTGAGCGGCACCAATGGCGACATGCCCCGTTACCGGGCCAACACCTGCAAGGAAATGGTGGTCAGCCTGCTGAAAAAGAAGCGGCAAACCGTGTTTGTAGATGAAGCAGACCGCCTTGATATCGACCGCATAGAAGACTTGCGAGACATTTTGGACGTAACCCGCGCCCCTGTGGTGCTTATTGGGGAAGAAGGACTTCTGGCAAAACTGGCACAGCGTCGCCGCATTTGGAGCCGGGTGGTGCATGAAGTGGAGTTCGGCCCCATCAGCGCCTCTGAAGTATCCGTGTTTGCCATGCAGGCCGCTGGCCTGGATATTCCCGCCAAACTGTGCGGCAGCATTGCCACCAAGGCAGAAGGCGACTTCCGCCTTGTGCGGAACATGCTCATTTTGGTTGAAAAGGCAGCCAAGGCCAAGGGGAGCATCGTTGTGGATGCTGCCATGCTGGAAACAGCCCTTGCCGCCCATTCCTGGAGGCGCGGGTAATGGCCACCACTCCTGAAATAACCAAAGAGGCCATACGTAGCGCCGCCAAAAACATTGGCAGCGAGGGAAAAGAGTTTGCCTACCCCCTGCTGTATGAAGTGTGCGGCGTGAGTGAGGCTTCCGATGTGGTGAAGGCCACTGTGCGCACCCGCATCAATGAAATGGTGCAGGCAAAGGAGCTCACCCGCGTTCGCGATGGCGTGTTTACTTACAACAGCAAGTACCGCCTGCGGGGAGAAAGTCCCTTCCGGCAACGGGTATGGCGGTTCATCCGCTCGCAAAAGCCCGGCTGGACATTCAAGGACGCAAGCCTGCTCACTGGCGTTTCCTACACCCATATCCTGCGGTACTGCACCTGGCTGGAACAGGAAGGCTACATTGCACATGCTGGTAAGCAAGGCCAGGTGAACACCTACATGGCCACAGACCTTGCAGACAAAACACCGGAAATGCCCCAGCCACCCACCAAGGACCACCAGCCCTTTGAACGTGAATGCCGGGCAGCCGGAAAAATTGTGAACCTGATGCTGTACGGCAACCCGTACCAGCCAAAAACAGCCCAAGAAATTGTGGAAGCCGCCAAAGTGCTGCTTGCCCGTTTTGAACCCGCTATCCCCACACAATAACTGTGGAAACGCGCAGTTATTTCGTTTGGCAAGGCACAAGCTTTTTTTGAAGCAGGAGTGGACTCTTCCGTCCTCGACTGTTTCAAAAAAAGCGTAGTAACGACGCCAAACGGAATAAATCAGCGTTTCCTTGAGAATGGAGCCTTGTATGTACAGCACCCGCATAAAAGACATTTGCAGCGCATTGGATGACCTGCATGGCAACGTAAACCCCACTGGCCTGGAACTGCTTCAGCAGGCCCAGCGCAACCTGAAGTCGCTGGAAGAAGAACTTGTTGCCATGGAACACACCCTGCCCATGGGCGGGGCAGAAGAAGAGAAGGCAGCATAATGGCAAAAAAGAAACTTGTTGCAACCAGCATTGACAGTACCGAGCAGGCAGAAGGCGTGCTTGCGGAAATTGCCGCCATAGACCGCAAGCTTACCCAGGTGGAAGTGACCATGCAGGAAGAAATAGCGGCAGCCAAACAAAAGGCCGCTGAAAGCAAACTTGCATTTGAAAAACGCCGGAAAGCACTGGCTGATGCCGTGAAAAAATACGCCACCATGAACAAGCCTGTGCTGTTTGAAAAGCACAAAAGCATCCAGCTTGCCTTTGGCTCTTTCGGCTTCCAGGCTTCCAGCGGAGTGCAACAAATGAACGGTGTATCGGCTGAAGAAACCATTGAACACATCAAAAAGTTCAAGTTTCCCGAAGGCATACGCATTGTGGAAGAACTGGACAAAGAGGCCGTTGCCAAATGGCCCGACGAGCGCCTTGCCCTTGTGGGCCTGCGCCGTGTGGATAAAGACACCTTCTGGCTCAAAGTGAACCAGGAAAAACTTTCTGCGGTGTAGCCATGACGCCGGAACAGGCAGTGCGCCTGCTTGCCCTTGGCAGCCGCATGCGGCGCTGGCAGCGCAAGTGCATTGCTACCAATAGTTTTACCGACATGCGCAAGCGCCAGAAAGCGGAAGACCAGTTTGATGCAATGCTCCAGGAGTGTGAAGGCACACTTCCCCAGTGCACCCTATTTCCCACCAGTAACAGCAAAGGAGAAAACCATGAAAAGCATTCAGGAAGAAGCTAATGCCATGTTGCAGAGCATGATTGAAAACGGTGGCAAACTGGAGGGGGAAAAAGGTGCGGCCATGAGCCATGCCTTAACCCGCATTCTACCTGCTGATGGTTTTGTGCTGATGATTGTGACGAACCAAGGGGACAGAGTGCGTGGTGTTGGCTTATGCGCGGGAGAACTGGACCCAGGAGTTACCATGAAGGCACTACTGAATGTTTTGGCAGACGTAACCAAAAAAATTGGCATTGAAACTGTGATTGAAACGGGCGCATGTAACTGCCCAAAATGCCAAGCTGAACGGCAAAAAGAAACTGTGCATTAACCGTATCAACCCAAGAAACAATCCAAGGAGAACTCCATGACACAGGCAGATTTTATCCAAGAAGTACAGGCCCAGCTTGGCCCAGATACCAAAGTATCCAAAAATGTCATTAAAGAGGTGCTGGACGCTGCCGCCAAAGCCCGTCTGGCCCTTTTAAGCGCAGGCGAGGGCGTGCTGCTTGACGGCCTAGGGAGTTTGAAAATTGTGGAACGCGCAGCGCGTACCGGGCGCAACCCACGTACGGGGGTGACAATAAATATTCCCGCAAAGAAAGCCGTTACGTTTTCCCCCTCTACCGCAGTAAAAAATGCTGTGAATTAACCTGTAACCATTGAACCATAAAAGGAGCCACCATGAGCGAAGACATGAGCCAGGAAATGAGCCAGAAAGATGATTTTTTCGGCAATATGCTTGGCGAACTCCAGTACGCCGAGGAAAAGCACGGAACATACCCGAAAGATGTAATACACGGCTGCGCTATCCTGAATGAAGAAGCGGGCAAGTTAACTCAAGCTTGTATTGATTACACATACGGGCATATCCCACGGGCAGAGGCCTACGCCAATATGGAACAGTACGCACTGCGCGTGGGCGCTATGGCTCATCGCTTTTACAGCGGTATGCCTTCTGCTCCACATAGCAACGATAAATAATGCGAAACCGCCCTCCGCATGGGTGGGGGGTGGTCTGCCGGGGTTGCCGTCCGGTACTGATGAGCCAGGCATATGTAAAGTCTGTGTCCAGGATGCAAAAAACTCACCCTCCGCAGCAGTGCGGCAATTCCTGGGATGCGGCATGGTGCCGGGGTAGACCAGACTTTTCCACAAATTTGCTACCGCGCCCGTGTAGGCCCCGGCGACGGCCACATAGCCGGGGCAAGGTGTAACGGCGACCTTTGTCACACCTCACAAAGCCCCGCGCCGCAGGGGGATATCTGCGGCAGAAATTACAAGGATATTGCTATGGGCACACACTCTAAGGGCACAGAACAAATTGAGGCATTGCAACAACAGCAACAGTTCCGCGTCACACGCAAGCGCAAGTGCGCCACCTGTGGCAAGCCCACAACTGATTTCCGCTGTGAAGCCTGCTGGAACAAACTGCGCGGGATGGGCCAAAATGGCGAAGTCCGTAAACAAAAGCCCATGACCAACAAGATGCAAGCAGACCCGTGGAAGCCCCTAACAGCTCTGCCAGTTGCCTTTGTGCCAGATAGGCAAGCCGAGTTTTTTGCCAAGCAAGAAGCCAAACAAAAGGAAACAGCCATGAATACCCCACCTGAAAGACAACGCACCTACACCATGAAAGAACTAGCCGCCCTGGCCGGGGTACGGGTGCAGGATGTATACGATGCAAAACGTAACCAGCACAAAGCCTTGCTTGCTACCACCAGTAGCAGGGCCAGGGTTGTGGCCTGCATGCAGGAACACGGCATTAGCTGGGAACAAGTAACAATGCGCACGGCTGTGGCCAGCGCCGCCACCACGGAAACTGCCCCGGCAACCAACGTTGATAACGACTTGACCAAACTGCCAACTGAGGAAGAATTGCAAGAGTTTCGGGGCATAGCGCCTGCCCCCCAAGAGCAGGGCATGGCCCTGGAAGATATTATTGGTGAACTGCGGCGCAGGCTGCCCGGTGCCACTGTTACCATTAGCCTGCAATAAGTTTCCCATGACCGATAACCGCAAATTCTCCGGCTCTGTCAGCATCCGGCTGGGCACGCAGCGCGTGAAGCTGGAACTCTCCCCGGCCCCTCTGCACGGCGGGGAAGAAGGCTTGTTCCGCGTCCGCGTCGGTCGGCGCTGGCACGACGCCCTTGAAGGTGAGCCCCTATTCTTTCACCGCGCAAGCCTGGCAGAACTCATTGGCCACTTTTTGGGCGAAGCCGCATTTCCCCCATTGCCGGAAGCACCGGACCTGCCACGCAACACCCGTGTAACAGTCAATTTTTGGCATAATGGGCAGCCGGAACAGGAAGGAGTGTGGACAGCCACCCCGCCCATCCGCGCCCTGGACGGGAAGTTTTATGTGGGGGTCATGACGTATGCTGCCGGGTTTATCTTTGTACCTGTAAACGATGTAACCATTGTGGATAAACGCCATGCAAAACGATAAACGCCCACTGTACGCAAAAATTGCCATTGCCCGCAACCAACTGCCGGAAATGAGCGACGACACCTATTTTTATTCCTGGCTTACGGACAATTTCAGCACGCCAGAGGCACCTATAACCTCCCGCAAGCAACTCTCCTTCACGCAACTGGTGCGTGCGGTAGACCTTTTGGGCAGGCTTGGGGCCACCTACACCACAAAAATCGTCCAAAAACACCGCCCCCATGCCCGGCCAGACTGGATAGAAATTCCAGCAGATACCCCCCACGCCGCCATGAAGCGCCAAATTTGTGCCATCTGGCGGGGGCTTGGCTATTCCTTGGAATCGCTGGAAACGCGCTGCAAGCGCCAATGCAAACAGCCAAGCATTTTGTGGGTGCATGATGAACAGCACCTTAAAGCCCTGCTCACCGACCTGCAAAAACGGGAACGGGCCGCCAACAGCAAAAAACAGGCGGCAAATGGCGAGGCTGTGTGAATGATATTGCTTCTCTCCGGGCCGCTATTCTTACCCGGCACCCAAGCGTGTATGCCTTTTGTAAGGCCAATGCAGGCAAAATCAGCAAATCCATTGTGGTGCTGCTGCTTGCGGGTAAATACCCCGGCAATGTAGAGCGCCAAACAGCAAAACTGTGGGGCATTGTGCATGGGCTCCCCGGCACCATTGCCCATGCAGCAGATGCCAAAACCATTGCCGCCACCCTTGAAGCCGTGGCCTGCCGCATGTGCGGGGTAAAACGGAAAAAGAAAAAGCAGTGCCGCCAGTGCCAGGCCGTGTTTCGCGCCCAGGCAGCGGTTCTTGCAGGAATACAGGAGGAAGGGGAATGAGTAAGACACTGGAAATAGTCGACTTGCTGGATAAAGGCTTTCGCCCGTACAGCGGGCACGTGCCAGAAGCGTTTTATAAAGAACGCCGGTGCCACGACCCCAAAAAAGCAGAATGGTTCTTTCGCCCCTGGTCGGAAGAACACAAAATGTCACGCTTTCTGTGCCTTGGCTGCCGTAAACGGTGCGTTGCAGTCGACCCCCTCGGCTTTCAAATCCTGCTTCCCGTTAAACCCACCCGGCCCGGCTCTGTCGTGTTTGCCCCCATGCATGCCATTACTGTGGAAGAACTCTTGCGCATAAAATCTGTGCTGCGGCTTGATGAAGCCGCCTGGGCCCTGAATGTATCCCGTACCACCGTTTCCAACATGGTGGAAGAAGGCACCCTTGATGTGGTGCCGGGGGTGCCCATCCGCGTTACGTCCGCCAGTGTGCAGCGCAATTTACAGCCAGTTTAGGGAAACGCTGATTTTTCCGTTTGGCGGCGTTACTCCCATTTTTTGCAGCGGGGCAGGACCGAAGAGTCCAGCGCCCGCCACAAAAAAAGCTCGTGCCTTGCCAAACAAAAAACTGAGCATTTCCCCCAAATAATACCTTAACAACACCCTCCTTTTTTCCCCATATTCCCCGCCGCGAGTTCGATTTCGCGGCGTTTTTTTGTTTAGATGGTGGAAACCACAACCACGGGTGCCATGCACCCAAAGGACACCATGAACATCGTAAAAAAACTCCGCACCTTGCTGTTCCATGCCCGCTATCAGTTCTACCTGCTCATTGTGCTGGCTATGCTCCTGCATGCCCTCATTTGGTACATCAGCCCCCAGCAAGGGCCAGTGGTGCTGTACAAGGCAGGGCTGGCCATGCTTGCGGCCATCATGGGCTTTGGGCTGGATTTCATCCTGTTTCCGTACTCCCGGCCTGACTCCTACCTGTGCGACGACTGGAAAAATGACCCCGACGCCTGCAACTACAATGGTGCCGACTATCCCATTGCCAAAGGGTATGCAAGCGCGTTCAACACAGCCACCCTGCGCCGGGCCATCATCATTGTGGGGTTTGTGTTGGGCATTTCGTTGGGGTTATAAAATGGGATTGTATTGCCATAAGAAATTTATCCTTACCCGGCGCTGGTCATTGTGGCTTGTAGGCCCGGAAGAACGTGTCAGCTTGCCCCGCCGCATAGGGCGTGATGTGGGCTGCTTTGTGGCAGAAATGGCCTTTGAAGTTGCCAAATTTCTGGCCATTGCTGTGTTTGTCTTTTTGTTCCTCACCCAATGCACTGCTATCAAGGCTTCTGCTGCCACCACCATCCCCAGGGGGGCGGAACAATACCGGGCCTTGCTCATCCGCACGGCCCACGCCACCTGGGGGCTGGAAGCGCCCATTGCCGTGTTTGCAGCACAAGTGCACACGGAAAGCCGCTGGAACACCAACGCCCAAAGCCCGGTGGGGGCCGTGGGGCTGGCGCAATTCATGCCAGCCACCGCCAAGTGGATGCCACAAGTAGACCCGGCCCTGGCCGGACCTGCCCCCACCAACCCAGGGTGGGCTCTACGCGGCCTGGCTTCCTACAACCTGTGGCTGTGGCAGCGCGTGCAGGGAGAAAACGACTTCGAACGCATGGCCTTTGTCCTTTCGGCTTATAACGGCGGATTAGGCTGGGTGCAGCGCGACAAAACCCTTGCCAAGCAAAAAGGGCTGAACCCCAAACGCTGGTTCACCAGTGTGGAAACAGTCAATGCCGGGCGCAGCAAGGCCAGCTTTACGGAAAACAGAAATTACCCACGCCTTATTCTGCAAGAACGGCAGCATGCCTACGTGCAGGCTGGATGGGGCCGGGGGGTGCCGCGTGAGTAACTTAGCCAAAATAGGCGTTATTACACTTGCCCTGGGGGCGGTGCTTTACGGCGCGTATGGCCTTGGCTACGGGCAGGCGGAAGCTAAAGGCCTTGCCGCCCTGCGCCTTGTCCAGGTGGAACGCGAAGAAGAACGGCGGGCTGCTGCCGAAGCGTATGGCAAAGCCCTGGCAGATACCCTTAGCCGCTACCAACAAGAAGTTGCAACGGCGCAGCAGGCAGCCCAAACCTTGAGTGCCAAAAACAATGCCCTGGAAACCCAGGCCCAAACCCTGCGGAGGGATATAAAAAATGCTACGGCTGGCAGTGTGCATGTGTTTAGTGCTGAGTTTGTGCGGTTGTGGAACGGCTTCATCGGGGCGGCTAGCCCCACCCCCCGTGCCGTGCCCGCCCCCGGTGGTGCCGGGGGTGCTGCTGGAGGCGGAACCGCAGGTGCTGCCTCTGGTGCCGGGTTTCCGGGGGTAGGCCAACCGGCATCCGTAACAGAAGAAGATGTGCTGGAATTTATGGCGTATTACGGCAGCCGTTGCCAACGCTTGGAAAGTAAAGAACGGGCCTGGCAGACGCTGGCCAAAGGGTGGGCCACAAAATGATTGAACATACACCGGAAATTATTGGCGCACTTGAAGCCATCGTGAAGTTTATCGACAAGTTGGGCGTGCCCGGCCTGGTCCTGCTCCTGTTCCTTGGCCCGGCCCTTATTGTGGTGGCCCTGTTTGCGCTGGACTTTTTGCGCCAGCGCCATGCCAAAGAAGAAGCTGAAGCCCGCCGCAAGGAAACCCAGGAACAAGCAGAAACTCACCGCAAGGAAGTACAGGAACAACTGGCAGAACTGAAACGGCTGGAAGAACGGCACCGTGAAGACATGGATAAGGTGCTGTATGACCTGTACGCAAAACATGCAGAAGTCACGCAATACTACAAAGACAACGTGGAACTGGTGAAAACAACCCAGCGCCTGGCCATTGATATGCGCGACATCATTACCAACAACACCCGCGCAGTGGAAAGCCTTAGAGGTGCAGTACAAGGCAACTTTTTTTGCCCTGCTGCGCGTGAAGCAGCCACCGGTAAAAAATAGGAGGACACTATGAGCGAACGCATACAAAACCTTGGCCTGCGGACTGAACTGCGCCAAACCGCCCAGCGCCTGGGGGTGGAAGTAGAGGCCCTGCGGGACCAACTGCGCGGCCTGCTGCCCACCCATGAAGAACCCGACACCTTGAACGGCGAAACCATTCTCAACACTGCCATAGCCTTGCAGGGCCGTCTTGCTGAACTGCAAGGCTATACTCGTAAAATAGCTATTCTGAACCGCGAACTGGGCGATTAGCCTAATTTCACTGCATACAACTAGGGAAGTATTAACTCAATGACTATTTGGAAACGCTCAGTTTTTCGTTTGGCAAGGCACGAGCTTTTTTTGTGGCGGGTGCTGGACTCTTCGGTCCTGCCCCGCTTCAAAAAAAGTGAGAAACGCCGCCAAACGGAATAAATCAGCGTTTCCTAGGAGCAACCATGGGCTGGGAACACGAAGCCGAAACCATCTGGCAAGCGCAGGAACTCTACTGCGTAGACCGCCTCTCCTTTGCCCGTGTAGCGGAACTCACCGGCGTGGCTGCCAGCACCCTCAAGCGCTGGTCGGAAACGTACCGCTGGCGAGAAAAACGGGAAGAAATCGCCCAGGCCGAAGCCGACATCCGCGCCAATAAAGTGCTGGCACGTAGCAAAACTGTGAAGGCCCTGCTGGATACACCCCGTGCCGACCTGGCCTTTGCTGTTTCCGCATTAGAAACCCTGGCCATGAAGGAAGCGGAAGCCGCCCGGCAAGGGGCCACCATGCAAGCGCAAGCCGCCACTGCTTCCATGCCCATAAACACCCCGGCAGAAGCCATTGCCGCCTTGCGTAGCGGCGTGGAACAAAAGCTGGCCATGTTGCTCACAAGGCCGGAAAACATAGACCTGCGCGGCGTGCAGGAAGTGCAAAAATGCCTTGCCCTTATTGCAGACATGGAAAGCAAGCTCCCCGTTGAAGCAACTGCCCCGGCTGAAAGCAAAGGCATAACGGCTGAAATGCACAAAATGATTGAAGACGTCCTTTCCGGCAAGGTGGAAATATGACGGCCCCTGCTGCCCTCAATGGCCCTGCTGCTTTGGGTGCTTTGGGCCACTGGCTGGCCTTGCTCTGCCTCTACCAGGTAGCCTGGCTGCGCGACCACAGCCCCGTAAAGGTGTGGGAAAAAAGCCGCCGTATTGGCGCAAGCTGGGTGGAAGCTTTGTACACCGTGCTGGCCGCCGCCAAAAAAAAGAGCGAAGGCGGGCAAAGCACCTACTACCTGTCGTATAACAAAGACATGACTCGCCAGTTTATCAAAGACTGCGCCTGGTGGGCCAAGGTGCTTGGCTTTGTGTGCGGTAATATAGAAGAAATAGCCCAAACCACTATCATTAATGACATTGAAAAAGATGTCACCATTTTTCGCATTACCTTTGCCAGCGGCAACGTGGTGGAAGGCCTTCCCTCTGAAGCACGCTCCCTGCGTTCCAAGCAAGGCAGGGTTGTGCTGGACGAAGCCGCCTTTGTGGACGACTTGCAGGAACTGCAAAAAGCCGCCATGGCCTTGCTCATGTGGGGTGGGCAGGTAGTTATACTTTCCACCCATAATGGGGAAGAAAACCCCTTCAACGAACTGCTGGCTGAAATCCGCGCCGGAAAATTACCCTACAGCCTGCATAGAACCGACCTTGACGAAGCCCTGGCCGGTGGCCTGTATAAAGCCATTTGCCGGAAAAAAGGCGATCCCTGGACGCCGGAAAAGCAAACCGCCTGGCGCGAATCCACCATTGCCGAATACGCCGCCGGTGCAGATGAAGAACTGTTCTGCATTCCTTCCCGCTCTGGCGGGGCATGGCTTACCGGGGCACTTATTGAAAGTTGCATGCCCCAACATGATACCGAGGAAACCATGCCCCCCGCCTTGCTGGAATGGTCGCCGGAAATTGCCCGCGCCGCCCTTGCCGGGTGGATGGAAGATATAGGCCCCGGTGCCGCGCTGGAACTGTACGCAACAGACGCCCAGGGCGTGGCCACGCCTTCAGGCGAAGCCCCCGTGCCCCTTTCCCTTATTGCAGACTGGCTACGCACCCGTGAGTTTGTCGATATTCCCGTGCCTGTGGCAGCAGGCCTGGTGCAGGTGTGGTGTGAACGCCACCTGGCCCCGGTGCTGGCTACCCTGCACCCGCTTGAACGCCACTACATTGGGGAAGACTTTGCCCGCCGCACCGACCTTACCGTTATCACCCTTGCGGCCCAGCAGGAAAATTTGCACAAACCCACCCGCCTCATGCTGGAACTGCGCAACACGCCGTTCAGGGTGCAGGAACAGTTTCTTGCCTACATCGGGCACAATGCCCCGCGCCTTTCCGGCCTGGCCCTGGATGCTGGCGGCAACGGCATGGCCCTTGCGGAATTTGCCCGCCAAACATGGGGGGAAAGCATGGTGAAAGAAGTCCTGCTTTCTGAAGGCTGGTACCGGGAAAACATGCCCAGGGTAAAAAGCAACCTGGAAGACCGCACCACTACCTTGCCCAAAAGCGCCAATATTAAAGACGACTTTCGCGCCGTGCGCCTGGTGCGCGGGGTGCCGCGTGTGCCGCCCCAGCGCACCGGGGAAAAAGGCAAGGCCCGCCACGGCGACTCCGTTGTTTCCTTCGCCCTGGCCCTGTTTGCTGAAGCTGTTATTGAAGTGGAAGAAGCATTTGAAGTGCTCACCGGAGCACCTTCGCACCTAAAAACGCTATTTAAAGGGTACTAATATGCAAGGCCTGTGGCTTTCCAACAACACGTTCCATGAATTTGCCGCCCCCCAAAGCCAGGAACTGCTGGGGGAACTTGCCGTGCGCGGCGGGGCCATTGTGGGCCATTGGCTTGGCCTGTTGCCAGACCCGGACCCCGTGCTGCAAAAAAGCGGGGAAAGTGCCACCGTGCTGGAAGCCCTGGCAGCAGATTACAAGGTGCTGGCCTCCACCCAAACCCGCAAGCTCAAAACCCTGTGCCGGGGCAACTATAAATTTGCTCCCGGTACCGCGCCGGGGGCACAACCAACGCCGGAAGCTATTGCCCTGTGCAATGCCCTTACAAGCGATTTAGAACGTATCGACCTGTACAACCTTATTGCCGAAGTGCTGGACGCCCCCTATTACGGGCAAACCGTGGCAGAACTGTTCTGGGGGCAGGAACCGAGCCGCCTGCGCCTTTTAGGCATTGTGCCCAAACCGCGTGAATGGTTCCGCTACGACACAAACAACCGCCTGCGCTATGTGGGGGAAGATGGCTACGGCCTTGCCATGGGTGCAGACGCCGTGGCCATGGCAGGGGCCGGAACATTGCCCCCGTTTGGCAAAATCATCACCGCCCGGCACTTTCCCACTTACAAAAACCCCTATGGCCTGCGTCTGTATTCGCGCTGTCTGTTCCCTGTGGCCTTTAAAAAAGGCGGCATCGAGTTCATGATGCGCTTTGCGGAAAAGTGGGGCATGCCCTGGGTGGTGGGCACAGCAGGCCCCAAGGCCAGCCCGCAGGAACTGCGGGAAATGCACAATTCCTTGGTGGGCATGGTTTCCGACGCCGTGGCCACAGTGCGCGGTGGTGGCAAGGTAGAGCTGGTGCAGGCTTCCGGCCAGGCAGGCGACTTGCACCTTTCCATTGTACGCCATTGGGATGATGCCATTGCCCAAGTCATTGCCGGGCAAACCCTTACCAGCACCGTGGGGGAAAGTGGCTCCTACGCCGCTTCCAAAACCCATGCCGGAATACTGGAAGATTATGCCGATGCCGACGCCACCCTGGTCAAAATCTTCTTTGATGAACTAGCCTGGGTGTACGGGCAAATCAATGCCCGTGGTGTGCTTACCCCGGTGTTTACCTTTGAAGACCCGGAAGACCAGCAAGGCCGGGCTGAACTTGGCAAAAAACTGCATGAAACAGGCGTGCGCTTTACCCCTGTGTATTTTGAACGCCGCTTTGGCCTTGCGCCAGATGAATTTGCTGTGGAAGCAGACAAAACCCCGCAGCCCGGCACCTTTGCCGCCCCGGCTGGGAACACAACAAACCAGCCCCGGTTCACCCCTGGCCAGCAAAGTATTGAAACCCTTGTGGCAGAACTCTTGCCCAAAGGCATTGCCACTGCTGATGCAATGGCCCACACCATTCTCAATCTTGTTGCAAAGGCAGAAACGCCGGAAGAACTGGAACAACTGCTGGCAGCGGCCCTTGCCCCAGCCCAAAAAGGCGGCCTGGATACAGCAGACCTCAATACTGTATTAGAAACCGCCTTGTTTGCAGCCGATATGACAGGCCGCTTTAGCGCCAGAGAGAATGTGGAATAACCCCATGGAAATCACCGCCACCTCATTACCGCCCAAGGAGGCCATAGACTTTTGGGAAACCAAGGTGCCCATGGGTCGCAAGGAATACGACGCCCTGGCAGATGAGGCCCGCAGTCGGGCCTTTTTTGTGGGGGGCCTTGCCAAGGGCGATATGCTCCAGGCGGTGAAAGATTCCCTGCGCAAGGCCCTGCAAGAGGGCACCAGCTTTGCCCAGTGGAAAAAAGACGTCGGCCCTGTGCTGGAAGCGGCAGGCTGGCCCGGCAACCCCCAGCGGCTGGAAACCATCTTCCGTACCAACATGCAAAGCGCGTACATGGCAGGGCGCTATGCCCAGCAGAAAAGAACAGTGGCCCTGCGCCCCTACTGGCAAATGAGCGGCGTAAACGACAGCCGCACCCGCCCCAGCCACGCCGCCCTGCACGAGGTGGTGTACCCGGCAGACCATGAATTTTGGGACACTTACTACCCGCCCAATGGCTTCCGCTGACGCTGCACCGTAAAAAGCCTGTCCGGGCGACAGGTTGAGCAACAAGGCATTGAAGTGCAGCACGGTGAGGTTGACCACCTGCGTGAGCACCCGAACTTTGGCCTGGTCAACACAAAGCCAGATTACGGGTTTGACCGCAACGTGGGCAAAGACTGGTGGGCAGGCGTGCGCGACTTGCCAAGTGCAGAGCGCCACCCGGAAGCCTTTGCCGAAGCGGCCAAACACCCCCCGGTGGGGGCGGGCCGCCCACCCAAGGTAACCAGCTATGCCGCCCTGGGGAAAGAACTGGAAGCCCGGTGCGGGGCCTTTATGGCCCATGGCAAACCCGTGCGTGTTACCTATGATACAGAAGATTATTTCATGGCCACCCATTGCGATGGCCGCATCATGCTTTCCACCCACTTCCACCAAACCCCCAAAGGGGGGTTTAATGCCGCAGCAGAACTAAGAAATGGCTGGAACGCCCTGGCTAGCGGCAAGCAGCTTACTTTTAAACAGGAATACGCCTTTGAAAGCCTGTGGCATGAAATTTTGCACAACAGGCAAGTATTGGGCCGGAATATGAAAAAATTCAGCGTACCCCATGTGGTTATGGAAACCATTAACCAGTGGACATCACGCCGCACCTACCATGAACTGCTACGCAGCCTGGGGGCAACCCCCAGCCACCAGGCCGACATTTTGAAAAACGGCTTAGCCTATGGCCTGTGGGTGCGCAACTTCGACTCCCTGCTGGCCCACCTTGGCCTGCACGATGCCAACATGCTTAAAGCCATACGCCAAATGCATGAAACAAAACCGTGGCATTCCTACCCGGAACATCTTAGCGCTATGCTGCGCAAA
>NZ_AUCY01000047.1 GCF_000430005.1 Desulfovibrio cuneatus DSM 11391
AGAAACAACAGGCTGGCGCGGCGGCACGCCGCACAAACTTACGCGCTATCACATTGAAAATACTGGATCCCCGCCTGCGCGGGGAAGACGGTGCTAAATCCATGGCGGCGGCACGCCGCACAAACTTACGCTCTTCCACCTCTTGTCTCAAACAACTTCATTCCCCCCCGGCCTCCACTTCCGGCAGAATGCCAAAAACTGATCCATGCTGATGGAGTGGTGTTTCCTCCTGTGGTAGCACAGCGAAAGCTCCCTTGGAAACGCGCATTGTAAATGCACCAACGCGCACTGGCTGCGGAACGTCGGCCCCGCTGCCATAAGCTGCGAGGTAAACGTAAGCCCAAGCCCTTGCCCCACCAGGCCCAGCACCGCACCGGGTGAGCTTACCGTTAGCGCCACAGAATACGGGGCCACCAGTGGCGCTAATTTATCATCAAAGGCCCGGCGCGTGCCGGAACTAGGCTCGCGCAACACCCAACGCTGCCCGCGCAACGCTTCTGGCGGGTGCGGCCCCCCTTGGGTTAAGGGGTGCCCTTTGGGGGCCACCACCACCATGTCGTCATGCAACCACGGTTCAAACACCAGTTCCGGGTAGTGGTGGTCTTCCCCTTCCAGCAGGGCAGCGTCCAGGGCAAAGGCCCTGACCAGTTCACAAATTTTGCTGCTGTTGGCAATGTGCGCCCCTGGCAACCACAGGCTGGTGCGTTCAAATTCTGCCAGCAAGCTTGGCAATAAATATTGCCCAACGGTTTTGCTGGCCCCTACTTCCAAAAAACGCCCTGCGGCATCTTCGGTAAACAGCAGGGAAATATCCTGGCTGCGGTGCAGCAGTTCATCTGCCAGTGGCAGTAGTCGTTCCCCTTGGTGGTTCAGCCGAATGCGCGGGTGCACCCGTTCAAACAGGGGCACCCCCAACTGGCGTTCCAATTCGTGCAAGGCCTGGGAAACAGCGCCTTTGGTCATAAACAGGGTTTCTGCAGCCTTGCCCAGGTTTTCAAACTGGGCCACCGCACGAAATACCTGTAATTGCTTGAGGGTAAAATTCATTGCCGCACTGCCTTAAATAGAGGGGTGTCGTCGCCGTATGTTTAGTTATTCTAAACGCTATGTCAAAGTTATTTCGATATGCTGTATACTTATTTTCGTCCATGATGTCCACATGCATCAGGTCCACATTGCAAGTTGCCTGCCTGGCAGCGCCTGCAACGACCCATGCCGCTTTTATACACAAATACCGTTCCAGGAAGAAATATTATGTGGCAATTTTTCCGTACTCACTGCGCGTTCATTCCCACCCCTTTGGCGGGGCTTGCCCTGGGCATTGCCAGCCTGGGCCTTGGGCTTGAAAATACCCTGCCCTTGCACAGTGTAGGCCAAGGCCTTGGGGCCATTGTTGCCTCGTGCCTGCTGTTGTGCCTTGCCAGCAAATTTACGTTGCACCCGCACATTATATGGCAAGAGCTGCGCCACCCCGTGCTTGGCAGTATTTTACCCACTTTTTCCATGGGGCTTATGCTTGTTTCCAAGGCACTTTCCATGCTGCACGCAGGGGCAGGGCAGGCCATGTGGCTGTTTGCCGTGGCCTTGCACCTTGTGTTCATGGTGGTGTTTGGCTGGCACCGCCTGCGCGCCCTGGACTTGCAGCAAATGGTGCCAAGCTGGTTTGTGCCCTTTGTGGGCATTATTCTGGCAGCGGTAACCTTTCCTGCCCCGCATTATGCCCCCTTGGCAAAGGCTTTGCTCTATTTTGGTATGCTGGCATATGCGCTTCTTTTACCTGTTATGGTGTACCGGCTCATGTTCATGCGGGAAGTGGCAGACGCAGCCAAGCCTACCCTGGCCATTATGGCTGCCCCGGCCAGCCTTTCCCTTACTGGCTACCTCATGATAGAACCGGAACCTTCCCTGTTGCTGTGCGCTGTGCTGCTTGGCCTTGCCCTGCTCATGACCTGCGCTATTTATCTGGCATTTTTCAAACTGCTGCGCCTGCCTTTTTCCCCGGGGTTTGCTGCTTTTACCTTTCCCATGGCTGTGGGGGCAAGCGCCCTGTACAGGGTGGCCCTGCACCTGGAAGCGTACCCCATGGCGGCACGGTATGTTGCCCAGTTGCGCACCCTAGCTGTAGCAGAAACAGTGGTGGCAACCCTTATTGTGGGGTATGTGTGCCTGCGCTACGCCTTGTATTACGCCCGGCCTGGTGGTTTTTTGGAACACACCATGCTGCGGTTGTGGGCTGGGGTGTGTGGGCATGGCTGGCACCTGAGCACTGCGGGCTCTGGTGGAAAGAAAATGAAATAGACCCAATACCCTTTGCCCATGGGCAAAGGGTGGGCAACGTTACAGCAGCTCCTGTTCAGGGGCTGCTTTTTTTGGGCCTGTTACTTGGTGGCAAGGGCAGGCGGGCAGGGGCGTGTAGATATAAAAAAATTTCTTAGCTATGGGGGGCAGGGAGTAGGCTGCCAATGCGATTTAAAATAGTCGGTATTTTAAGAAGGAATTTCTGGTTCTTGTGTTCGCAGAGGGAATCAAGTACAATTCCCCCCAAGGGCAACCTTGGAAGGATAGAGCAGAAAAATGATGCAGCCCATAGGTTTTACTGTTTTCTGCGCAAGGCCACATGCATTTGTTTGCGGCCCAGTTCTTTTGGGTGCGTGTTTTGCGCATTGGCATGTAGCGGTGGCTAACCCCCTTTCAGGTTTTCATTCACTTTTTCTCAAGGATAGTGCTTTATGACTGCAACCCCCCTTGCGTCGCTTTTTATGGAAAAGGCCAACGCTGTAAGCATTAGCGTAACTGAAGTTGCCAGCATGGCAGATGTTTTCTCATATGCACTGCATTTGTGTAAAGAAAAGGAACCGTACCAAAACCTGTTGCCCAAAGGGGTGAATTCCACCACTGTGGCTGCCAAACCAGCAGACCTGGGTGATGCACAAAAGGTTATTGCTGCGCCCGGCCTTGCGGAAGAAGACCTGAAGGCCTTGCAAAAACTTGGGGAAAAAGAAGGAATACTTGTTATTTCTTGTGGTTTGCGGAATTTTGTGGCCGGGCTGGATGTAAGCGTGACCATGGCCACCATGGGCATTGCGGAAACCGCCACCTGTGTGCTGGATTGTTCCGATGAAGAAGTGCGCCTTGCTTCCATGCTGTGCGAAGACCACGTGATGGTGTTGCCCAAGTCTGTTTTGCAGCAATCGTCGTTTGATGTGGAACAGGCCATTGAAGCGTTGCAAAAGAAGGGCCCGCGGTTCATTAGCTTTATTTCCGGGGCCAGCCGCACGGCAGACATTGAACGGGTGCTTGCCCTTGGGGTGCACGGTCCGTTGCAGTTGCACGTGCTGCTATTAGAAGCATAAAATAAGTGTGCCTTGCCGATGCGGCAGGGCAAGTAAACGGCTCATTTTTTTCTCCTTCGGCCTTGGGCGCTCTTTTTTCAGGCAGCCCCGCCGGAAGACCTTTTACAGAAACGCTGAGTTATTCCGTTTGGCTACGTTACTCTCTGTTTTTTCACGCGGGGCAGGACCGAAGAGTCCAGCACCCACCTGAAAAAAAGTTCGTGCCTTGCCAAACAAAAAACTGAGCGTTTCCAACAAGCTGATGAGTGCATCCATAACTTCTTCTACAGGAATTTCGCCATGCAAACAGCATCGAATTTGAAAGAATACCGTAAGGAACTGCAAGAGGCCCTGGATAACGAATTCCTCCGCACCGCCATGGACAAGTTTGCCGTGGCCTATAAAAGCAACGTGAACAACGTTTTTGCCGGGTTAGACCGCAAAGCCATGATTGCTGAAGTGGCAGCCGCCAAAGATGCTGCCATTCAAAACCAGGAAGCCCTTTTTGCCGAATTTAAAGCCAATGCAGAAAAAAATGGGGTGCATGTGCACCTTGCCCGCACTGCGCAGGAAGCAAACGAACTGATTGCCAGCATTGCCAAGGAAAATAACTGCAAAAGAATTATTAAATCCAAGTCCATGACAGCAGAAGAAACCCTGCTGAACCATGTGCTGGAAGATGCCGGTTTTGAGGTGGTGGAAACAGACCTTGGGGAATGGATTATTCAGATGCGCCATGAAGGGCCAACCCACATGGTTATGCCTGCCATTCACCTTTCCCGCCACCAGGTGGCAGAGCTGTTTACCTCCGTCACCAAGGAACAGCAAAGCGACGACATT
Source organism: Desulfovibrio cuneatus DSM 11391 (assembly GCF_000430005.1). Lineage (GTDB taxonomy): Bacteria > Desulfobacterota > Desulfovibrionia > Desulfovibrionales > Desulfovibrionaceae > Frigididesulfovibrio > Frigididesulfovibrio cuneatus. Next base: position 4,173 of record NZ_AUCY01000047.1, read on the forward strand.
CAGAAACTGGTGAAGGTTGCCAGAAGGCAACTGCGCCGCTATTTTGCCGAAGCAGACATGGGCGTAACCGGGGCAAACTTTGCCCTGGCCGATTCCGGCACCATTGGCATATGCTGCAATGAAGGCAACGCCCGCCTTACCATGACCTTACCGCGGGTACACGTTGCCATTTGCGGGCTGGACAAACTGGCCGCCAGCCTGAATGACGCCCTGAAAGTGGTAAAAATTCTGCCCCGTAACGCTACCGGGCAGGCCATTACCAGCTATGTGAACATGGTGACCGGGGCCAATGAATGCAAGGGCAACCCGGAAGATAAAAAAATAATGCACATTGTGTTTCTGGATAATGGCAGAAGTGCCCTTGCCAAAGACCCGGTGTGCGGTGAAGTGCTGCGCTGCGTGCGCTGCGGCGCTTGCGCCAACGTGTGCCCTGTGTACCGCCTGGTGGGCGGCCACCAAATGGGTCACATTTACATTGGGGCCGTTGGCCTTATTCTTACCTACTTTTTCCACGGGCGGGAAAAGGCCAAGCAGTTGATACAAAACTGCATTAACTGCGGGGCCTGCAAAGACATTTGCGCCGCAGGCATCGACCTGCCCGCCATTATTCAAGAAATACGTGCCCGCCTGAATGAAGAAGAGGGCGCCCCCATAGAATCTACCCTGCTGGGCAAAGTGCTTGCCAACCGCAAGCTGTTCCACACCCTGCTGCGCTTTGGGCGCTATGCCCAAAAGCCCATTACAGGCAACACCCCCTATTTACGCCACCTGCCCCAAATGTTCATGCGCGGGCAGGAATTCCGTGCCTTGCCGGCCCTTGCGCCAAAGCCCTTCCGCGACATATGGGATGAGGTAAAAAGGAATAACCCTGTGCAGCCCAAACTGCGCGTGGCCCTGTTTGCCGGGTGCGCCCAGGACTTTATTTACCCGGAACAGCTTGTGGCAGCGGCAAAGCTGATGCAGGCCAAGGGCGCTGCCCTGGAATTCCCCATGGGGCAGTCCTGCTGCGGCTTGCCTGTGCAAATGATGGGTGAACGCAAGGCAGCGGAAGACGTGGCCCAAATGAACGTGCATGCCTTTGATGTGGCCAAGTACGATTACATTGTTTCCATGTGCGCTTCCTGCTCTTCGCACATCAAGCACAGCTACCCCAGCCTATTGAAAGGACAACCTTCCGAACAGGTTGCCGTGCAGCAAATGGTGGATAAAATGACTGATTTTTCCAGCCTGTTGCACGACGTGCTGGGCTACACGGAAGATGACTTCAAAAAAGGGCAGGAAGCGGTAACCTACCACGCCCCGTGCCACCTGTGCCGTGGGCTTGGGGTAACCAAGCAGCCACGTGACCTTATTGCGGCTGCGGCAGACTATAAGCCCAGCGCGGAAGAAGATGTGTGCTGCGGGTTTGGTGGCTCTTATTCCATCAAGTTCCCGGAAATGTCTTCGGCTACTTTGAAGCGGAAACTGGATAATATGGAAGCTTCCGGTGCAAGCGTGCTGGTAACAGACTGCCCTGGCTGCGTGATGCAAATTCGCGGCGGCGCAGAAAAGCGCGGCAGCAAGGTAAAAGTGCAGCACCTCGCTGAACTTTTAGTGAGCAAAATGAAGTAACTTGGTGTGTCACAACGCTTTCTGTTGAGCTTTGTGGCACATTGCATTTTTTTGCCTGGCAGGGGGCAGTGTCATTTTCTTGTGGCATTGCGCCCTACCTGGCATCTTTGTGCTGTTAGGCAATGCCCGCAGTAAAACGCAGTTGTACGATGGTTCTATACCTGCTGTGTGCCTTGTCTATTGCTGCGGTATACCTTCCAGCGAGGAAGGTTTGGTACGAGTATGTTCTTTTTACAACCCCATAGCCTTGAGGTTCGTTTATGACAAAAGTAAGTGCCGCTCTTGTTAAAGAGTTCCAGAGCATCGTTTCAGAACAGAATGTCTTCGTGAGTGAAGCTGAGCGGATGGCCTATTCCTATGATGCCGCTGTGCTTGAGCCTGTAATGCCTGCCATAGTGGTCGCCCCAACAGATAAGGAACAGCTTTGTAAAGTGGTGAAGCTGGCCTATGAAAACGATATGCCCATTACCGTGCGCGGTTCTGGCACCAACCTTTCTGGCTGCACCATTCCCAGTGCGGAAGGAAATGCCATTGTTATTTTGACCAACCGCCTCAACCGCATTCTGGAAATTAACGAGCAAGACCTGTACGCCGTTGTGGAACCGGGCGTGGTAACGGCCCAGTTTGCCGCCACCGTGGCCCAAAAAAATCTCCTGTACCCGCCAGACCCAGGTTCCCAGGCTGTTTCCACCCTTGGTGGCAACGTGGCCTGTAACGCAGGGGGCCTTCGCGCGCTGAAATACGGCGTGACCAAAGACTACCTTATGGGCATGGAATTTGTGGATTACAACGGTAATCTCATTAAAAGCGGTTCCCGCACTGTAAAATGCGTTACTGGCTACAACATGCCCGGCATGATGGTTTCTTCCGAAGGCACCCTGGGTGTGTTTGCTGAACTCATTGTGAAGCTTGTGCCCCCCCCAAAAGCTTCCAAGGCCATGATGGCTATTTTTGACGACATCAATCAGGCTTCTGAAGCTGTGGCAGGCATTATTGCCGCCCACATTGTGCCCTGCACCTTGGAATTTTTGGACCAGGTAACCCTGGAAACAGTGGAAGCTGCCACCAAGGCTGGCCTGCCTGTGGATGCCGCCGCTATTCTGCTTATTGAAGTAGACGGTGGGCACGTGCAAATGGTGGAAGATGACGCCGCAGAAGTGGTAGCCATTTGCCAAAAGTGCGGTGCCCGCAGCGTGGATATGGCAAAAGACGCTGCCCACAAAAACAAGCTGTGGGAAGCCCGCCGTGCGGCCCTGCCTTCCCTTGCCCGTGCAAAGCCCACCACCGTGCTGGAAGATGCCACAGTACCCCGTTCCCAAATTCCGGCCATGGTTGCTGCGGTTAATGACATTGCCAAAAAATACGCGCTGCGCATTGGCACCTTTGGCCACGCTGGCGACGGCAACCTGCACCCCACCATTATGTGTGACCGCCGCGACAAAGAAGAATTTAAGCGTGTGGAAGCTGCGGTGGATGAAATTTTTGACGTGGCCCTGAAGCTGCAAGGCACGCTTTCCGGTGAGCACGGCATTGGCATTGCCAAAGCCAAGTGGATGGAAAAAGAAACCAACAAGGCCACGGTGGATTTTTCTAAAAACCTGCGCCGCGCCCTTGACCCCAAATACCTGTTTAACGCAGGCAAAAAAGTCCTGTAGGGGGGAGCATGGCAGACGTAAAACAACTAGTTTCCATGCTGCAAGAGCTGGACGATAACCTTGTGGGGTGCATGCGCTGTGGCATGTGCCAGGCTGTGTGCCCTGTATACGGGGCCACGTTTCAGGAAGGGGACGTTACCCGTGGTAAAATTGCCCTTTTGGAAAACCTAGCTGCTGAACTGGTGGAAAACCCCCAGGGCGTGAGTGAAAAACTGAACCGCTGCCTATTGTGCGGTTCGTGCCAAGCCAACTGCCCTTCCGGCGTGAAGATTATGGATATCTTCCTGCGGGCCAGGGCTATTTTGGGAACGTACCAGGGCTTTAACCTTGTGGAGCGCGCCATTTTCCGCGGTGTGCTGCAACAGCCTGGGCTGTTCAACAGCCTGCTGGACATGGGCTCCAAGTTCCAGGGCCTGTTTGTGAAAGATGCCAGCAACGTGGTGGGCACTTCCTGCGCGCCGCTGTTCAACAGCATTATTGGCGACAGGCACTTCCCTAAACTTGCCAAGGCACCCCTGCACCAAAAGTATGCCTCCCTGGACATTCCCGCCGGTAAAAGCGGGCTGCGCGTGGCCTTTTTCCCTGGCTGCGTTACAGACAAAATGTTCCCCAATGTGGGGGAAGCCTGCCTGAAAGTGTTCCAGCACCATGGGGTTGGGGTGTTCATGCCCAAAAACCTTGCCTGCTGCGGCATTCCTGCCCTTGCCTCAGGCGACAGAACCGCTTACGACAAGCTGGTCACCGCCAACCTGGCAAAACTGGCCCAAGGGAATTTTGACTACTTGGTCACCCCTTGTGGCACCTGCACGGCAACTCTTAAGGAAATCTGGCCGCTTATGGCAGATTCCTTGCCAGCAGACCAGCGTGAAGCCATTAACCGCCTGCACCATAAAATTATGGACGTGACGGCGTTTGTGGTGGATGTGCTCAAGGTCACTTTGCCCGAAGCCCAAACCGGCGGGAAAAAGATTACCTACCACGATTCCTGCCACCTGAAAAAGTCGCTGGGTGTGGCGGCGCAGCCGCGTAAGCTGCTGCAAAGCAACAGCAACTATGAGTTTGTGGAAATGGCCGAAGCCGACCGCTGCTGCGGTTCCGGCGGCAGCTTCACCCTGAAGCATTACGACCTTTCCAAAACCATTGGCCAGCGCAAGCGCGACAACATTGTGCAATCCGGTGCACAGGTTGCCGCCGCAGGCTGCCCTGCCTGCATGATGCAAATGATGGACATGCTTTCCCACAACCACGATAACATTGCTGTGAAGCATGTTATGGAAGTGTACGCCGAAAGCCTGTAGCTTCTTGGAAACGCTGATTTATTCCGTTTGGCTATGTTATGCCCATAAAGCCGACAGCAGTCGCGAGCGTTAGCGAGCTGTGGAGTGAGGGCGGAGGGTGCGGGTGGCTTTGCTGCCCGCACATTTACCCGAAGCCCGAGTGGATAAAGGAAACAGTCGAGGACAGAAGAGTTGACTCGGCCCGTCCTGGGCCTCGGCCTTCGGCTCCCGCCCTGCGGACGGTTTCCAATTCCGCTTTCCTGCGGAATTGTCACTCCTGCTTCAAAAAAATCTTGTGCCTTGCCAAACGAAAAACTTAGCGTTTCCAAACTTTCCTTAATCAATGGGTTTTGAGGTTGCTAAGGCCTTAATTTGCCCCCGCATGGTAACCCGTGCGGGGGCGTTTTGCATTCCTCCGGCAGGAATTTCAACAGGCCGAAGCACATGACAAAAACCGCTGCTTGCGGTAAGATGTATTCTGTTTTCTGCGTGAATTACGTATGTTGTGTGGAATAAGGAGTGGTGTATGGCCCCCAAATTGACTGAACTGGATGCGTTGCGCCTGCGGGCACAGCAACACCCTTGCACGCAAAGCAGGGAAGCCCTGGCCCAGGGCCTTGTGCAGGCTGTGCTTGCCGCCCGTGAAAAGGCCCACGTGCCTGCCGTGAATGCGTTGCTGCAAGAACTGCGTGAACTGGCTGCTGCCCATGGGGAACAAAAGGCGTATGAAGCGTTGGGGGGTGCCCTGTTTCAGGCCCTGTGTACCCACCTGTATGTGGGGGAAGCAGAAATAGCGCAGCACTGTTTGCAGGAATTGCGCAGCCTGTTCCAGCAGCAGGGGGGCACTGCGCTGCTGCTGGAGCTGGCTGAAGGCGTGTTTGAAATGGTAAGCGACAGGAGCCTTGCCGACGACCACATGGGGGTGGAAGAATTACTGGATGAATTGCAACAGCTTTCGCAGCAGTACGATAACCCCAAGGTACACAAGGCCCTTGCCAGCGGCCTGTTCAATGCCCAGTATGACCACTTTGCCCGTGAAAACACCCAGCCTGCGCTGGCCTGCCTGGCAGGGTTGCGTGCCCTTGCAAAAGGGCGTGGCACACCAGAAGTGCGGGTATTGCTGGCCCGCGGGCTTTATAATGCTATTTATTCCTACAGCCTTGCAGGGGAAACGGCCATTGCTATTGCCTATGTGAAGGAACTGGAAGCCCTGGCCACCGCCCACAACGACCCGGAGGTGCGGGCAGCCCTGGGCAGTGCCCTTTTCAGCATAAACAACGATGCCTTGCAAAACAGAAATCCATTGGGAACGCGCTATTGCCTGCAAGAATTGCGGCAATTGGTGCAGCAGCACGATGAGGCCGCCCTGCGCGCTTCCCTGGCAAGTACCCTGCTGGCTACCTATAATGCCTATAGCATTGCAGGCGAAGCCCTGGGCATGGAACAGGTAATGCAGGAACTGCGTGGCCTTGCCCACAAACATGCTGAGCCGGGCGTGCTAGAAGAATTTGCAAAAATGCTGTGTAACGGGTTGTGTGCCACACTGGAAGCAGAAAAACACAGTGTGCAAGAACCAGTTCACGGTATGACACAGGCCTTACCCCGCAAAATGCTTACAGGCCATGCAGGGCCGCAGGCGGCAGAAGCCCTGCTGCATGAACTGGCTGCCCTGTGCCGTAAGCATAATGATGCGCAGGTGGCGGCGCAATATGCCCATGGGCTAACGGCTGCCATGGCTGGGCCGTGCATGCAGGGCTACATGGCTGTTGCCAAGGGCCTGTTGCAGGAACTGCGTGTGCTTGCAGGGCGCTTTCCCACCCCTGTGGTGCAAGGCGCTCTGGCTGAAGGGCTTGTAAGCATGCAGGCCTGCCACCTTGCCCAGCAAGGCCATGGCCGGGTTGTGGCAGGCATGACCATGCTGCCCCAGGCTTCTCAAACGTTTTCTGCGGGCAGTGCAATACACATTGTCTCTCCGGCAGAGCAAGACCATGGTTTTTTCCTGTTGTTGGAAGAGTTGCGCAGCCTTGCACAGGTCTGCCCAACCCCTGCCTTGCAGGAAGAACTGGTAAAAGGCCTGGTGAATGGCCTTGCCTATGTGCCCAAAGCCGGGGGCACTGCCCCTGCCAGTGGCATGTTGCTGAAAGAATTGCGTGCCCTTGCCACCCCGGCCTGCCCCCAGGCTTTGCAGGTGCTGCTGGGGCAGGGGCTGTATAACGCGGCCCGAACCGCGCACATGGAAGAAGCAGTGCGTGAAGCCCTGGCCTTGCTGCAGGAGGCCCAAGCCATTGTAGAACCGCTTAGGCAGTTTGATGCGGAATTGATGGATGTGTATGGCAACATTGTGGCAGAAATTGCTGCCATTGAGCAGGTGTATGGAACGCTTCCCCAAAGTACGGTGTTACAATAATCAACGCGCAAATTGTCTGGAACGGTGATGTTTTTTTGCCTTTTCCCCCAAAGGGATAAGCACGTACAGGCATGTATGCCATGCACTACAGAGTATTGACAGTGCGAAGTTTACACGCCATAGTAACAAAATCACTGTAAAGGAGCGTACATGGAACGCAGAGGCCATACCCGCATTGCCTTAGACCTGCCCTATTTTATAGAACTTCAGTTTCCGGGGTTAGACCCGGTTAGTGCTATTCTTATGGACGTCAGCTCTGGGGGGCTTCAGGTTGCCCTGCCGCCTCAGTTTCCAAACCCCTCGGCATTACAGGGGCTACTTGCTCAAATACTGCATTTGCCTTTTTGTGGTTCCCGGCCTGTTTCCGGGTGTGTGGCCTGGGTGTACCAACAGCAGTTGGGGGTGCAGTTTGCCACGGCCCTGGAGGCGAACCCCGTGGACCTTGAGGCATTTGCACAATCTTTGTAGACGTTTTTGTTTGTTCTTTCCCTGCCCCTGAAAATTTCCCCCTTTCTGTTTTTTAGCCTGCCTCTTTTTTTGCCTAACCCCAACTGTTATTCCTTTTGGCATTTCTTCCGTTGTGCCAAGATCCGGCTTGCTGCGCGCAATTTAGTGGCGTAGCAGGCCGGGGCTTCTGATTTCAGTTGTTGGGTAAAAGGGCAGCGCAACTCCCTTTACAACCTTCGGGTAAATGTGCGGGCAGCAAAGCCACCCGCACCCTCCGCCCTCACTCTACAGCTCGCTAACGCTCGCGACTGCCGTCGGCTTTATGGGCATAACAACGCCAAACGGAATAAATCAGCGTTTCCTTAACAAAGTGCTCATGGGGAAACATCGTATTGGGCACTATTGTGGCACGGTGCACATGACGTTATTTGTCAGCCTGGGCCATGGTTGCCCGCACGTGCGCCACTTTTTCTTCAATAGTGTCTGCCCCTACCAGTTCGGAAACAAGGCAGCAGCAGGTGGCCCCAGCAGCGACAACGCTTGCCACGTTGTGTTCCTTAATGCCCCCAATGGCCACAAAGGGAATGCTGCTGTGCTTGGCGGCATGGCGCACATAGTCCAGCCCCACCGGGGCGCACACGTTCTTTTTGGTGTTGGTGGCAAACACCGGTCCAACGCCCACATAGTTTGCCCCCTGGGCAATGGCCTGGGCCAACTGGTTTGGCCCGTGGGTGGAAACGCCAATAATGCGCTCTGCCCCCACCAAACTGCGCACTGCTGCCACGGGCAAATCTTCCTGCCCCACGTGCACGCCGTCGGCATCCACCAGCAGGGCAATGTCCACATGGTCGTTCACAATAAAGCACGCGCCTGCTTCCTGTGTCAGGCGGCGCAGCAGGCGGCATTCTTCCAGCATAATGCCTGCGTCTTTGTCTTTTTCCCGGTATTGCACAATGCGCACCCCGGCCCGTAGTAAGGCGCTTACCACGTGTTCCAGGCTGCGCCCTAAGGAAAGGTTGTTGTCAGTTATTGCGTAAATATCAGTAGTGGGGAATGTGCGTTGCATAGAGGTTCCTTGTATATGTGTGGATGTGCGGGTCAAGGGGCGTCACGTCCCTTGCAGGGGGATTGGGGGACAGCGTCCCCCAATAGGTAATGAAGCACGGCATCCGCTTGCATAGCCGCTGCCCAGGTGACCCTTGGGGCCATGGGCGGGGTTGCCCCTTCTGCCGGGGTGGTAAAGTCCCCCACCATAATGGCGCGGCTGCCCAGGCGGCGTGCTTCCAGGGGCGGGCCACCCCAGCCCCCCAGCCCGGAAGCCCCCACGTAAAATGCACCGCTGTGGCGTAGCGCTGTGTAACACATTGCTTTTGCTTCTGGCTTGTCCAGGGCTTCCACCACCACGGTGCAGCCTGTAAACACAACGGCGGTATTGTCCTGTGTAAGCCGCTGGGGCACTGGAGTAAGCTGCACGCCTGGGGCCAGCAGGGCTAGCTGTTCTGCCAGGGCTTCCACTTTCAATGTGCCCACATGGGCAGGCCAGAACATCTGCCTGTTAAGGTTGGAAGGCTCTACGGTGTCGTCATCTGCCAGCACCAACGCCCCCACCCCGCTGCGCACCAGCATGGCTGCCACGTTGGAACCAAGCCCACCGCAGCCTGCAATGCCAACTTTTGCAGCCGCAAGCCGGGCACGCTGGGCAGGGGAAAGGTGCTTGGCTAACCCTTCCTGCAAGGCGTTGGGGGGAGCGGTGTGGTGGTTATGTTTCATGTTGCAGTTTCCTATACTGAGGCTTTTGTACAAGAGAAATTAATGCACTTTACTTGTGGAGGCTCTGCCTCCCCATAGAAAAGTCAAGAAACTTCATTCATGTTCCCAAGGGCTGTGCATACGGCCTTGGGAAGCGGGGCTTTTTCTAGAGCCAATAGCCAGTCGGCCAGTATGGGTTGGTAGCCTTGTGCTTCCACGGCCTGCATCATTTCTTCCACGCTGCGCTCATCAGCAATGGCAAACTGGGGGGTATTTTCGCCGTTCTCTTCCAGGGTATGCCCCCCCACGCGGGTGGAAACCCCGGCAGAGAGTTTGGTCACCCCAAGGGGCAGCAGGCATTCGCGCAGGTGGGGTGCTTCCCGGCTGGAAAGGGTAATGCCTACTTGCGGTAAAAAGCAGCGCAGGGCGGTTATAATCTGCACAAAGGCGGCGTCTGTAACCGGGGTGGTGGTGAAGGCGGCATTGCCTTCAGCCGGTTCTGTGCAGGGGCGCAGGCGCGGCAGGGAAACGCTTATTTCCGCTTCCGGGAAGTGCTGCTGCATGTAGCGCACGTGCAGCACAAGGCGCAGCAAGTCGTCTTGCCATGCTTCCAGCCCCAGCAGGGCCCCAAGGGTTACCTGGCGCATGCCTGCCTGCAGGGCGCGCTCCGGTGCCCCCAGGCGGAACATGTAGTCGCGCTTTGGCCCGGCAGGGTGCAGGTGGGCATATAGCGCTTCGTTGTACGTTTCCTGAAACAACGTCATGCTGCTGGCCCCGGCAGCCACCACGGTGCGGTATTCTGCTGTGTGCATGGGGGGCACTTCAATGCCAATGGCAGGGAAGTAGCGGGCCAGAATACCAACACAGTCCGCAAGGTAGGGTGCCCCTGTCAGGCCGGGGGCGTCGCCCGTTAAGGCCAGCACACTGCGCAGCCCTGTAGCATGAATGGCCTGTGCTTCCGCTTCCACCTGCTGGGGGGTAAGCATGTGCCGGGCAATGCGCCGCTTGGTGCTGAACCCGCAATACAGGCAACGGTTAGTGCAGTGGTTGGCAAGATATAAAGGCGTGAAAAACTGCACAGCCCGGCCAAAATGCTGTTGGGTGAGCGTTTTTGCCTTGCGGGCCATTTGCTCCAAAAATGGCTCTGCCGCAGGGGAGAGCAGCGCCTTGAATCCCTCCAGGCTTAAGGGCGATTCGTGCAAGGCGGCTGCCACCTGCTGCGGGGTGTACTGCGTAAACCATTGGGGGGGCAAGGTTGCTTCTGCCTGCTTGAGCACGGCATAAAAACCGGGAATTGGCGTATTGTGTGCTTGTTCCTGTACCTGCTTCGGTGGCTGTGCCATGGTGCGTTCCTTATTCTTTGGCAGGGCTGTGTAAAAAGCCTGTCAGGCTTTCTTCCTGGGGTGAGGAAGCCGCAGACCCTTCATGCAGCACCCGGCCCACGCCCGCGCAGTAAGCGGCGCGGCCTGCTGCCACGGCAGTGCCAAAGGCTTTTGCCATGCCCACAGGGTTGCCTGCCACGGCAATGGCGGTGTTCACAAGGCAGGCTGCGGCTCCCATTTCCATGGCCTCGCACGCCTGGGAAGGGCGGCCTATGCCTGCATCCACAATAATGGGCAGGGCTATTTCTTCCAGCAAAATGCCGATCATTTCCCGCGTTGCCAGCCCGCGGTTGCTACCAATGGGGGAACCAAGGGGCATAACCGCAGCAGCCCCGGCGCTTACAAGGTCGCGGGCCACGTACAAATCGGGGTTCATGTAGGGGAGCACCACAAACCCTTCTGCTGCAAGTATTTCAGTAGCTTTTGCTGTGGCGTAGCCGTCTGGCAGCAGGTGGCGGGCGTCGCGGATAATTTCAATTTTAATCCAGTTGCCGCACCCGGCAGCTTTGGCAAGGCGGGCAATGCGCACGGCTTCTTCCGCTGTGCGCGCGCCGGAAGTGTTGGGCAACAGGCGCATGTGCTTTGGAATGTGCTGGAAAATACCGGCCTGTGCCCCGCTCATATCCACCCGGCGCAGGGCAACGGTTATGACCTGCGCGCCGGAAGCTGCTGCCACCTGGGGGATAAGGGCGTCTGCCCCGTACTTGCCAGTGCCAATAAACAGGCGGCTGTGCAGGCGTTCCCCACCAATAATCAGGGCGTCGTCGGCCGGGGGGGTGGGAGTGTGGGAATTTGCCGGGGTCATATTCTGATCCGCAGCCATAGGTGTGTGCTCTGGGTGGGTCATATCAACCTCCTCCTACAAAATGAATAAGTTCCAGCACATCACCCGCTTCCAGGCTGCATGTGGCCCATGCTTCCTGCGCAATAATGTGCCCGTTGCGTTCCACCACCAGCGCGCCGCTTGCCGGGGCCAGGGTACTTACCAGTTGTGCCAGGGTTGTGGGGGCAGCACAGGTGTGCGGCTGCCCGTTGACTATAAGTTCTAAAGTGTGCGCTTTTTGTGTCTGCATGTATGAATCTCCTTCTTTTCCGCTCGGGCTTCGTGGTGGTGCTTCGGCGGTAAAGCCGCCTTCGCCCTCCGCCTTCGCTCCACGGCTCGCTACGCTCGCGACTGCCGTCGGCTTTAGGGTGAAGCAACACCGCCAAACGCAAGAAATGGACGTTTCCCAATAAAAAAAGGGGGCTGCCTGACGACAGCCCCCGAAGGTGCATATACGCGTACCCCTTGTGGTGCGCTCAGCTTTCCTACGGCAGCATTATCTGCGTCAGGTTCAAGGGGTAAGGAATACTCCACTCTCAGCCGTCCCATGCAGTGCATGCCCGGCTCCCCCAGCGTAAAATGCCCAAATGGTGTGTTCATTTTGGGCTATTTCTATTGGTATATCTCTTTGCCGCAACAGTCAAGGTGCTGGCGGCATGAAGTAAAAAAACGCTGGGCTGATTATTGTTCTTGCCAAATTGCCGCCAGAGGGGCTATAAAAAATCGCTCGGACACGGCAAACCAGCCGTGACAACAAGCGCCCTTGCAGTGGCAAACACCTGGCAATGCAACAGTACGCTCGCCCAGGAAAAAGCAACTTGGTACACAAGGGTGTACGTATTTATTCACGGAAAAAGACAGAGTGGACGAGCCACTCTGTCTTTTTTTGTTGTTCGAGTCGCATCCACTGCTATTTGTACGGCTTCGGGTGTGTGGTGGTAACGTATAGCCTAAAGGTTTTGTTATGCCCAAGAGAACAGATTTCAAGCGCATCATGGTCATTGGCTCCGGGCCCATTGTTATCGGGCAGGGCGCAGAGTTCGATTATTCAGGCACCCAGGCGGTAAAAGCCCTGAAAGAAGAGGGGTATGAGGTAATTCTGATTAACTCAAACCCCGCAACCATTATGACAGACCCTGAGTTGGCAGACAGGACGTATATTGAGCCTATTGAGCCAGAAACAGTCGCTGCCATTATTCGCAAAGAGCGACCAGATGCCCTGCTGCCCACCATGGGGGGGCAAACAGGCCTGAACACCGCCTTGAACCTGGCGGAAAGCGGGCTGCTGGAAGAATGTGGGGTAGCGCTTATTGGGGCAGACAGCCACACCATTGCTACGGCAGAAAGCCGTGAACTGTTCCGCGACTGCATGGACAGCATTGGCCTGAAAATGCCGGAGTCCATTATTGCCCGCAATATGGATGAAGTACGGGCCGCAGCCGCAACCATTCCCTTCCCCATCATTATGCGCCCTGCATTTACCCTGGGCGGGGCAGGAGGCGGCATTGCTTACAACCGTGACGACCTGGAAGAAATCGGCGCTGCTGGCCTTGCCGCCAGCATGAAGCACGAAGTGCTGGTTGAGCGCAGCGTGCTGGGCTGGAAAGAAATTGAAATAGAAATTATTCGCGACCGGACAGACACCTGCATTATTGTGTGCACCATTGAAAACTTTGACCCCATGGGCGTGCACACGGGCGACTCCATTGCCGTGGCCCCTGCCATGACCCTTTCGCCTGAAGAAATTGAAAAGGTTATTCAGGCTTCCAAAGATATTATGCGCGCGGTGAACATGGTGGGCGGTGCTAACGTGCAATACGCCATGCACCCGCAAACCGGCGAATTGATGGTTATTGAAATGAACCCCCGCGTTTCGCGCTCTTCTGCCCTGGCTTCCAAGGCCACCGGGTTCCCCATTGCGCGGGTGGCTGCCATGCTGGCCGTGGGTTATTCCCTGAGCGAGCTGAACCTGTGCGGCGACAACCGCACCCTGGCAGACTATGTTCCTGGCAGCGATTATGTGGTGGTGAAGGTGCCACGCTTTGCTTTTGAAAAGTTTGCCGGAGCTAAAGACGAGCTTACTACCTCCATGCGTAGCGTAGGGGAAGCCTTGAGCCTTGGGGCCACGTTCCAGGAAGCCCTGCAAAAGGGCCTGCGTTCACTGGAAGTGGGTGCTGCCGGGTGGTGTGCCAATTTTGGCAATGCCGTGCCAGACCGCAAAGACATTGTGCCCCTGCTGCGCAAGCCCAATTCCCAGCGTGTTTTTGCCCTGCGTGACGCCATGCGGGCAGGCATGAGCATTGAGGAAATCAACGAAGCTTCCTTCATAGATCCCTGGTTCCTGGGCCAATTGCAGGAACTGGTGGTTATGGAAGACAAGCTGAAGGGCTTTGCCCTGGCAAACTCCATGGATGCCACCAACCCGGAACTGCAAGCGCTGATGGTGGAAGCAAAACGCAAGGGCTTTTCCGACGCCCAGCTTGCCGCCATGTGGAAGCGCCCGGCAGCCGACGTGCGTACCCTGCGCAAATCCCTGGGTATTCTGCCTGCCATGGAAGCTGTAACAACCTACGCCCGCAAAAAAGAAGGGGGCGCCAGCGCCTACTATTACTCCAGCTACAGGCAAGACAGGGCACAGCCCACCCCTGAGGCTGGTAAAAAAGTAATTATTCTGGGGGGCGGCCCCAACCGCATCGGCCAAGGGGTAGAGTTTGACTACTGCTGCTGCCACGCGGCCTTTGCCATGCGCGATGTGGGCGTTACCTCTATTATGGTGAACTCCAACCCGGAAACGGTTTCCACCGACTTTGACACATCCGACAGGCTCTACTTTGAGCCCCTGACCTTTGAAGATGTGATGAACATTGTGGAGCGCGAAAACCCGGACGGTGTGATTGTGCAGTTTGGCGGGCAAACCCCACTGAACCTGGCTGTGCCCCTAATGCGGGCTGGCGTGCCCATTATTGGCACAACACCCGACGCCATTGACAGGGCAGAAGACAGGGAACGCTTCCAGGCCTTGCTGCAAAAGCTGAACCTGCGCCAGCCAGCCAACGCTGTGGCCCTGACGGTGGAAGAAGCCCTGCACGCTGCCAGCCAAGTGCATTACCCGGTTATGGTGCGGCCTTCCTATGTGCTGGGTGGGCGTTCCATGCGTGTGGTGTATGACGACGAGCAAATGCGCACCTACTTTGCCGATGTGGTGGGCAGCACCATGCCGGAACACCCCATACTTATCGATAAGTTCCTTGAACACGCCACGGAAGTGGATGTGGACGCCCTTTCCGATGGTAACGAGGTGTATGTTGCCGGGATTATGGAACACATTGAAGAAGCGGGCATTCACTCCGGCGACTCTGCCTGCGTATTGCCCCCGCACACCCTTTCCCCTGCCATCCAGGCAGAAATTGCCCGCCAAGCCATTGTGCTGGCAAAAGAACTGCGCGTTGTGGGGCTTATGAACATTCAGTTCGCCATTAAAGACGGTCTGGTGTACATTTTGGAAGTAAACCCCCGTGCTTCGCGCACAGTACCGTTTGTTTCCAAGGCCACAGGGGTGCCCCTGCCCAGCCTTGCCACCCAAATTATGCTGGGCAAAACCCTGCATGACGTGCTGCCAGGGGTAACTGCTGAGGGCGCACTGGCTGGGGCCAAAAAGCGCAGCTACTTCTCCGTTAAAGAAGCGGTATTCCCCTTTAACCGCTTCCCGGGTGTGGATATTCTGCTTGGACCTGAAATGCGCTCCACCGGGGAAGTGATGGGCGTAAGCAATGACTTTGACGAAGCATTCCTCAAAAGCCAGCTTGCAGCCGGGGTGCGTTTGCCCAAGGAAGGCAAGGTGTTTATTTCCGTGAATGAACGGGACAAAGCCCACATTGCGCCTGTGGCCAAGAAGTTCCACGAACTTGGGTTTATTCTGCTGGCCACTTCCGGCACGGCGAAGTTGCTGCGCGAAGCAGGCTTCCCTGTGGAAACGGTGCTGAAAGTGTATGAAGGCAGACCAAACATTGTGGACCAGATCAAAAACAATGAAATTGCACTGGTTATTAACACAGCTTCCGGTAAGTTGACGGTGCAGGATTCTCGCGCCATCCGGCAAAGCACATTGCTGTACGGCGTGCCATACAGCACTACCCTGGACGGAGCCAAGGTAATGGCGCAGGCCATTGCCGGGGCAAGAGCCAGAGGGTTGAACGTGTGCAGCTTGCAGGAGTTTTATAGCGAGTAAGTTTGGTGATTAGAGAGAAGAGAAGAATAAAGGCAGGGGGAGAGTGTTCCCCCTGCCTTTTTGTTGTAAGAGGGGGTGGCGCGGGAGGTTTTGCGGCGTGCCGCCGCGTCAGCCTGTTGTTTCTTGTTTTGTTTGCCGCTCCGCTTGGGTTAGGGGGCCCTTGTGCGGCCCCCTAACAACCCCACACCCACGGGGTTGCCCCCCGTGACCCCGGTAGGTTACGGCCCGCGCTCAGTAGATTTGTTCCGCTCACTCGAAGACTCGTACGCTACACAAATATATTCGCGCGGAAAAACACCGTGCCAAGCGAGGGCGAAGGGGCGCTTATCGGTTACTTGTTGCGAGAAAATACTGTGCCACAAAAGGTAATAGCTACAGTATAGGAAAGCGACACCTAAACTACCGCACTCCGCATGAGTGGGCGGGCGCAGCAAAGCGCGCGTAGGGTGGGGGAGGCTCTGAAAATTACCTATAAGGTGCGGCGAAGACGCCGCGATAGCCCAATTCCTTACCCATTGCCAGCGCCCTGGCCTTCATATATAGTCATATGTATATTTGCTCGTTGCCCTGCACCGCCAACTATCCGGGGGCC
>NZ_AUCY01000048.1 GCF_000430005.1 Desulfovibrio cuneatus DSM 11391
TAGGTGATATCTGAGTCTTTCCTTTATGAGCCTGCCTTTCTTGGCTTTTCCTTTCAGCCTGCTGGTAGCGATAACCGCGCAACCCCTTGTTGCGGGCATACTCACGACTAACTGTAGCGGTGCTGCGGTTCAATTCACGTGCTATAGTTCTCATGGATTTTCCGCTTTTCAGACTACAGAAAATGTAATAGCGTTCTTCCTTGGCAAGGTGCGTGTAGTGCATAGTTCCCTCATCTGTGGTGGATAGAGAGCTAAGGTATTACCGCACCTTGCTTTTTTATCCAACACCGGAGGTGTTGCACTTACGACTTGAATCCGCCCTTTATAGAAACGCCATAGTTCGGACTAAAGGTTGCCTAGACACTCTCAGCTCTTTCCCAGAAATAGATGCAAGTCAAGAGACATATAAATTAGCATGGATAGTATATACATGTGGTATCATCGCTCAGGAGAATCCTGCATCAGCAGACATACTGCAATCCGCACACCCACTCAATGCGGGAATGAGTGATACATCACTTAAGTTAGAGCTATATCGAGTTAAACAAATAGACGACGCGCAAACCTGGGAAAGAGAACAAGTCAAAAGAAGCCTAAAAGAAACATACCAAACGGCTTACAATGAGGCCGTTGGCTTGCAGGCGGCGGAAAGCGACTGGCATGATTTAAAAGAAAAATACAATAATCAAGCAAGGTATCTATCTTATATGCTTGCGGGAGCTGTCACGGGGGGGCTTACCATATTTATCATTCTCCTCAAGTGGGTACTCCCTGAAGCCATATCCTTCTATTCACTTGAATTAAAGCAAACGTACCCGCTTGGAATAATCGCTCCGTTTCTTATGATAACCACTATTTTTATTTGGCTTTTAAGCTTTCTAAGCAAGCTCTATGTGTCAGCACTGCACCTTGCCAGAGATGCGGAAGAAAAAGTGGTTATGGCCAAAACATATTTCAGGCTTCTGCCAAGCAATGCAGTTACCGAAACTGAGAGAAGCATCTTTTTTAATACCATGTTTACGCCATGCAGAACTGGCCTCATAAAAAGCCAAAACCTACAAACTCCAGTAGATGCCGGAAGCCGCTTGATTGAGAGTTTCAACAAAAAATAGTCGCCTCACAACCGCAACACCGCAGGAAGGCAAATGAGCGAAGGAAATAAAAAATCCAGTAAAGCCTGGTGCTGGTTATACTCCAGGGAAGTCCTCTTATTTTGTATCGCCGTGCTTGCCCTCTTTGCACTTCTGAAAGGGGGGACCCTTTGGCACTTGCAACACGCTGGGGCGACTACCGCAACAAACACATACAGCACAGTAGAACAACAACATTTCCTCCCGGCTCCGGAGGCACCCCCCAGCCAAACCAGCAACGCCCATACGCCAGCCGAACTTGTAGCAGAAATTAAAGAAGCTATTAGCGATAAACAACAGAGTGCCCTTACAGGCTTGAGCAATATAGTTTCCCAGCATGCAACTGTAATTGCCGGATTAAGTACAATTTTTCTCGCTATCCTTGGGGGAACAATATGGCAAACGCTGCGCGTAAGGGCTTCCCTAGAGGAAGATCTCTCAGAAATTGACGGCCAATTAAAAGCTGTGAATGAAAAGCTTGACTCCGTAGATATGCTTGCCCGGTATGCCAGCATCATGACAATCTATGGGGCTTCTAAACGGACGGCGTCTGTTCCATCTGCTAACAGAACAGAGAACATACAAGCTAGTGAGATTCAGCCCTTTTTTGAAAAACTCTTGGACCACCAAAGCGCTTTCAGTAATCAGCGTACCAATACCCCTGATGAATTCTGGGCAAACCACGGGCAACTTTTACGCAATACCATTTTTGAGGTGCTGCACGACAAAACAGAGCCTGCCCTTAAGGCAGGCCAGGAACTGTACAAGCTTTTTGAATCGTTGCCAAAGAAAGAAATCTGTACAACACAGCAGGCAAATGCCCAAACCTATTTTGTACAGTTTTTCGCTCAAAAGGCCCGTTTTGATGATGCCTTACAAACTTTGGGGGCGATAAAAACAACATTTAAAGGCCAAACCGAACCAATCGCAAGGGCTCTAGCATTCCTCGTACAAGGGTATGCAATAGATGGACAGTTGGACAAGGGGCAAAAAACATATGAAGAAATTAAAAAGCTTGGCAACGAAATAACTATTATTGAGGCCTTAAGCCTCTGTGCACCATATTTGCTTTTCTTTTATGCACTAGCAGCCCCACAAGAAGAATATCCAGATAAAATAAACCAATTATTTCAAGAAACACAAAAAGCCTACAACACAAACCCACAGAACCAATTTATTACAAACAACTTCGCAGGAGCCTTGCTTGGCATGACGCATTTTTATAGTGCTCCATACAACTCTGAAGGCGCATTCACCATATACGAACTTTTGAAGGAGTTGAAAGGCTCAAATAATATACAAGATTTTCAATCAGAAGCTTACAAAAACATTATTTATATTTTTACTGCTGGATACCCAAAGTCTAACATAACGAAAGCCCGCACCATACTCGATGCCATGAAAGGCCTTGGCGACACGGAAAGAAGACGAGACAACCGTGCTACTGCAAGTGCATGCATGATCAATCTTTACGCATTAGCAGGCAACACAAAAGAAGCCCGTGCCCTATTCGATGAAATGAAAGACCTGGGCGACCGGGAAGAAATTTTGACCCAGCGTGCCCAGGCTACTGTGATCATTATCGAGGCTTACGACAAGGAAGGCAACATGGAAGAAGCCCAAAAAATGTTTGATGAACTACTTCTATTAGGAGAGTTCCCAGAAAGACAAAAAACAATCGCCCGTGCCGGGGCAAAACTTATTGAGGCATACGCCAAGGCCAAAAACCCCAAAGAAGACTATGGAACCGCTGCCCTGATCGTATACAGCTCCATTAAGGGTATTGAGGTGGAAAGCGAAGCCCTGGAATGGAAACAGGAAGCTGAGGAAGCCATGAAGAAGAAAGGGTGGATTTAGGGTACTGTGCTGCCGCAACAAATACCCCTTGAGCTTGGTGCTGCGGGTTATAACCGTGAGCTTGCGATGGACATTGTGAAGGGGTTACCCGTGCTGGTGAAGGAGAAGTTGGGGGTGATGTTGGGGCGCAATCATTGGTCACGGCGCTTGAAGCAAAGGGCTGGATTAAGAAAAAGATGCTAAATAAAGTGAGTTAGCCGTTCAGGATAATTAACTTCATAGAAATAGGATACCTCAATGATTTTTGTTTCACATGCGAGAAAAGATAAGCCTGTTACTAATCCTTTTGTTGACAAAATTCTGCGCCTCGGCTTTGAGATTCGTGCTGAGCATATTTTCTACACGTCCCATCCAGACACAGGCATTTCTGGTGGTGACTACATAAACGGATCAATATTCAGAAAATTGCTACAGTCCAAGCTTATTGTACTATTTCTCAGTAAAAACTATTTTGATAGCCCTTATTGCTTATGTGAAATGGGTGCGGCTCGCTTGCTCAAGGAACAGGGGAAGGCAGACGTTTTTATATTCCTTTTTCCCGGCTTGTCATATAAAGATATGCAGGGAGTTTTCACTGAAAATATGGTCGTAGGTTTAGACAAGTCAGGTACAGATTCCTTTATTAATATGGCCTCCAGCGTATGTTCAGCAATTATTTCGGATAGACCTGCGGCCTATACAAGGGAAGCTGACGAATTTTTAAAAAAATTATCAAGTGCTCTCTTAGAAATTGCCCCACCCAAAACAGTTTCAATAGAAGAATTTAGCAAGCTACAGACTGAACAAGCTGCACTTGTAGCGAAACTCAGCCAAACAGGAGAAAAGAATAACGATCTCCAATCATATGTTACCAAGCTGGAGGAACTAAAAGATCGCCATGATGTTGATGCAATTAAACCCCGAACAGCACAGAAAGTAGAAGAAGCTTATGAAAATTTATTAACGGCTATCGCTTCACAACTTATGCCGCTTTCTAATAGTGGTAAGCGTGTATTCTTTTATCTTTGGAAATATGGGCCGGAGGAAGCGAGCAGGCGCGTTGGCCAAAACCAATTAGACATAGGACATGATGTTGATAAAAACTTCTTCTGTAAAGACGGCTCCTATTATTACTTTGCATCAAGAGGAGATAAAGTTAAGGAACACGTTGATGCTCTAAATCATTTCTTTAGTAAAGACAACCTAGTTGGGCTGTGCCAGCAATATGGATTTCAGGAAAGTGAATGGGAACAGTTAATAAAAAATCTTCCCGTTGAGCCTATGCAAGACATCGAATTTTGGGAGGAAAACTGTTTACCGTTAAAACCTCTCGACAATTTAGCCGTTTTTGAAGATAAACTCAACGTACTCTCCCACCCTCTTCAACTCCCCCCATGGAGAACACCATGCCAGACCGTTACCACGAACCGACCATTGACTGCGCAAAAGGGTTCACCCCCGAAAATGATATTTTTGGGTTAGAAGGCTACGGGCACAACCTCAGGCATTTTGCGCAAGCCTTGAATAAAGGGGTCATCATTCTGGATGGGGAATGGGGCTTTGGCAAAACAACCTTTGTAAAAATGTGGGAAGCACAATGCAAAGAAGAAGGACAACCTGTTCTCTATTATGATGCCTTTGCCCATGACTATGCAGAAGATGTATTTTCCTCGCTGGCAGCAGAAATTATTGCGTATTATGAGGAGCAAGAGCAAAGTGACTCTGAATTTTTAAAGGACGTTACCAACACAGCATTTAATGTTGCCAAGGCCATTGCCCCTCATGTCCTTAAATCTGGCTTACGCCAAATAGGCATTACAGATGAAGTCATAGAAGCTGCCAAGGATGCCATTGCTGCTGGTTACGCTGAATCTGATGTAAAGGCTTTGCAACAACGACTTAAAGGCAGGAATGACGAAAAAGAATGCTTCCTTGCTTTTCGGAAAGCCCTTACAGACATTGTGAGCATAAATAAAAATGATTTTCCCCTATATGGGCCTACATATTGCCGCAAGGCATATCATTCCATTAACGCATGCATAAATATTTAACAACTACCATAAAACTTCTTACAGCATATAAGCCTCAGCTAGTGTACACTATTTCGCTGTATTGCTTTACTCTTCCTCTACCCCTTTCAGCTTTTTGATAAGCGCGTCCGCTTCACTGCCTTGCAGGGCCTTCACAGGTTTGCCGAACACCTCTTGTGCCAAGGTTTCCGGGTCTGTCCCACTATGCTGGGCTAGGGTGCCGATAAACCCGCGCTGTTTTTCCGATGCTGGCTTGGTGCCACCGCCATTTCTCTCTGCTTGAGGCAATGGTTTCGGTTTTGCCAGGTGGAAGGGAACATCAAATATTTTCGGTTTCTCCTTCGGCTGTTGTGGTTCCGCTTTATGAGCAGTATTTTCCATAGGTAAGGCTCCGCTCAAAGCCACAGCCGTGCCAAGCACAGCCCGTTTGCACTTGGCAGAAGCCAGAGCCAGAGGTGTTTGGTTTGAGCCTTCTGCAATGTCGTTGGCAGAAGCCATGGCCACGTCTTTCAGCACGGTGCCTTCACCGGTTACCAGTTCTGCCGAGCACACAGCGGTGTGATTATTCGTAGCATCAGGAATTTGCACAGGTTCCACAGTAAGACTTTTAATTGCCAAAGGCACGAGAGCTTCCGCAGGCAAGCCAGCTATGGTGGCATTGGGCAACACAGGCATATTTTGCTTATTCTCTGGCTTTTTATTCATAATATCATCTCATTTTAGGTTATAGGGGACAAAAAAAGGCGGTTTACCCGCCATAGCAACGCCACAATGCGTAAAAATGTCGTTTTTTTCTCTATTCCGTAGTTTCCTGGCTATTTTTGTAATTGGCAAGGCTGCTCTGGTACAAGGTTTTGGGAATTCTGGATGAGCCTACGGAGCGAACCCCATGCAGGTTTGTTTCCTTGGTATCGACCTTCGCCAGATAACTACCCCACTGAAACCCATAATGATACATATCTTCCCATGTTTGTTGATCTTTCCGCAGCATAAGCCAATACTGGTTTGGCATAGTTGTGGGAGCACAGAAGTTTACCAACCCTGGCACGGCAGTATCCAGTTGCTGTGCCCACAGCTCTTGCGCTTTCTTGAGCACCCCATAGCTGTTTTGAATCTTGTGCCCGTTAAATAGCATGATGCAATGGTAATGGTGGTTTAAAGCGCTATCATGTTCACGTACCCACATGTATGCCGGGGCATACTCCTTACGTTGGCAGTAGCGTACCAGCGTACCCATGAAGTTGGAAAAAAGGACGTTGTCTACACTGTACGCTAACTCCTGCGGGTAACGCACATCAAAACGCACAAACAACACCTTACTGAATCGTGTTGTCATATGGGCTAGCAAACTGTCCAGCTTTGCAAGTGTATCTACGCTATACCCATACGTTCTGTGTTCACAGCATTGAATAGGGTATTGGTTATACTGATGATTGTATGTGATCATTTCATTTTCCTTTATGGTTTTGGTTACAAATTAAGTGTACATTGAAAAGAAGAGCATAACTAAGAGCTTACTGTACGTGTTATGACAAGCCATTCCTTACGCTATTAACTAATTGTTTTTAATATTACTAATAACCTGTTTTGCTACGTTCCCATATTGCTGGTTTGGGCATTTTACAGACACTGTGGTAATCGACACTTTCACGCATATAATCTTGACGGAATTATTTTTTACCGGAGCACTTAAAAAAACTTGGTACCGTTTCACGGCATGAGGAATAAAGCTCACTCAGGCTGGCAGCCACATCAAGTTTTCATGCCCTTTCACGCCACCCTGGCATGAAAATAAATTGGCCAACTCTTCGTTCAGCCATCTTTTCCCCTGGAAAATAAAATGGTCACGTATGGTATGACATAACAAACGACATACGCTACAGCTTACACAATAAAACCCGTCAAAAAGGCATCTAAAAGCGATATCCCCCCTCCGACAAGCGACTTGTCGGAGGGGGGATCGACTTTTACATCATGCTGGTCTTATCGATGAAGGAGCAAAACGAATGCGTAATACGGAGCATAAGCCCGCCCACCAGTTGTGAGCCCTTCGTCTTCACATCCTGCACGCGGACAAAAACGGATGCGTAATACAAGCCCGCCCACCAGACTGCCGAGGCAGTTGCCGAAGGTGGTTGTGGCTTTCCAACAAGTCCAGGGCATTATGGACTCTCTCAATACTGCGCACCGATGTGTCCTTGGCAATCGATCTCGCTTCAAACACTTCCCTGTTGTGCCGCTTGATCCAGGCGCTTATTGTCCGTGCATCCTCCACCCCCCGCACCCCATTGGGAGCGAAGGCCCACTGAGCATCCGAGATAGTACTCTTTGCAATGGCAACCCCCATTCTTGCATCCTGTTCCGACATGGGTTCGCGTTCCGGATTGTCATGGCGATAGCAGTGGAGCGTAGCTGCGAAGCGCGCTGCCGCCCCATGCAACTTTCTAAGGTACGATGAATGGGGTAAGTGCTCTGCCCCATACTGTCGGGTTAGCTCTCGCGCAAACCCTCGCAAAACAACCCTTGCGCTCTCGGTAACACCAATGGTAAATATCTCCCGTGTTGCCTCTTGCGTGTAATTGCGCTCCAGCATACGAGTTACTTTCTTAGTGTACGTCTGCCCGGCGTCAAAGGCCGTCCCAGGGAACACAACTTCAGCGATTCCCCCGCTGGGAAGAAAGCAGGGGGTAACGCGCGCTGCAAGCCCTCTACCCACCAAAGTTTTGGAGCCGTACAACCTTGCAGCCACATCGGGCTGCGCTAACAAAACGATAGAAAGGAAAGGTTTTTCCAAAAAAATATCCGTACCTTGTGCGGATCGGTGGGAATAGCTTTCCGTGTTGTACGCTTTCAAAAACACCTCCAGGTTAGCTGACGAGCCAACAAGTTGGTCCAAGAGCTGTGTTCCTTCTGCCTGCATAATGGCATGGCCACCGCCGCAGTCACCCATGGCCTTAACAAGGCCCTTTTCCGTAAAGCTATCTGCAAAAAGGCTGGGCATCCCCTGAATCCTTTTGCCTTCCAATGGTCCACAAATCTGTTTGATCTCCTCTGCCAGAAGGTCAGGGGTTATCTCGCCTTCCCTGAGCGCCAATTTTTTTGCCAAGGCGTTCAGCTTTCGATCCTGCACCTTTTTCCCAAGCTTTTGCAGGGCCTTAAGATCAGGGCTTTCCTGGTGGTACTGCGCCTGAAGCCTTGCTTGAAAAGCTTTGGATGGGGCGGCAAGCAGGTCTATCACCTGACTTTTGCGAACCCCGGATTCTGCAAAACACCCAATGTAAAGCAGTACAGGCTCAGCCCAGGTGGAATCAATCTGCACCTGATACCTTCCACGTAGGGCAGTATTAATTGCTCCCAGCAGAGCCTTTAAAAGCACATGCTCCGGCCAGCCCGTTACACGAGCTAGGTCATGCAGCACGGACCAAAGGTCACTCGGCAGGCCTTCAAAGGGAAGGCGCGTAATTTGGCTGCTTACACTACCTAGGTGGTAGACAGTTTGGCCATACATTCCAGTCTGAAGTCCATACAGCTGCTGTTGCTCGACCTGATGCCGCATCTCGGCACTCAACCGACGGTTCGCATTAACAAAGTTGGCCACAGTATTCATGGCGTGTGTTTGGTCTTTCATGAATTGCAAAGACCCTGCGGGGGGATTATAGCTCCAAATGTTGTCCTGCTCTGCCGGAACTCCACCTGAGGTGGAAACAGTTTGGATCCCAGCTCCGTAGGGGGCAGGATAATTATAGTTGTGATTATTGTGCTCAGTCATCTCTAAATCCTTCTGCCAGCATCGCAGCTGGATGTTTTTGTCTTGGTGCTTTTTGGGTAGTGCAATTCAAGAAAAGTGAGGTGGCAGCCACCACGGCCATCCGCAGTAACCTTAAGGAGTGTGTTGCCGCCGTTTTGTGACTCCAGCATCATCAATCTTCGCACTGCTTTTGGCAGGCTCCGGGCCTGGCAAACTTCATGAGCCGGATGTAAGTCTTCCGGTGCGAGTTCATGTGCCGCTATGGCCTCCAGCTTGTGTTTACCCACTTGTGCCCTACTTAGGCCGAGCCGCAAGAAAATTTCAGGCTCTGGGCAGCCTTGGCGCACCAGTTCCACCACCTCCAGGTGGTCAGCCACGTACTTGGCATCTGTTCTTCGGTTTCTTTTAGTACCCATATATACTCTCTCCATGAAAGTTAGCTTAAGCAATAGCGACGCTCCCCTACCCAACATAGTAAAAGAGCCAGCCTGCCATGGTGTATTCATCATCGGCACAGCTCCTTCTGGCGAACCCAAATGCATACCAGAAGGAACGCGTGCCAATGACACAACGACAAAGGCCCCGCAGACGCAACAGAGCGGCAACGAGGTATGGTTATTTTACTTTTGAGAGGGGGAAGGTCCCCGGTTTTTCCGGGGGCGAACTTGCTGGGCAAGGAAAGCAATAACGCTTTCACGCGGGTATGCCACGCGTTTGCCAATAACGATAGCACCGCTAATACCACGGCCCTGGCTATCCAAATTGGCCATAGTGCGTGGGTTCAGTATCCCTTGGGTATGAGTGGATATGTCCTTGCGGAAAACGAAAGCAGGAAGTGCATCTGAAATGATGCGGAGTGAAGAAATCATGGTGAAAACCTCATTTGAGGCTGTGGGGCAGAGTTTATTCTCTGTGGGTCCCGGTGAAAGCTATATTATCATTTTACCTGGAGGGGTAATCATTATCTTCTAAAAAATATTAAAATCATTATAAATATTGCTTTCTTCATCAGTATGAGGTGGTCAAGATGGGATTCTGGTCTGTGCTGCCTGCCTGTTGAAGGTGCTTGTTGTTATAGCCATTCTCTCAATAAACTATTCCCCCGAAAAAAGCAAGATATTTAGCACATTTTTTTATGATGCCCACTGACAAAAAAATAAACATCTGTAATTATAGTACTTTTAAAATAAGAAAAAATCCGAGAAGCCATCGCACATACACCGTCGATAAAAGACTGCACTTACCACTAAATCTGGTAGTAACCATGCCCGCCCTTTCATTCCATTTTTGGGAACATCAGGCCATTGGCAAGCAAGACCAACATGACCATGACACAAGCCGCAGAGCTTGTGGGGCTGCCCCCTATTTTGAAAATCTTTGTTGAGGCGATAGCTGGTGCAATTCAGGTTCCCGCAGAGCTTACCTTTATAAACGCCCTTGGTGCTATGTCATGCGCTGCAAGGGGCCGCTTTATAGTGCGTGTTCATGAATCGTACAGCGGACCCGCTTTGCTTTATGCGCTTTGCCCCCAGGTGAAAGAAAAAGTGCCGTGGTAGCTCTTTGCAAAGCACTATTTGTTGAATGGGAGCGCCAAGCCAGGGCAGAAATAGAAGACACCCGCAAGGAAGCTCTTTCAAGACGCAAAACACTTGAAAAAACTATTGAAGCTCGACGAACAAGGCCAGCAAATGCAAATCCTGACCAGTTACAAAGTTTTTTTGCGGATATTGCGGACCTGGAACGCAACTTGCCAGAAGTGCCCCCACTACCAAGATTGATTGTTGACCATTGCACACCGGAAGCCATTGCAAGCCTTATGGCAGAAAAGCCAACGCAGAGCCTTGGATTGCTGCAACCGGAAGGTGGGATTTTCGACACCCTATAGGGGCATTGCAAAACCATAACAAGAGAGAAGATACCGCTATGAACAACAAAGAAATCCACACCATTAAAATTCAAACTGGCAGCCAAGCGGTTGTCGAGGTAATCCAAAACGAGCGAACCCCACGTTTTTACAGGCTGGCAGAGCTTTTTTTGCTTGTGTGAAAATATCTTACAGGGAAGGCAAACACAGCCAGACAAATAACCATATCAATTTTTATCGATATAAGCCTTACCCTCACCCGGTGGGGCATTTTGTGCCTGCGCCTTGGGCTAGGGTATCTCTTTTTTGGTGGGAACTTTCACCTTGCTTCATTTTGCTTGGTGAAAAAAATGGGGAGAGGATGGGGAGAGGATTTTATAAACAGAAAAAGCCCTTACAGCGTTTCCACTGTAAGGGCCTAATTTCTATGGTTGCGGGAGCAGGATTTGAACCTACGACCTTCGGGTTATGAGCCCTTTTTTATGCCCTTTGGTTAGAATTTACCGTGTTTTACAAAGCTATATACTCCTTTATTATCAATGTGTTACTCAAAAAACGAGTTTTACGCAACCCGATACTTTTAGCCAAAACTTGACCATATGGTTAGAAATAGGTTAGAAAAATTTTGGTGGTTAGAAAAGGTATCAAGCCATTTTTCTACGGGGAAACACACTATGGCAACACAAAAAAAACGTTATCACCCAAAGAAGTGGGCCGGAGTCTATGTATATGAAACTTCGGAGAAATACGCCGGGGCACCAGACCTTTGCTTCTATATTACCTACCGTTCCGGGCGGCGGCTTGTATGGGAAAAAATTGGCAAAACGTCTGAAGGGTATGGCCCAGACGTTGCGGCTGAAATACGGGCAGAGCGGGTTAAGGCTGTTCGCCACGGTGAAGAGGTAAAAACAGCAAAGGACATTCGCCGGGAAAAAGCCGAAAAGGACAAGCCTTTCAAGGAAATTGCCGAAGCCTACTTTGAAATCAAAGGCCCTTCGCTGAAAGGCATTGTTACGGACAGAAACCGTTACGAAAAGCACCTTGTGCCCCTGTGCGGAAAGAGCACGGTAAGTGAAATTACCCCTCAACTGGTTGAAGAGCTTCGCAAGTTAATGGGGGAACGCAAGCCCGCTACCTTATGGAATACTCTGGAATTGCTACGCCGCATTGTAAATTTTGGCTATAAAACAAACCGCTGCCCTGCCTTGAGTTTTCAAATAGAAATGCCCGTGAAAGATAACGAGGTTATAGAGTACCTCAAGCCCGATGAAGTAACGACATTTTTGGAAACAGTTCGCTGCTGGCCCGTGAAAGATGTGGCCAACATGCTGCTTTTGGCTTTTTTCACTGGAATGCGCCGAGGTGAAATGTTCAAACTGGAAACACACGATCTGGATTTCCACATGCGTCTCATTCGCATTCGCTCCCCCAAGGGTGGCAAATCCATTTCCATTGGCATGAGTGACGTTGCCTCAGGAGTTCTCCAAGATCAACTTGCCTGGAGGGCAGAACATTTTCCGGAAAGTAATTACGTTTTTCCCGGTAAATTTGGTGAAATGCGAAAAGATTGCAGTGCTGTGGACACTATAAAAAAAGCCGCAGGGTTACCTGCTAAATTTCGCCCTTTCCATGGGCTGCGGCACCATTTTGCAGTTACCCTGGCCAACAGCGGACAATTCACCCTGGATATGATTGCCGAAATGCTCACCCACAAAAACGCAGAATTCACCAAGAAAAAGTATGGCCAGTTCCTTCCGGAATCCATGACAGCAGCAGGTAATGCAGCGGCCAAAATACTGGGTGGGTTGTAGACGTTTCTTCTACCCTGTTACATAAATTCACCACTGTTTTTATATGCTTTGATGCAATATGATAGGGCTTGCAGCCTTGAACCACCCTCTTTATACTATTCAGGTAGCCACTGCCTGCAAGCACTGCCGTACCGCTCTCAACACAAAGGCAATCCCATGAACTACCCTTTGCTCCTCAAAGAAATTAAAGACCGCATACGCCAGGCGCAGGTGCGAGCCGCTTTATCTGCCAACGCAGAAATGCTTTTCATGTACTGGGATGTGGGCCGCATTATTGCGGAGCGGCGCTCAGTTGAAGGCTGGGGAACAAAAATTATTCAGCGGCTAGCGCAAGACATACGCAATGACTTGCCAGAGACTAAGGGGTTTTCTGAGCGAAATCTTAAGCGGATGCTTGCCTTTCATAATGAATACAGAGCCCTCTCAATTATGCCAACAGCATTGGCCCAATTGCCAATCCATGCAAGCACCCCAATTAGGCCAACGGCATTGGCCCAATTCTCTCCAGCAGATACCAGCAACCCTGATGCCCAAATTTTGCAATTTGTCTTGCTGCTACCTTGGGCGCATAATGCTACGCTTCTTGGAGTGAAAGAGACAAGCACCCGGCTATGGTACATGGCGCAAACGTTGGAACATGGCTGGAGCCACGACTTTCTTGTTAGCCAAATCAAAAGCAATGCCCATGAGCGGCTGGGGAAGGCCACAACAAACTTTTCCACCCACCTTCCTACGCCGCAATCCGCTTTGGCCCAAGAAGTTCTCAAAGACCCCTACCTTTTTGATTTCTTGACTCTTGAAGAACCCTTCCACGAGCGGGAACTTGAAACGGGCCTTGTGGGGCATGTGGAAAAATTCTTGCTGGAACTAGGCGCTGGTTTCGCTTTCATGGGCAGGCAATACCATGTGGCAGTCAACAGTCAGGATTTTTACATTGATCTGTTATTTTACCATACAAAACTGCATTGCTATGTGGTTATTGAACTCAAAAAAGGAAAATTCAAGCCCGAATATGCCGGGAAGGTCAATTTCTACTGCTCGGTTGTGGACGATGTATTGCGTGATGAACAGGATAACCCCACCATTGGCCTTATTCTTTGCCAAACCAATGACCGCATTGTGGCAGAATATACACTGCGCAATGTTACTACTCCCATTGGCGTTTCAGAGTACGAACTCACCCGCGCCTTGCCAGAGGCTTTCAAATCCAGCTTGCCCACTGTGGAAGAAATTGAAGAACGCCTTGAGGAAGGGGCAGAATAAGCCACAGGCGGCATATAATCAGCCTGTTGGCACTTTTGACTATTAACCACTCCCGGAATAACCATGTTCACATCAAAAAAATTTGAGATTATCCAAAACGTTCGCCTTATGGCTGTCATTGGTACAGGGTGTGTTGGCGTTCTTGCAACATCATACACAGTAGCAAGCCTTCTCCGGTATTTTTCTGTCAAACAAGATTCTCTTTCAGACCTTACCGCAACATTGCTGGGGGGCGTTGCCTTAGGGCTTCTTTTCACGGCTTTGCTGTGCATATTTATATTTCAAGCTTTTAGTTTTTTTGAAACAGCTACTTTGCCCCAAGCTATCCGCCTGAATGAAGCTATGCGATTGCTTCACGCGAAAACGAATCCAGAAAGCCTTGCAACGCTCAAGTTCTACGGCATTGCTGTGTACCGTACCCAGGCAATGCTTGGGGATGGGGTCGAGCAAAATATTCCCTGTAAACGAATTGCGACTTTCCTCTCTCCCCTGTTCTTCCGTACAGACCAGAATCATGCCCTTGGCTCCAACAATTATTGTTGCGATTACTCCCAGATAGAAGCAATTATTGCTGCCAACAAGTCAAATTGGGGCAGTACCATGGAGCAAACCGCAGAAGTCTCTGCTGAAGTTATCGCTTTAGAACGCAAAGTTGATGACCTAACGACGAAGCTTAAAAAGAGAACATACGAGTTTACAGCAGCCACTGGCCGGGAAGCCATACTTAAAAAAAGTCTAAAAAAGATAGAGACTCATATGGCAGTTCTTGTTGAGCTTGCCAGCCATGTGAGTAATTCCGTAAAGCCCCCTTATAAAGTTACAGAAGATGAAATCCGCAAGAAGTATCTTGCCATTGCAAAAGTATACGGAGTGGACAAAGCGCCCTCTACCTATATTGAAATCTTCCGAAAAAATATGCCCGCAGACATTATCAACTGGGGTGGAGCTCCAAAACAAGGCAAGTAATGAGCAAAACCTAGCTCGACTAGGTTCCAACGCAATCAAATGCAAGCTGCATAATAAGCTTAATTTACAGAACAAAAAGACAACCCCCTCTTGCTAGCACTAGAAAGAGGGGGTTTTGTTGTGCCTGAACTTACCATGCAATTTTTTTCCTTTTGATAGCAGCCTACATAGGTGTCTCCAGCTTGGTGCATTTCGCCCAAGCCCAACCTACTTCGTTACAAGGAGACTCCGTATGCCTGCCAAAAAACTTAACACAGACGAAGCCGCTGAATTTTTGGGAGTAAAGCCAAATACGCTGGAAGTGTGGCGCACAAAAAAGAAAGGGCCAAAATACTCCAAAATCGGCAGCCGTGTTTTGTACGATATTAACGATCTGGAAACCTACTTTACCGCACAAAGCGTACACACCCGTGACACTGCCCCGCAGCTTCGGAGCCAGAAATGAGCAGCATCTTTGAACAGGTGAAAGGCACACTTGCCCAGCGCCTGCCGGAGGTGCTGCCGGATCTCCTTCCCGGCGGCAAAGTTTCCGGCAAGGAATACCTGTGCGCTTCGCTGGAAGGCGGGGCAGGAACTTCCTGCTCCACCAGCCTGGAAACAGGCAAAGGCAGCGACTTTGCCACCGGGGATAGCTGGGGCGATATTATCGCCCTGGCTGCCAAGGTATGGCACATGCGCCAAGGGGAAGCAGCCAACGAGTTGGCCCGCAAGTATGGCATAGGCACTGACCAGCCGCGCCCGACCGTACAGCCACAAGCGCAACAGCAAAACACCTTTACCCCCATGCTTCCTGTGCCAGCCAATGCACCAGAGCCACCACGCTGGCATTCACAGCATGGGGCAAGGGTAGATGCCTGGGCTTATACAAACGCCCTGGGCGAAACGCTTTTCCATGCCGTGCGCTTTGAAACGCCAACAGGCAAGGTGGTTCTGCCCCTATGTTGTGGGCAGTATGGCAACCAGCGCCCCCAATGGGCATGGCAGGCTTTGCCAGCACCCCGGCCCCTATACAATCTGCCAGCCTTCTACACGCTTCCGGCTTCCGCGCCTGTACTCCTTGTGGAAGGAGAAAAAACCGCCGATGCCGCCAAGGTTCTTTTCCCGCAGCATGTAGTCACCACCTGGAGCGGCGGGGCCAACGCCTTTGCCAAAACAGACTTCTCACCCATGCAGGGCAGAACCGTCATCATCTGGCCTAACAATGACGCCCCCGGCTTCAAGGCTGCTCTGGAGTTGCTGGAGCATCTGCGCGGCATTGCTGGCAGCATGAGCGTTGTTCTCCCACCTGACACCTTGCCGGAGTCTTGGGACATTGCTGATGCCACCATGCCCGGATTCATACCGCAATTACATATGGAAACCGCCATGCCCCCGGCAGAGTTCGTGCAAAAAGCAGCGGTACGCTTTCCAGCCCTAGCACCACAAATACAAATGCCAGACACACCCCCGCCCGACCCGGAAGAAATGCAGCTTCGAGAATGGCCCCAGTTTCCATGGGATGCCTGCCCCGGCCTGCTGGGAGAATTTGTCCGGCTGGCCACGCAAGATAGTGAAGCAGACCCGGCAGCCATTTGCGTGACAGCCTTGGTACGCTTTGGGGCAGAAATCTATGGGCACGCGCCCAACATGGGGCCACACATCTATGTGGGGGAAACCATTCACCCGCCGCGCCTGTTTGCCGTTATTTGCGGCAATTCCAGCAAGGCCAGAAAGGGAACCTCACGCCACCCTGTAAGCAAACTGTTCACCCGGCAATACTGCTATCCTTCTGACTTGCAGGCTTGGCAGTTGCCCTTGCCTGCCAGAGAAAGCGGTGGACCGCTCTCCACCGGGGAAGGGCTGGCTCATGCCGTGCGCGATGAAACAGACGAAGAGCGCGAGCGAAAGCACAAGCTCAACCCCAATGAGCCCATACGCGAAAAAGGCGACAAGCGTCTGATGATACAGGACGAAGAATTTGCCAGCGGCCTTGCCTGCATCAAGCGGGAGGGCAACACCCTTTCCATGGGTATTCGCTGTTTTTGGGATTCCGGCGACTATGCCCCGCTCACTAAAAACAACCCCGTGCTGGTGAAAGGGGCACACATAAGCATTATCACGCACATTACTATGCAGGAACTGGCGGTGTGCCTTGGGGAAGTGCAGGCCGTGAACGGCTTTGGCAACCGGTTCCTATGGGTGTGCGCCCGCCGGGCCAAGCTGGTTCCCTTGCCAAGCCGTATGCCGGAGGCCGAGCTTGCCCCCATGCAGCGTGAACTATGGCGTCTAGTGGCCCATGCGCAGAAACGTGGAGCCATGAAGATGCACAGCACCGCTCTGGAGTTGTGGGAGCATTGTTACCCTGAACTTTCCAAAGAACATTCTGGCCTTGCAGGCAGCATTGTGAACCGGGCCGAAGCCCAAACCCTGCGCCTTGCCCTGGTATACGCCCTGCTCGATGGGGCCGACCACATCGCCGAGTCGCACCTGAAAGCCGCCCTTGCTATGTGGCAATACGCGCAGGCTTCTGCACTGTATATTTTTGGAGACAAAGCCGCTGATCCGCTGGAAGAAAAGGTGCTGGAAGCCTTAAAAAATGGCCCCCTCACTGCCACGGAGCTGAACCGTGTTTTCAGCGGGCATATTTCCAAAGACCGCTTGCAGCCTATTTTACAGCAACTGGAAGCACAGCGTCGAATAGCCATTGCCAAGCAGAAAAACGGAGGCAGGCCCCGGCTTGTGCTTTCCTTGTGCGAAGGAAGAGAAGAAAGCGGAATAAGCGAAAAAAGCGATTTTAGCGAAATAAGGGAGGAAGCATGATGCCAGTTATTTCGCTAAATACGCTTTTTACTCCTTACGCAGACCATAAAACCTATGCCGCCTTTTGCGGCAATGGCCTTTGCGAAATAAGCGGAAAAAGAGAAAAAAGGCAAAGCCAACTGCACAGGCAGTGCAGACTTATTCCGCTATTTTCGCTTTTTCCTCAATACGCAAGCAAAGCAAGCAACAGGCTTCACGCTGTTCACCCCACTGTTGCTAAATGGCATAGCCAGCCTACCCGTTGTGGGCACACGCTAACGCGGTGCCCCCTGCCGGGGCTGGCGGGGGATTACTCCCCTCGACCCCATAAAGCACAGGGGGCTTTGCCCCCCGTTCCCCCCACCAAGGGTATGATACCCTTGGAACCCCATTTGTGGGTGCAGGGGCATCATGCCCCTGCCGGAGGGGATTGGGGAGGCAGAGCCTCACCAAAGCCAACGGAGGTGGAGCAATGACAAAACCCAATCGCACGGCATGGCTCAAGCTTCGCGTTACCTCGGCGGAAAAAGAAGCCATTGCCGCCAAGGCAGCCGCCCAGGGGCAAACGGTTACGGACTTCATCCGGCAGCGTGCCCTGGACTACCACCTGCGGCAAACTCCGTTGGAGCGGGAGCATGTGCGGCAGCTTGCCCGCATTGGTGCAAACCTGAACCAGCTCGCCCGCTGGGCAAATACCTTCAAAAACCGAGCAGAGGTTGTACAAGTCCTGGCAGCCCTATGGAGCATGGAGCAAAGCCTGCAAAATGCAGACACACGCCCGCCCCAAGGAGAAAGCCGGGAGGAACCACCATGTACATGAAGGTGTTCCCGCATGGGCAAGGCGGCGGGGCAGCCCCCATCGAGTACCTGTTACGCCTGGATTACCCGGACAGAGAAGCTAACCCGCCCACGGTGCTGCGGGGCAACCCGGAACAAACCCGCGCCCTTATTGATTCATTGGAAACCGTATGGCGCTTCACGGCGGGTACACTTTCCTGGCATCCGGACGACGCCGTTACAACGGAGATGGAAGAACGGGTCATGGACGACTTTGAGGCCGTGGCCTTTGCCGGGTTGGCTGCCGACCAGCGCAATATTCTGTGGGTTCGCCATGCCCACGCCGGGCACCATGAACTGCACTTTGTCATTCCGCGTGTGGAACTTTCTAGCGGCAAGGCGTTTAACCCGTGCCCTCCCGGCTGGCAAAAGCCGTTTGATGTGTTCCGCGATTTACACAACCACCGGGAAGGCTGGGCGAGGCCGGACGACCCGGCCCGCATCAGGCCCTATGCACCGGAGCATACTGACCTGCACCGCGCCCGGCTGATTCGCTGGGGGGCCATTGCCAAAGACAGCCCGGACGCTGACCCGCGCAGCACAGCCAAAAAAGCCATACACGACTACATTCTGGCGGGCATTGAAGATGGGCGCATTGGCAACCGGGCAGACGTTGTGCAGGCGCTAAAAGATGCAGGCTTTGCCATTAACCGGGCTGGGAAGGATTACATAACCGTTGCAATACCTGCTGAAGATGCAGCGGCTGAAAGTTCTGCGCCGCAACCGCTTCCGCCGCGCAGACGCAAGCAAAACTCCCGTAATACGTCAAAGCGCTCAAAAAATAATTCTGACACTGAAGAAAATACCAACACAATCAAGCTCCGCCTGAAAGGAGGCATGTATGCCGAACACTGGAACTTCACTCACCTCACTGGCAGAACGGTTGAAGGCCAAGACCGAGCAGGAACGACAAGAGATGGAGAACCTGACCCAGCAACAATTCAGCGCCTTGAGCGAGAGCTTGCGGCAATCATCGCAAAACGCGCTGAGTACAACCGAGGCCGCTATCCTGCACCAGCTTG
>NZ_AUCY01000049.1 GCF_000430005.1 Desulfovibrio cuneatus DSM 11391
ATTTGCTCACAGACCATGTGCACATTCTTATCTCAATTCCACCAAAGATGGCAGTTTCTTCTGCTGTTGGCTTTATCAAAGGGAAAAGTGCCATTTATATCGCTCGCAATTTTTTGGGAAAGCGTCGCAATTTTGTGGGCGAAAGTTTTTGGGCACGAGGATTCTATGTTTCAACTGTTGGGCTCGATGAAGCTTCTGTGCGTGAGTACATCAAGCATCAGGAAAAAGAAGACCAGCGAATAGACCAGTTGCAATTGTTTTGAGGCAGCCGCCTTTAGGCGGTTCAAGCGTTTCTAACCGCTTTGAGCGGTTCACAGCATTTCAAGCCCCCGGCTTTGCCGGGGGTACATGACTTTGCTTTTTGTTGCTGTGTCGGCACTTTATACAGTGGCTAGCATGCGACATGACGAATATAGAAAGTACGTGCTCAAAGAACAGGATTTTTGGATGTAAAAATCTTGTGCTAAGGAGGAGCCCATGATTTGCCCGTTTTGCAAGGAAGAAATAATGGATGGCAGCATTAAATGTAAGCATTGCAAGTCTATGCTGGCTTCGATAGAGGCTCAAAATGTACGAGCCGATTCAAGTAATAGCATAAAAAGTCCAATATGGACCTCAGTTACATCTTTAACCTTGGGTGGACTGGCTGCTTTAACTGGACTCACTACCGAATGGTATGATGAAGACACCGCAAATGGGATGCTATTTTTGGGCGGAGTCGCTATCGTGCTGGGGATAATTTCAGTGAATAAAGAGCACCGAGGAAGGAGAATGGCAATTGGCGGTATTGTTGCTGGAGCAATTGCTGTTTTGTCTTTTTTTTCTATAGACTGGGGGCACAGACTGTAACTTTGTGGAATGGTGTGGTTCAAGATATGGGCTGTCATTCGAGCTACGGCAGTTCTAACACAGGTTCGGGAGAAAATTATGAAACACCTTTTTTGGGCATTGATCATCCTAGTGTCGCTGGTTTGGTCTTGTGGTGCAGCCCTGGCCCAAGATCTGAACACAATCATGTGGCAAGAGGGCCTTTTGACGGGTCGCTTTGCCACTTGCTTTAAAGACGACAGCCGGGTGAACGGTAGCTGGGGAAAAACATATGGGACTGCCTATCTGCGCTGGTACCAAGTCAACAATCCCCACGCTGACCTCACAATTCCCAGGTCCATGTTTATTAATGGCATGCAAGCCGGAATTGCCGAGCAGCGGCAATTGGGGACAGAAGGGTGTGATGACGTACATCAGCAAATCAGCCATATCGGACAGGTTATTGGTGTCCGTATTCCAGATATGTCTAGGTAGTTGAATTCGTCTTCGGCACCAAGCGCACCCCCATCCCTCTTTTTCTAAGGATAGTTGCCAGATCAAGTTGAGGGTCAATCAGTTAATGAAAGGAGCGATGCGTCTTTATGAAGTATTTATTATCGGCTCTCTTTGTGTTGTTTATGGCGTCCACAGTTGCAATTGCTCAGGAAAACATACTCATTCAGGGAAATGGTTCCGGCATTTTTTGCGGAGTTGAAGAAGGTGACTATGTGCACATTTGCGTACAGCAAGGGAATGAAAAGCGTTTGGTAATGAGTGGGTTGAGGGGAAATGAGGAAGCCAAGGTAGCGCGATTGAAGCCTGGAGACAAAATTTCATTTCAATTTTCTGTCATTGAAGCATTTATTCCAGAAGCAGAGAAAAAATTAATTTTTCCTTTGATTACAAGCCTTAGTGGAGAGGGGGGAGCCCCTCAGCCAAGCATAATTGAACAACTATTTAGCGTTCAAACCCTTAACATGGCAATTCCCTTCCTCGAAAGTAAAATAGGACCTGCCAAGTACGTTTCAGACTCTACCCGCTCTTATGAAGTTAATGGCTGCAAGTTTCAGGTAGAAGGTACCGAATCTGTTGAAAGTATACGGCTTGAACTCTCTCCTCAGTGCACTTTTAACATAGAGAAAGTTATGGGTGGTTCTGGGCAGGTGATGGCTCATCAACTTACTTTCGGTTCGTTTCATGAGCTTGCAGGAGGAGGAATACAATATATGGCAGATTGCTTTGCTGGGTGTGGAAACGCCTACGACCCAAGCGTGTATGCCTTCTACCAAGGCCCTCGTTCTTTAGGGGGGATCGAAATAAAGGCCCAAGGACTTTTGGTTGATGGCGGCAATATCAAGGCCGCTGATCGCTTTGCCGATTATCTGCTACAGAAAGAAGGAGAAGATTGGCTGAGTAAGACCATGATCAACTGCGACAGGAAGTATGATCAAGAAGCCCAAGAATTTTTGAGAACTGTGAAGGTTACGGCTATTGAAATGGGTTTTCAACTTGGAAAGCCTAAGTGTGGTCAGTGAGCATTAAATTGTGGTGAGATTAACTAATCGACAGAGGTACCAGCAAAACGGAGCCGACTGTCAGATCAAGTCTAAACTGCTATAAGTGATAGTTCGCAGACACGCTAGCAAAGTAGCATTTTCAAAAAAGTTTACGTCTTTCAACCCATTTCACATATATATTACCCCTATGTAGACGGCATCTTTTTACCAATTCACGGCCCTGTTCCCCTTGTGGGAGCAGGGCCATTATCTATTCAGGAGGTCACCATGCACCACATTACCTGTTGTTCGGACGACATTACGGCACTGGCCGGGGCCATGCTGGCTGTGCAGGCCGGGCTTGCTCCGGCCTTGAAAGATGCAGACAACCCTTTCACCCGTTCGCGCTACGCCACCTTGAATTCTGTTATGGAAGCGTGCCGGGAGGCCCTTACCCGCAACGGTATTTGGCTTACCCAGTTTCCCGTGCCTGCGAACCCCGGTTTTCTGGGGCTGGTCACCAAGCTGGTGCATGCGGCCACGGGCCAATGGCAATCATCCCTTATGGTTATGCCCCTGCCCAAGGCCGACCCCCAAGGCTATGGCAGTGCCATTACCTATGCCCGGCGCTACGCCATTTCCGCCTTGGTGGGGGTAGTCACAGAAGAAGACGATGACGGCCTTGCCGGAGCGCTAGCTGCCCCAGCAAAAGCCAAGCGCAAGAACGAAAAAGCCAGCAGCGCTTCGGCTCCAGGCAAAGAGCCTGTTGCACCGCCTTCCGCTTCAAGTGTAGAAAACCCATTGCTGGCAACCCTGCCCCGGTTTGACGGCATTCAGTACAACCTCACCACCACGCAAGACGGCAAAACCTGCATCATTGCCAGTGGCGACACCCGGAGCAAGAAACAACTGCTCATGCAAGCCGGATTTCGCTACAGCGAGCAACGCCAAGTTTGGTGGCGATATGCTGAAGCTTCTTAAGGAGAACCTATGCAACACACGCTTGACCTACTCTTGCAAGGATTCAGCAAAATACAGGCCCAGCATACCCAAAGCACTCTGGGGGACCGGAGCCAGTATATTGGTATGTCAGACATCGGCAAGGCCGTAGACTGCATGCGCATGGCAGTGGCAGACAAAGCCTTTCCCCAAAAAACGCACACCATGCAGGGGGAAAACGCCCTGGAGCACCACCTGTGGTTCCAACGCGGACACTGGTTTGAGCAAGGCATTACCGAGGCACTCCGGGCAACCGGGGTGCCTTTGCTTTCTCAGCTCGCCATACACGCCCGGCATGGCAGCGTGCCCATCCAGGCCCACCTTGACCTGGTGATGGTACCTGCCCCTGATCAGGTACATATTGTTGAAGTAAAAAGCTGTGAGACGTTGCCAGAAAACGCATACGCCGCCCATGAAATGCAGGTGTTCGGGCAGGCGGGCCTACTGTATTCCTGCTGGGGAAAGCCACTATTCTTTGGTGGAAGCCACACAAGCAAACAGGGTGTGACGTTTCCTGCACTGGTACAGCACCTTTTGGGTATAGCGTTACCTGCCAAGGTGCAGGAGGTGTCCATTACCGCAGAAATCCTGGCTGTTTCCATGAAAAAAGTGCGGATATTTGGTCCTTACACCCCTAACAAGTTGATGCTGGGAGCGGCCCAAAACATTGCTACCGAACTGTGGCAGCATGTGCAGGCTGTGAAGGCGGGGCACACCCCACTGGCAACATTGCCCACGGCCCAAGGCTGGCACCCCCTGTGCGAGTATTGCCAGTGGAATGCGGATTGCCCCCGCTTTGCGGGCATTTCCATGCCGGAGCTGGAGCAGGAACTGCTAGAGCTGCAAGAGTTGAAGGCCGAGCGAGATACGCTTGTCCAGCGCATTCAGCAACGGGAACAACGGCTAAAGGGAATACATAAAGCGTCCGGACTGGGTGCTGAATGGATTCAGACCCAAACCAGACGCTTCAAAGCACTGCATTGTGAGGGAAAAGT
Organism: Desulfovibrio cuneatus DSM 11391; assembly: GCF_000430005.1. Lineage (GTDB taxonomy): Bacteria > Desulfobacterota > Desulfovibrionia > Desulfovibrionales > Desulfovibrionaceae > Frigididesulfovibrio > Frigididesulfovibrio cuneatus. Next base: position 4,298 of record NZ_AUCY01000049.1, read on the forward strand.
GAGTTTGGACAAGGAGAAACTGGCATCTGCCCTGGCAGAAATGCTGCCGGAACAGACTATAGAGAGCATTCTGCTACATGCCCAAAAAATGGGAGCGCCGTATCAGCGACTGATGGTGGGTACGGTGAATTGATCGCTTACAGTGCGACACAAAACCAGCCTCATCATGCTGGGGGCCACTGACGAGAAGTGTGCAACACTGCTGCAATGATCACAGCCTCTTCTGTTCGCTGGTACACAAGCACATAGTGTTCATGCGCAACCAATTCCCGAGTACCAGGCACCAAGCCCGGCCTCCCTTTTGCCGGGAAAAGCAAGAGGGACTCTGCCGCTTCCACAAGAAGCATATCCATTGCAAGCGCGGCTTGCACATTGTTCTGTGCAATATAACTGACAACGCCATCTAGGTCATGCTCTGCCTGATGAGACCAGATAAGTTCCACTAACTACGCCCCTGGGCAACCAGCAAGCGCTCACGCCGCGCCGTTGCGCGTTCCAGCACCGTGGCATGGGAATGGACATTTCCCTGGGCTATGTCACTAAGCCCTTGTGCCACCCTGGTCTTAAACCATTCTTCGTATTCAGTACGTTCCCGCGATTCCTGCACATAATTTCGCATAAAATCACGCATCAACTGAGCACCCGTTCTATCATTAACTCGGGCAGCCTCAGTAAATGCTTCCTTCAAATGATCATCCACTCGTATCGTAAAAGTCGACTCCGACATGTGCACCTCTTTTGTTGTGCATAAAGAGTAATCAATCCAACAAAAGCCGTCAATAGGCTATTTTTCTTCGTCCAAAAGGAGCCTCCCATGGAAAATACACATACCACCCTGCAAACCCTTGTGCCTCATGAATTTGACGCGGGCAGCCTGTTCAGCGGAGCAGCGTCCGGCAAGCTGGTCAAAGGGTATGCCAGTCCCACGGCTTTCACCCCGGCTATCAATCAGGACTACATGTTCCACGACTCCAGCCGGGACATCATCGTCTGGTTCATGGAGCCCAGCGACCCACTGTACGTATTCGGGCCAACGGGAAGTGGCAAAACCAGTTGCATCATGCAGCTTGCCGCTCGCCTTGGCTACCCTGTGTTTGAAATTACGGGGCACAGCCGCCTGGAATTTCCGGAACTTGTGGGACACCTCTCCGTGAAAAACGGTAACATGGCCTTTGAGTATGGCCCTCTCGCCCTGGCCATGCGCTACGGCGGGTTGTGTTTGCTCAACGAAATTGATCTGCTAGACCCCAGCACAGCAGCCGGGTTGAACGGCATTCTGGACGGTCAACCCTTGTGCATTCCTGAAAACGGCGGGGAGCTCATTGCCCCGCACCCCATGTTTCGCTTTGCCGCCACAGCCAATAGCAACGGAAGTGCTGATGATACGGGCCTGTACCAAGGCATTCAACGGCAGAACATTGCGTTTATGGATCGTTTTGTGTTGTGCGAAGTGGACTACCCCCTGCCGGAAGCAGAGGAAAAGGTGCTGGCCAAGGCTGCTCCGGCCCTGCCAGAACCCATACGTAAGAAAATGGTGAATTATGCCGGGGAAGTGCGCAGGCTGTTCATGGGTGAGAAAGCCAACCGGCACAATGCCGGGAGCATTGAGGTTACGCTGAGCACGCGCACCTTGCTGCGCTGGGCAAGCCTTACCGTGCGGTACCAACCCCTTGCCCGCCAAGGGGTGCAGCCTGTGGTACATGCCCTGGACAGAGCCCTTGGCTTTCGGGCCTCACCGGAAACACGGGCCATGCTCCATGAACTGGCCCAGCGTATTTTCCCCAGCGAGGGAGGTAGCGCTCCCGTGGGGGAGTAGCAACGGGAGTTTCTGCTTCCACAGACCATGCAGACTCCCTACCCGTGAGCGGTGAAGCGTGTATCAAAATCATCACCCAAAGCCTTGATGACCTTGCCGAACAAATGAACAACAACCCCAATGCCCTCAAGGCCCTGCAAAAGGTGCCCTGCATCACCTTACGAAAGGACACCTCTTCCGGCTCAAAGTTCTGGCAAATGCGTATTATTCAGGAAGGGTGCCAGATTCGTTGGGGCAGGACGAACACCAAGGGCACCACCAAACTGATTCCGGTTTTCCAGTGCATGGCGAAAAATGCTGCCCAGGAAGCCCGACTGCGCGCACTGGAAAAGCTGCGAGACGGATACGAACTCATCCCTTACGGAACGGCCTTGCCATAAGCAGGGCCGTCTCACTTTTAGCCATAAAGGAAACACCATGACAACCAACATAACTGTGCTGCAACAACTCTTGGTGGTGAATCTGGACGTGCACATCTGGTCTGCCCGGAAAAAACTCACCGCTGTAGACCTAAGCGATACCAACCTGCCCCCGGAAGAGCTGGCTTCTCTCGGTAGCAAGCGCATCTGCAACCCGGAAGAGCTACGAGCCTTCAGCATGCTCAAGGCCCGTGCCATTTCCTTATTGGAGCGCAACGGTATTCGCTTTCTCAGTGGCTGGGCAGTGCCAGAAGCCAAGATGGATGCCATCAGCAACGAGCTGGCCAGCATTGGCAATGAATTTCGCGCCTGCAAGGAAGATTTTCTGCAACGGTACGACAAAAGCATTCAGGAATGGATTGCCAAGCACCCGCAATGGGCCAGCATGATTGCAAGCTCTACGGTCAGTGAGGAATACGTGCGTTCACGCATGGATTTTCGTTGGCAGGTGTACCGTGTAGAACCGGCAAGTGTTCCCGCTGGGGCAACCGCGCAGGATTCCTTACAGGAAGATGTAGGGCAGCTTGGCAACACCCTGTTCAAGGAAGTGGCCGGAACAGCAAGGGATATTTGGCAACGCTGCTATGCCGGAAAAACCGAGATTACCCGCAAAGCATTGTCTCCCCTCAAATCACTGTACGACAAGCTCATGGGGCTGACCTTTGTAGAGCCCTGCGTTGCCCCGGTGGCAGCCTTGCTGGAAGCCGCTTTTGCCAGCATTCCCCGGCGCGGAGGCATTACCGGGCACACGCTGGTGATGCTGCAAGGTGTTGTGTGCCTGCTGCAAAACCCCGACGCCTTGCGTGAGCATGGGCAGAGCATTCTGGAGGGCAACAAAAACACCACAGACGTGCTGAACCTTCTGTGTGCCAACACGCAAGGCGACGAACCCTTGCTCTTGACAGCAGATGAGGACAATCCCACCAGCCCCCAAGATATTGAGGAAGAAGAGCCACTCTTCCCGCAAGTTATTGATAGCCAAGGACTTTGGTAATGATTAGCAACCGTTGTGCCCCTGTGTCTGGTCTCCAGCACAGGGGCATTTCTTTATTATAAGGAGTCACTATGCATACAAGACACATTATGCGGGCGCTGCCGCTGGTGGCCGACGTACTGGGCAACCAGTACGGCATTCAGGTACGCATTGGGGGCGACACTGCCTACACCAATGGGCGGATCATTTGCCTGCCCAGTTTACCTGTGGAAGCAGATGAAACAAGCTTGAAAATGATAAGGGCGTTCCTAGACCATGAATCTGCCCATATCCGGGAAACGGCATTTGACGTTGCGCAAGAAGCCGGGCTTTCTCCCCTGGAACTGCACATGTGGAACATTCTGGAAGACTGGCGGGTGGAAGAACGCCTGTCTGCTGTGTTTCCCGGTTGCAAGGAGAATCTGCACTGGCTCATTCGCCATCTGTTCCTGCCCAAAGAGGAACCAGAGCAGCCAAAACCGCAGGGGCAAGCCAAAACAGTGGTGCTCAATTGGATGCTGTTGGTGGTGCGGGCCTGGGCCGTGCCAGAGGTAGGCCAACGTCGAGACTTCTATGCCAGCCAATTGGACACCCTGCTGCCAGGCATCCGCGCCATGCTTGAGCCATTGTTATGCACAGCCCCGGCTCGCTGCAACGACACCGCAAGCACCATAACCCTTGCGCGAGAATTGATTGAGGTTATGCAGCAATACATGCAGGCTATGCGTGAACCAGAGCCAAAAGCTGAAAGAAACGTTGCCGGACAAGCCGCCAGTGGCGACAGCATAAACAGTATAACAGGGCTCCGGCCCATTTCGGCAAAGGAATCATTGGAAGAATTATTTCAGGCGACTGAACAGGATTTACCCGAAGATTTGGGAAATATCCTTGCGGAACAGTTGCAACGTATGAGCGTGCAGGCCAACGGGCGCATTGCCGTGGCAGAGGTTGCCCCCAAGCGGCTCATGCCTTTTTCAGAGGCAGAACAAACTTACACCCGCAACGCGACCAGGGCATTGCGCACCAAGCTTCAGGGCCTGTTGCAGGCTACCCGCTCCGTGCGTAATCGGTGCGGATACCGGGGCAAGCTGGAACCGGCGAAGCTGCACCGGCTGAGCACCCACAACCCCAGAGTGTTCCTGCAAAAAGGACACAAGCAGGGGGTGGAAACAGCCGTGCATATTCTGCTGGATGCGTCCAGCTCCATGTCAGGCATGCCCATTACCCTGGCAGGGCAAGCTTGCTTTGCTGTGGCAGAAGCCTTGGCTCATATCCCCGGCGTGCAAACAGCAGTTTCAGCCTTTCCAGGAGGCAGAGCTTGGAGCGCCAACAAAAAGCAGACACATGGCAAAACGGTGGCTCCCATTCTGCGCTTTGGCAAGAAACCCCATACCAATTTCTGCCTGGATGCTGTGGGCAGCACCCCCATGGGAGAAGCCTTGTGGTGGGCTTTGCAAGGCATGAACAAACGGAGCGAACCGCGTAAACTGGTGCTGCTTATAACAGACGGAGAACCCGACGATGCCTGGAGCGTGCAGGAAGCCCTGAAGGTGGCTGCCTCCTGCCAGGTGGAGGTGTACGGCATCGGCATCCGCCTGCCTGCCATCAGCAAAATCCTACCCCATAGTAGCCAGGTCATTCAGGGCATAGACGACCTGGCCCCGTGCCTCTTCGGCTTGCTGCAACGGGCGTTGGTGCAGCCGGGAGAGGTGGCCATGTCATAAAAAAATCATTCAACGCATTGAATACTCTCATTGTTCAACTCATTTTCACTCTACAACAATAAGGAATCATCATGAATACACAAACACCTTGCTGCCCGAATTGCCACACCCCAAGCTACATGGTGCGTGACCGTACCGGAGAAAAAGCTGGAACCATTGTGGGCGGTACTGTTGGTGCTGGGGCAGGTTATGCAGGTATGCTGGGCGGGGCCTCGGTAGGGGCGTCCCTTGGCTCCATTGTTCCGGGCGTGGGCACCATTGTGGGTGCTGGCGTGGGCAGCATTGCTGGGGTACTGATGGGCCTGTTCGCCGGAGCGTCCACAGGTGCAGCCATTGGCGAACATATTGATACCCAGGTCCGTGGCAGGTACTACTGCTCGCGCTGCGACTATGGCGTGAGCGTGTAAGAAAAGCCCTGCTCAGCAGCACTCCAACCAAGTGGAGTGCTGCTGAGAGAGCCTATATTTTTTTTGTAGAGAGAAAAATTTGAAGATAAAACGCAGCGATTTATGTATGCTGCTTACTTGGCTAAGTGCGGTACCTTAAGGGAGGGGAATGTTTTTGGCAAGGTCAACCTGAATAGTTATGGGTAGAGTATCGGCAGTCCATATAAGAAGACGGAGTTTATGGAGAATGCGGATTTATTTTTGAGCAAAAAATCAAATATTGGCAAAATGCTTAGGAGTGCCTTTCTCAATTCTTTAGTCTCTACCGCGAAACAATGGTGGGTGGTGCAATTAGACTTTTACCTTCCTTAATCTTTTATATTTTATCATAGTATATATTTTAATAGTAATGATAAGCGGTTAGGCTCTTAATTCCTAAAAATAAGATTAGATTAATACAATTTATAGTCCTTGAAGCAGAACAATTGTTGACTTAACCAATATTAATTTACTCAAAGTTATGTAATAAACTTAAATCTTGCAAAAAAATCTTCTCCTGTTATATCGACTTGTACTCAGGAGGGATGATGCGCCGTATAATGATTGTTGCCTTTGTTTTTTGCCTTGCCTTTATTGTCACCAGTTCTGCTTTTGCAGCCGCTCCTACGGGAGATATGGCCCGCATTCGCAGGCAGCAGGAACAGGTATTGTTGCAGCAGGAAGAGCGCATGCGAGAGCAGGAGCGCTTTTTTCAACGTAATGCCCCAGCCCGTCCTGGAATGCAGACCAAGCAGTTTGAAAAAGAGCCTGAAAAGGCAGACGCCCCCTGTGTGGAGGTGCGCTCCATTCAGCTTGAAGGGGCAACGCTTGTCTCGGCGAGTGCATTGGCTGCCATTACAGGAAAATACGAGAACCAGTGCCTTTCCCTGGCACAGGTGAATAATATTCTTCGAGAAATAACCAACCGCTATATAGAAGACGGGTATGTGACCACCCGCGCGTTTGTTAAGCCAGATACCAAGGAAGCCGGAGTGCTCTCTATTTTGGTGTTGGAAGGCAAGCTGGAAAAAGTGCTGCTAAATGACGGGGAGAAGAACTATTATTACCGTGGGCGCACCGCCTTTCCTGGCCTGGAAGGTAAGCCCCTGAACTTGCGTGACATTGAGCAGGGGTTGGACCAGCTCAACCGCCTGCCTTCGCAACAGGCCACCATGGAGCTTGCACCGGGAGAAAACCTTGGAGGCACGGTGGTGAAGGTGAAAATACCTCCCAAGCGTTCCTGGCGTTTTGGCGGGGGGCTAGACAACCTTGGGCAACGCCGCACAGGCCAATGGCAATATAACCTGTTCCTTGAGAAGGATAACCTTATGGGGTTGGGCGACCAGTTTGCCGTGTACTGGAGCGAAGAAGCCCCTTTTATGGAACGCACCATGGACGACCGTCCCAGTGAAGGGAACAACCACAGTTTTTCCACATTTGCTTCCATCCCTTGGGGCAAATGGACATTTTCTGCCAATATGAGCCGCTTTGCATACGGCAGCACCATTTACGGTATGAATACGGACTACTCTTCCACAGGCACCACCGCCACCCATACCGTGCAGGCAGAGCGCCTGCTACACCGCGATGCAGACAGTAAAACATCACTCAGTGTTGCCCTGACCAATCGGGATGTAAAAAACTACATTGAAGATGTGCGGCTCATCGCAAGCAGCTATAAATTGACGACGCTGACCACCTCGCTTAGCCACAACCGCCGTTTTCTCGGGGGCTCTTTGGGGGGAAACCTAGACCATACACAGGGGCTGTCCATACTGGGCACAAAAGAGGAAGAAGACCACGGGCATGCCATACCTAAGGGGCATTTTCACAAGTTTTCCAGCAGTGTCTATTGGTATCGGCCCATCCAGATTGCTGAACAGTCCTTCTACTACCACCTTTCCGCTTTTGGGCAGCTCACCCAGCACACCATGTATGGGGCAGAACGCATTTCCATTGGTAGCCGCAGTTCTGTGCGCGGTTTTCATGAAGAAAGCGCCACGGGCGACCAAGGCGGCTATGTGCGCAACGAAGTGGGCTGGAATGTCCCCTGGGGAGAAAAAACCTTGAAATATATGCCGTTCAACAACATGCAGGTGTACGCTGCATACGACTTGGGGGGCATCATTAAAGATAAAGACGACCCTTTTGAACGCGGCAGGCTGGATGGCGTAAGCATTGGCCTGCGCACCCAAGGTGACCTTGCCTTTGACCTGACCGTTTCAAAGCCGTTGAATGCGCCTTCCTACATCCACAAGCGTGATACGGAAGTGTATTTTTCTCTCCGTTACACATTTTAGCAAGAATGCAACAAAAGAATATGACATTGCCTGCGAGGAACCAAACCATGCTTAGCACTCAACAAGCCAATTCCTGCCATGCTTCCACCCAGCCATGCCTTACGGGGTTGAAACGAACTCAGCGCCGTGCCTTGCTTTGGGCTTCTCCCAGGCCCGGCAGGCTTATGTACTATGTAGCCAGCGCTGTGCAGCATGTGGTTATTGGCGTGCTTGTGTTCATGCTTGTGCTTCCCCCTGCCTTTGCTGGGGGGATTGTAGCAGACCCCAACGCGGCAGCAAACAACCGCCCTGGGGTGGACAGTGCCCCCAATGGCGTGCCCCTAGTGAACATCGTCGCCCCCAACCAGTCTGGCCTTTCGCACAACAAGTATTCAGACTTTAACGTGCAAAAACAGGGGGCCATTCTCAACAACTCTGCCAGAGATGGTGTTTCCCAGCTCGGTGGTATTGTAACAGGTAACCCCAACATAGCAGGCAGCCGTGCTGCTTCTGCCATTCTCAACGAAGTGACCAGTAGCAACCGCTCCTATATTCAAGGATATATTGAAGTTTTTGGGCAAAAGGCAGACGTTATTCTGGCAAACCCCAATGGGGTAACCATTAACGGTGGCGGCTTTTTGAACACCAACCGGGCTACGGTGACCACGGGTAAGCCTGTGCTGGATGGAAACGGTGCCATTCAAAAATTTGATGTGCGCCAGGGCACAGTAAACGTGGAAGGGCTTGGTATTAACGCTTCCAACGTTACCGGGTTTGACATTATCAGCCGTGCGGCTGAAATTAACGCAGAGGTGTATGCTCAGGACCTGAACGTGGTCGCCGGGGCCAACAGCTATGACGTGAAAACAGGCAAGGCCGCAGCATTACAGCCGGATGGTTCCCCGGCTCCTGCCGTTGCCATTGACTCTTCCTCCCTTGGTGGCATGTATGCCGGGAAAATCACCCTGGTTTCCACAGAAAAAGGGGTTGGCGTGAACCTGCAAGGGCTTGTGCAGGCAGAAAGCGAGCTTGCGATTACCAGTGAAGGCAAACTGACGTTGCGCGCTGCCAAGGCAGGGAACAACGTAGTCGTTAAAGCCGGAAACAATGACATTACCGTGGGGCAAGCCGTACTTGCCGGGAATTCCTTGCGCATGGAAGGAGGCACTATTGCAGGCAATGCTGCCACCGTATACGCCGGGGGCAACCTGTTCTTGCGGGCGGATGAAGCCATTACGTTTGGTGAAAACTCATTGCTCGAGGCTATTAACTCGGTTGACTTACGAACAAATTCTTTCTCACTTACTGGCGGAAGTGCCTTGCAGGCAAACAACGTTGATGCCTCCGTGCAAAAAGCAGATATTCAGGGAAGCCAGATAGCTGGTAAAAACAATGTGCTGCTGCAAGCAAGCGGCACTGTAACCATGCATGACGATGCCCTTATAGCAGCCGTTGGCACGGTCAATGTTAATGCAGGTGCGCTTTACTTGGCAGGCGGCAGTGCTGTGCAGGCAAATACGGTGTTTGTAAATGCAGTAGAGCTTTTCCTGGAGAATGCGATACTATTTGCTGAGCTGGATATGACTGTTAATAGCCAGCAAGGCACTGGAAGGACTGCGAACGTACATGCAGGACGGAATCTTGGCCTGCAAGGAGGCGAGTTTCTCCTGGAAAACGATTCTATAGCTTCAGCAGGTAACACGGCTACAGTCACTGCCAACTCTTTTATGCTTACAAACAATTCTGCGCTTGCTGCGAAGAATGACGTGAGGACCACCGTTGGTTTGCTTTCTGTCAATGATGGCTCCCTTATACAAGGGAAAAATTTGGTTTTGCAGGGCAATGAGATTGCCCTTGATAATGCCAAAATTCATGCGGAAGAAAACATGGCAATAACAGGGGGCCAGTTTGTTACCAATGAAAGCATGCTGTCATCCAATAACATCAAACTTTCAACAGAAAAGGTAACAGCCACTGGCCAAGCTGTTGGCGATATTGCAAGCGTTGATTTGCGGACGATAAAAGGCGGTATTTTTGCAAACAACAATCTGTTTCTTGAGGTAATCGACTCTGCGTTGTTCCAGGGCGGTTTTTATGGAGCCGGGGGCACCCTGACCGTTTCCGGGAAGACCATTCAGGCTAAAGATGCCACGGTACTATATGCTGGGCAAGCTGCACTCTTATCTGCTGATGAAACGCTGTCTTTGCAAAACAGCAACCTTGTTTCTGATGGCAGCACACTATTGCAAGGGAAAAATATTTCGCTGCAACAGAGTGATATTAACGGGTGGGGCGCTTTTACGGTGAAAGCGGTAAATGACCTTGTACTCAGTGCCGCAAGTAGCTTGCTTGGTGCCAATGGCCTTGAAATATGGGCGAATTCAATAACTAACGCCGGGTTGATTTACTCCGGGGCAGATCTGGCCTTTCGGGTGAAGGAAAAACTTGCCAACATACAGGGTGCAAATATTCTTGCCCAAGGGTCCATTGCTTTTTCAGGCTACGATGCAAACATACGCATGGGAAAGCTGCACAACCAGAGTTCATTTATTGAAAGCCTGGGTGGCGATATCACGCTGGATGTCAATGAGCTGTTCAATGATGGTGGGGATGCCACAGTGCGTCGTGTGAGTGCAGGGACACAGTACCGATATCTCGGTTGGCGGCCGCCAAGTTCCTGGTTCGGGTCAAGTATATATCTGACTGGTTTCGATGCTGACGGTAATAAGCTTCCTTTACCAAGTGGACGCATGGGGATTTCCCGATATGGGGACTGGGGTGACGAAGGAGAAATACAGAACTATGTGCAAGCCATGTACAATTCTTATGGAGTTGATCCCACGCTTCCATTTCCTGCCGATGTACTACAAGAATGGATTACCTACACTCATGATGAACTCGTAGGTGAAGTGGCTTCTGCCTCAATCATGGCGGCAAGCAACATGCGGATTAATGCCAATTCAGTGCACAATAGGCTAAGCACCATCTCCGCAGGGGACAATCTATCTATCACGGCAGCAACATTACGCAATGAAGGGCTTGAACTGTTCTCCCATGCTGAGGGAGAAAGGGTGTTTGCCTCTGTAAATCAATGGTCCGAAGAAGGACAAGATCGAGAACATGGAGCACCACCAAGGCATTATTATGCAGGCATTACTACCTCATCTGTCCTATTTAATGTCCATAGCACCCTTCGTTCCATTCCTTCAATCATCACTGCGGGTTCTCAGTTGGTGCTTAATGTTACGGACCAGTTCAACAATGCAGTGGTGCAAGGGGGAGAAGAGTATATTGGCGGAAGTGCAGGGACCCCGGCCTTTTCAGGTTTGGCTGTTACCGGCTCCATTAGCTCGAAGCTTATCCCCTCTGTAGATGACGAAAAGGGAAAAATTGTATTCCCTCCTTTAGGGACGCTGTTCACGTTGTCGCAAAGTAATACTCATCCGTATCTGATAGAAACCGATCCACGGTTAACCAGCATGGGCCTTTTCTATGGTTCAGACTACTTCTTTTCTCGTTTGGGCATTAACATGGACGCGCTGCAAACCCAACTGCTTGGGGATGCCTTTTATGAAACACGCATGGTGCGCGAACAAATTTTGGCTCAGGCTGGCAAACGCTACCTTTTTGAAGGGGTCCAGGATGATGCTGAAACCATGCGTATGCTTATGGATAACGCCGCAGAGGAAGGGCAAGCACTTGGCCTTTCCGTTGGAGTCGCCCTCTCTTCTGACCAAATAGCCAACCTGACCAAAGATATTGTGTGGCTGGAAGAGCAAACGTACATGGGCCAACAGGTGCTTGTTCCCCGGCTGTATCTTGCAGAAGCAACCCGTGCCACGGTTTCCCCACGCGGGGCTATTATTTCCGGTGACACCGTTGCTGTAAACACAAACAAATTCAACAACTCCGGCCTGATAACAGGCAACCAGGTGCAGCTTGCCTCCACAGGTGACTTAGTGAACAGAGGTGGAGATATTAAAAGCAGTGGCCTGCTTGTGGCAAACACGGATGGTTCTTTGTACAACATAAGTGGTTCCATGCGGGGTAACGATGTTCGGCTTTCTGCAGCAAAAGATATTTTTGTACAAACAGCAGTAACAACCTCTGCGGCCACTTCAAGCGGCGCAAAGGGGGGAATCACTTCCAGTTCCAATGTACAATCCCTTGTGCACCAACAGGCGGAAATCACTTCTACTGGCTCGCTGCAAATGCAGGCAGGCAACAACATCACCCTTTCAGGCGCAAAGGTTGCAGGTGAAGGACTCACACAACTGGCAGCGGGAAACGACATTGCCATTGTTTCCCAAACTGCGAGTACCTCACACTCCGTAACAATGCACGGTAGGGAAGAAGGCACATGGTCTTTCACCCCAACAACAAACACAGTCTCGACAACAAACACAGGGACTTTTGGTAGCACCGTAAGTGGAGGGAACCTGGCCATTTCTGCAGGGAACAATGTTGCAATTACGGGTAGCCAGGTGAGCGCAAGGGAAAATGCCCTCATTGCTGCCGGGAACAATATTACCGTAACAGCAGCAGAAAATAGTAAAGTGCAGCAAACAGGCAGTGTGCGGGACAATGGCAATAACAGGCAAACAAAGCGCACTGAAACGACACAGCTAACTGCTTCTGGTATAGAGGCAGGCAAAGGCCTGGTGCTTGACGCAGGCAATGATATCAAGATTGCAGGGTCAAAAGTGCGTGGCACAGAGGCCGTGGTTCTGGCCGCTGGGAATGACGTTACCATAAGCAGTCAGGCTTCAGGAAGTACAACAACAAAAACTTCAGAACGTTACAGTTCTATTCATGACAAGCAGTACAACACGGCAGCTGTGCTTAACCAGAATATTCAGCAAAGCAGTTCTGAGGTAAGTGGTGGTGAAGTGCGGGTGCAAGCGGGAAGAGATACTAACATTATTGGTAGTACCCTTGCTGCCAAGCAAGACTTGAGCGTGGAAGCAGGCAGAGACATAAATGTTTCTGCTGCTGAGGAAAAAACATCTACGTATAAACCCGCGCAATACAGTTTTTTAAAACCCACATCATCTCAAAGTACATCACTGGTAGGCTCAAGCATTACTGCGGGCACTAACGTTACGCTTTCCAGTGGCCAAAATCTCTCAGTATCTGCTTCATCCGTAAAAGCTGAGGCTACTGTTGCGTTAGAAGCGAAGAACGATATTACGTTGGGCTCTCAAGCATCAACTTCTTCTTACTCAAATGGGAAAAAACGTACTTCAAGCGTTACCCAAACGGGCAGCAGTATATCAGGCGAAAATGTTGCCATAAGCTCTGGCAATGACCTAACGCTTGTGGGGAGCAACGTTAGCGCCCAAAAGGATGCTGCCATTGAAGCAGGTGGAGATATTACTCTGCTTGCCTCTGTCAATGAACAGCATTTCTATGAAAAGAAGACGAGCAGTGGCTCGTTTGGTCGCTCGACAACAAAAGTAAAACAAAAAGATACCACCACCCTTACGGGCTCTTCCATTACCGCGGGGGGCAACATTGCCATGCAGGCTGGCACAGACGCCGATAAAGGGCCGGGCAGTATTGTTATGCAGGCCAGCAATGTGGCCGCCAAGGGCGATGTGGGCATAAAGGCCACAGGCGATGTTATTCTGGCTGCGGGAACTGAAACCAGCTACTCCATGACGAGTAAAACGAAGAAAGGTCTTCTCTCTTCGTCAGCTTCTAAAAAACAGGAAGGTTCTACCACCAATGTAGCTTCCACGGTTTCCGGCAACAACGTCAGCATTAATGCCGGGGAAAACGTGCTTATTTCCGGCAGCAAGGTGCATGCGGAAAACGACCTGGGCGTGAAGGCAGAAAAAGGCGACGTGGTGGTTGCTGCCGTGCAGGACACCTACTGGAGCAAGGAAGAGAAGAAAAAGAGCAAGGTGGGCCTGTTCGGCACTTCTGGCGGGGTAGATTTCTACCAGAAAACAACCGAGAAAGGCGCAACCACAGGCACCAGCAACGTGGGCAGCGTGCTTTCGGCTGGTAATAACATGAAGCTGGATGCCGGGCGCGATGTATCCATTATTGGCTCTGCCCTGCAAGCGGAGAACGACCTTGGCCTGTTCGCAGAACGGGATGTGAACCTCATTCCCGGTCGGGAGCAGTCTTCCAGCGAATACAGCAAGAAAAAAGAAAGCATAGGGGTAAGCGGTAGCTTTTCCCTGAACAATATAGGCGTTTTCGCAGGCTACAAGTCTGTGGAACAAGGCGTACAGCGCACGGGCGACTACACCGCAGGCTCCTATGTGGGGGCAGGGAATGACGTTATTATCAGCGCCGGGCGCGATGTGAACCAGATTGGTTCGCACATTGAAGCCGGACGCGACGTGGCCCTTTCCGCCGGGCAGGACTGGAACATGCTGGCTTCCTACGACAAGGAAACCCTGCATCAGTACGTGAAGGAAGTGCAGGCTGGCATCAGCGCTTCTGTGCGGCAAAACGTGACTGATGCCGCTAAAACCCTTATTGACCTGCCCCAAAGCATGACCGCCGGGAAAGGCGGCGCAGGGTACACCGCAGCCACCGCCGCCAGCGCAGGCATGCGGGCTATCGACTCCGTAAAAGGGGCACTCTCGGAATATGTTTCTGCATCGGTTACGCTGGGTGGTTCTTACAACAAAACCAGCTACAATGCGGAATCATCCACAGCCCGGCCTTCCAGCATAACCGCCGGGCGCGATGTGGTGGCGGATGCCGGCCGCGACATTGTTATTGAGGGCGGGCAGATTTTCGGCGGCCGCGACGTGGTGCTGGATGCAGGCCGCGACCTGCTCATTACCAGCGCCAAAGACAGCGGCAGTTCCAACAGCAAAAGCGAAAACGGCGGAGGCGGCGTTGGCCTGAAAGCAGGCTATGGCTCTGGCGGTGGCGCTTTTGGTGTTAACGTCAATGCCCAGGTGGGCGGCTCCGGGTTTAAGGACAAGTACAACTCCCACACCAATGCCCTGATTGTGGCGGGGGATACCCTGTATACCTCCTCCGGGCGCGATACCACCGTTGCCGGGGCGCACCTGGAGGGCGACCGGGTGTGGATGGACGTTGGCCGCGATTTGACCGTTGCCAGCCTGCAAGACCAATACGACAGCAAGAACTACTCCTGGAGCGC
>NZ_AUCY01000050.1 GCF_000430005.1 Desulfovibrio cuneatus DSM 11391
TTTCCTTTCGCTCAGGCGTCGTGGAGATGCTTCGGCGGCAAAGCCGCCTTTGCCCTCCGCCCTCGCTCCACGGCTCGCTACGCTCGCGACTGCCGTCGGCTTTAGGGTAGGTTCTTGTGGTGTGGAGATGGATGGGCAGCAAAGCCGTTTGCTTTTTGGATATTGGCAGTAGGCACGGGGTATGCTATGCGGTGGGGAACTATTGTACCAGTTGTGGGATAATACGGGGAGGCTGCGTGAGAAAATTGTGTGTTTTTGGTATGCTACTAGGTATGCTGTGCTTGCCCTGGGTTGCAGAAGCAACTCAGAATATGACTATGGGAAAACAGGCTTTGCAGGTACAAGAAGGCAAAACGAGCCACGCACCAGGGGGAAATACTCCTGCTGTGGGAGAACCACACAAGCCGGTATCTGTTAATGAAACCGTTGCCTCAAATGGGGCTGGAGCCGTCTCCACTGGCGTTGGTCAAGGGTTGGTGCCTGAC
Organism: Desulfovibrio cuneatus DSM 11391; assembly: GCF_000430005.1. Taxonomy (GTDB): domain Bacteria; phylum Desulfobacterota; class Desulfovibrionia; order Desulfovibrionales; family Desulfovibrionaceae; genus Frigididesulfovibrio; species Frigididesulfovibrio cuneatus. Next base: position 486 of record NZ_AUCY01000050.1, read on the forward strand.
TATAAAGCCCAACTTACTGCCGAGTTGAAACTCGCTATTCATGAGCAGATGCAGACAGCGCTGGATAAGATTGAAGGCCGTGTTAATTGGGGGGTGGCTTTTGTGACAGCATTAGCTACGATTTTTTTAGGGGTATTGGGTTTATCATTTTGGAATATTCGGATGAATATCGGTAAATTAGAGAAAGAATCCACGGTAGCGAAACAAGAATTAGAGAACATTTGTAAGGCCAATACTCAGCTACGTGGGGAAATAGAAAGTGCAAAAGTAATTTTGGCAGAACTGTCTAAATTGAGAAAAATAGTAACTAATGCTGCAAATTCCGTGTTACGAGAAGCTGAAGAATTGGGGAAAGAGTTAAAAGATAAAGCTAAGAACGTAGTTGCGAATTTGAATGACCCCATAGATTCAATAGAAGATGGTGAGAAAAGTTCTATGGTATACTCTCCTGAACTTTTTGAAAAAGCACAAAAGGGGGATGCAGAAGCACAATATGGTTTGGGGATGGCTTACTATACTGGAAAAAATGTAACCCCTGACTTTTTTAAGGCATTTGATTGGCTCTTGAAGGCTGCGGAGCAAGGGAATAAAGATGCACAGTTTCAGGTTGGTTGGATGTACCAACAGGGGAAAGGCGTTGTTATTGACAACATAAAGGCAGCAGAATGGTATGAATGTGCAGCTAAACAAGGACATACTAAAGCACAAAATAATTTGGGCGTGTTGTATTTTGAAGGTATTGGTTTTCCCCAAAATAAAGTCTTAGCTAAAAAGTGGTTTCATGCTGCTGCAGAACAAAATGAGGCTTTGGCACAGTTTAATCTTGCCTTCATGCTATACATTGGTGATGGTATTCCAGAAGATAAACAACAAGCCGTTTTTTGGTATCGTAAAGCTGCCGATTTAGGATATGCTAAAGCTCAGAACAACCTTGGGGTTATCCTACTTGCTGGAGCTGGAGCGTCCAAGGATGTAGAAGAAGGTATTAGACTTTTACGGAAGGCGGCCGCAAAGGGTGTGGATCGTGCCCAATGTCATCTTGGTGAATTGTATCGGGATGGATGTGAAGGGGTGTTGCAATCAAATAGCTTGGAAGCGGAGAAATATTTTCGATTAGCCGCTGAGCAGGGCTATGCCGAAGCTCAAGAGGCGCTTGGAACAATGTTGCACGATGGTGCTGGAATACCACTAAACAAGGAAGAGGCTGCACAGTGGTACCGCAAAGCTGCGGAGCAGGGGCTTGGCGTTGCCCAATATAATTTAGGCAAGATGTTGGAACGTGGTGACGGTATTCCTGTGAACAAGCAGGAGGCAGCAATGTGGTTGCAAAAGGCCGCCGAACAAAACTATAAGCCTGAGTGATACAGTGTCTTTTTATAAGCAAGAGGTGGGAACAAAAATGTTTATTCAGAAAGAAACGAACAGCATGCAGCAGTGCTTTGTGGCCCCTAGCCATGTGCCGTTTCTGGAAATTCGCACCACGTTGCACAGCACGCAGCCTTATGCCCAGCATTTGCACAGCCAGTTTTGCCTTGGGCTAATTTTGCAGGGGCGCACCCGGTTTTCCCTGGTGGATACGCCTCACCTTGCCGTGGCAGGCGACCTTGTACTGATTGCTCCGTGGCAGGCCCACAGTTGCAACCCGGAACAGGGGCAGGCCCGCAGTTACCACATGCTGTTTTTTGATGCTGCCTGGGTAGCCAGCACCCTGTTTGGGCACGGCCTTGAAGCCACAGGCGAAGGCCCTGTGCCGCAATTGTTACTGACCGTTGCCCGGCCTGTGCTGCGTAGCCCTGCGTTATTCCAGCAGGCCCTTGCCATGGTGGAGGCAGCACAACAGGGGGGCGGCACCCCGGCCCAGTGGGCTGCCTTTTTGGTGACCTTGGTACATGATGGCGGTATTGCTTTGGCCAACGGCCCCACCACCACCCTGCACGGCATGGAAGGGGAGGAACGCCCCAAGGTGCAAACACTGGCTACACAGGCAGGCATGCGGCGGGAAAGTTATTCCCGCGCAGTGCGCCGCAGCACAGGGTTGCCACCACGGGCTTACCTGCACAGTGTGCGCCTGGAACAAGCCCGCCTTATGCTGCGCCGGGGATGCAGCGTGGTTGAAGCGGCACAGGCCGCAGGGTATGCCGACCAAAGCCATTTTCACCGTATGCTGGTGAAGTTTTTTGCGGTGACGCCCGGTTGTTATCAGCGTTTGCGTAAATAACATGCCGTGTACAGCGGAAAATATAGAGTTATTCTCTGATTTACAGAAAAGTTTGTGTAGTTTATCTTTTATATAGCTTATTGATTTGTAATGTTCGCCCCCCTTTTTATCCTTTTGTATTTATATTGCCCCGTGGTTGCTGGACAATGCCCCACAGGGCATTATTCTACAAATGTACACAGCGAACATACGCTGTTGTAAGTTTTTTGCTCCATTTACAAGTAAAAAGGCATTTTTCCTTGAAGAGCCGCTACCGGCGGCATAACTGCCTTGTTCTTTCAAAACTTTTGGTTTTGGTCGTCTGCCTAAACAGACTCCGTTCGGTACTATTTTCCCTGTAACCCATAAAGGAGAACACGATGAAAACCCCTATACATGTTGCGGTACTTGTTGGCAGTTTGCGCAAGGAAGCCTATTCACTGAAAACGGCAAAAGCGCTTATAGCGGCTGCCCCAAAAGAATATACCTTTGATATTGTTCCCATTGGGCAATTGCCCCTGTACAATGAAGACCTTGATACCGCAGAACCACCCGCCACATGGGCAGAGTTTCGTAAACGCATTGGCAAGGCAGACGCGCTGCTGTTTGTGACACCGGAATATAACCGCTCCTTGCCTGCCGCGCTGAAGAACGCCCTGGATGTTGGCTCGCGGCCATACGGGCAGAATATGTTCAGTGGCAAGCCTGGGGCTGTGGTGAGCATATCCATTGGGGCAATTGGCGGCTTTGGGGCTAACCACCACTTGCGCCAGTCTCTTGTGTTTTTAAATGTGCCGTTGATGCAACAGCCTGAAGTATATATTGGAGAAATTCAAAACCGCTTTACCCCGGAAGGTCAGCCGCAAGAAGCGTTTAGCCAATACCTGGGTACGGTGATGCAGGCCTGCGTGCAGTGGGTAGGCACGATTCTTAAAAAGTAAGCGTTGGCGTTCCTAGTATGAGAGGAGTGCGCTTTGTGTGGTGGGCGTTACCCCCTGCGCAAAGCGCACGATACGTTATGAGGGCCGGGCGCTTCTTCTCCCCCGGAACGGCGCTAAAATATTTCTGTTGTTCCTTGCTTGACATAGTTGTGAGCGTGGCTATTGTTTTCTGTAAAGGCACACGCATTGGGTGTGTGTTGTTACTGTGGGAATATGCCCAAAATATGTACGTAATTGATTTACAAGGAAGCATCACATGAATACTTCTGAACAGGAACACGAGGTTGATGCAGGGGTATGTGAAGATGCTCTTGCGGTTTCGGCAGAATCTGACAGGCCGTGTCCCGATTCCATTGACCCGGAAGAAGCTGGGGATGAAGCCCATGTAACCTTCAAAGCTCCCAACAAAAAACCTGCGCCACAAGAACCCCAAAAGTAATCCGCTATTCTGGAGAAATCTCCATAGTCTTGGTGATTTCCAGAAAACGCTTTTCCCTGCACCATAACTCCTTTCCGGCACATTCCGGGGAGGAGTATTTTTGTGCAAAAATCCCTTGATTTTTTGGGTACTTACACGCGGCAGGAGTTGCTTGAATGTTACAGCCCGGCATTGGGGGATACAAAAGGAGACACCGCAAAATAAAGGCCAATGCACACAACAATAAGCCCGGCAACTTTGCGGCCCCAACTGGAAATGTGCTGTATGCCTTTGTCGGCCACCAGCCGTTGGGCAAGGGCAGTGGAACTTCCCGCAAGGGCAATGGGCAGGCAATGGCCCAGGCCAAAAAGCAGGAGCAGGGCAATGCCGTGCATTATTTTTTCTTGTACGGTAACGATGGCAAGGAGAGGGGCAATAAACCCAAAGGTGCATGCGCCGGATAATATGCCATAGGAAAGCCCAAGAATAAGCGCCCCGGAATAGCCGCGTAGTTGTAAGGCTCCTTTGGCAGAGGGCAGCCTGCATTTGGCTACCCCCATGAGGTCAAGCCCAAGGTACAGAAACAGCAGGCCAACAGGAATACCCCATAACGGGGAAATGTCGCCCAGCATGCGCCCCAGCAAGGCGCAGGCAATGCCCACAAGGGCAATGGAAATGAAAAGCCCAATACTGAACAGGCCAGCATACCCGGCGGCTTCCTTGCCTTCCATCATTTTGTTTTGCCCTGCCACGTAGGCAACAACCAGGGGAATAGAGGCAAGGTGGCATGGGCTGAACAGTACGCTGACAACGCCCCATAAAAAGCTTCCTACAAGAGCAATGCCAAAGCTGCTCACCATCCAGGCATTAAGGGTAAGAAAAAACTGGTCCAGCACGGCTTACTCTTTCAATAGGGCATCAAGTTCTTGGCGGAGAGAGGCTTCATCAAGAAAGCCTTCATGCCTTTTTACTTCTTTCCCGGTTTTGTCATAAAAAATCTGCGTGGGAATAACCCGGATGCCGTATTCTTTTCCAGCCCCGGAGTTTTTCCATACGTCAATAAACGCAACTTCTGCCCGGCCCGCATACTCTGCTTTAAGCTTGGTTAATATGGGGGCCATCATTTTGCAGGGAATACAGGAATCTGCCCCCAAGTCTACCATGGTGACAGTGCCGGGAACAGGCAGGGTGGCGGCGGTTGCCGGGGTAACGCCTGCCAGCAACAGTATGACGAGCAAGAGAATATTCACACGCATGGGCTTCTCCCTTTGAGAGTATTACATAATGAATGTTATTAATTTTTATTGGGGGACGCTGTCCCCCAGCCCCCTGCAAGGGGAATGATTCCCCTTGACCCCCCATTTGCGCTCACTTTCTCGCGAAGCGGAAACGTGAGCGCTGATGCGGGTTCCAAGGGCATGATGCCCTTTGCGGAGGGGGTTGGGGAGGCAGAGCCTCCCCAAGTAAAGTGCAATAATTTCAAATGTGCAATGGTTTCCACTTGTTTTGTTAGTAAAATGCGGCTTTGTATGAATAGCCCTGCAAAGCCGCCAATGTTTATTGTGTTGCAGAGGTAAACCATCGTTTTTTGAGCCACAGGGCCACGTGCACCAGGGCAATAAGCACAGGCACTTCTACCAGTGGCCCGATAACTGCCACAAAGGCTTCACCGGAGTTCAGGCCAAACACGGCAATAGCCACGGCAATGGCGAGCTCAAAGTTGTTGGAAGCGGCGGTAAAGGCCAGGGTGGCAGACTGTTCGTAGTTTGCCCCCACCCGCTTGGAAAGGTAAAAGGAAACCACAAACATAATAAGGAAATACACTAGCAGCGGAATAGCCACCTGCACTACGTCCATGGGAAGTTGCACAATGTGTTCCCCTTTCAGGGAAAACATGACCAGAATGGTGAAAAGCAGTGCCCGCAGGGTCCAGGGGCTGATGCGCGGCAGGAAGACGTTCTCATACCATTCCAGCCCGCGCTTGAGCCCGTAAAGGCGCGAAGCCACCCCGGCAATAAAGGGAATGCCCAGGTAAATAAACACGCTTTCAGCTATTTGCCCCATGCTGATGTTCACCACCGCGCCGGAAAAGCCCAGCCAGCCAGGCAGCACCGTGATGAATACATAGGCATACACAGAAAAGAACAGCACCTGAAAAATGGAGTTGAAGGCCACAAGCCCGGCGCAATATTCCCTGTCGCCCCCGGCCAAATCGTTCCACACAATAACCATGGCAATGCAGCGGGCCAGGCCAATAAGAATAAGCCCCACCATGTAGCTGTTGTTGCCGGAAAGAAAGGCAATAGCCAGTAAAAACATGAGCACCGGGCCAATAACCCAGTTCTGCACCAGGGAAAGCAGCAGCACCCGCTTGTTGCGGAATACTTTGCCGAGCTGTTCGTACTTTACCTTGGCAAGGGGCGGGTACATCATCAAAATAAGGCCAATGGCAATGGGAATGTTGGTGGTGCCCACCTGAAAAAAGTTGATGACGTTTTTGACCCCGGGCATGGCCCAGCCCAGCCCCACCCCAATGCCCATGGCAAGGAATATCCACAGGGTAAGGAAACGGTCTAAAAACGAAAGACGTTGCAGTGGTGTTGGTTCCATTTATTCGCTCCTGCGCGGGGTACATGCTCCGGCGGTACAGCCACCGGAGCCCCGCCTTGTCGCTCCACGGCTCGCTACGCTCGCGACTGCCGTCGGCTTTAGGGATGGTTTGCGTAACATAACAGACTCTGACAAATGGTCCGTCAAACGAAAAAGTGACGGATTTCTCTAAGCGCCTGTAATCCAGCCAACCAACTCATCTTTTGTGGGAATACGGCCTGTGCATTTCACAGCCCCATCAATAACCACTGCCGGGGTGGAAAGCACCCCAAGGCGCATAATTTCCGGCAGGTCCGTTACCTTTTCCACCGTGGCGGTGGTGTTCAGTTCTGCTACAACAGCGCTTACCAGGGTTGCCGCTTCTTTGCACTTGGGGCAGCCGGGGCCCAATACTTTAATGATCATTCTTGTTCTCCTTGTGTTTTTTTGGCGTTATAAAAGGGTAAAGTTCATTGCATTAAAAAACCACCCCACCAGCGTGAAAATAACCAGCATCATAACCACAAACAGGGCCAGCAACTGCCAGCGCATTACTTGCTTCAGCATAAGCACTTCCGGCAAACTCACGGCAATGGTGCTCATGCACAGGGCCAGGGTGGTGCCAAGGGGCAGGCCTTTCATAAGCAGGCTTTCCATAACAGGAATAATGCCGGTAACGTTGGTATACAGTGGAATGCCAATGGAAACCGCCAGGGGTACGCTCCACCACTGGCCCTTGCCCAAGGTGCCTGTAATCCATTCCTGGGGCACATAGCCGTGTAAGGCTGCGCCAACAGCCACACCAATAATAACCCACATCCACACACGCCGGAAAATGTCGCGTGTTTCAGCAAAGGCAAAGGCATGGCGCTGGGCCACCGTAAAGGTAGGGGCCGGGGCACCTTCCGTTACAGGTTGTTGCAGCGGCATGTTGGCGTTTTGCAGTAAAAAGGGCTGTAGCCAGCGTTCGGCCTTCAGGCGGTCCATAAAAAAGCCGCCCACAATGCCCGCAAACATGCCTACAGTCACGTACACTACCGTAAATTTCCACCCTAGCAGGCCCCACAAAATAACAATGGCCACTTCGTTGATAAGGGGGGAGGTAATGAGAAAGGCCATGGTAATGCCCAAGGGGATTCTGGCCGCGGTGAACCCCATGAACAGTGGAATGCTGGAACAGGAGCAAAAAGGCGTTACGGCCCCAAAGCCAGACCCCATGAGGTAGCCGATGATGCGTTTTTTTCCGGTAAGGAAATCGCGCACCTTTTCCACACTCAGGCTAATGCGCACCCAGGCAATGGCATATACCATGGCTACAAGAAGCAGCAGAATTTTTGCCGTGTCGTACAGAAAAAATTCCAGGGCGTCTGCCGCATGGGTGCCTTTGGCAAGGCCAAAGAGCGAATAGGTAACCCACTGGGAAAAAGGAATGGTGTGGGAATATGCCCCCCACCACACCAGGGCCACCAGGGCAAGGGTGGCAAAGTAGGTGGTGTTGTTGAAGGAACGCCGGGGCTTTTGTTCAGGTTTTTTACAGCAGCAGCCTTGCCCGTTCTGGTTCGGCTCACTTGGGGAAGTAGACATAACGCTCCTTGGGGTGGCTATTGGTCGTTGTGCCGCTGGCCAATGGCAGCCAGTTCTTTTTCCAATTCTGGCCGGTTTGTGGCAAGGGCAGCCCCTTGTTCTGCAATAAGGCGGAAGAAATCGGTAATGCGTGCACGTAGCACCGCATAAGCATGGGCAAAGGCTTGCTCCTGGGCGGCGGGGTCACTTACCCCGGCAGGGTCGGCAACGCCCCAATGCACGCGCAGCACATTCCCCAGGTACACGGGGCATGTTTCCCCCGCTGCGCTGGCACATAACGTGATAACAATATCTGGCGTGTGGGCAATGGCGTCCCAGCTTTTGCTGGTAAAACCCGTGTTGGCAATGCCATGGCGAGCCAGTTCTGCCAGGGCGCCGGGGTGCACATACCCGGCAGGCTTGCTGCCTGCGCTTTGGGCAACAAAACCCGCTGGAGCGAGACTGTTAAAAATTGCTTCTGCCAGTATGGAGCGGCATGAATTACCTGTGCACAGGAATAAAATACGCATGGGAGTTCCCTATTTTTTTGCTTCAATGTTCAGGCTGACCACGTAGTGGGCAATTTGCTCACCGTGTGGCAGGGCGTTGGTTATTTCCTGATAGAGTGGATCATTCCATTGTTCCATTTGCTGTACGTATTCCGGCTTAGGGGTTAGCGTGATTTGGGAAAAACCCGCTTGCTCCAGCATGGTTCGGGTTTCTTCCACCAGCACAGCACCAGCCACGCAGCCCACAAGGGCAGCCACCATGGAGCATACGGCTTCCGGCAGGGGTTGTAACAGGGCAAGGTCTGAAACGGAAACGGAACCACCGGGCTTCAGTACCCGGTATACTTCACGCCACACTTGGGGCTTGTTTGGGGAAAGGTTGATGACGCAGTTGGAAAGCACCACGTCAACGCTGTTGTCTGCCACAGGCAGGTGTTCAATTTCAGCCAGGCGGAATTCTACGTTATCAAGGCCGGTGTGTTCTTGGTAGGCGGCTATGTTGTTTCGTGCTTTTGTCAGCATTTCCGGGGTCATATCTACGCCAATCACCCTTCCCGTGGCACCTACTTTTTGTCCTGCCTGAAACACATCAAAGCCGCCGCCGCTGCCAAGGTCAACTACGGTGGCCCCCGGCTGCAACGCCGCCAGGGCAATGGGGTTGCCACAGGAAAGGCCCATGTCTGCCCCTTCTGGCACAGAAGAAAGACTTTCTGCATCATAGCCTATGGCTTTGGCAAGGGAGCCCTGGGGCATTGGCCCACCACAGCAGCCACTGCCAGAGCAGCAGGATGTGTTTTGGGTGGTGGCAATGGCCCCGTATTGCACGCGAACTATTTCTCGAATATCAGGCTGTGGCTGTTGTAAAGTATTTTTTACCATATGATTTCAGTGGGTTTTAATAGTTGTAGAAGTATTGAATATTTGCGCAAAAAAAATGTTGCTTCAGTAAGGCATCAGTTCTTTTTTTCAAAAAACTCCGGGGGCACTGCACTGGCCTTGCGGTAGGCCAGGCACTTTTCCGGCTGGTTGGCGCAGCATTCTTCTGTCATGTAGCCAATAACCGCCAGCATCAGGGGTATGTTTGCCCGGTACCACATAAAACGCCCGATTTGCTCCACGGAAACAAGTTTGGCGTGGAGCAGTGCTTTCAGGTGGAAGGAAAGGTTAGTGGGGGGTACGTCCAGGGCTGTGGCAATGTCGCCAGCCACCAGCCCTTCGTCCCCATACTTTACCAGCAGCTTGAATATGTTCAGGCGAATGGGGGAGGACAGCGCCTCAAAAATAATGGTCGCATCGTTGGTGTTCATGGTTTGATATTTCAACATTATTTGAAGTATGTCAAGGTGCTACTTTTTTTCGCTCGGGCATCGTGGAAATGTGCAGACAGCAAAGCCGCCCGCACACTCCGCCCTCGCTCCACGGCCCGCTACGCTCGCGACTGCCGTCGGCTTTAGGGAAGGTACATAAGTAAGGCAGTATTGGGAGGGGGGCGGGAAGCTCACTATGCCGACTTGTTGCCAGTATTGCCGGAAAGCATCGCCGCCAGCTCTTGGCGGTTGGCAGTGCCTGTTTTTTTGTACAGGTTTTTGATATGCCAGCGCACGGTGTTTTCTGTAATGCCCGTGGCCTTGGCAATGGCGCTGTTGGTAAAGCCTTGCAGCATAAGCACGGCAATAGCCTGTTCTTTTTCAGTGAATGTGTCTTTGGGGATTCCTGCCAATGCTATTGGGCCTGAATGCCTTGGGCCAGAAGGACGACCTGTTGCCGGGGGAACTTCTGGCGGTTTGCCTGGGGCTGGGTGCATTGTGCCCAGGTAGCGGCGGTACAGACCTATGCCCAGCAGTAGCCCGGCGCACAGCAACAATAACAGCGGTTCAAAAATGACCGAGTGGTTTTTTGCCCTGGCCAAGGCGTTGCCAGCAAGAGTGCCCCCATTCACCGCAGCCAGAATGAGCAGCAGGGTTACGGCTGCATGTTTGAGTGGCAACAGGGGGGTGGTGGTGGCTGTTTTGAAGAGGGAAAGAGCAATGCCAGCCATGCCCAGGGCTTCTAGCCAGCCAGCCAGAATGTATTTGCCGGGCCAGAAGGTGGGGTAAAAAATGGGCAGGGCCACAAGCCCCAGCAAGCCAAAGGCACAGGCCAGCATGTACAGGTTGTGGTTTGTTGGGAGGGGGTCAATGCGGGAAAGGCTGTGGCACAGGGTACAGGCTGCAATCGTTCCGGCAAAATAGGCTGGCCCTTGTGCCCAGGCCCAGGTGGTGAGTGGGGTAAAGGGGATTGCAAAGGCAAGGCCAAGGCAGAAAAAGACAAACCCCCATGTAAGGCCGCAGGCCAGCAGGCGTAGTTTGGGTGTGTTCTGCCCCTGTGTTTGAGTGCTGTTGTCGTGCTGAGGAGCCGATGGGGGGGGCGTATTATGGCCCGAAAGGCTATGGTTTGGCAGGCCAAAAGAAAGCAGCCAGGCCAAAGCGGGGCACAAGGCCGCCAGCAGCCAAAGGGAAGACACGGGAACAAGCGGGAAAGCAGACAATACCTGGGCGGCGCCCCAGGCCAGGAACAGGCTTGCCCCCCCGGCCCATACCAGGGTGTTCAGGGTGTGGCATGGGGTTGGGCGTAGCATGTGGGCCAGCCAGAAAATGCTTGTGCCTGCACCGCTCATGCCCACAAGCAGGGCAAAAGCCCAGGGCCATGGCTGCAAAAGCCATGCAGCAAGCAGCACCACAAGGGCTGCCCCATGGGTGAGGTGGGCAAACGGCACAGGGAAAGAGGCCCCCCGGCGAAAATGCAACAGCAGGCTTGTGCCGCATAGGGTAGCCCCAAACCCGGCCAGAGCCAGCATCCCAAAATTGCCTGTTTGTTCTGGCAGCCATAATGCCCGTAACTCTTCAAACCACAACCAGCCAATGGCCAGGGTAAAGCCGCAGCCTGAAAGGGCTGCGTGGCGCTGGGCTTGCCAGGCATTGCCAAGAAGCGTGGTTATAGGCATGTGCCACAGCCTTGACCCTGCGGGTACCATGCATGGCCTGTGTTTTCTGATGCTTGTGCAGTGCTTTTCAGACTTGTTGCTACAAATGCAACACGTTGCATTGTGTTCTCCCAGAAAAAGAAACAAGGATGATGCAGAACAGTGGTGCCATGCCCTGGCAACTGGTATGCAGGAAGTAACTAATTACTGGGGATAGTATAAAATTATGCAGGCAAGAGCAACAACAGAGTAGAAATAGTTGAATAACGTAATGAAAACAGTAGGTGGTAATGGTTCTTAGTGTTGTGCTTATCGAAACAAGGGGAAGTGGTGCAGGTGGCTTGGCGGGAGTGGGGCAAGGCAAGGGGAAGCGTCTTTACCCGCCTTTACCCCTGCATTTCTGTGTGGGCTGCGTAGAGAACATGTGGGCGCAGTGGGTGCCCCACGGCACAGTTTCCGCACATGCTGCACCAATTTATTTACCAGCACCGTATAATCAATGGGCTTTGTGAGGTAGTCGTTCATGCCTGCCACAAGGCTTTTTTCCTTATCTTCAGTAAAGGCGTGGGCTGTGAGTGCCAGAATGGGGGTGTGCTGGCACAGGTGAGCCATGCCCATTCTGGCATTCATAGGAGTGCGTATTTCATGGCTCATGCGGGCCAGAAACCGACTTTTGCTTTTGTTGCTGGCCTCGGCTTTTTCTACCATTTCACCCAGCCCGTGCACCATTGTTTCCACAGAAGCAGCCAGCAGCCCCACCTCGTCGGTGGATGATTCAGGAATAGGTTCTTCCAGGTGGCCCTGGGCAACGTGCTGGGCAAAATGCATACCCCTGGTAACACGCAGCAGCAGCCCGCCCACCAGCCGGTACGTGAGTAAAAGCACCACAATGGTATGGCGGCGGTGCGCCGCACAAAATCAGCGCTTTCCCCTACACGTTGAAAAGGAAATGCACAACATCCCCGTCATTCACAACGTATTCCTTGCCTTCCACCCGCAATTGCCCAGCAGTTCGGGCAGCCGCTTCCGAACCCAGGCGCACATACTCGTCATAGGCAATAACTTCTGCCCGAATGAACCCGCGCTCAAAGTCGGTGTGAATAACCCCTGCCGCTTCCGGGGCTTTTGCCCCCAGCGGAATCGTCCAGGCTCGCACTTCCTTTACCCCTGCTGTAAAGTAGCAGATAAGCCCAAGGGTGTGGAACCCTGTGTGAATAACGCGCACAAGGCTGCTTTCCGTTACGTTGTAGGAATCCAGAATTTCCATTTGCTCGGCATCGGAAAGGCCTTGCAATTCTTCCTCAATTTTGGCGCATACCACCACGGTATCTGCCCCGCGTTCTGCCGCCAGCTTTTTCAGGGCTTGCACATGGGCCAGCTTGTCTGGGTCTGCCAGGTTGGCTTCATCCACGTTGGCGCAATAAATAATTTTTTTGGCAGTAAGCAGGCCAAGGTCGCGCATGGTTTGGGCCAGGGCGTCGCTTGTTTTTCCGGCATACGTTTTGGCGGGCAGGCCTTTATCCAGGTGGGCCAGCAATTCTTCCAGTTCCCCTGCCAGGGCAGCGGCTGTTTTGTCTGACTTGGCAGATTTTCTGGCCCGCTCAAGGCGCTTTTCCAGGCTCTGCATGTCGGCAATAAGCAGTTCTGTTTCAATGGTTTCAATATCGCGCAGGGGGTTTATTGCCCCGTCCACGTGGGTAATATTTTCATCATCAAAACAGCGCACCACTTCCAAAATGGCAGCACATTCGCGAATGTTGGCAAGAAATTGGTTGCCCAGGCCTTCCCCTTTGCTGGCACCGCGCACAAGGCCCGCAATGTCGATAAAATCAACAGTGGCGTGCTGTACGCGCTGGGGCTTTACCAGTTCGGAAAGCTTGGCAAGCCGCGCATCGGGTACGGGCACCGTGGCCTTGTTGGGTTCAATGGTGCAAAAAGGGTAGTTGGCTGCCTCGGCATTTTGGGCCTTGGTCAGGGCGTTAAACAGGGTGGACTTACCTACGTTAGGCAGCCCTACTATTCCGATACTGAGAGCCATTTTGATTCCTTTTCATGTATTTTTTTGGGAAGGCTCTGCCTCCCCAAACCCCACCGCCAAGGGCATGATGCCCTTGGAACCCCTCTTCGGCGTTCAGTTTTCGCTACGCGAAAAGCTGAACGCAAATGGGGGTCAAGGGGCGTCACGTCCCTTGCAGGGGGTTGGGGGACAGCGTCCCCCAATAAAAATTAACAAAATTCAATAGGATAATTTCTTACTGGAGCATGGCGCTGGCAGCTTCTGCCAGCCAGGGCTTTTCCGCGCCTTCTGCCGGGGCAGCGGCGGGAAATTCCGCAAGAATGGGGTCTACCATGCGGGAGAGGACATTCTTGGGGCCGCATTCCACAAAGTGCCGGGCCCCTGCCGTGAACAGGTTTTGTACCGTGTCTACCCAGAATACGGAAGAGGTCATTTGCTTGCACAACTCGTTTTGCAGGGCGCTTGCATCGGTAAAGCCTTGCCCCGTGGTGTTGGTAAACACCGGGAAGTAGGCATTATTCCAGGTGCTTTTGGGCAGGGCATGAATGGCTTTTTCCATTTCTGCCGCAGCTTCCGCCAGAAGCGGGCTGTGGAACGCGCCGGAAACCGCCAGGGGCAGGGCGCGGCCTTTGCGGGCCTTTACACATTCTTGCAAGGCAGCAATGGCCTTTTGGGTGCCGCTGGCCACAAATTGGGCCGGGGTGTTATAGTTTGCCACCACCAGCAGTTCCCCGCTGGTTTTCTTGGCTTCTTCAATGCATTCGGTAACTTGGGCGGCGTTCAGCTTCAGCACCGCTGCCATGGCTCCCTTGCCCTCCGGGTCTGCTTCATGCATCAGCCTGCCGCGCAGGCTAACCAGTTCCAGCACGGCTTCAAGGGGCAAAACCCCAGCAGCGGCAAGGGCGCTGTATTCCCCAAGGCTGTGCCCGGCAGCCGCCACGGGGCGGCACTTGCCTGCAATGTGCGTCCACACGGCCATGTTGGCCACGGTAAGGGCTGGCTGCAAATAATTGGTGCGGGCCATGGCGGCGGTGTCGTCGCTCCAGTAAATATCGCGCAGGGGGTGCCCGCTAATGCGTTCTGCTTTTTTCCACAGGGCCATGATATCGGCATTGGCGTCGGCTAGTTCGCGGCCCATGCCTGGCTCTTGGGAGCCTTGGCCGGGAAAAAGAAGGGCAGTGGTGCTCATGCAATCCTCCGTAATGTGTGCGGGTGCCCTGGGCACGCCGGGAGTGGTTGTGGCAATGCCGTTGTCTGATTATGGCAAAAAACGGGATTTTTATTTACGGAGGGCGTTGTCGCCTTCCTGAACGCCATGTTTCATGGAGCCCTTGGTCTTCTACCCTAAACAGTACACGCTTGCCAAGTGAAAAACCCTTCGCCTGTGGCCGGGTGGTGTTAGGCGGGGCAGGGCCGTGGGGGCATTGCCGTGGAATAAGCCGGGGGTAGGCTGTTTCCTTATGAATCCGGCAGGGATAATGGTGCAAAGAGCCTTGTGAAACACCGCAAAAAAGGATATATTATGCAGTCGTCCCATGGGCAGTATACCGAAACAAAAGCAGAAACTCCTTTGGAAGCAAATACCCCCTACTCCCCCTTGGCAGAGAATGCCGAAAAGAGCGCAGGCCAGGCTGTTGCATCTGCTCCGGCCGTTGCGCTTACCCGTGAATCGCTTGAGGCTGAGTGCACGAACCTTGCCAGCACGCCCCATTGCCTTGCTGCTGCTGACAGTCGTTTTTATGATCGGCTGCTGCGGTATGTCACCATGCTCATGCAATGGAATGCCCGCATGAACCTTGTGGGGGCTACTTCCTGGCAGGAAGCTGTGGCGAATTTGTGTGCCGACAGTTGGCACCTTGCGGATTTTTTGGTCACCTTGCCATTGCCTGCGCAGCCCGAATGCTGGGACCTTGGGGCCGGGGCCGGGTTGCCTGGGGTGCCCTTGCGCCTGGTGTGGGAGGATGGCACCTATACCCTTGTGGAAGCACGGGAAAAGCGGGCGCTGTTTTTGCAAAGTGTGCTTGCCATGTGCCAGATGCCAGGGGTGAAGGTCTTTCGTGGGCGGGCCGAAAAATTTATGGAAAAAGCCCCACCAGCAGATTTGGTGGTGAGCCGGGCTTTTTTGCCGTGGGAGAAGGTCCTGGAGCTTGTGGGGAAATTTATGGCCCCTGAAGGGCTGGTGGTTTTTCTTACGTTGGTGCCGCCGCCAGAACAATTACCCCAGGGGTGGGTTGTGCGCGGGGCCATGGAGTATGGGATTGTGGGAGGTGGTTTCCGTCATTTCTGGGCCCTGGGGAAACGCTGATTCTTTTCACCTCTGCGAAAAGACTCAGTATTTCTTGATGCCAGTGATTGTTTTCGTTTGACGACCTTTCCCTAAGTACAAGTTTCCCCAAGGCAATCTATTGAAAGTGAGAGCAGGCATGTTGGGTTGGCGGCAAAGAAGTTTCATTCCTTTTTCTTCACAACTGTTCCCCCCGTTATTGGGGCAGGAGCAGCCGCACAGCCGTGAGCGGTTGTTTTTTGGCATTGCTTGTTTATGCGTATGTTTTTTATTCAGTCTTGGGGTACGTCTGCTGGAAATTCCCTATTGGCAAAACCCCGCCTATACGCTTGGCAATGAATATTTGCTGGCCACCCATGATGCCTACCACTGGATTGCCGGGGCCGAAGGGTTTGAATTTGGTGCCGGGCACCCTATGTCTGAGTTGGTGGGAAGCGTGGCTGGCATGTTTGGCATACCCACAGCCAATGCCGGTTTCTGGCTGGCCCCTGTTATGGGCAGTCTTGTGGGGGTTACTGTGTTTTTGTGGGGTTGGGCCTTTGGCTTTCCTTGTGCCGGTTTTGTGGCAGGGGTGCTTACCTCCCTTTCCCCGGCCTTTCTTGCCCGCACCTTGCTGGGTTTTTATGATACCGACCTTGTGGTGCTTTCCTTTGCCATATTATTGGGGCTTGTGCCTGCCATTTGGGTAAGCCCGTGGCTGATTACTCCGGCAGAATTGCTTGCTTCCCTGTGCGCCGGGAAAAAGCACCTTGCCTGTGTGCAGCGCTTTTTTATTGCCTTGCAGGCCCGCTGGGTGCGGGTTTCCCCGGCAGGAGTTCTGCCAGGGCCGTTGTCCCTTTCTGCCGAAGCCATGCAGCAGGTGGTTTATTCCCCCAAGTGGCTGGCGGCGCTGCTGGTGTGGGGGGTGTTTGGATATTCTGTGCAGGAATGGCATTCTTTGTTCCCCTACCTTACCCGCTTTTCTGCCCTGCTGTTGCCTACGCTTATTTTGGTGTTTGGCCCGCAAAAAGCACGGCGTGTGCTTTTGCAAGCCTCTTTGTGCCACGTGCTGCCCCTGGTGGCTGGCCTGCCCGGAGCCCTGCTTGCCGGGGCCTGGGCGTGGGCTCTGGTGGTTTCCGGGCAACAGGCCCAGGCAGACCATGAGCCTTCACATGACCCATCACGTCCTTCATGGGCTGCACGCTTGCGGCAAATTTCCCTACGGGTGGTGCGGCATAAGGCTTCTCTTTGGGTATTGTGGGGGGTGGCCCTGGTGCTGGTTATGGACGCCCAGGTGTTTGCCATTATGCGCGACTCCTTTCGTTCGTATGTAAACAGAAGCGGTGACGTAAGCCCCTTGAGCGCGGTAAGCGACCCGGTGGTGTTTCCCTCTGTGGCGCAGTCCATTATTGAAGTGCAGGAAGTGAACCTGGATGAATTGCTGAGCTACATTTACCCGGCAGGGTGGGTTATTGCCGTAAGCCTGTTCTTTTTTGCCGTGCTTGTACTGATTATGCCCGCGTTTTTATGGTTTGTCCCGTTGCTGGCCCTGGCGTTTTTGAGCATTCGCATGGGGGGGCGCATGACCATGTTTGGCGCCCCGCCCCTGATGTTGGCCTTTGCCCTGGGGGGCGGTGCTGTGCTGGGCATGGTGTGGGAAGTAGCCGAGCGCCTGTGCCAGAAGTGCCTGGGCCGGGTGTGGCGCAGGGTGGTGGCCCTGGGGGCGGCGCTGTGTGTGGTGCTGTTTTTGGCCTGGCCTTTGGCCATGCTGTTGCCAAACCTTACTCAGGGGCCGGTTATTAGCCAGCAGCATGCCCAGGCCTTGCAATTTATTCGCCATAATACCCCGGAAGACAGTATTGTGTGGAACTGGTGGGACTGGGGCTATGCTGTGCATCATTTTTCCCACCGCACCGCCATTGCCGACGGTGCCCGCCACGGTGGGCCTTCCTTGTATTTACCAGCGGCGGTGTATACCACGGCAGACCCGCGCTTTGCCCGCCAGCTTATTAAATACACGGCTAGTAAGGGTAATGATCCGGGTAACGTGTTTGAGGGCCTTACCGGCACTCAGGCCCAGGAGCTGATGGAAGCCCTTAGCGATAAAACAGCACCCCTGGTGGAAGCGCCGGGCAAGCAGTATATTGTACTTAGTTTTGAGCACCTGCGCTTGGGCATTTGGATTAATAAATACGGTTCGTGGAATTTTATCCGCAAAAGCGGGCCGGGTTCCCTTATGAATAACCTGGCTACTGCCCTGGAATTTAATATGGAAACAGGGCAGGTGGCTGCCAAGGGCGGCAAGCCTGTGCAGGCCCGCAGCATTAGCCTGTTTCACCCCTCTGGCATAACACGCCAGACGTATGCCAAAGGGGGGAACCATTTTATTTTTAACCTGGAAAATGCCACCATGGCAGAAGAACATACCGAGATGAGTATGCTGGCTCGGTTTTGGAAGAACCGGGTGGGGTATTTTGGGTTTACTGCGCCCAGTAATGACAAGCTGGTAGTGGATGATGTGTTTTACTATACGCTGATGGTGCAGTTACTGGTGGCCCCGCCGGATGACCCGCGTTTTGCGCCGTATTTTCGGTTGGTGTATGATAACGTCTACGCTCGAGTGTACGAAGTGTTGTAAGCGTGTCTTTTTTCGTTTGGCTACGTTGCTTGCTTTTTTGCAACGGGGGCAGGGCCAAAGAGCCCAGCCCGCCCTTGCAAAAAAACATCGCGCCTT
>NZ_AUCY01000051.1 GCF_000430005.1 Desulfovibrio cuneatus DSM 11391
ATTATTTTGTATATAGTTTTTGGAGACAAGTAATACTGTTCAGCCAAATCCTTAACGGAATGACCCGCTAGACGTTTGGTGACAATTTCCCTGTTTCTTTCCAGAATATTTTTTCTGGTATCGGTGTTTGCACCCCACAATTGTTTTCTGTCTTCTTTGCGTGGGATGTAAATGTATTCACCATCTATATACTTTTGCACGGCGCATAATAACTTACGCGGCAATGCTCTGTTTGCATTTTTATAGCCCATCATGCTCCTCCTAATTATATTTTAGGATTGAGCAAGGGCTATTGCCCAAGAATTATGGTGTTATGCAATAGCCCTTGCTATGCATGACAAATGGGATCAAGCAGTATAAACATACTGTTCCTCTTTTGGGTAAAAATATTGTTGTGGTTAGAGTTTCTAAGCTCTGCCTATGCTTGTGTCAACATGACGACAACGGCTTGCGTGTGAACAAGCATAGCCATCTATTTTTCTTGATGTTTTCATTGCGGAAAATATTTCGTAGCGCGCCCTGTTAGATTCTCTTTCCTCCTTATTCGACAGTTACCCTGAAACGGCATTTATCTGCACCGCCCAAAATAGTTTCAAGTATTTCAACGTTTATGTTTTTATTTGGCAGCAAATTTCCGATAACATACAATATGCTCTGGCGTGAACATTCACAGTGGGATACGTCGTTTACTTTGCCACTTATTACCTCTTGGCAGACGCATGAAGGATAACCAATTTCATAAATATGTCCCTTTTCAATTGTCTTTGCAAAAAGCCATTCGGTATTCCCGTATCGTTTGTACTGTTCATCCAAAGAACCACATTCTTCAAATTGCTTTTTTTGCATTGGGAGTATCGTATCTTTGACACAATTTATAGCTTTGTTTTTGTAGTCCATTTTGTCCTTTACCTTAATTTGGTTTATGAAAAACTGCCGCAATGGCATTGAACCATTTACGGCAGCACTTTAATCAGCCGTTTGTTAATAAACTGTGCACAACTTTTCAGCATCCTCCTTGTCTCTTCAGAAAAGAGAAAGCGCTCTAGGTTGTAAAAGTTACTAAATAGATATGAGCTGCCGAGACAGTAAACCCTTTCACTCTGATTTGCCCGCGCACCCATTCATGCGGAGTAGAGTTATTTATTAACGTGCCCCACTGGAGTTGCAATTACCTCCTGTGGCATAACTTATTACCCCCCTCTCCCTTTTCAAACGAACTTACCCATAACCCCATCAACGTATGCGCGCTTTGCTGCGCCCGCCCACTCATACGGAGTGCTGTAGTTTAGGTGCCGCCGTCCTTCACGGTGGCAATTACCTTACGTGGCACAGCCTTTTATTCTAGCAAGCAACCGATAAGCGCCCCTTCGCCCTCACTTGGCACGGTGGTTTCCCGCGTGAATATATTTGTGCAGCGTACGAGTCTTCGAGTGAGCGGAACAAATCTACTGAGCGCGGCCGTAGCCTAAACGGGGCCTTGGGGCAGAGCCCCAAGGGTGTGGGGTTGTTAGGGGGCCGCACAAGGGCCCCCTGACCCAAGCGGAGCGGATGAATGATGAGAAAAAAAGAATGGTGTGGCGCTTGCGCAGCAAGAAACCATGCACTATCAAGTTTCTAAAACGAAGGAAGGCAGCCACTTCAAGTGACTGCCTTCCTTCTTCTCAAAAAATAATGGTGGGCCCAAGAGGGTTTGAACCTCTGACCAGCCGGTTATGAGCCGGCGGCTCTACCAACTGAGCTATAGGCCCGCAAGCAGGAACACCTTACGCTTCCTGTGCAAGGCAAGCATAGTACGGGAACTCCCCGTATTTTGTCAAGCCACAGAAAAATAGCAACGTACGCGCCTTACAACCCAAGGCTAGCCAACAAATCATCCACCGCCGTTTGCGAAGCGTCCAGGGTGGGGCCTTTCAGTTCTGAAGGAGCTGCCGCCTGTGGCTGGGGCTTTGCTTTAATTTTTTCCACAGCGTCGCGGCTTTCCTGCTGAATATCTTCCATCCGTTTATCCCCAAGGCTGCCGCTTTGCTGCATCATAAGCCCTGTGGAAACGTACAGGTCGAACACCGTTTCACGGATGGTGGCAATGGAGGCAACTACTTTTTTCAGCCGCTGTCCGGTAAGGTCCTGAAAGCTGAGGGAAGTCATAATTTCCGTAAGGTGCTGGGTACATTCACCGGAAATGGCTTGCAGCCGCGCCACCTGGGCTTCCTGCTGAGCATTTATTGGCAAGCTGGCACGAATGCCGTCAGCTTCTTCATGCAGGGCAAGCATGGCCTCGCTTGCTGTCATAATGGTTTCCGTTGCCGCAAGCAGGGTTTGCATTATTTCGTCAATCTGCTGGGTGGTATGGCTGAACAACTCTTGGGTGTTTTCCACAGGAACGGCAGGGGGAGCGCCGGTGCTCGTGCTGGTGCTTTCCGGGGTGGAAGCGGAAGATATTTCTTTAAAAATAGTTTTCAGGCCATTGCGCATTTCTTCATTCACATACTGGTAAAACTGGCTTTGCAGCAAGGTTTTGGTCATGCTGGAAGAAAGTTCCTGGCGCACTGTTTGGGTAACAGATTCTTTAATAGCATCTGTGAGCTGGGTGGAAACTTGGAGCAGTATTTTTTCTACCACATCTTCATGGGTAATCATGGAGGCCTCTTTTACTTTCTATAGTCATGCCGGGACAAGTATATGACACATGGGATAATAAAAACTGATACCCAGTATTGGACAAAAACCACACCGCGTCAAGTAATTTGGCACACCTGCGGGACTCATCCGCACAAAAAATTACTAGCGCACCCTTCTGGCAGAACGAAGCAATATGGCAATCATCCATATTCAAACAAACGTTTGACCTAATTATTGTGTTGACGTATCGTATGGTAAATGACAGTTCACAACCAGCCGGCGCGAGTAAAAGGAATACGCACAAATGCCCACCCCAGCCACCCACACTGCCCCCCCAGCAACAGGCCCCCAAAAAAAGTCCTCCAAGGGGCAGGAAGCCCTGCTCGCAGCAGCCGTCAGCCTGTTTGCAGAACTGGGACTCAAGGGCACCAGTGCCCGCTTGCTTTCCGGGCAGGCAGGGGTAAACATTGCCGCTATATCCTACCACTTTGGTGGCAAGGAAGGCCTGTACCGCGCCGTTCTTGCCCACATCACAAAAGAAGTAACCAGCCGCATGGCCCCGGTGTGGCTACAGGCGGAAAGTGCCCTGGCCCAGTGTTCCAGCACACCGCATGGGAAAGCCCAGGCCCTTGCAGCCTTGCATGGCATGATGATGGGCTTTGCCGCATTCTTTTTGGAGGAAACACGGGTACACGACTGGGGTCGTATTATACTGCGCGAACAAATAGACCCCTCCCCGGCGTTTTCCATTCTGTATGAAGGGTACATGCAGCGCGTCCTTACCCTTTTGGCCGGGCTTGTGGCCTGTTGCACCGGGGCCAATGCCGAGGATGAATCGGTACGGGTGCGCGTACACTTACTGCTGGGGCAGGTGCTGGGGATTTTTGCCGGGCGGGAAGCCTTGCTGCGTTCACTGGCGGTTACGGCCCTTTCCACCGCCCATAAAGACCTGATATATAATTTGCTGTGGGCACACACCCAAGCGGCGCTCAACGTGCATGGGGCAACGCTGCCAACACAGGCTGCCCCATGCAATCAGGCGGAATAAAGGAATAAACCATGAAAAAAGTCATTCTCCTTGTACTTCTGGCAGCCGCTCTTGGGGGGGGTTACACATACCTGAAAAAGCAGCAGGCCGGGCAACAGCAAAGCAACACCATTACACTTTATGGCAATGTGGACATCCGCGACGTTTCCCTGGCCTTTCGGGTGGGGGGGCGGCTGGCTGCCGTGTTATTTGATGAAGGTGACAGGGTTACCCCCGGCACCCTTATGGCCGAGCTGGACAAAGTGCCCTTTGAAGAATCCCTTGCCTTGAACGCCGCCGCCCTGGCAGAAGCGGAAGCAGCCCTGCGCAATGCGGAACGCACATACAGCCGCAAAGAAAAGCTCGTCGGTTCCGGGGCAGTTTCCCAGGGCGCGCACGACAATTCCCTGGCCCTGCGCGAAGAAGCCCAGGCGCGGGTAGCCACTGCCACGGCCCGCATGGCCCAAGCCGTTACGGCCCTGGAAGACACCCGCCTGCTTGCCCCTGCTGGGGGCACAGTGCTCACGCGTGGGCGGGAGCCTGGCTCCATTTTACCCGCCGGGGCCCCAGTGTTTTCCCTTGCTCTGGATTCTCCGGTGTGGGTACGGGCCTATGTGGAAGAACCCTTACTGGAGCAGGTATTCCCTGGCCGCAAAGCCACTGTCATTACGGATTCCGGCAGGCGCTACCAAGGCCAGGTGGGCTTTGTTTCGCCCCAGGCAGAATTTACCCCCAAGAATGTGGAAACCACCCAGCTCCGCACCGACCTTGTGTACCGCCTGCGCATCGTTGTCGACACCCCCGACGAAGGTCTGCGCCAGGGTATGCCCGTTACCGTACAGTTACTCCCGTAAAGTTATTTGTGGAGGACGCTGTCCCCCACACCCCCTGCAAGGGGAATGATTGACTCGGCCCTTCCTGGGCCTCGGCTTTCGGCTACTGCCCTGTGGGCAGTTCCCAATTGTGCTTCCTGCACAATTGTCCCCTTGACCCCCATATGCGTTCAGCTTTTGGCAAAGCGAAAAGCTGAACGCATATGGGGGGTTCCAAGGGCATCATGCCCTTGGCGGTGGGGGTTGGGGAGGCAGAGCCTCCCCAATATCACCACACAATCACACAGGATAATTCCATGCCATTCGCGCCCGAATCCTTTCCCCAAGATACTGCCCAAGGGCTGGTTACCGCTGCCGGCCCTGCGCCCCTTGTGGTGGTGCAGGGGCTGTGCAAGCAGTTTCCGGGCGGGGCAGCGCCTGCCTTGCAGGGCATAGACGCCACCGTATTCGCCGGGCGCATGACAGGCCTTGTGGGGCCAGACGGCGCGGGCAAAACCACCTTGCTGCGCCTTATGGTGGGGCTTATGCACGGCAACGCAGGCAGTGTCACGGTGGCAGGGCACAACGCCGCCACCCAGGCCGAGGCCATTCATGAAGTAACCGGGTATATGCCGCAAAAATTTGGCCTGTATGAAGATTTGACCGTTCTGGAAAACCTCACCCTGTATGCCGACCTGCGGCATGTGGTGGGCAAGGCACGGCAAGAACGCTTCCAGCAACTGTTGCACTTTACCGACCTTGAGCGCTTCCAAAAACGACTGGCAGGCAAACTTTCCGGCGGCATGAAGCAAAAACTGGGGCTGGCCTGCGCCCTGCTGGGCAACCCGCGCCTGCTGCTGCTAGACGAACCCAGCGTGGGGGTAGACCCCATTTCCCGGCGAGAACTCTGGGGCATGGTGCGCGAACTGCTGGACGGTGGCATGGGGGTGGTGTGGTCCACAGCCTATTTGGATGAAGCGGAAAAATGCGACACCGTCATTTTGCTCAACCAGGGGGTGAAGCTGTATGACGGCCCGCCCAAAAGCCTGCTGCAAAGTGTTGCAGGCCGGGTGTTTCAGGCCAGGGGTGTGCAGGAACATGACCGCCGCCGGGTGCTCACCCACCTGTTGCAGCAAGAAAGTGTTATGGATGGCGTTATTCAGGGGCGTTATGTGCGCGTAACCCTGCGTGAAGGGGCAACCACGCCTCCCCTGGAACACGGGGAATGGGTGGCAGCGGCCCCGTGCTTTGAAGATGCCTTTATTAACGCCCTGGGGGGCGGGCCGGGGGGGCGTTCCCGGCTGGCGGAAAGCATGGAAGTTAAACCCGTTACTGATCAGGCCGTGATAAAGGCCCAGGATTTGACCAAATGCTTTGGCAACTTCGTGGCGGTAAAAGACAATACCTTCCGCATTGCCCGGGGTGAAATTTTCGGCCTGCTGGGCCCCAACGGTGCGGGCAAATCCACCACCTTCAAAATGATGTGCGGACTGCTGCAACCCACCCACGGCAAGGCCTTTGTTATGGGGCTGGACCTGAAAACAGCCACCTCGGCCGCGCGTTCACGCATTGGCTACATGGCCCAGAAATTTTCCCTGTACGGACAATTGAATGTGCTGCAAAACCTGAAATTTTTTTCCGGCCTGTATGGCCTTGGCGGGCGGCTGCAAAAAGAGCGCATCGACCTTATGGTGTCCATATTCGACCTGCACGCCTACCTTGGCATGAACGCCGGGGTACTGCCCCTTGGCTTCAAGCAGCGCCTGGCCCTGGCTTGCTCGGTAATGCACCACCCGGACGTGCTGTTTCTGGACGAACCCACCTCCGGCGTAGACCCCATTACCCGGCGGGAATTTTGGACCCACATTAACGGCATGGTGGAAAAAGGGGTAACAGTGATGGTAACTACCCACTTTATGGATGAAGCAGAATACTGCGACCGCATTGGCTTTATCTACCGCGGGGAGAATATTGCCACCGGCTCGCCCGACGACTTGAAAGCCATGGCCCGCACCGCTGCCATGCCGGAACCCACACTAGAAGATGCCTTTATTACCCTGGTGGAACGCAGCGACGCCGCACGTGAGGGGGCAGCATGAGGCGGCTGTGGGCACTTATCCGCAAGGAATCGTTACAAATTGTGCGCGACCCCAGCGCCATACTCATTGCCTTTATCTTGCCCATTATTTTACTGTTCATTTTTGGCTACGGCGTAAACCTAGACACAAACCGGGTGCGGGTTGGCCTTGTGCTGGAAGAGTATACCGCCCAAACCAATGCCCTGGCAGCCACCTTGCGCGGCTCCAAATTTCTGGCAGTCACCCAAGGGCACGACAGGCGGGAAATGCAGGCCGCCCTCACCTCCGGGGCATTACGCGGCTTTTTGGTTGTGCCCAAGGGCTTCACCGCCCAAACTGCGGCAGGGGGCAGCGCCGCCATTCAGGTAATTGCAGATGGTTCTGAGCCCAACATTGCTTCCTTCGTACAAAATTATGCCAAGGCCGTTACCGCCCTGTGGCTTGCCCAGCAAACCATGGGAGGGAATGATGCCACGCCCCAAACCGGAGCAGGCAACCTGCACCAACTGCTGGCCCAGCCCCCCAACAGCACGGCCACCATTCAGGCCAAAAGCCGCTTCTGGTATAACCCGGAACTGAAAAGCCGCAACTTTTTGTTGCCCGGCTCCATTGCCATTGTCATGACACTTATCGGTACGTTACTCACTGCCCTTGTGGTTGCGCGGGAATGGGAACGCGGCACCATGGAAGCCCTTATGGCAACCCCGGTTACCATAACTCAGCTATTGCTGGGCAAGCTTATTCCCTACTTTTTCCTGGCCTTAAGCTCCATGGCAGTGTGTTTTCTGGCGGCTGTGTTTTGGTACGATGTGCCGTTCCGGGGCAGCTTTCTGGCCCTGCTGGCCGTCACCTCTGTTTTTCTGCTGGCCGCATTGGGGCAGGGGCTTCTTATTTCCTCCCTGGCAAAAGACCAGTTTCTGGCGGCGCAGGTGGCGCTTATCTCCGCATTTTTACCCGCCTTTATGCTTTCCGGCTTTATATTTGAAATCAGTGCCATGCCCACGCCCATTCGCACCCTTACCTTCGCATTTGCGGCGCGGTACTTTGTTTCCGCCCTGCAAACCCTGTTTTTAGTCGGCAATGTGTGGCCTCTCCTGCTTTCCTGCATGGGGGCCATGGGGGGCATTGCCCTTGTGTTTTTCCTGATAACCGCACGCAAAAGCGTGAAAAGGCTTGATGCATGATCGCTTTTTTCCGCAGAATTCGGGCGCTTATCGGTAAGGAACTATTGACGCTCTTCCGCGACCCAAAGGTACGCATCATTCTTATTGCCCCGCCCATGATGCAGCTTTTCATTTTTTCCTTTGCCGCCACCCTGGAAGTAAAAAATGTCAGCGTGGCTGTGCTGAACCAAGATAACGGCAAGCATGGCCTTGCACTGGTGCACCGTGTGGCAGCCTCCCCCACCTTTACCCGCATGGTGTTTGTGCAAAGCCAGGCAGAGCTGGTTCCCCTGCTGGACGAACAGCGAATAATTGCCGCCCTGCACATTGCCCCGGATTTTTCCAGGGGGGTAGAAAGCGGGCAGGGGGCCAGCGTGCAGCTTATTATGGACGGCAGGCGTTCCAATGCCGCCCAAATTGTCAGCGGCTACATAACCAGCATCATAACGGCGTACAGCATGGAAATAAGCAAAACCAGCGGGGGCACACCCCCCCCTGCCCTTACTATAGAGCGCAACTGGTTTAACGAAAACCTCATATACCTGTGGTTTACCGTGCCTTCCCTGGTGGCAGTGCTGGCCATGCTCATTACCATTATGGTCACCGCCCTTTCCGTTGCGCGGGAAAAGGAGCTGGGCACCTTCGAGCAGCTTCTTGTTTCCCCCCTGGTGCCGTGGGAACTGCTGCTGGGCAAAACCCTGCCTGCCATTCTTGTGGGCTTTTGCGAAGGCCTCATGATTGTGGCCATCAGCGTTACCATATTCCGCATTCCCTTTACCGGTTCATTCCTGTTGCTGGCTGCTACCCTTCTGGTGTTCGTCATTTCCCTGGTGGGCATAGGGCTGTTTCTCTCCTCCATCTCCTCCACCCAGCAGCAGGCCATTCTTGGAGCCTTCGTGTTTCTGGTGCCCGCCGTAACCCTTTCCGGCTTTGCTTCCCCCGTGGAGAACATGCCCCACTGGCTTCAGGTAGCAGGCCTGGTAAACCCCCTGCGCCATGCCCTTATTCCCATAAAAGGCCTGTTCCTGAAAAATATGCCCGCCATAGACGTGTGGGCTAACATATGGCCCATGCTTATTATTGCCGTGGTGGGCCTGGTGCTTTCCGGCTGGTTCTTCACCCGGCGGCTTGAATAACACACTCATGGGGAGGCTCTGCCCCCCATACCCCCTCCCTTTTCTCCGCTCGTGACTGCCATCGGCTTTAGGGAAGGCTTTGGCGTAGGTTGTATTGAGCCACTCTACGGCCTAGAGGTATTCCAAGCACCTGCGAGCGAGTGGAGGCACCGCAGGTGCATTCAGGCGCGAGCAGGGGGCTGTGCTTGGGCGGGGCGTTGGTGAAAAGATAGAATTTTTTACGCAGGCAAGGCGGCGGTGGATTTTTCAAGCGGGCTGACCTCACGGTCTGCCCCGCAGGAAAATTCGCCGCCAACAAAGCCTGCGTGAAAAAGGCTAGTTTTACCAACGTGCCACGCCCAAAACCAAACAAAACACGTATAGCTTGCTCTAAGACTAGCTAAGTTACTAATGCACTCTTCAACGGTATGAGCCAAATACTTCACAAAGGATAGGGCTATGAAACGACGGGTTCTGCTTTTTCTGGTTGCGCTGGCGGCTGCGGGGTGCGCGGTGGGGCCAAACTACACAAAGCCCCAGCCTGGGCCAAATGCAGGCTGGCACCCAAGCCCCAAAGCTGCGGCCCTATTGGCGGCCGAGGCCAAGGCCGATGCCGCCTGGTGGCGCACCTGGGGCGACCCTACCCTAACGGCGCTTATTGAGCAGGCCGCCCGCAACAACCACGACGTGCGCCTTGCTGGAACCCGGGTGCAGGAAGCACGGGCCATGTTTTCCGGTGCCGGGGCAGCAGGCCTGCCCAGCCTGGAAGCTTCCGGCACAGCCCAGCGCCAGGGCCGCAGTGAAAACGCCTGGATGCCCGCCGCCCCTGGCCTAAAAACCCAAAGTTCCTATTATGACGCAGGGTTTGACGCAAGCTGGGAGCTGGACATTTTCGGCGGTGTGCAGCGCAGCAAAGAAGCTGCCGCCGCCCGTGCCCAGGTTGCGGAAGAAGAACAACGCGGCGCAATTTTGCGGGTGCAAGGGGAAGTGGCCCGTGCCTATACCGCCTTGCGCGGAGCCCAAAAGCGCTACGCTGTGGCCGTGAAAAATAAGGAATTGCAAGCAAAAACCCTGCAAGTGGCCCGCCAGCGCCAAAAAGCCGGGGAAGGCGGCGCGTTTGAAGTGGCGAGAGCGGAAGCCCAACTGCGCATAACGGAAGCCGCCCTGCCAAACCTTGCGGCAGAAGCAAGGGTGAATGCCTATGCCCTGGCGGTGCTTACCGGGCAACAGCCGCAGGCACTGCTGGAAACATTGCTGGCGGAAAAGCCCCTGCCTGCCCCCAAAGACCTTGTGCCCGTGGGCCTGCCTTCTGAAATGCTGCGCCGCAGGCCAGACGTGCAGGCAGCGGAACGCCAGCTAGCAGCGGAAACGGCAGATGTGGGCGTTGCCGTGGCAGACTTGTTCCCCCGTTTTTTCCTTACTGGCGGGGTGGGGGTAGAAGCGCTGGCGTTTAGCGATGTATTCCGCGGCAATAGCGGCACCTATGCCCTTGGCCCCAGCATACGCTGGCCCCTGTTCCAGGGCGGGGCCGTGCGGGCGCGCATTCGGGCCCAAAAAGCCCAGGCAGAAGGCGCTGCCATTGCCTATGAAAAAGCTGTGCTTGTGGCCCTGCAAGAAGCGGAAAGCGCCCTGGTGCGCTATGGCGAAGAAGCGGTAACCCGCAAAGTGCTGGCAAAAGGTGCGGCTGCGGCGCGGCAGGCCGTTGCCATTGCCGGGCAGCGCTACCGCGCCGGGGAAGATAATATCCTTGCCGTGGTAGATGCAGAACGGGAACTGGCAACAGTGGAAGACGCCCTGGCCCTTTCTGAAACACGAATGCTGACTAACCTTGCGGGGTTGTATAAAGCGCTTGGGGGTGGGTGGGAACCGTTTGAAAAGAAGTAACGTGCGGTGAAAGAAGAGCGGTAACATAGTAGGCGTAGGCAAGGGCGAAAGGGCACCACTCCCCTACGCTCCCCCACTCCGTCTTCCCTGCGCAGGCAGGGAACCAGTATTCATGCCTTTTGCCTTTCCTACTCCCCCCACACACAAAACCGCCCCCGGCAACAAGCACCGGGGGCGATTCATAAAAACGTATAAACGGAATAAAACCTGCTACTTTCCAGCAGCGCGTTTCAGACGTTTTTTCATAAAGGCGTCAGCCTCAGCAACAGAAAAGTACCCGCTTGTGGCTGCTTCTTGCGCCCGTTGCAACCATATGGAATCGTCCAGATCCTGCAACCGTTGAAATTCTTCATACGAAATCATAACAACAGTTGGCCTGCCAGATTTTTCAATAACAACAGGCTCTTTGCTGGCATCCGCAACACAGGCTCCAAAATTTTGTTTGGCATAGGTAGCATTCACGGTGTTCATAGTATCCCTTTCCTCTTGGCTTGCTTGTACACATCACTATCATTGCGCTTGCCAATAACATCAATATACAGGCATGCATCATCAAACCAGTAAATAATTCGATATTCCCCAACGTCTTTTCGCCGACGCTTTGGCGTAATGTTACTCACAAGCTCTTTTGAATCTTCCGGCTCCGGGTTCCGGCGCAAGGCTTCTGCAGCATCATATAACTGGCAGAATTGCTTGTCCGGCATTTTATCCAATGCTTTTTGGGCGTCTTTCGTTAGTGTGAATGTGCGCATATTCCATCCTTAAATAGACAATATGTCTATTACGTCTATTGGTCAAGCACCCCACGCCCCTACGCCGTCATTCCCCCCACGCACCTCCCCACTCCCCTACGCACCTCCCCACTCCGTCTTCCCTGCGCAGGCAGGGAACCAGTATTCATGCCTTTTGCCTTTCCCACCCCACACACACAAAAACCGCCCCCGGCAGCTGGCACCGGGGGCGGCAATTTAAAAGGCATGGCAAGCGGCACAGGCATGCGTTCCCCTGTGCCGCCTTGTTTCTCGCCTTAGGAAGTAATCAATTTAATTTCCTGTTCAACAAACAGGTCATGGCCTTTATTATCCTGCCAGTGGTCGTATATTCTGCCATCTTCCGTTACCGTGCCACCCTGGTTCCAGGTAACGCCTGCTTCTTTCAAGCTCAGGGTGTCGTCGGCATCGCCTTTTACAAACACTGCGGCGTCGCTGCCCGCGCCACGGTTGCCCGCATCTTGCCAGCCCATTTCAAGAAGGCTGTCCAGCATGGATTGGGTCATATTCAGCATGTTGCTTTCATCCCCTTCCATGTCCAGTAGAATGGCTTCAAAGTTCGTTACAGTGGCATTGGTGGTAAGGCCATTTAAGGTAACCATGTCAGCCGGGTCTGCATCGTCCAGTGTAATGTGCAGCATGTCCAAGTCGCCCAAACCACCGTCAATAATGTTGTGGGCGGCATCGCCTGTTATCTTGCCGGAAAGAATGACAGTGTCGCTGCCTGCACCGCCGAATATCTGGTTGCTGCCATTCCCTTCGGCAAACAGGGCATGCTGCCCGCCTTCAAGGTGTATTGTATCGTTACCAGCGCCACCATCAATAACGTTGGTTCCCGTGCCCGTGGCATACATGCCATAGGCGTTTTCGCCCTCTGCCTGAATGAGTATGGTGTCGTCACCACCTTCACCGGCAATGGTATAGCTGCCAGTTGCGGCATACATGCCGTAGGCGTATTCGCCATGGGCAGTAACCGCTATGTTGTCATGCCCGGCGGCAGCATGCAGGGCAAGGTCAGCCCCGGCAATGGTGCCCATGGCAACTGGCTCATGCACATCCACACTGTAAGTGTCGTTGCCTGTTGTGCCAGCCATATTGGTGGTAAGGGCTTGCTGGAAGGCAAAATGCTCGCCTGCATTTTCCATGTTCTCCATGCCAATCATCCCAGCCGCAGCCGCAGCTAAGTCCGCGCCCATGCTGTCGGTCTCCTCCAGCAGCATACTCATGGGCGCTATGCCGCTTACCAGCATACCCTTTTGCACATATATATAACTCCCGGCATAGGTGCCACCTGCTATGCTGTAGCAAGCAAACTCCGTGTCGCCAAAGCCTTCCAGTTTCACAAAACTGCCATTACCACCCACACGTGTCCAGCCAGTGCCGCCAATAATGTTGTCGCCTGCATCGCCCGTAAATACCAAGGACTGGAACTTCTTTGTTCCGGTAAAGCCGTTTGTGCCCAGGCTGGTCAGCAAGGTAGCAAAGTTAATGCTGTCGGTACTGCCCGTGTAATCCAGGTGCAAGCCTTCAAACTGGGTTGTGTTGGTGCTGGTTATGCCGCCAAATAGGTTGGTTGTTCCAGCAGCAAGGTTACGGTCCAGGCTGATGATGTCACCCAACTGGTGGGTAGTGCCACTGCCTGCTGGGCGGGAAATGGCATCGTCCCCAACACCGCCTTTCACTGCTGCCCCTGTGCTCATCACATTCAGATTCAGGGTCTTCCCTTCCAGGCGCACAATGTCTTTGCCCGTGCCACCGTCAATGGTGGTGTAGGTCATGGCCACGCCTGTGTTGATACGAATTAAGTCATTCCCGGCATCGCCAGAAATAGTATTACTACCAGAGCCAGTGCCTGTGATGTTTCCGGTAATGCTTATTAAATCATCATCTGCACCAGCAGAAATGATATTTTTGCCCCTACCTGTCTCGCCATACATATCACCTTTGATAATTATTTGATCATTGCCAACCCCACCATAAGTATAGTTACCAGCAGTGTAGACATCTCTCGCGTATATGGCATAATTATTTGAAGAAATCAAAATAGTATCGTTTCCACTGCCTCCATCTATAATTGCATCGTTATAAGCCCCATACATAGCTATATTCCCAATAGCCCCAGGACTGGCACCGTAAACGTTTACTGAAAACGAATCATCCCCAGCACCTAAATCTATCTTATTGCCGCAATGTATGGCAGTTGTTTGCCTCAAAGTTACAGGTACAAAAAGATTCAGTTCAACTGTATCATTACCAGCGCCCGTAGAAATGTTACCATTAGTCATTATGCCACCGCTTTCTGAGGTAAAGGAGAGATAATCATCTCCACCACCTGACG
Source organism: Desulfovibrio cuneatus DSM 11391 (assembly GCF_000430005.1). Classification (GTDB taxonomy): domain Bacteria; phylum Desulfobacterota; class Desulfovibrionia; order Desulfovibrionales; family Desulfovibrionaceae; genus Frigididesulfovibrio; species Frigididesulfovibrio cuneatus. The sequence continues at coordinate 13,807 of NZ_AUCY01000051.1, forward strand.
TTATAGAAGAGTCGATAAGGCCATAATACCACCCGGCTGCTTTCAGTGTCTGAATATAAGAGTTATTCCCCTCACCTAAGTTTATACTCGAGTTATCAATAGTATTCGCTGACGCAGAAGAATTAACAACAACCACATCATCTCCGGCCCCAAATTCCACATTGGCATTTTTCAGTTGGTAATTGCCCGTCATGGTGTCATTGCCCGCGCCTGCCCCCTGGGTAACGGAAGCATTGCTGCCGGAGTCAATATTCACATATGTCTGGTGTGTTTCACCGTCCACATCGTCCGGGGAATCCCACTTGCCAGCGGCATCGCGCACCACCACCACTTCCACAGTGCGTTGATGGGTTACGCCATGGCTGTCTTCATATTCATAGGTAATGTAATCTTTCACCGGGGTGGTGCCTGCCCCCATAAGGGTAGCGGCGTTGGCGGCCAAGGTATACGTTAAGGTACCATCCGCATTTATAGTGGCTGTGCCGTACAGACCTGTAAGGGTGCCGCCCACATTAAGCATTCTAACAAAATCGGCATCGTTGTGCTTTACATCGCCCGTAATGACCTTGCCGTTAATGTTGGCGGCGGTGTTGCCAGTGTACATCACAAAGCGGTCGTCTGGGGCGTCCAGAATAACCGGGGCATTTGGCCCTGTTTCCAGGTAAATGAAGGTTTCCTGCCCATTCACCAGGCCTTTGTAGCAGGCAAAAGGCTCCGTAAAGCCATTCAGTTGTATGTTTTCACTCACCTTAGTAAAGCCTGCGGGCAACACAAACTTGTCGTTAGTATCCCCGGTGAATATCAATGACTTTATAACACCTTCAAAGTTCTTGGTGTCAAAGTCCCGCAGCACGTTGGTAATATCTATCAAGTCCATGCCGGTGCCGCCTGTATAGTCCAGGTGCAGAGCTTCAAACTGGGTCGTGTTGGCGGTAGTTATGCCCCCAAAGGCAAAGGTGCCTGTGCCACCTGAAATTGCAGCCGTGCCGTTGGAATCTACCGAAAGGTTGCGGTCCAGGCTCAGCATGTCGCCAATTTGGTGGGTGGTGCCATCGCCTGCCGGGCGGTCAATAAGGTCGCCAGCGGCGTCCGTGCCGCCTTTCAGGGCTGCCCCTGTTCCCATGGCTGCCAGTTTCAGAATCGAGCTTTCCAGGCGCACAATGTCGGTGCCCGTGCCACCATCAATGGTGGTGTAGGCCATGGCCACACCGGTATTGATGCGAATGGAGTCGTTCCCGGCATCGCCTGTTATGGAGTTGACGGTAGTGGAAGCTGCGGCAAGGCTGCCTGTGTATTCAATGGTGTCGTTATCATCCCCGCCGCTTATGGCAGCGCCAGTCATGGCTGCAGCAGAGTTAATGCGTATGCTGTCATTCCCCGCACCGCCCAGCAGCGTGGCAAACTGCACGGCAGCCGTGGTGCCACTGGAGGTGATGTTCAATGCATCATCCCCGGCCCCCAGGTCCACCACCGTGTTGCCCTTGTTGGCAGCGGCATAGCCCTTGATGTTGCCAATAATATTCAGCAGGTCGTTGCCGTCGCCAGCATCGATTTTACTTATGGAGGCAGCGGCACTGGAGGTGAGCGTACCCTTCAGGGTCATGTCGTCGTCGCCACTCTTCAGGTTCACGCTGCTGTTGGTCAGGTTGTAGTCTATGCGCACGGTGTCGTTGCCAGCTATGGGGCCAAGGCCGTCTGTGTCGCTTGAAGCGCTTTGGTCTGCCCCGGTAAACGCCACATACGTTTGGTGCGTTTCGCCGTCTATGTCATCAGGCGAAGTCCACTTGCCTGCGGCATCCCGCACCACAACCACTTCCACAGTTTTGGTGTGGGTCACGCCATGCTGGTCTTCATATTCATAGGTAATGTAATCTTTCACCGGGGTGGTGCCTGTGCCCATAAGGGTGGCGGCAGTGGCAGCCAATACATAGGTAATGGTGCCATCTGCATTAAACGTTGCCTTGCCGTATAGGGTGTTCACCGTGCCCGTACTCACCATGTGGTCATAAGCGGCATCGTTGTGCTTTACATCGCCGGTAATGGCCTTGCTATTAATGTTGGCGGCGGTGCTGCCTGTGTACATCACAAAGCGGTCATCTGCTTCTATAGTAACAGGAGCATTTGGCCCGGTTTCCAGGTAAATGAAGGTTTCTTGCCCATTCACCATGCCTTTGTAGCAGGCAAACGGCTCAGTAAAGCCATTCAGTTGTATGTTTTCACTCACCTTAGTAAAGCCTGCGGGCAACACAAACCTGTCGTTACTATCCCCGGTGAATATCAATGACTTTATAACGCCTTCAAAGTTCTTGGTGTCAAAGTCCCGCAGCACGTTGGCAATGTCTATCAGGTCCATGCTCGTGCCGCCTGTGTAGTCCAGGTGCAAGGCTTCAAACTGGGTAGTGTTGGTGGTGGTTATGCCCCCAAAGGCGAAGGTGCCTGTGCCGCTAGAGCTTGCTGCTGTGCCCAGTGAATCTACCGAAAGGTTGCGGTCCAGGCTCAGCATGTCGCCAATTTGGTGGGTGGTGCCATCGCCCGCCGGGCGGTCAATAAGGTCGCCCACGGCATCGGTGCCGCCTTTGAGGAATGATTGAGAACCCATGGTAGCCAGTTTCAGCACAGAACTTTCCAGGCGCACAATGTCGGTGCCCGTGCCACCGTCAAGGGTGGCATCCGTCATAGCTGCACCAGTACTAATGCGCAGGGAATCATTCCCCGCGCCGCCCAGCAGCGTGGCAAACTGCACGGCAGCCGTTGTGCCGCTGGAGGTGATATTCAGCGTATCATCCCCGGCCCCCAAGTCTACCACCGTGTTGGCTTTATTGGCAGCGGCAAAGCCTTTAATATTGCCAATAATAGTGAGCAGGTCGTTGCCGTCGCCAGCATCAATTTTACTTATGGAGGAAGCAGCACTGGAGGTGAGCGTGCCCTTCAAGGTCAGGTCATCATTACCGCTCTTCAGGTTCACGCTGCTGTTGGTCAGGTTGTAATCTATGCGCACGGTGTCGTTACCAGCTATGGGGCCAACGCCGTCTGTGTCGCTGGAAGCGCTTTGGTCTGCGCCCGTAAACGCCACATACGTTTGGTGCGTTTCGCCGTCTATGTCATCAGGCGAAGTCCACTTGCCAGCGGCATCCCGTACCACCACAATTTCCAAAGTGCGTTGATGGGTTACGCCATGGCTGTCTTCATACTCATACGTAATGTAATCCAATACTCGTGTGGTGCCTGTGCCCATAAGGGTGGCGGCGTTGGCGGCCAG
>NZ_AUCY01000052.1 GCF_000430005.1 Desulfovibrio cuneatus DSM 11391
TGCCAAACTAGAGTGAAACGGGGTATTGCAGGCAAGTTTCCTTATAGGCTATGCCACGTAAGGTAATTGCTACACAAGCGGGAAGTGGCACAAAAGCGGTTATCACTTCGCATGAGTGAGCGGGTGCAACAAAGCGCACCAAAGACGTGGGATACTCGCAGAATTACCTGTAAGGTGCGGCGAAGCGCCGCGATTTTTGATGATTGCCAAAGGCTGCGGCAATAAGTGGTGTTTCTGCCATACCGGGAGCTGTTGTTATGGGTGCGCCTGTAGCGGGAACAGCTTTTCATGCGGCAAGCGCTGCAAGTGCTGCCGCTGCCCAGCGTATTGCTGCGGGGGTGCAGAGTATGCCGGGTGGAAGTGTGATTACAAAAGCAATTCCCATTGCAGCGGATTTTGCGCAGGGGGCTTTCCTGCCTGGCCCTCCGGCGATGACGCCGGGGCAGGCGGCGGGGTGGAGTGGTTAGGAATATTTATGACCAAGGTTTAGATCGTTATGAAAGCAGAAAAAGAAAAAAATAAACCGACATATTTTGTGGAGATAGTGTTGAGTCTATTGTTTTCTCTAACCGGTCTACACACTATCATAATAAATGAGGGGTATCTCCATCATGGAGTAGAAGTCTCAGCATGGACAGCATGGATAACAACTCCGACAGGATTGTATATCCTATACACCGCCCTCAAAGCCCGCTGGCGCAACAAGCAGGAAGCCAAAAAAGACGCGGAGGCCGCCGCCCTGGAAGAACAAGAACGCGAAACGCAAGGGGATGTTGCCAGCGGCACAAATGAGAACGAGAGCAAGAAGGACGACCCCCCACAGGGGGGAGCGTAAGTGAACATAAAAGCATAAAGAAAGAGGCGGCGGGGCGCAGGCGGCTTTGCCGCCGAAGCATATACCCCGCCACAGAAGCGGAAATTAAAAATCAGGATTATTAGAACCTAACACCGAAACCAAATACTCCTCCACTTCCTGGGGGGTATCTTTCACTACCAGCATATTCAGTTCCGATTCCCCAATAAAGCCGCGCTTCACCATGGTGGTGCGCACCCAGTCTAAAAGGCCACCCCAGAAGGAACTGTCGTACAAGATAATGGGGAACGGCTCTGTGCGCTTGGTTTGGGCCAGCACAAACGCTTCGGAAAGCTCATCAATGGTCCCCATACCGCCGGGCAGAACCACATAGGCTTTGGCGTACTTCACAAACATAAGCTTGCGCACAAAAAAGTAGCGGAAGTTTACGCGGGTTTTTACATAAGGGTTACAGCCCTGCTCGTGCGGCAGGTGAATGTGCAGCCCAACGGAAGTGCCGCCCGCTTCAGTGGCGCCCTTGTTGCCTGCTTCCATAAGGCCGGGGCCGCCGCCTGTTATAATACCAAAGCCATGCCCCACCAGACGGCGGGCTATTTCTTCCCCATCTTTATATTCCTGGGCGTCCGGCCTTACCCTGGCAGAGCCAAAAATAGAAACACAGCGTTCTGTGGTACTTAAGGTTTCAAACCCTTCCACTATTTCTGAAATAATTTTAAACATCCGCCAGGAATCACGCAGGTTCACTTTATCAAGGGCATCAAATTCCATAATTAGCTCCTTCACGTATGGGCATGGGGCAACAATAGCCCCCAAGTAGTTTCGCAATATGCAATGAAAGGCTTTTCTATCATACAACCTGTGGGCCTGCAAATTTTTGTAAAACAAGACTATTGCAAAATAGTCTTGAAGCGACTTCCCACAGGGAAGACACTCCAAAAAGCACGAATAAAAAAAATTAATTCTCCTGTAAAATAAGTGCTTTTTGTGACTCACGCCATATTTTGTTCTGCGCCGGAAAAGTGAAACATGGCAGGAAAAGCACACAAAACGCCGTTTTGCAATGGTCTTACGGCAGAAACATATTCTGCCGCATGCCCTGTTGTTTTTCCCTTGCACTTGCATAGCGTATAATGCCATACTACGAGTATCTGATAAATTAACCCACACGGGAGATACGCATGAAAGTACAGCTTATGGGGGCTGCCCAAGCCGTTACAGGCTCTTGCTATATTATAACCACGGCCAATGCCCGCTTTGCTATTGATTGCGGCATGCACCAAGGTGGTTCTGCCCTGGAAAAACGAAATTTCAATACCAGCGCCTATAATGCCAGCGAGCTGGATTTTATACTTGTTACCCATGCCCACATAGACCACAGCGGCCTTTTGCCCCGCCTAGTAAAGGAAGGGTTTACCGGCCCCATTTATTGCACTGAAGCCACCAAGGCACTGTTGGGAATTATGCTGCAAGACAGCGCCCATATTCAGGAAACAGAAGCGGAATGGGCTTCACGCAAGTTGCAGCGCCAGGGGGAAAAACCGGTAGACCCGCTGTATACTTTGGAAGATGCGGAAAGCACCTTGCAATATTTACGCAGCACAAGCTACAACACCACCTTTGAACCTACCTCCGGGGTGGCAGTAACCTACCGCGACGCCGGGCACATTCTTGGCTCTGCTTTTTTGGAACTGGCAATAACAGAACCAGAAGGCACCACCAAGGTGGTTTTTTCCGGTGACCTTGGCAGGCCCAACGCCCTGCTCATGAACGACCCCAGCATTCCTAAGTTAAAAGCAGACTATTTGTTCCTTGAATCTACCTATGGGGACAGGGATCATAAAAACGAAGACACCAGTCTGGAAGAATTGGCCACTGCCATTGAATACAGCTCCAGCCGCGGCGAAAAAACCATTTTCCCGGCCTTTGCAGTGGAACGTACCCAGGAAATTCTCATGACCCTGCACCTGCTCCACAAGGCAGGTAAATTGCCCGTGGGTATTCCCATTTATGTTGATAGCCCCCTGGCAGTGCGGGCCACAAAAATTTTCCGCGAGCACCCGGAATATCTGGATAAAGAATTCAGCCAGCGCCTGAAACAGGGCGACGACCCGTTCGCCATTCCTGGCCTGCGCTATATTACCGACGTCAAAGGCTCGCAGGAAATTAATGAAACCCCCGGCCCCGGCATTATCATTTCCGCCAGCGGCATGTGCAACGCCGGGCGCATCAGGCACCACTTGCGCCATAACTTGTACCGGGAAGGGGCCGCCGTGGTGTTTACGGGCTACCAGGGCGTGGGCACACCGGGGCGCAAACTGGTGGACGGGGCAAAAACCCTGAACCTGTTCGGTGAACTGGTGTATGTGAAGGCCAAAATATTCACCATTGGTGGTTTTTCGGGCCATGCCGGGCAAAGCCAAATTTTACACTGGGTAGAACAGATTGCCCACCCCGACCTGCGCATTGTGCTGATTCACGGGGAAAAAAACGCCCAGCAGGCCCTGTCAAAACTGCTGCAAAGCCGTTTTAGCATTACCCCCACCATTCCTGCCTACCTGGAAGAACTGGAATTGTTGCACGGCAAAGCCGTGGTGGTGCACCCCTGCCAGGAAGGCATAACTCCGCCTCAAATAAACTGGGACATGCTGTATGAAGTCACAGAACAAAACATGGAACGCCTGAAAAAAGGCCTGCCCCAGGTGCGCCAGCGCCAGTGGCCGGAACAGGTAGACCTGCGGGACCAGCTTTTGGAAATGAACAGGCAGTTCCTCCATCTGCTTTCCCAACTATAGGGGAACGCGCAGTTATTCCGTTTGGCGGCGTTGCTTCGTTTTTTTTAAGCGGGGCAGGACCAAAGAGTCCAGCGCCCGCTTAAAAAAAGCTCGCGCCTTGCCAAACAAAATAACTGCGCGCTCCCAAAATGCTGCCGCATTCCATTTATTCAAGCCACTCTCCATAAGTAAAGCGGGACCAGACATACCAGTCTGGCCCCGTTTTTACTTATGGGAATAACACCCCGTAAATGGAGTGAATGCCTGCCCCCGCTATTCTTTCCCGGTGCCCATCATGACCGCCATGGGGTACAGGGAAGGAATATTTTCACACACAATTTTTACAATGGACGTAATGGGAATGGACAATATAGCACCGGGAATACCCAGCAACATGCCCCACACCAGCAAGGAAAGCAAAATAACCACCGGGCTCAGGCCCAGCCTGTCGCCAAACAGTTTAGGGGCAATAATATTCCCTGTCACCATTTGAATAATGGTTAACAGCACCAGCACCATAAACGGTTCCGGTGCGTCCAGGGAAAACTGCAACAAAGCCATAAGGGTGGGGGGAATAACCGCAATAAATGGGCCAATGGCAGGAATAAAATTCAAGAAAAAGGCAACAACCCCCCACACCGGGGCAAGTTCTATACCCAGCAGCACCAAGGTAGCCCACACGCACACCCCGGTGAGAAAGCTTACAAACACCATAGTACGTAAATATTGCCCTGTCTGTTCCGCAATGGAATTACTAATGCGCTTCATCTGCTCGGCCTTGGGACCAAATGCCTTTTCCACTTTTTTGTCCCAGCCGGGAAATTCAAACAGCATAAACAGCAAAAACACGATGGTCATGAAAAACTGGCTGGAAAAAGTCAACACGCTGCCATAAATGGTAGACATATACCGCCGCAAAAGGGCCACCACTGAAACCGAATCTTCCGGAATTTGCAACAGCTCAAACACATCTGCCACCAGCTTGCCAAGCTGTGAAGCATACTGGGTAAAAATGCGTTCCAGGGCAGCAACCTGCATGGTACCAAACTTGATAATACCCAGGCACAGCAAGAAGAATACCACAAACACCAACAACACATTTACGATGTGCGGCAGCTTCATTTTTTTGCCAAACAACAAAATGGGGCGGCAAATCTGCAGTAAAAACCAGGCAATAACCAGGGGGAAAAATACTGGCCCTATGGAACGCAGCACGGCCCCCACAGCTATAATGGTAAGCACCACAACAAATGCCAGTAACATATTGCGCGGCACAACGTTAGTTTCCGCCGGGCCTTGAGCCTGCCTGTTCATGACAACTCCATTCCTGCCTGTGTCTGTCTTGAACCCATGCCGCTGGAAATAGGCAAAGCAACAAGGAACCAGCAGTATCGTTCTTGATTTATGTCGAGGGATTGCGTGCCGTGCAGCACCTTATAAAGTAAGACAACTCTACGGTATTTCTTAGCAAATAACAACAACCCGTAAAAATATACATTAGAACACCTTGGCTATTTTCTTGCTCTGTTGCAAGGGTATATTTCCTTGAGCAGGGTATTGGTCTTCCTTCACTTGCGGCTAGCGCCACCATGCGTTACCATATGGTAGGAAACGGTGATTTATTCCACGGTGTTTGCCCTGCCCACAAACCGGGCACGCCTGCTTCCCCCACCATCAACCAGTACCCTGCTGTTCCAAGGAATATACTATGCGTACCCCCCTTCGCTCCCTTTCTTTGTTTGTTTTTGCCGGGCTGTGCCTGGCCGCCACCCCTGCCCAGGCCCGCCCGGAAATGGCAGGCCAAACCGCTCAATCTCGTTTTGACGCCATGGACGAAAACAAAGACGGCGGACTGAGCCGTGAAGAATTTTTCAAAGCCCTGCCCAGTATGCGTGAAGAAGCCTTTGGCGCCATTGATACCGACGCCAACAGCACCATCAGCGTGGCGGAATGGAACGCCTTTTTCAGCAACCACGGCAAACCCGCCGAAGGGGAACAAGGCATGGGGGGCATGGGCATGAGCCAACCCAAAGAGAACGGCGAAGCTGCCAAGCAGAGCGACGCCCCCAAGCAAGACCTTGTAATGCCTGCCCGCAATAAGAAGTAACAATGCCCCATTGCACACTGCAAGCACCCCCTGCCACAACGGGGGGTGCCAAGGCACGTCCTCCTTTTTCCTGCCAGCCCCTTTTTTTGCCCATGAACGGGGAAGAAATGCGCAAGGCTGGCTGGAATGAGCTGGATATTTTGCTTGTTTCCGGCGACGCCTACGTTGACCACCCCTCTTTTGGCATTGCCCTACTGGGGCGCTGGCTGGTGGCCCATGGCTTCCGGGTGGGCATTGTGGCCCAACCCCAATGGGAAAATACCGAAGCAGGCATAGCCACGCTGCAAAGCATGGGGCGCCCGCGCCTGTTTGTGGGGGTTACTGCCGGGGCTATTGATTCCATGTTGGCCCACTACACTGCCTTCCGCAAAAAGCGCCACGACGACGCCTACACCCCCGGCGGGCAGTGCGGGGCACGCCCCAACCGGGCCTGCATTATGTACACCAACATGGTGCGCAGGGCGTTTCCCCACATTCCTGTGGTGCTTGGCGGTATTGAAGCTTCCCTGCGCCGCTGCGTGCATTTTGATTTTTGGGAAAACAGCCTGCGCCGCCCCCTGCTGTTCGACAGCAAAGCCGACCTTACGGTGTATGGCATGGGGGAAGCGGCCCTGCTGGCCATTGCCCGGCAGGCCCAGGCCCTTGTGGGGCCAGAACAGCATAAGCCAGACCCTGCTGCCCTGCGCCGCCAGCTTGTACAGGCCTGCGCCACCTTGCCCGGTGTGGCCTCCATCCTTTCCCGGCGCGACGAAGCGGCCCTCATCAGCCAGTTGGCTGAGCAAGGCGTTGCCACGGAATTTCTGCCTTCTTTTGAGGATATCACCGCCACCCCACCAGCCCTGATGCAGGCCACCCTTTCCTTGGAACAACAGGTACACGCAGGCAACACCGCCCTTTTACAGCCTGTGGGCGACCGCATTCTGGTGTGCACCCCGCCCCAACCCCCACTGGAAGAAGCCACTATGGACGCGGTGTACGACCTGCCCTACACCCGCCTGCCCCACCCTTCCTACGCAGCGCCCATTCCGGCCTGGGAAATGATTCGCACCAGCATTACCACCCACCGTGGGTGCGGCGGGGGCTGCTCCTTCTGCTCCCTTGCCCTGCACCAGGGGCGGCACATTGCCTCGCGTAGCAAAGCTTCCATTGTGCAGGAAGCTGCCACCATTGCCGAAGGCCCCCAGCAGGAAGAAAAAACACCGCGCTGGGCAGGTTCCATCAGCGATGTGGGCGGCCCCACTGCCAACATGTGGCAGGCCCGGTGCCAGTTGCCCAAAGGCACCTGCCGCCGGGCAAGCTGCCTGCACCCCAAAATATGCCCCCATTTTGCGGTTGACCAGCGAGCCGGGGTGGCCTTGCTACGCGCTGTGCAGGCAACCCCCGGTGTGCGCCACGTGCGCGTTGCCAGTGGCGTGCGCTACGACCTTGCCCTGCAAGAACAACAAGCCCTTGCTGCCTACACAGCAGAATTCACCGGGGGCCAGCTTAAGGTTGCGCCGGAACACAGTGCCAACAACGTGCTGCACCTGATGCGCAAACCCGGCATTGAAGTGTTTGAAACCTTCCTTAAAGCCTTTCATGCTGCCAGCAGCGGAGCCGACAAAGAACAGTACACCGTACCGTATTTAATGAGCGCCTTTCCCGGTTGCACCCTGGAAAACATGCAGGAACTGGGGCGCTGGCTGCGCCAAAAAAACTGGAGCCCCCAGCAGGTGCAGTGCTTTATTCCCACCCCCGGCACCGTGGCCACAGCCATGTTTTACGCCGAGGTAGATACACAACTGCAACCGCTGTACGTTGCCAAAACAGACCGGGAACGGCTGGAACAGCACCACGCCCTGCTGGGCGGGGAAGGCCACCAGCAGCACCGCACGGGTGAAGGATTCCGCAAAGCACCCCAGCGCCCACCTTATGGAGCGCGCAATGCAAACCAAAGCCGGGCAGCAGGCAATGGCCCAGCCAAAGGCAACACCACGCGCGGGGAACAGCAGGAAGGCCGGACCAATTCACGAGATGGCAACGAGGGACGCAGCAACCGCAATGCCCCCGGAAACCGCCCGGAACAGGGCCAGCGCAATGGACCACGTACTGAGCAAGGCCGCAATGACCGAACCGGGCAAGGCCGCAATGACCGAACAAGCCGCCAGGAACAAGGCCACCAAAGTCGCAACGACCGTAGCGACCGTTCTGGCCGGCCTGCACCCTCCAACCAGCAGCGGCGCAACGGCAAAGGCCGCGGCTGAAAACGCTAGCGTCCTTCGGGCAAGGATACGGATATGCAAGAAATAACCTGGAACCAGTTCGAAGCCGTGGAACTGCGGGTGGGCACTGTTGTTAAGGCAGAACCCTACCCCGAAGCCCGTAAGCCCGCCCTGAAGGTGTGGGTGGATTTTGGCGACCCCATTGGCATAAAAAAAACCAGCGCCCAAATTACCACACACTATACCCCCCAAGACCTCATTGGTATGCAGGTGGTGGGGGTGGTGAACTTCCCGGTCAAGCAAATCGGCTCCTTCCGTTCGGAATTCCTGCTCACCGGCTTCCCCGATGCCAGTGAAGCCATCATTCTTGCCACCCCGGAGCGGTTTGTGCCGGACGGCGCAAAGCTGTGTTAGGGGGAGGAAAAAGCTAACGGGGGAGGAAACCCCAAGGGCTTGAAGCCCTTGAGTTTTCCTCCCCCGTACCCCCTCCTTCCTGAACCCCGATGTGGAAAAATTTTTTAATAAAAAAAGTCCAAGGTGAAGCCACACAATTAGCCTGTGCGCTCATCCTGGACTTATTATTTCAATAACAAAATATGATGGTTAACGTTTTCAAAGAATGGTACTTTACCAGTGATGGGATTTAGAAAACGCTCAGTTTTTTCGTTTGGCAAGGCGCAAGTGTTTTGTACAGGGGGGGTGGGCTCTTTGGCCCTGCCCTCCTGTACAAAACATGAAGCAACGCCGCCAAACGGAAAAAATCAGCGTTTTCCTACAGGCAGTTGCGAACAGAGGAGACGCCGGCTGAGTGCACCATGTGCACAGGAATGTTGTTGGCCTTGGCATAACGCATTACTTCGTTGCGCGCCGCGTGGGAAACTTTATCTGTACAGACAATCATCTTGTCCGGAATACCCAGCATGTTTTTCAGGCTGCGCTCTTGCCCGGTGAATACTTTTAAAGAAACGCCCTTGTCCTTGGCTGCCGTTATGTATTCCCGCTTCAGTCTGTCCATACCACCTATTAATGCTGCACTCATAACTTCCTCCAAAATATTGTATGGTTACGGAAACGCTGATTTATTCCGTTTGGCGGCGTTACTTCACTTTTTTTGAAACAGTCATGGACAAAAGAGTTGACTCGGCCCGTTCTGGGCCTCGGCCTTCGGCCCCCGCCCTGCGGGCGGTTCCCCATTCTGCTTTCCTGCAGAATTGTCACTCCTGCTTCAAAAAAAGCTTGCTCCTAGCCAAACGAAATAACTGCGCGTTTCTCGACTTCGATTTAATCAGTGCTTTCTCACGTTATATAGTAACCGTCGTGTTGAGCTTGTGTTCACAGGCTGGGTTAAGAGCTGTACTGGTTAGCCAAAAGCAACAGCACATAGCCGCACACAGCAACTGGTATGATTCATAGTTAATGATAATGAATGTCAAAGTCAACTAGCATATGGACAAATCTTCTGCATCAAGAACAAACAGAATAATGCAAACAGGCAACATGCCATTATTATTAACTAAACAAACTTATCTGGAATCCTTGTACACATTTTCCCTTGACCTTACAGGCGAAAGCCGTATCTATTTGTAGGCCGCCTCGCCTGGCTTGTGCGGTTGTTATGTGTTCCTATTGTACGGCAGGCCCTGTGCTGCACTGCGTTTTGAACCCACACGGGGTGCGCTGGCAGGCGCACGGTGCAGAGTTTTCCAGTTTTGCTTGCCGCACGTTTGCAAGGTCTGTGCTTATGGTTCACGCCACAGTGAAGTGGGTGCGCTGCTTATGCACGTTCCTGCGTTCACCACGGGCGAACTGCCTGCACAAGGCACTACTCTATATTAAGGGTTTATTATGGCGAAAGATCTGATTATTGTGGAATCACCGGCCAAGGTTAAAACTATCAGCAAATTCCTGGGCAACAACTACACAGTTCTTGCCAGCGTTGGGCACATACGCGACCTGCCCCGCAACACCCTGGCTGTGGATGAAAACAACGGGTTCACGCCACATTATCAAGTTATTGAAGGTAAAGAGCGGGTGGTAGCGCAACTTTGCCAGGCTGCCGCCAAAGCAGGTACCGTCTTCCTTGCCCCCGACCCCGACCGCGAAGGGGAAGCCATTGCCTGGCACATTGCCGCGCTGATTGAAGACAAAAACACCAATATCCAGCGCATCCAATTTAACGAAATTACGGCCAAAGCGGTGCGCGAAGCGTTGCAAAACCCGCGCCCACTCAACGCCAACCTGTTCGACGCCCAGCAGGCCCGCCGGATTCTGGACCGCTTAGTGGGGTACAAGCTTTCCCCCCTGCTCTGGAAAAAGGTCAAGCGCGGCATTTCCGCCGGGCGCGTACAAAGCGTTGCCCTGCGCCTTATTGTGGAGCGCGACAAAGAACGCCGCGAGTTCACCCCGGAAGAATACTGGCTTATTCGCGCCATGCTGGCAGGGCAGGAGCCACCCTCCTTCAAGGCCGAGCTGACCAAACTGGACGGGAAAAAAGCCAAGGTTGGCAGCGCAGCAGAAGCAGAAACCCTGGAGCAGCGCATTGCTGGCAACCCGTTTGTGGTCACTTCCGTTGCCGTTAAGGAACGCGAACGCACCCCGGTGCCACCCTTTATTACTTCCACTTTGCAACAGGCTGCCAACCAGCGCCACAGCTACACAGCCAAACGCACCATGAACATTGCCCAGCGCCTGTATGAAGGGGTGGAACTGGGGGAACTGGGCACCACCGCCCTTATTACCTATATGCGTACCGACTCTGTGCGCATTTCAGACGAGGCCCGCGACGCCGCCAAAACCTTCATTGAAACCACGTGGGGGCCGGAATACTACCCCAAAAAAGCGCGGGTGTTCAAAAGCAAGGGCAGCGCCCAGGACGCCCACGAAGCCATACGCCCGGTTGATGTTACCATTACCCCAGACCGCATTAAAAGCCTTGTTGCCCCGGAACAATACCAGTTATACCGCCTTATCTGGAACCGCTTTGTGGCTTCACAAATGGCAGGGGCCAAGGTGGAAGACACCGTGGTGCTGGCTGAATGCAACGGCGTGGAATTCAAGGCCAAGGGCGAGCGAGTGCTGTTCCCCGGTTTTTATGTGCTCTCCCCCCAAAAAAGCGACGATGTGGTAGACCTGCCCAAGCTGACACAAGGGCAAAACCTGACCCTGGAAAAGCTGGACAAAGAACAGAAATTCACCCAGCCCCCTGCCCGCTACTCAGAAGCTTCCCTGGTACGCGAATTGGAAGAAAAAGGCATAGGACGACCCTCCACATACGCCAGCATCATCAGCACCTTGGTAGACAGGGAATATGTGAAGCTTGAAGAAAAACACTTTGCTGCCACCGACCTTGGTGTGGTGGTGTGCGACCTGCTCGCTGAATACTTTGTACAGCTTATGGACGTGGGCTTTACCGCTGCCATGGAAGAATCACTCGATAAAGTGGCAGAAGGGGAAGAAGACTGGGTTGAGCTGCTTACCAAGTTCACCAAAGACTTTAACCCCACCCTGGAAATAGCTTCCGGGGCTATGGATTCAGTCAAAGGCGGCCTGCCTTCCGGTGTAGTATGCCCGGAATGCGGCAAGGATACGGTTATCAAGTTTGGCAAGGCCGGGGCGTTTCTGGCCTGTTCCGGCTACCCGGAATGCCGCTTTACCAGCAACTTTACCCGGGATGAAGACGGCACAGTACACATTGCAGAACGCGAAAAGCCCAACCATGAAGTGGTGGGCAAATGCCCAGACTGCGGGGCCGACCTTGTGCTGAAAAAAGCCCGCACAGGCAGCCGCTTTATTGCCTGTTCCGCCTACCCCAAATGCACCCATGCCGAGCCCTTTTCCACGGGCATACCGTGCCCAGCCTGTAGTGAAGGGCAACTGGTGGAAAAAAGTTCCAAGCGCGGGAAAATATTTTACAGTTGCAACACCTACCCCAAGTGTGACTATGCCATGTGGGACAAGCCCGTGCCCGGCCCCTGCCCCAAGTGCGAATGGCCTGTGCTGGGTGAACACATTGGCCGCGGCGGCGTGGTTAGCCTTGCCTGCCCGCAAAAGGCATGCAGCTACCGCAAAAAGCCGGAAGAAGAATAGCCGCCAAACGGAAAACATCAGCGTTTCCTAAAAAATAATCACACATACAGGAGATTCCCATGCTGACCTCTACCGTAACCTACCTTGGTGATTTGCGTACTGAATGCCGCCACGTACGAAGCGATTCTGCCTTTTACACCGACGCCCCGGTGGATAATAATGGCAAAGGGGAATCCATTTCCCCCACGGATATGTGCGCCACAGCCCTTGCTTCCTGCGCTTTGTCCATTATGGCCATGTCGGCTGGCAAGCAAGGAATTGACCTTACCGGGGCCAGGGCAGACGTCACAAAGCATATGGGTATTGGCCCGCGTCGCATTGTTAAAATTGAAGTGGCCTTCCACATTCCCGGCGCAAACCTGAGCCAGGAAGTACGTAACGCCCTTATGGCTGAAGTGGACAACTGCCCGGTGTGCCACAGCCTGCACCCAGACATTCAGCGCGTTATTTCCTTTAACTGGGTGTAACCACTTTTTTGTACATGCACGGCGCATGGTGGCAAATCCACTCTGCGCCGTTTTTGCTTGCAATACCAAAACACCCGCACAATAATCCACAACCTGAGTCACTCTTCCTTCTGTTTACACAACGCCTATTCTCTGATACATCCCGCCGCTGAGTATACAAAAACACCCAGTGCGGTGTTTTTTTTGTGGCAATAAACGCTTTGGTGCCCATTTGGGTGGGTAATACTTTCAGGGGAGATTTGTATGACAGAAGGTAAACTGGCGAACCCGGCCCCCCTTGGGCTTATGGGTTTTGGCATGACCACCGTGTTGCTGAACATTCACAACGCAGGCTTTTTTCCCATTACTTCCATGATTTTGGCCATGGGCTTGTGCTTTGGTGGCCTGGCCCAGCTTATTGCCGGCATTATGGAGTTTAAAAAAGGGAACACCTTTGGCTTTACCGCCTTTGTTTCTTACGGCTGCTTCTGGCTTAGCCTTGTGCTGCTTATTCTGCTGCCCAAAATGGGCCTTGCCGAAGAAACCCCGCACGGGTTCATGGCTTGCTACCTGTTCATGTGGGGGCTTTTCACACTGTTCATGTACGTGGGCACGCTCAAGGGCGGCAAAGGCACCCAGTTCATTTTCCTTTCCCTGACCATTCTGTTTTTCCTGCTCACCGCGCGCGATATTACTGGCAACGCAACCATTGGCATTATTGCCGGGTGGGAAGGCATTTTGTGTGGTTTTTCCGCAATTTATGTTGCCATGGCGGAAGTGCTGCACGAACAGTGGGGCCGCAAGTTGTTGCCGTATTAAGGCTACTGGCTCATAGAGTTAAGACTATTGCAAAATAGTCTTAAGGCGGCTTCACACAGGGAAGACGCTCCAAAAAGTACGAATAAGGGAAATTTACTTTCCCTGTGAAATGAGTGCTTTTTGCGACTTAGGCCATGTTTCGTTCTGCATACGCAGAACGAAACATGATGGAAAAAGCACGCAAAACGCAGTTTTGCAATGGTCCCAAGTTTGAAAACCGGGTGCGCGGCAAGCGTTCCCGGTTTTTTGTTTTTGCAAGAAAAAATGGAAGAGGTTGTGTGGCGCACCGCTACACCAATTCCACACGCTCCCCTAAAACAAAGAGAGTGCGACACCCTGCCGCACTCTCTTTTCTCATACGAATTTCACCGAACCAAGCAACAAAATCCGAGCGCAACTAAACCAGCGCTTCCCTACTTCCCCGCCACCGGCTTCACCGCATGGCACTCAGCGCAATCTGTATTAGCGGGTTTTTCCACCTGCATCTGGGTATGGCACCCCATGCATTGCAAGTGGTAAGCCGCCTTCAGCAGTGGTTTGCCCCCTTGGGGCACAGCAGCAATGCTGCCATCGCCCGGTTGGTGGCAACTAATGCACCGGGGTGGGTTGGCGCTTGCCGGGCTGTTATGGTGGCACCCCATGCACAGGGCATACCCTTCCTTGTGGCGGTCTGCCATGCTGGGGGCTGCCGCATTAATGCGGGCAAGAATACCGCGAATTACAGCTCCATGGGGGAAGGGAGAAGCTTCATATTCATTGCTCAACGCCCCAATGGTCACCACTTCCGGTGCTGTTTGCCAGGGTTGCTTCTGCCCTTGGCCATAGTCGCCCTGGAATGGGGTGGCAGGAATGCGCTGCGTGGCCGGGTTCATAGGTTCCCCTGCGGGCGGGGGCATTTGCCCTGCGGCCTCAGGCTGCTTGTGGCAGAAGCCACATTGCGGCGCAATGGTGCGGGGGGCTTGCCCGTGGCAGGGAGTACACGCTGGCAGGGTTACACTGCGCTTTGTGTGGCACCCCACACAGGAACGCACCGAATTTGGCCCGTGCATGGCCTGGGCCAGGGGCACCATACCGCCTTTTTCAGAACCTTCCACAGTATGGCAGGTGGTGCAAGACTGTAATGTTTTGTGGTGGCAAGCTGTGCAGGAAGGCAGTGCCTTTTCATGCAAGCCGTGGTTGAACAGCACAGGCTGCATGGAAGCAACGGGTTGCTTTTCACCTTGGGCTCCCTCCTGCTGGGCAGGCTGGGGCATTTGCATCAGCCGTACCACAGGCTGGTTTACCAGCAGCGGTGGCACATTGGCGGGGCGTGAATAGCCTTTCCAGTCCGTTTCATTGTGGCACCCTGCGCAGGTAATAGGGCCGGAAGGGTTGCCCTTGGCCTGTGTTGCCGCGTGGCAGCCAAAGCAGCTCATGTGGGCGGCAACACGCAGGCTGGGCTGCTTGTCCTTTGGTGTATCAGCATGGCAAGTGCCGCACGACTGGTAAGGAGGGCTTTCCGGCATGGAAGGCACAGGGTGGTGGCAGGATTTACAGTTGGCCTGCTCCCCTACCCCTTCAGGGGCGGGAATGGCACTGGACTGAATGTGGCGGTAGTGCAAAGCCTTATCCAGCCGAGGGCGGAACACAGTAGCTGGTTCCCTCCGTTCCGGGCGGGCATGGCAACTGCGGCACTGCGCTTCCCTTGGGCCGGAAGAAAGCCCCTGGCTGGTGCGTTCTGTATGGCACCCAAGGCAGGCGGTGTGCAACAGGGCTTTGCGCTTGGCACCGGAAAGCTCTTGGGTTCCCTTAAAAGAAAAGGCCTCCGGCAACGAGGGTTTTCCTGCTTCCGTTTGTGTGTGGCAGGTGGCACAGCTTGCAGCACCAAGGGTTTTGGCGTGGGCATCATGCGGGAACCGGGCCGGGGGCATTTCCCCGGAGCGTTGCGTGGCTATGCGCAGCATTCCGTTGGCAGGGGGGGCGGCGGTGGCCTTTTTCTGGGAGGCAAGGCCGATGGCAGGCTGCAAAGCAAGCAGCAACAGGCCAATGCAGCAACAGGCCCGAGTAAAACGGAGGGAGAAAAGAAAAGGTGTATACATGTGGCAGCCCCAACAAGTTTCTGTGCAGCACAGGCAAAAACCTGCGCAACGGCATTGCCTAGCTAGAATCACATAAACGACAGGCGTTCTTTGTGATTTATTTCCATAAATATCGTCTTTTGTGGTGTTCCAGGCACCCACTCCAACAAGAGAATTGAAGATTGGCACAGATTCAATAAAAAATACATATATGCCACTTGTAGCATATATGTATTTTTCTCCTTACTTGCCAACGAAATAAAAGGTATGGTATAGAAAGAAAGAGTAATTGTGAAAAAAATAACAATGCCATTCCACAAGGAATACTGAGGTCACGCGCGGCTTTGCCACCCCGCGCACCGCTACGAAGCCCGAGC
>NZ_AUCY01000053.1 GCF_000430005.1 Desulfovibrio cuneatus DSM 11391
AGGCGGCTTTGCCGCCGAAGCATGTACCCCGCCGCAGGAGCGGATAATTGACACGGAATAGGGAAAACTGATATGCAGCCATATATGAGTAAATGAACTATATATCTTCTCATAGCCTTAACAAAGGTAGGGGGATATTCTCTTTCACAGCCTTGTTTTCTCCTGCCATTGCATCATACCCCCGCCCTCCCCTTGTCCACTCCCCATACCGCCTTACCAGCGGAGAAAATACCATTATGAATTCCCCAGCCCCACAACCCTGGCATTCTCTGCTCAGTGCCAATGTCATTATGCATATGCACAGCGACGTTGCCGCGGGCCTTTCCCCCGAAGAAGCGGCCAAGCGCTTGGCCCTGCATGGTAAAAACTTGCTGCCGGAAGGGAATAAGCCATCTTCTCTTATGCGCTTTGGGGCACAGTTCCAGAGCATTCTTGTGTATGTACTGCTGGCTGCCGGGTGTGGCAAATTACTGCTGGGGATGTGGCTGGACGCAGGCATCATTTTTGCCGTGGTGTTCCTTAACGCCCTCTTGGGCTTTATTCAGGAAGGCCGGGCGGAAAAGTCGCTGGCCACCCTGCGCACCATGCTTTCCGCCGAGGCACGGGTAAAGCGCGGCGGCAAAACCCGCATGATACCCGCACAAGACCTTGTGCCCGGCGACATTGTTCTGCTGGAATCCGGGCACAAGGTCCCCGCAGACTTACGCCTGATTCATGCCACAAACCTGCGCACGGAAGAAGCTGCCCTTACAGGGGAATCTGTACCTTCGGAAAAAAGCGCAGACCCCGTGCCAGAGCAAGCCACAGTGGGGGACCAACACTGCATGGCATTTTCCGGCACCATGGTGGTTTACGGCAGGGGCACAGGGGTGGTGGTGGCCACGGGTAGCGGCACAGAACTTGGTAAAATCAACCAGATGCTTACCAGCGTAAGCCTGCTGGAAACGCCCCTGCTGCGCCAAATCAAAAAACTGAGTTACCTTATTACCGGGGTGGTGGCTGTGGTGGCGGCCCTGGTTTTTGGCTACGGCTTCTGGATTATGGACATGCCCTTTACCAGCCTGTTTCAGGCCGTGGTGGGCATTGCCGTTTCCCTTATTCCGGAAGGCCTGCCCGCCCTTATTACCGTTGCCCTGGCCCTTGGGGTACAGCGCATGGCCCGGCGCAATGCCATTATCCGCCGCCTGCCTGCGGTGGAAACCCTGGGTTCTGTTTCCCGCATTTGTTCTGACAAAACAGGCACCCTGACCCTTATGGAAATGATGGTGGTTTCCGCTGTAACGGCTGAAGCGAGCTATGCCATAAGCGGCAATGGCTATGCCCCGGAAGGAGACATTACCGAACATGACACCCCGGCGGGTAAAAGCAGCATGCTGGAACTGCTCGCCCGCAACGCTTTGCTATGCAACGATGCCGAGTTGTTCCCCCATGAAGACACCTGGAAAGTAGAAGGTGACCCCACTGAAGCGGCCCTGTACCCCTTTGCGGCAAAGGCCGGGCTGGACAAGGCGGCAGAACGCATTGCCTGGTCACGCATGAATGCCATTCCCTTTGAGTCAGACCACAAATTCATGGCTACGGTAAACAGCAGCCCCTTGGGCGGCAACGTGCTGTTTGTGAAGGGCGCACCAGAAGTGGTGCTGCAACACTGCACCTTGCAGCAGTTGGCAGATGGCACCAGCACCCCCCTGAACACTGCGCACTTTGTGCAGGCCGCCGAAGCAATGGCAGCCAGGGGCGAGCGCGTGCTGGCCCTGGCCTGGCAAAAAAGCAGCCACTTGGGCACTGAACCCCTTACCCCGGCTGTCCTGCCGGAAAACCTTGTGTTTATTGGTCTTTTGGGGTTGTTAGACCCGCCCCGCCCGGAAGCCATCACAGCGGTGCAACAGTGCCACACCGGGGGTATTCGTGTGACCATGATAACGGGCGACCACCCGGTAACCGCAGCCGCCATTGCCCACATGTTGGGTATTGGCGACGGGAAAACAACCTTGACCGGGGCAGACATTGAGGCCATGGATGACGCGGCCCTGTGCGAGGCAGTGCAGCACGTGGACGTGTTTGCCCGCACCAGCCCGGCGCACAAGCTACGGCTGGTAAAGGCCGTGCAGGCCCAAGGGCAGGTATGCGCCATGACAGGAGACGGCGTGAACGACGCCCCTGCCCTGAAACAGGCAGACATTGGCATAGCCATGGGCATAAAAGGGACGGAAGTAACCAGGGAAGCTGCCGCCATGGTGCTGGCAGACGACAATTTTGCTTCCATTGGCACAGCCGTGCAGGAAGGCCGCACCGTGTACAACAATATTGAAAAGGCCATTCTCTTCCTGTTTCCCACCAACTTGGCCCTGGGGCTTGTGCTTGCGGTAGCCATTTTCCTGGGAATTTCCCTGCCCCTAACCACCCCGCAGGTGTTGTGGGTAAACATGGTTACCTCTGTGGCCCTGGGGCTTGTTATTTGCTTTGAACCCCATGAAAAAGACGTAATGCAACGCCCGCCACGGGCAGTGAACCGCCCCATTCTTACCATTTTTGGCATCTGGCGAGTATTGTTTGTTAGCACCAGCCTTGTGGCCTTTACCCTGCTGGCCTTTTATGTGGCACATTTGCTTGGTGCTTCTGAAAGTATGGCCCGCACCGTGGCAGTAAACGCCATAACCATTGGGCAGTGCTTTTATTTACTCAACAGCCGCTACATGGTGGAAAGTTCCCTGTCATGGCAGGCCCACAGGGGTAACTTGTTTCTGCCATTGGGGATTGGGGCAGTGTGCCTTCTGCAACTGCTCTTCACCTATGTGGCCCCCTTTCAGGCCCTGTTTGGTACAGAGGCCATGCCCCCCATGGCCTGGGGGCTTTTGCTTCTGGGCGGGGCAACGTTTTTTGGCCTTATGGAACTGGAAAAATGGTACATCCGCAGCCACCCCAAGCTGGCGAGAAAGGTGCGGAATGCTGAGGCAGGCAAGTAAAAGAAACGCTCAGTGTTCCAAATACCGCAGCACCACTGGCTCCCCTCCATTTCCCCTTGCCATTACAGCAAAAATCCTCATAATGCAGGCATGCAAGCCTCTTTTCCTATAGATACCGTCACGGCCCAGCTCTTACACGCCCTGCACACCCACAAACGTGCGGTGCTTACGGCCAGCCCAGGTTCCGGCAAAACAACCCGCGTGCCTTTGGCCCTGCTGGGTCTTTTGCCTGTGCCACCAAACACTGTGCCCCACAACACAACTCCTTTACCCGGCACCATTCTGGTGCTGGAACCGCGCCGCCTTGCGGCCCGTGCCGCTGCCCGGTTCATGGCAGGCACCCTGGGGGAAGCGGTGGGCCAGCGGGTGGGCTACCGGGTGCGGCTGGAAAGCAAGGTTTCTGCGGCAACGCGGGTGGAACTGCTCACAGAGGGCATGTTTACCCGGCGGCTGCTGGCAGACCCGGAACTTTCCGGCGTTTCCTGCGTCATTTTTGACGAATTTCATGAACGCAGCTTGCAGGCAGATTTGGGCCTGGCCCTGTGCCTTGAAGCGGCGGAAGCCTTGCGCCCCGATTTATGTTTACTGGTAATGTCTGCCACCCTGGACGCTGCCCCCATCAGCCAGTTTTTGGGGGGCTGCCCTGTTATTGAAGCCAAGGGCAGCAACTGGCCTGTAGCAATACGCCACACCCGGCAAGACCTTACCATAAGCCCTTCCCTGGGGGCGGAAGATGTGGCCCGGCGCACAGCCCATGCCGTGCAGGAAGTGCTGCATGAAGAACCAGGCAACATTCTGGTGTTTCTACCGGGGCAGGGGGAAATTCGGCGCACCGCCGCATTACTGGAAAAAGTTCCTGCCAACACCACCATTCACCCGCTGTATGGCGACCTTACCCTTGCCGCCCAAGACGCAGCCATTGCCCCGCCCCCACCGGGCACCCGCAAGGTGGTGCTTGCCACAGACATAGCCCAAACCAGCCTGACCATTGAAGGCGTGCGCGTGGTGATTGACGCAGGCCTTGCCCGTGCCCCGCGTTTTACCCCGGCAACGGGCTTAAGCCGCCTGGTCACCAGCCGTGTAACTGAAGACGCTGCCTTGCAGCGCACAGGCCGCGCTGGCAGACTGGAACCGGGGCTGTGCCTGCGCCTGTGGAGTGCCGGGGAACACCTGCAACCCACCGTGCGCCCGGAAATTCAGGAAGCCGACCTGGCCCCGCTGTATTTGGAAGCCCTGGCCTGGGGCAGCCCCCCGGCTACCCTGCCCTGGCTTACCCCGCCGCCCCAAGCCGCCCTGAACAATGCGGAGGAAACCCTGCTGGCCTTAAATGCCGTAAGCACTGTAAGCCATGCAAATTCGGCAAGCCCCTTGCCACACGGGGCAAACCGCCAGTTTACCCTGACCCCGCATGGGCAGCAGTTGGCCCGCCTGCCCCTGCACCCCCGCCTTGCCCACATGGTACTGCTGGCAGCGCAGGAACAAGGGCAAAACCTTGCCCCCCTTGCCGCCTGCCTTGCAGCCCTTGTTTCAGAACGCGACCCCCTGCGCCAAAACGCGCCAAGCCATGCGGGGCATGGTGGGGCCGGAGCAGACATACGCCTGCGCCTTGCCTTGCTGCGCAGGCCGGAACACAAGCGTATCCTTGCCGTGGCAGAACAAATTCACCGCAGCGCTGGCCTTACCACGCCTTTTCACCTGCCCACGCCGGAAACGGAAGCCCTGTGCGGTGCCTTGCTGTGCCTTGCCTGGCCGGAACGCATTGCCCAGCGCCGCGGGCCGGGCAGCTTTCGCCTGGCTTCCGGGCAGGGGGCAGAACTTGCCCCCCACGACCCCCTTGCCCATGAACCCTGGCTGGCCATTGCCTCGTTGGGGGAAGGGGTGAACCGCCGCATTCACCTGGCGGCACCGCTGGAACGAGAAGACATTACCCGCCATTATAGCGCCGCGTGCCGGAAGGAAACAGAAGTGGCCTGGGACGACAAAACTGAATGTGTGCTCTGCCGGGAAACCACACGCCTGGGGGCACTTACCCTGCAAGAGCGCCCCCTGCCCCCCGGCCCTGCTGTGCAGGAACAGGTAAAAGCCGCCATGCTGGCGGGCATACACAGCCTTGGCCTTGCCTGCCTGCCCTGGAATGACGAACTGCGCCAATGGCAAGCGCGGGTTCTGCTGCTGCGCACCCTGGAAACGGGCAACACAACGGCTGCCCCCCCCTTGGCGGACGCAGCACCACACGAAGCAAACCCATGGCCCGATGTAAGCGACGCAGCCCTCACCACCGCCTTGCAGCACCCGGAAACGTGCTGGCTAGCCCCATGGCTTGATGGCGTTACCAGAAAAAGCCACCTTGCGGCCATTCCCCTGGCCAATGCCCTGCACAGCCTGCTGCCCTGGCCCCTGCCCCAAAAACTGGCAGATGCAGCGCCAGAACGCTTAGCCCTGCCTTCCGGCAACACCGCTGCCCTGGATTACCTGCCCTGCCTGCACGGCAACCCCCCGGTACTTGCCGTGAAGCTCCAGGAAATGTTCGGGCAGGCAGAAACACCGCGCATTGCTGGTGGCCGCCAGCCTGTGATGCTGCATTTGCTTTCTCCTGCCGGGCGGCCCTTGCAGGTTACGGCAGACTTGCACCACTTTTGGCAGAATGGCTATAAACAGGTGCGGGCAGAAATGCGCGGACGCTACCCCCGCCACCCCTGGCCGGATAACCCCATGCAGGCCACCCCCACAGGGAAAACAAAACGGGCTTTGGCGCGGGAATAAACCAGCGCTGCCAAAAGCCGCCCTATGAGAGCAACTTACTGCCTGTAAAGCCCTGCACCAACTCCCACCACCCCGGCATAGGAAAGCACAGCAGCCAGCCATTGCAGGTAGTCTGCTACCGCAGCAGACAACGAAAACAGGTGCATTCCTGTAGAAATAGCAAACGCCCCCAGCACCGCTGCGCTGCCCCATAAGGCAAAAGGGTCTCCTAAAAATAGACAGGCACGCAACTGCTGAATTTGTTTCTTTCGCCAACGTATCTGGCCGTTGGTAAGGTAGACAGCAGCTACGTCTTTTTTTCTACGCAGGTTCACCGTGTGCTCAAAAAGTAAGGTATTCAATTCATGACCGGGGGGAATAGCCAGGCACCCAGGTTGCTGCTGTAACAAATACAGAGCCGCTTCCACCTGGTCTTGCCGCAACCAGCCCCATGCCCGTTGCCCCCGCAGGGCAACAAAACACAGCCAATACAGGTACGGAATACCCACAGGCACGGCAGCAAGCAAAGTTATGGCCAACGGCATTATCACGGCAACTTGATTTTTTTCAAGCAACACGGGAAAGGGTACAACCTGAAACAGCAGCAAAGTGCATACAGTAGCGGTTGAAAACATTGCACCAAAACAACAAAAAAAATACCACTTGCCTGTGCGTTGCCCCAGGGCTTCTTCTTTGGAAGAGTGTGTATACACCGTGTACCTCCTGCCTGTTTACGAAAACAACTCTTGTTAAAAAATCACTATCCTACTGTTATTCTCACTTGCGGTATGAATAATCCCATTACAAGCGCTTATAAAACATAGCCCCCAACGCAAAACAGCCTCCGAAATAGGCATACAAACCCAATGTATGCAGTGCAGCCAGGGCACTTTCCTTTGCCCCATGCGTGGCATGCAAAAGGCACCCCATACCAAATAGCCGTGCAATAGGCAACCCGCTAACAGCTATAATCGTGTGCAAAAATGTGCAACACACCACAGCACCAATACTGCCTGGGAATTCCTGGGCAGCATTGATTTTCTCAGTAAAACACAGTACATTTACGGAGTATTTTTTGCCCCGCAGCAGTAACCCAACACTGTTGAAGCACTGCATTGCTCCCCCTTCCAGGGGTTACCCTGGCAGGCTCCAGCGCACACGTTGCCCATGTGGCCCACCCCTGTAACACGAACAACGCCGTTGCACACACGCCTGCAATTTTCTGTACCCGTTACCCATGAGAGCCTGTATGAAAAAGCTGTTTCTTGCCTTAGGCCTTCTTTGTGCCCTTACCTCCACAGCTTTTGCCGCCCAGGGGCAAACAATGAATGTGGAAGACTTCACCCAACTGGACAGGTTTATTGCCCAAAGCCCCAGCAAAATAATTGAAGAAATGCCCGACTTTGCCGATGGTTACAAAAAGCAGAAAGGTAAACTGGACGCCACGGGCAAAGCTCTTATTGCCCACCTGAAAGCGCAACTGCCCTACCCCTTCAAAGCCCTGGCAGGGGAAAACAAAGTGGACGTTGTAACCATCAAGAACACGGGGCGCACAGCCTATGTGTTTATTGTGGTGAAAACCGCCCCCAATTTCATGAAGCCCATGGGCCCCGGCAAGTTCTATTATGACCTGCCCACCGTGCTGCAAACCCTTAACGCCTTTATTGCCACCCAAAAAGATTTGGAAAACCTCATTTATGTGGATAAAGGCAGTGGCTACTTTGCGTTTGCCGTGCAAAAAAAGAAGTAAGGAAACGCTCATTTATTCCGTTTGGCTGCGTTACTTACTATTTTTGAAACAGTCGAGGACAGAAGAGTCCACTCCTGCTTCAAAAATAGCTCGTGCCTTGCCAAACACAATAACTGAGCATTTCCAACGTGACATTTACTCAGTGTTTGCCATAAGAACCGCAGGGGGATTCAAGGGAGCCTAAACGACGGGTTCCGGGAAGTGCCAATGCACACGGCATCCATGCCTTGCAATCAATCGCCTTTTGCATTAAGGTTCCGCTTCGCGTGTCCTCGTAGCTCAGTTGGATAGAGCGCCGCCCTCCTAAGGCAGAGGCCACAGGTTCGATTCCTGTCGAGGACACCACATACGCATTCAAAGAAGTCCGCCAAGGTTAAACGCCTTGGCGGACTTTGCTTTTGTGCAATACACTTCTGCACCGCTCACTGCCTGTGTGGTGATTATCCTCTGCGGCACAGGCGTTGAGTAGCCCCTTCCCACCACAAGCGAACTTACCCGCAGGCCCACCAGCGTACGTGCGCCTTGCTGCGCCCAGTTACCCATGCGAAGTGGGGTTCACTTCACGTTATCTCGTCTAATTCACCTAACACTAGCCAAAGCTATTTGGATACGACTTATTAACATATAGATATCGAATGACAAATAGCCCCCCTAGCATTACGCCAGAGGGACTATTTTTTATTGCTGCTATTTACAAAGGTAGTTTACGGCAGGTTTATGCCACGCCTGTGCTCACCATTTGCTGCAGCAAGGCCTGCATCATTGCTTCACCGCGTCCGGCGCTTTCATAGGCGCTCACAAACTCATCAAAGCTGTTATAGGTTGTATCCTGCACGGTCAGGCTACCTTGGATGGTAACATCAATACCCTGTTGGCCAAGAATATCCAGGTGCAAGGTGTTGTTGCCTGCGCTGGCTGAAGCATTCAGGCTGCCAAAGTCAATGGCTCCGCCGGAGGTGTCCAGAATATCCAGTAGGCACAGCGTATCCCCTTGATTCAGGGAAAAGTCTGTAACGCTGTCCAGGCCACCATCAAGGTCGCCTGCCCCCCACACGAAGGAGTCTGCCCCAAGGCCGCCTGTAAGGATATCATTGCCAAGGCCACCCAGCAGGATGTTGTCGTGGCTGTTCCCCACAAGAATGTCGCCCCCGGCACCGCCACCAATACCTTCGATGTTGAGAATACTGGTATTGGTTTGTGTGGTTATGTCAAGGTTTCCATCTGCGCTGGTTATCTGCACGCTGCCAGACTCATTCAACGTCAGGCAGTGGCCTTCGTCGCTGGTATACATGAACAGGTCGTTGCCGCCGTTGCCATCAATAACCTTTGCTTCGGTTCCTGCCAGTGTATGCACCTGAATGGTGTCGTTACCGCCCACAGTGGTTGCTGCAACACGGGCAGAATCGCCATACACGGCACCACTCTGCATGGTGTCTATGGTAATAAGGTCATGGCCACCAAGGGCATCCTTACTCATTTGCACGCCAGCATCACCTGCCACGGTGCCACCCAGCAGGGTGCCTATTTGTATGGTGTCGTTGCCACCTTGGGCAGAGTTTGTCTCAAGGTTGCCAGCATCGCCAGCCACAAGGCCACCAGCCATGCTTGCCAGAACAATCAGGTCATTGCCACCCATGGCGCTTACCTGCATGTTTTCTACGGCGTCCCCCACCACAAGACCATCCAGCAACGAATTGATGCGTATGGTGTCGTTGCCACCCTGGGCATTGTTGCCCAGGCGGTTGCCTGCATCGCCAGAAACAGTACCACCGCTCATGGTGCCCAAGGTGAACAGGTCGTTGCCGCCCTTGGAAAGGCTTATCATGTCGGTTGCAGAATCCCCGGCCACAAGCCCGGCCTGCATGGAAGTGATGGCAAAGGTGTCGTCACCCCCCACAGCAGAAGTGCGCATGTAAGCGGTGTCGCCAAACACAAGGCCACCCAGCATGGAGCCAACGGTAATGAGGTCGTTGTCGCCCCGCTCACTCTGTGTGTAATCGCCTTGGATGTCACCTGCAATGAATCCGGTTTCCAGCACCGTGGTGTTAATAACATCGTTGCCGCGCCCACCAATAAGGCTGGCATCGCGCAGGCTGTTCAGGGTGTCTTCCCCTTGGCTGCCAATGAGCCCTTCAAAGTTCACAATGGTGGAGTTGGTGGCTGTGGTAAGGGAAGCTGGCTGGGCTGCGGAAGCGCCAATGGTCACTGTGCCATTTGCATCCAAGGAAACCACGGCCCCTGCGGTGGCGTAGGAGAAGAAGTCGTACCCGCTGTTGCCATCAATAATCTTTTGGGTGGTGCCCGTGAGGGTGGTTACCTGAATGGTGTCGTCGCCGCCCACGGCAGAGTCGAGCATGCGGGCAGAATCGCCATAGACTGCACCAGCAGACAGAGTGCGAAGGGTAATGAGGTCGTTGCCGCCTTGGGCGTTGCCGCTCATGCTGTAAGCCGCATCGCCAGCCACCGTGCCGCCGTTCATGGCGGTTATGGTAAGGGTGTCGTTGCCGCCTTGGGCGTTGCCTTCCATGCTGTACCCTGCATCGCCACCAACGTGCCCATTTTTCATGGTTGTCACGGTAAGCCTGTCACTACCACCCCGAACATTACCTTCCATGCTGTAAGCTGCATCGCCACCAATGTAGCCACCGTTGATGGTACTTACGGTGAGAACATCGTGACCGCCTTGAGTGTCACCCTCGATGCTGTAACCTGCGTCGCCACCAACATAACCACCATTAATAGTGGTTATTCCAATGCTATCATTGCCACCCTTCGCGCTATCACTCATGACATAGCCAGCATCGCCGCCGATGTAGCCACTGTCCAGAGAGGTCAGGGTGATGGTATCATTGCCCCCTTTGGCTGCTCCAACCATGCTGTACCCTGCATCTCCACCAATATAAGCCGCAGAGTATTCATCAGAAAGGATGTTGGTAACTTGAATACGGTCGTTGCCGCCTTGGGTGCTATCACCCATGCCGTACCCAGCATCGCCGCCAACATAAGCAGCGGCATTTGTATTGCTTGTAACGATGCTCTCAATTGTGAGTGTATCATTGCCGCCTTTTGCAGCGTCCACCATTGAATAGCCAGCATCGCCACCAATATAAGCACTCGACTGTATGCCAACCGTGACATTGCCAACTGCTATGGTGTCGTTGCCGCCAAGCGTATTGGCTGCCATTGTTTTGCCAGCATCCCCGCCAATGTAGGAGTAGGCGTAGGCAGCATTCCCGGTATTAGCCTTAATATCAATAGAGTCCACCTGGATGAAATCATTCCCAGCGTGTGCATTATCATGCATGGCTTCGCCAGCATCGCCACTAATATACGTGGCACTGGTCCAATTGCCTGTTACATAGGAAGTAATGGAACCGACCCAAAGGGTGTCGTTCCCGCCGCTGGTGTTGCCAAGCATAACCCTTCCGGCATCCCCGGCAACGTATACAGAAGAAGTGCTGCCTGCGATGATACTTGTTACCTGAATAGTATCGTCACCACCCTGGGCCTGCCCTTCCATGTTGTTGGCTGCATCGCCGCCTACTTGGGTGCCAGCGTTCATGGCGCTTACGGTAATGGAGTCATTGCCACCCAAAGTGGTGTCATACATATTCCACCCGGCATCACCACCGATTTTGCTGCCAGTGGCCGTGCCAATGGCAATGGTATCGTTACCGCCTTTGGTAGTGGCTTTCATTTCGTAACCCGCATCACCACCCAGGTAGCCATTGGCGGTGGCGACTGCAATTTCGTCATTTCCACCTGTGGCATTGCCTAACATGGTGAGCCCGGCATCGCCCCCAAGGTACGAGTTGGCAGCCTGGGTGGTCACGTTCAACCAATCGTTGCCACCCTTGGCCTGGCCTTCCATAATATTACTTGCATCGCCGCCTACTTGAGTGCCAGCGTTCATGGTGGTTACGGTAATGGAATCATTGCCGCCCATGGTGGTGTCATACATATTCCACCCGGTATCACCACCGATTTTGCCACCTGTAGAGGTACCAAGGGTAAGGGTGTCGTCACCGCCTTTGGCATTGTTTTTCATGTCGTAACCCGCATCACCACCCAGGTAGCCATTGGCGGTGGCAACTGTAATTGCATCATGCCCGCCTATGGCATTGCCTAACATGGTGAGCCCGGCATCGCCCCCAAGATAAGAGTTGGCAGCCTGAGTGGTCACTTTCAACCAATCGTTGCCACCCAGGGCCTGGCCTTCCATAATATTACTTGCATCGCCGCCTACTTGAGTGCCAGCGTTCATGGTGGTTACGGTAATGGAATCATTGCCAGCCACAGTGGTATCGTACATGTTCCAGCCAGCATCGCCGCCTATTTTACTGCCAGTGGCCGTGCCAATGACAATGGTGTCGTCACCGCCTTTGGCATTGTTTTTCATGTCATAACCCGCATCACCACCAATATACCCAGTGGCGGTGGTTACGGTAATTTTATCGTTACCACCTGTTGAGCTGCCCCGCATGGTAAAGCCCGCATCACCACCCAAGTAGCCACTTGCGGTGGCTACAGCAATCTCATCATTGCCTCCTGCGGTATTCCACAACATGCCAATCCCGGCATCACCCCCAAGGTACGCTCCAGCAGCCAGGGTGGTTACTTTTATCAAGTCATTGCCGCCTTTAGCGCAGTCTTCCATAATATTGGCAGCATCACCGCCCACTTGGGTGCCAACATTCATGGTGGTTACAGTAATGGAATCATTTCCGGCTACGGTGGTATGATACATGTTCCACCCGGCATCGCCGCCAATTTTGCCGCCCGCAATGGTCCCGATGGTAAGAGTGTCATTACCACCTGTGGCATTGCAGTACATATTTTGGGCAGCGTCCCCGGCAATGTAATCGTTCACATCCATGGGCATGCTTATGTTAAGGCTGTCGTCTCCACCCTTAGTGTTGCCATACATATCCCGCCCGGCATCTCCACCAATATGGCAATGGGTCTTGGTAATAACGATGGTATCGTCACCTCCTTCCGCACAGCAGAACATGTCCAGCCCGGCATCACCACCAATATAGCCTTCATACATAAGGTTTACCGAAATATAGTCGTTGCCGCCCTTGGTGGAACAATACATGGAATTACCCGCATCCCCACCAATATACCCGCCAGTCATATCAGAAGCAATGGTAATCCTATCATTGCCCCCTGTGGCGGAGCCGTACATGTTATTGCCTGCATCTCCACCTATAAACCCGCCAGACATTCTTGAGGTATACACAGAGGCAAGCGTAATGGTATCGTTGCCGCCCTTGGCTGCGTTATACATATTGTTGCCTGCATCACCACCCACATTGCCGCCTTTTACATAGGCCAGGGCAATGCTGTCGTTGCCACCTTGGGTGTTATCATGCATATCTCGGCCAGCATCACCACCCAGGTTGCCACCATTAATGGTGGTTATACTTAGAGTATCTGCCCCGCCGCGGGCATTTTCAATAAGCAGTTCAGCGGCATCGCCACCCACATACCCGCCGTTCATGGTCGCTATGCTCAGCTTATCCGCTCCGCCAAGGGCTGTGCCATGCATATAGGAACCAGCATCTCCCCCAATATAGCCACTCGTAAGAGTGGTTATGCTAATGGTATCCTTCCCGCCTGTATCGCTGCCCAAAACGGCTGCATCACCCCAGGCGTGAGCATCCGCAACAGAGGCAAAACTAAACGAATTATTTCCCAGCGTTGCTGTTGGGGTAAGGATGTTGTTTATTACAGCAAGACTTGCAAGAGCCTCTGTGCCATTTTTAGCCAAAGAGGGATCGCAACACTCTGTAGGACAAGGAGGGCAACTCGTTGTATCATCTAACAGCCTCGGCCCATCAGACCCGGCTTCCATATAAATGAAAACTTCCTTACCGTTCACCATGCCTTTGTAGCAGGCAAAGTTTTCGGCAAAGCCTGCCAGGCTGATGCCCGTGCCCACCTGTGTCCAGCCTGCGGGCAGGGTGTAGCGGTCGGCGCTATCTCCGGTGAACACCAGCGATTTCATGGCGCAGTCCAGGCCCTTGGCAGTTATGCCTGCCAGCACGCTGTCAATGTCTATCATGTCTCTGCCTGTGCCCCCGGTGTAATCCAGGTGCAGGGCTTCAAACTGCGTGGCGTTGGTGGCATTGATGCCACCGAAATTGAACGTGCCTGTGCCGGAAGCGCTTAACGCCGTGCCGTGGGAATCTATGGAAAGATTACGGTTCAGGCTCAACACGTCGCCAATGGC
>NZ_AUCY01000054.1 GCF_000430005.1 Desulfovibrio cuneatus DSM 11391
TTTTCCGTTCGGGCTGCGTGGAAATGCACAGTCAGCAAAGCTGCCTTGTGCCCTCCGCCCTCACTCCACGGCTCGCTACGCTCGCGACTGCCGTCGGCTTTAGGGAAGGGGCAGCATAGAAAAGCTATTTCCTGCTTCAAAAATAACTCGTGCCTTGCCAAACGAAATAACTGAGCGTTTCCCAAAGGCCATTCAGCTATTGTTTTTGCTGTGGAAACTGTGATTCATTACGTTTTCTTACCAACATTGCGTGAAGAATGATAAAAGGGCAGAGCCGTAAGGTTCTGCCCTTTGCATTGCTCGCATCACACAATATGTTTTTTAAAAAAGACGCACCCGCTATGGGGCATTGCTACCCCAAGCCTGAAGCGTTGGAAATTTAACCGTGAAGTAGTTGGGAGAGAGGGAGATGCCCGAAAAAGCAGTATTCTCATCCTTCTTTTTTTTACTTTTTTTAGTGCTTAAAATCCAGCAACATACTGCTGTCAACCTCACAAAACCCTTGTAAACCCGCCCTTTATGAAAATAATCATTCGCTGGCAGAGTCGGGCAATTTTTGCTATCGTCTCCAACTCCGCAGGCATGAATGGTTAAAATTAATGCACACCCATTCTGCGGATTATCTTTTTCTAATAATAACTGGTACTGCAACAGGAACAGGGCTGTGTTTTTGCCATTAGTCGGCAACCATGCCTTGCGCACATTCTTTTTAAAGACTATTGCACAATAGTCTTTAGGCGGCTTCCCACAAGGAAGACGCTCCAAAAAGTACAAATAAGGGAAATGAACGTTCCCGATTAATGAATACTTTTTGTGACTTAGGCCATGTTTTGACCTGCGAAGGCAGAACGAAACAGGATGGAAAAAGCACGCAAAACGCAGTGTTACAATAGTCTTTTTAAGAAGAGAGTCCTTCCCAGCCAGATCTGTTTTTAATCCTTAACCCGCACAAAACTATGCAGAAAATGAAACAACCCGCCGACCTGCCCATTGTTCATGTCAACCAAAACGCAGAAATTGTGCTTGCCAAGCGCTATTACCGTAAAGGCGCTGCTGCTGAAACCCTGGAAGATGCGCGTGGCCTTTTTTGGCGTGTGGCAACTGCCATTGCCGGTGAAGAACGCAAGTATAAGCATTCTTCCTGGAAGGCAGACCCCCTTGCCCGTGCGTTTTTCGACGTAATGACCGAATGGAAGTTTTTGCCCAATTCTCCCACCCTGATGAATGCAGGCACCGACCTTGGGCAACTTTCTGCCTGCTTCGTGTTGCCTGTGGGCGACTCCATTGAAGAAATTTTCGACGCCGTGAAGCACGCCGCCATGATCCACAAATCTGGCGGGGGCACCGGTTTTTCCTTTTCCCGTTTGCGTCCCAAAGATAGCCGCGTAGGTTCCACCGGTGGTGTGGCTTCCGGGCCCCTTTCCTTCCTTCGAATTTTCAACACCGCCACAGAACAAATCAAGCAGGGCGGCACACGCCGCGGTGCCAACATGGGCATTTTGCGCGTAGACCACCCGGACATTATGGAATTTATTCGTGCCAAGGAACGCGAAGGGGAGTTTAACAACTTCAACCTTTCCGTGGCCCTGACGGAAGACTTCATGAAAGCCGTGGAAAAGGACGAGGAATACCCCCTGGTAAACCCCGCCAACAAAGAAGAAACAGGCCACCTGAATGCCCGTGAGGTCTTTGAAATTCTTGTGCAAAAAGCATGGGAAAGTGGCGACCCGGGCATTGTGTTCCTTGACCGCATCAACCGCGACAACCCCACCCCGGACCAGGGGGAAATGGAATCTACCAACCCCTGCGGCGAGCAGCCCCTGCTGCCCTATGAGGCCTGCAACCTGGGCTCCATTAATCTTGCCAAGTTTTTCATTCCCGGCAAGGAAGGGGAAGAGGCTGTTGACTGGGAAGAACTGCGCCGGGTCATTCACCTTGGGGTGCGTTTTCTGGATAACGTTATTGATGCTTCCCGCTTCCCCCTGGAAGCCATTACCCAGAACGTGCACAACAACCGCAAAATAGGCCTGGGTGTAATGGGCTGGGCCGACCTGCTCTTCCTGCTGCGTATTCCTTACAACAGCCAGGAAGCACTGAACCTTGCCCAAAAGGTTATGGGCTTTATTAACGAAGAAGGCCGCATGGGTTCCAAGCTGCTGGCCAAAGAACGTGGCCCCTTCCCTGCCTATGCCACTTCTGTTTTTGCCAAGCGGGAACAGGGCCCTTACCGCAACGCGACCGTTACCACCATTGCTCCCACCGGCACCCTTTCCATTATTGCCGGGTGCTCTTCCGGCATTGAGCCATTGTTTGCGCTGTGCTTTGCCCGCAACGTTATGGACGGCGAGCGCCTGGTGGAAGTAAACCCCCACTTTGAACAAGCCCTGAAGGACGCTGGCTGCTACAGTCCCAAACTTATGGAAGCCGTGACCCAGAAAGGCTCCATTCATGCCATGGACCACCTGCCGGAAGAATTGCGCGAAGTGTTTGTGACCGCCATGGACATTGAGCCCATATGGCACCTGAAAATGCAGGCCGCCTTCCAGGACTACACAGACAATGCTGTTTCCAAAACGGTGAACCTTTCCAATTCTGCCACAGTAGACGATATTCGCCGTATTTACTGGATGGCCTACGAGCAGGGCTGCAAAGGCGTTACTGTATACCGCGACGGCTGCAAGTCTACTCAAGTGCTGTACACTGGGGACAGTGAAAAGAAAGAAGCTGCCGCAGAAGCAAGCAACCGCCCTGTGCGCCACCGCCCCGACCTTGTATATGGCTTTACCCAAAAGGTGAATACCGGCCACGGCCTGATGTATGTGACCATTAACGAAGTGGAAGGCAGACCCTTTGAAGTGTTCGCCACCATTGGCAAGTCTGGCCGTTCCACCACTGCCAAAGCCGAAGCCATTGGCCGCCTTGTTTCCCTGGCCCTGCGTTCCGGCATTGAAGTGGAAGAAATTGTTCGCCAGATCAAAGGTATTGGGGGGGAAGCCCCTGTGTTTATGCAAGGCAAGCAGGGCCAGGTACAGTCTATCCCCGACGGTATTGCCTGGGTGATGGAAAACCGCTACCTTAAAGCCCACCGTTCCGTGCATGAACAAAACGGCCTGGGCACGCAACACTGCCCAGATTGTGATGAAGGACTGGTGTTCCAGGAAGGGTGTCTTATGTGCCCAGCCTGCGCCTTTACTCGCTGCGGCGGTTAGGGAAACGCTGATTTATTCCGTTTGGCGGCGTGCCCTTTTTCCGTTCGAGCTTCGTGGAGATGTGCGGGCAGCGAGGCTACCCGCACCCGCTGCTCGCACTCCACAGCTCGCTACGCTTGCGACTGCCGTCGGCTTTAGGGTAAACAGTCATGGACGGAAGAGTTGACTCGGCCCGTCCTGGACCTCGGCCTTCGGCTCCCGCCCTGCGGGCGTTTCCCAATTACGATTTAATCAGTGCTTTCCTAACCACCACAGCCCCATTGACCTTAAACAGGCGACCCAGCTTATGCCGGGTCGCCTGTTTTTTTACATGGGGAACAGTGTTTTTATAAAAGAAGGCCATTGCAGAATAGTCTTAGAGCATTTCAACTTTGAAATGCTCTGTGGACGCGCAGCGAACATTCGCGAAGTGTGTCGTTTTATTCTATTATTACCTTTGGTTATGTTGATTTGCCCATGTGTATTACGGAAAATGAATACAACTTTTCAAAGGTAAAATGCTCTAAAAGAATATTACGGCGCAGGGGCAAGCAGGGGGCTTTTGCCCAGCAGGGCCATGGTGCTTGTTGCACGTAAGTAATGGGCAGGCTTACAGCCCCATCATTTCCCGCGCATGGTGCAGGGTTTTTTGGGCTTCGGCCTGGGCCCGCTCTCGCCCGGCTTCCAGCACTTCACGCACATAGGCGGGGTTTTCATCCAGGTGTGCCCGGCGCTCCTGCATGGGGGCAAGGAACAGGCCAAGGCGTTCAAGCAGTATTTTTTTGCAGTCTACACAGCCAAGAGCAGCGGAACGGCACCCGGACTGAATTTCGGCACATACGTCTTTTTCCGTAAGCAGTTCGTGGTAGGGGTACAGGTTGCAGTTTTTTGGCTCGCCTGGGTCTGCACGGCGTACGCGGGCTGTGTCTGTAAGCATCCCTTTGATTTTTGGGGCCAGGGTGTCCATGCCTTCACGCAACTGAATGGTGTTGTTGTAGCTTTTGGACATTTTGCGACCATCCAGCCCTGGGCACTTGGCAGAAGGGGTGAGGTGGGCTTCTGGTTCCGGGAAAAAGTGCCCGTACAGGTGGTTGAAGCGGCGGGCTATTTCCCGTGTCATTTCTACGTGGGGCACCTGGTCTTGGCCCACGGGCACCCAACGGGGCCGGTACATAATAATGTCGGTGGTCATAAGCACGGGGTAGCCAAGAAAGCCGTAGGTGGAAAGGTCTTTTTCCGCAAGTTGCTGCTGCATTTCCTTATAGGTGGGGCAGCGTTCCAGCCAGCTTACCGGGGTAAGCATGGAAAGCAGCAGGTGCAGTTCCGCATGTTCTTTTACATCAGACTGGCGGAAAATAACGCTGCGCTCTGGGTCCAGCCCGGCCACCAGCCAGTCTTTGACCATTTCAGGAATAAATTCTTTAATGCGGGCCGGGTTTTCATATTCACTGGTCAGGGCGTGCCAGTCTGCCACAAAAAAGTAGGTTTGCATGGTTTCCTGCATGGCTACCCAGTTTTTCAGTACGCCAAAATAATGGCCTATGTGCAGGGCGCCTGTGGGACGCATGCCGGAAACAGCACGGTTGTTGGCAGCGTGGGCAAGACTCTCGGTGGTGTGGGCAGTCATGGTTCCTCCCGTAATCGGGTGTGGTCAGTAATAAATGTTCCAGCCCTGCGCTGCACGCGCCGGGTGTGCTTTGCACCCTAAGGTACAAGCCGGAAGATGGCAAGATTGAGGCGTTGGTGTACCCCGGCCCGTTACAGCGTTACCCCAAAGACAAAGGCCGGAATGGCCAGAATAACGGAGTAGCTTGTTTGTATAAGGGGCAGAATAATGGGGGTTAATACCCGAAAGTACAGCAGGAAGATAAGGATGAGGAAGCCGTATCTGGCAAGTTGTTCATACTGAACGGCCAGTTGACGGGGTAAAAAACGGCTGAGCACATGGCTGCCGTCCAGGGGGGGAATGGGCATAAGGTTAAACCAGGCCAGGGCGCAGTTAATAAAAATGCCTGCCTCGGATGCCTTTACAAGAAATAAGAGTGACGTTGAATGGCTATTTGGCATGTACTTTGTGGCAAATACCAATGTGCCTACGTAAATAAAAGCGCACAAAAGGGCCACGGCAAAGTTGGCCAGGGGGCCTGCAATGGCCACCAGCACAATGCCGTTGCGCGGGTTGCGGAAAAAGCGTGGCTGAAAGGGCACTGGCTTGGCCCAGCCAAACACAAACGGCCCCATAAGGGCAGTGAGCAGAAACATGAGAGTGCCCATGGGGTCTATGTGCTTGAGGGGGTTCAGGGTAAGGCGGCCAAGGGCCTTGGCTGTGGGGTCGCCCAGGCGGTAGGCGGCATACCCGTGGGCCACTTCATGGCACACAATGCCAAAGGCGGCAGGCCCAAAAACAATGAGGAAGTTGTTGAAGTTGGGGAATATGCGAGTAATGAAGTCCATAGCGTATGCCTGTATATGTGTAAAAGTGTTGTACGGGTCTCAAATGGTGGTATGATTCATGCACGTAAACATCTGCAAGGCCGTTGTGTCAATGGAATAACAGCATCATCAGGCCTGCACAGTTATGAATGCAATCAATACGACACCTTTCGCAGCGAAAGGGAAATGCGGGCTGAACTTTGCCTTGTGCGCAGAAAGGAGCAATATTCATGAGTGGACTCAACCCACGGGGCTATGCAAAAAATGCCCATGGTTTTTTAACGCCCCACAATGCGGCTCCCTTCGCCTATTCAGACGGACAAGCAGCGGAAAACAAGTTGGCTGCGGCCGTGGCGGCATGCACAGACAGAAGTACGTATTCCATTGAAATGCTTGGTTTGTGCAAGGGCTGGGTACCATACTACCACTTTACTCCCCAACGGGCAAACCTGCTGCACCCGGTGCGTTCCCTGCTGCAAGGGGCACAGGTGCTGGAACTGGGGGCCGGGTGCGGGGCGCTCACCCGCTTTTTGGCAGAACAGGCCCGCCGGGTGGTGGCCCTGGAAGGCAGCCCCATGCGTAGCCGCATTAACGTTATGCGTACACAAGGGCTTTCTTCTGCTGTGGTGGTGAATGACACCATTCAGGATTTTCAATGGGCGCACAAATTTGACGTGGTCACTCTTATCGGGGTGCTGGAGTATGCCCGCCAGTTTGACAGCCAAAGCCCCTGCCCGGAACTGCGCGTGCTGGAAATTGCCCGAAGCTGGCTCAAGCCGGGGGGCCACCTGTTGCTTGCCATTGAAAACAAGCTGGGCATTAAATATTTTGCCGGGGCGCGGGAAGACCACTTCCTGGAGCCGTACCATGGCATTAACAACCTGTACACGCCTACTTCAACTGCCACATGGGGCCGGCGTGAACTGGAAGGCCTGCTGCACAAGGCCGGGTTTGCCCACCTTACCCAAATGATACCCCTGCCAGATTATAAAATTCCGCGCACTGTGCTGCACCAGAGCTGTTTTGACGGAAGCAGCCCCAACATAGACCCAACGCCCCTTATCAGTGATGCGTTCCACTATGACATGCAGTATTTCCAGCCCACGTTTTCCCTGGAAAGCGTCACCCGCAGTTTGGTGGACAATGGGCTGATGCAGGATTTGTGCAGTTCTTTTTTTTACATTGCCAGCCCGGATGCCCAAACACCTCCCCTGAACCCGGATATTCTTGCCTACCATTACGGGGGCAAGCGCTTGCCGCAATATTTGCAGGAAACGCTGTTTATTCGTGAAGGGGAAGAAGTGCGGGTGGAGAAAAAGCCGCTGGTGCTGGAAGCGGTGGCCGCCATGGGGGCAGAAGGCAAAGGCATACACATGAATACCAGCACGGTAAGGTATGACGGCAACCCCGTGTATACGGAACTGCTGCTGCCTGTTGTGAACACCCCAGGCTGGACAGTGGAAGATGTGTGCCAATGGGTGCGGCCTTTTATTGCCTTGCTTGAGGGTGTGAGTGAAAAAGCCGCAGGTGGAACGCCCATGGTGCCCGGCAACTATTTTGACTGCACCCC
Organism: Desulfovibrio cuneatus DSM 11391; assembly: GCF_000430005.1. Lineage (GTDB taxonomy): Bacteria > Desulfobacterota > Desulfovibrionia > Desulfovibrionales > Desulfovibrionaceae > Frigididesulfovibrio > Frigididesulfovibrio cuneatus. The sequence continues at coordinate 7,192 of NZ_AUCY01000054.1, forward strand.
GTTTAACTGCTTTTGGCAGCAAGGAACGCTGGTTCCCTTTGACCTGGAATGGGACATGGGGAGCGGTAGCCGCGTGCCACTTTCTTTGGTGGCTTTTCGTGGGCTGTATATGAGGTTGCGGGCATTTGGCAGCATGGCACAGCCGCACCCGGATGTCCCACAAAGTGTGGTTGACCTAACGGTGAAAGCGCTGGCCCAGTGCAATATTGCTGTGGAAGCGAAAGACGTGCAGGAATATGTAAGTATTAACAGTGACTTCGTGGGTGCTGTGTGCATGGTGACAGCCTCCGTGGAAGGGCAAATGGCGGCTGCGTTGCCTGTGCGCTGATGCGAGGGGAAATGCTAACAAGTGGTCTTTTGCTTGTTTGGAACGGAATAAATCAGCGCTTCTTACCCTTGGCCCGCCAAACCCAAGGCGGGGTGGGCTTGTTTTGTTGCCACAAGCCCCGCCGGGCAATGCGGGCCTCTTCTTCCAGGGCAAGCCAGCGCTGGCAGAACGCTTCTTTGCAGTAATTGCGGTACACCATGGCCAGGCCGTTGTGAATCAGTTCTTCATTAAGCACGCTACCATCAGCCAGGCGCACAAGGGCCACCTGCCTGCCATACTGGTCTGTTTCAAACACTTCCAGTGCTACAGGCTGGAACAGGGCGCGCTGGCGGGTAAATTCCCCGGCAGCCTCGCCAAAGGCTTGCCCGTGTTCCGGGGCGTCTATGCCGTACAGGCGCACAGTGCGGGTGGTGGCTCCGTCCAGCAGTGTCAATGTGTCGCCATCGGCAACTTTTACCGCCTTGCCCTGTAAAAACAGGGAACCCCCACCCCCCACAGCGGCAAGCAAAAGAACAATAATAACGCGGGCCAGTTTGCGGTAGCGGCTGGGCAGCAAGGCTACAATCGGGTTGAAGGCAGAAGCGCGGCGCATGGAACTCCCGGCAGGCTGAAGGTGTCAAAAATACGGCAACAGTATGGGGTGCATCCTGCCCAAAACGGGCGGTGTTGGCAAGCTGCCGTATGGCTTTGAGGGAAGTGCACACTATTTGCCCGCCGGCAGGGAGTAAATAACTGGTTGTATCGCTTTACTCTTCTTGCTGTAACAGGGGGAAAGGGGTATGCTTCCGCGGTGCAAGGTGAATACAACGTGCGCTTTGGCCTGCATGTTTGGCGCAGAAGTTGCAACTGCCACAGAAGGTATGTTGCTGCCGCGGTAATTTGGCGCAGCATGGTGCCTGCCGGGTGGCGTAGGTAAGCCCCATTTTGGGGGGTACAAAGCGATTGTTGCATAAGGCTGTGCGCGTTCGGCGGGCTTGTGAATGGAAATGAGTGAGGTGGTGGATGAACAAAATACTTGCACAAGATGAAGTGGATGCCCTGCTCCGGGGGCTTTCCGGCGGCGAAATAGAAACGGAAACCAATGTGACAGAGGACGAGGGCGGCATTGTGTCCTTCGACCTTGCCAACCAGGACCGCATCATACGCGGGCGCATGCCTGTGCTTGAAATTGTGAACGACCGGTTTTCCCGCCTGTGTACCAACAGCCTTTCCAACGTGCTGCGAAAGCGTGTGGAACTGAACCCCCTTTCCATTGATATGACCAAGTTCGGGGACTTCATGCGTTCCTTGCCTGTGCCCACCAGTATCAATATTTTTAAAATGGACCCCTTGCGCGGCAACGCCATTGTGGTTGTGGACGCACGCCTTGTGTTCGCCCTGGTGGAAAACTTTTTTGGTGGGCAGGGCAGCCAGCCAAAAATTGAAGGCCGTGAATTTACCCGTATTGAACAGGCCATTGTAGACAAGGTTATCAAGATTGTTCTGGAGAATATGGAAGAATCGTGGCGGCCCGTGCATGATGTGAGCCTTGAACTGGTGCGTTCTGAAATTAACCCCCAGTTTGCTGCCATTGTGCCCCCCAGCGATGTAGTGGTGGTTATTTCCTTTGAAGTGGAACTGGAAACCGCCATTGGCACCCTGGTTATTTGCCTGCCCTATGCCACCATTGAACCCATTCGCTCCAAGTTGCACGCCAGCTTTCAAACAGAGCGCCTGGAAGTGGACCACGTGTGGGTTAGCCGCCTGAAAGAACGCCTTATGGAAACCCCTGTGGACATGAAGGTGAACTTTGGTCATGCCAAGCTTACGGGCAACCAGCTAGTGCGCCTGAAAGAAGGCGATGTGATTATGCTGGATACTGACGCCGATGAACTGCTGGAAGTGACCCTGGCGGGTGTTTCCAAGTTCTGGGGCGCGTGCGGCACGGTGAAGGGGAATATGGCGATTCAGGTTATAAAAGAAGAAGTCCCTAAGTATACTTAATGAACCGCTGATTTTTCCGTTTGGCGGTGTTGCTGCACTTTTTCTGAAACAGTCGAGGACGGAAGAGTCCACTCCTGTTTCAGAAAAAGCTTGCGCCTAGCCAAACGAAAAACTGAGCGGTTCCTTTTTCTGCTCGGGCTTCGTGGAGATGAGCAGGCAGCAAAGCTACCCGCTCCCTCCGCCCTCGCTCCACGGCTCGCTCCACGGCTCGCTACGCTCGCGACTGCCGTCGGCTTTAGGGAGGCTACGCGGTAAAGCCAAAGAATTGCTTGTAGTGAATCAGGGGGGCAGGGCCGAAGAGTCCAGCCCCTATTTTTTTACTACATCGTGCCTTGTCAAACGAAAAACTGAGCACTTCTCACCGTCCTTAACTTTAGTGAATGGGGGTCAAGGGGCGTCACGTCCCTTGCAGGGGTAGGGGGACAGCGTCCCCCTAGATTCATTTCATTGAATCAGCGTTTCTTAACGGAGCGCTGATTTTTTTGTTAAGTGGCGTTGTTTACAAGCATCATACCTTCCGCTTCACTTTTGCTCCACGTTACCTTGCCTTGCGCCGTAAAAAGCACTACAATTTTCCCTGTATATAACGCCTGCAATGTGGCTTCTTCCCTTGGCAGGCAAACCCTGTTTCACGTAACCGAGGTGTCCTATGGCAGAAAGAGTTGTTGTCATTGGTGCGGTGGCCCTTGGCCCCAAAGCGGCGGCGCGGTGCAAGCGCCTGTGTCCTGAAGCGCATGTTACCCTTATAGACCAGTCCACGCGCATTTCTTACGGCGGGTGTGGCATTCCCTTTTATGTTTCCGGTGAAGTAAACCGGGTAGACGAGCTGCAAGAAACCCCCTACCACACCCTGCGCGATGCCGCATTTTTTAAAACCCACAAAGGGGTAGACGTGTTGGTGCGTACCCGTGCCACTGCCATTAACCGGGCAGAGCGCACCATTACCGTGGAGAATGTGGACACCGGGGCCGTAAGTACCGTGCCCTACGACAAGCTGGTGCTGGCTATGGGGTCTTCCGCCTTCAAGCCACCCCTGCCGGGGCTGGAGCTTGCAGGCATTTCCGCTGCCACCAACCTGGAAGAAGCCGAATTTTTACGAGCCGAAGTGGCCGCTGGCCGCGTGAACCACGTAGTGGTAGTGGGTGGCGGGTTTATTGGCCTTGAAATGGCCGTGGCCTTTGCCGACATGTGGGGCATTCCCGTTAGCGTGGTGGAACTGGCAGACCAGATTTTGCCCAACTTTCTTTCCGACGGGCTCAGCCACATGGCGGTGCAAGACCTGCAAGGCCACAGCGTGCAGGTGTACACCGGGGAAAAGGTATTGCGCTTTGAAGGGGAAGGGGGCCGCGTTGCCCGTGTGGTAACAGACAAACGCACCATTGAAGCCGAGCTGGTGGTGATGGCCGCCGGGGTGCGCCCCAATTCAGAACTGGCCGTTGCCGCAGGCCTTGCCGTGGCAGAACGCGGGCAAGTGCTTGTGGATGAACAGTTGCGCACCTCAGACCCCAACATTTATGCCGGGGGCGACCTGGCCAGCGTGAAAAACCTGGTTACAGGCAAGCCAGGGTGGTTCCCCCTTGGCTCCATGGCCAACAGGCAGGGCCGGGTTATTGGCACCAACGTGGCCGGGGGCAGTGCCACCTTCCCCGGTGCCGTGGGTTCCTGGGGCATCAAGCTGTTTGATTACGCTGCCGCAGGGGCAGGGCTGACCATTGAAGCGGCCCGGCGCGAAGGCTTTGATGCCATCAAGGTACACATGAACCAGTTGGACCGCGCCCATTTTTACCCGGAGCGCGACCTGATGACCCTGGAACTGGTGGCAGAACGCGGCACCAACCGCGTGCTGGGCGTGCAGGGCATTTCCCCCAATGGCGACGCCCTGATAGCCCGCATAAACGCTGTGGCGTACCTTTTGGGGCATGGGTGCCTGGTGGAAGACATTTCCAACCTTGAGGTGGTGTATACGCCGCCCTTTGCTTCTGCCATGGATATTATCAATGCCCTTGGCAACGTGGCGGAAAATATTCTTGCCGGGCGGCTTGTGCCCCTGGAAGCGGAAGAGTTTGCCACGCTGTGGCAGGCCCGGCTACAGGGCGATGTGTATTTTCTGGACGCCCGCGCCCATAAAGATGCCGAGGCCATGGTGGAAAAATACCCTGGTGAATGGCACAGCATTCCGCAAGATGAAATTGCTGCCCGCATTGGCGAGGTGCCCAAAGATAAACCCATTGTGGTATTGTGTAACACTGGCTTGCGCTCGTATGAGGCGCAACTTGGCCTGGCAGCCCATGGCATTACCAACACGCGCTCTGTGCTGGGTGGGATGAGTTCCGCCAAGCGGTTGGGCAGCAAAATCTAGGCTTAGGGCAACCTGCATTCTTTGTGTTTTGTTTTGGGCGTGGCACGTTGGTAAAACTAGCCTTTTTCGCGCAGGCTACGTTGGCGGCGAATTTTCCTTCAGGGCAGACCGTGAGGTCAGCCCCTTGAAAAATTTGCCGCCGCCTTGCCTGCACGAAAAATTCTATCATTTCACCAACGCCTCGCCCAAGCACAGCCCCCTTGCTCACACCATGGACGCGCAAAGCCGCACCATGTCGCTCGCAAGGGCTTCGCTTTTTTAAGAAAGGTGGGAAACGTAGGTCTTTCTCATTATGTTTTTTATAGCGAAGCTTATGCAATTTCCTTTACTTTTCAGCGTGTGGCCCCCTTTCATACCAAAACGGATTCTTCCTGTGAAAACACAACTCAAGGTATATGCCGCCTTCGCTCCTGTCCCTGCCTCCATGGAAGGGGTGCTCGCCCCTTTGGGGGCACAGGCCATTACCGAGAATGACGACCCCTGGATGTGGGTGGAAGGCGATACCCTGCGTATAAGCTTTGAAGGGGTGTATTTTCCTGTGGAAGACGTGGTGGAAGCGCTGGAGGCGAACCTGCCTCCGGCATGTACAGGCAAGCTGGACGTGCTGCTGCTGGATGACTGGGAACTGCACCGCTATGTGTGGCAAGGGGGGGCATTTGTGGTGGGGAAGAGGAGCTTGAATCATGTATTAAGTTATTCGGGATTGTAGAGGGGGGAAGGGGAGCGTTTTGGGGGCTGCATAGTTTAGTGCGGCGCAAGCGCCACACCATTCCTCTTTTCTTTTTTAGTTTCCCGCTCCGCTAGGGTCAGGGGGCCTTCGCCCGGCCCCCTAACAACCCCAGGCATTGTCATTCCTGCGCAGGCAGGACTCCAGTATTCTTAGCATGTTAGGCTGTCTTATGCGTGTGGCAAGTGGAAATGAGTAAAAGCAAAAGACACAATACTGGCCCCCTGCCTGCGCAGGGGCGACGGTGCCAACTATTTTCTATTGTGCTGTAAGGCGTGGGCAGCAT
>NZ_AUCY01000055.1 GCF_000430005.1 Desulfovibrio cuneatus DSM 11391
CCAAATCGCTGGATGGTGAAACAGCCGGCGACAACGGCGGCTACGACCTGGCAAACGGTGGCCTGAAGCATGGCGAATGGCACCAGGGCCAGGCCTTGAACAACGGCACGTTGTCTTCCAGCGACCTGGACGACCGCATCCGCTTTACGGGTGTTGTTTCCGGTAGCACCATTGATGCTGGCAAAGGCTACGACATTGTGTACCTTGGTGGCCTGAAAGGCACCAACACCGTGACCGCCCAAGGCGGCACCGTAACGATAGAGCAGGTCACACCGGGTTCCACCGCCTATGCCATGACCACCACAGGCGGCAGCAATACCATTACCACCGATTCTGCCAACGTTATCCTGAGCGCTTCCGGCAACGCGGGTACAGCTATGTTTACCGAAAACGGCAGCAACACCGTAACCACAAAAAGCGGTGACATTTCCCTTACGGCCCATGCCGATGGCAATGCAGCCAGCTATGGCATGAACGCCGTTGCCGGCGGCACCAACACCCTGAACGCTGGTGGCGATGTAAACATAACCGCCACTTCCGGCAGCACTGCCACAGGTGGCACCAATGCTTATGGCATGCAGGCAGATGCGGGTGGAAAAAATGAAATTACCGGTGCAGACAACGTAACCATTATTGCCAGCAACCCCAACGCAAAGTTGGCTTCGGGCATGGTTGCCACAGGTGGTAGCACCAACAGCATTGCCAACACTTCCGGCAATGTGACTGTGCAAGGCGACACCTACGGCATGTATGCTGCGGGTGTGGGCAGCAGTAACATTATTGATAATGTAAAAGGCGATGTAACCGTTTCCAGCACAAACTATTCAGCCATGGGTGGTGAAAAGACATATGGCAGCAACACCATTGGCAATGTGGACGGGAATGTAAACGTTAATGCCGGCCCAGGCGTTGCCATGGCTGCCCTGGCGTTTTTTACCAACACCATTCATGATGTGAAGGGCGATGTAAACCTGACTGGTGGGGCAGGCATGTATGCGGACATGAAAGATGCCAAGAACGTCATTGATGGTGTGGGTGGCGATGTGACCATGAGCACCGTGAGCTACGGTATGTTTGCAGGGGGTGGCCTTGCTGCAAACGTTATACAAAATGTTGCTGGCAATGTTTCCATGGAAGCCACAGGCGCGCTCGGGTATGGTATTTATAGTCGTTCTTCAAACAACACCATAGCCAATGTGGGCGGCGATGTAAGCATAGCTGGCGGTGGCGCAGGTATTCTCAACGCCGGGCTCGTGCCTGCCCAGGTCCTCATCAGCAATGTTGCAGGCAATGTAGACGTAAAGGGGAGGATGGTTGTAGACAATACATCCACCACCATTATTGAAAATGTTGGTAAAAATGTCACCGTTGGTGGCATGCAGGCGCAAAATAAAGGGGGCAGCAACATTATTCGTGGTGTGGCTGGCGACGTAACCCTTGAAGGTGCCATGACTGCCTCTGGCTATACCCCCTCAAATGCCACGGGAAAGAACGAAATTACCGGCGTTGCAGGAAATGTGACGCTGAATGGCACTGCCGGGAAGAATACGGGTATGTCTGCCTCCGACTCCGGTCAGAATACCATTCAGGCAAAAGGCGATGTTACGGTGAATGTCCGGGTTTCTGATCAAGTGGCAACTGGCTTGAATGCCAGCAAGACAAACGCCTTCAGCCCCAATGCTAAAAATGAAATTACTAGTGGCGGGAATGTTCTCATTAATGTGGAAAGTACGTACAGCACCTATGGCAAAGCCTATGGCCTTACGGCAAATAGCGCTACCAGCAACGTGATTACTGCCGCCAAAGATATTACCATAAATGCGGTAAGTGCAGGCACCTTGGCCACTGGACTTGATGCAAGATTGGCCGGGGCTGTGAACACGCTGAAGGCCGGGGGCGATATAGCCGTTTCCGCCACAGGGGGCGGTGGCACGTCCACGGGCATGGCTGCCACCAACAGTGGCACCAACACCGTTACTGCCAAAGGCGATGTAACTATAGCCGCCACTGGGAATACGGCCTATGGCATGAACGCTGGTACAAGCGGGCAAAACACCATTACCGCGGACGGCACGGTGAATGTTGCTGTAACAGGCACAGGTTCCGGCACCAGCTATGGGGTGCAGGCCACAGGCGGTGGGAAAAATACCATTACTGCTGCGGATGTGAACGTAACCCTTACCACCACAAATGGTGGGTACTCTGCTGTCAACGCCGATGGTGGCAGCAACACCATTACAGCCAGCAACTCCGTTGTTCTGAAGTCCACAAGCACCGGCAGCAATGCAAGTGCCATGAATGCTGTGCATGGCGGCACAAACACGGTTACGGCTAAAGACGTCAGCCTGAGCGGCACAACCAGCAACAGCAACTCCATTGCCTACACCATGGCTGCGGGCGACGCTTCCAGCAACATTATTAATGCCGAAAATGTCAGCATTACGTCCATCAACAACACCACAAGCACCTATGGCAACAGCCTGGGTGCCTATGGTATTTACTCACGTGATGCTGGCACTACCAACACCATCAACGCCACTGGCGCGGTGAATGTGGAAGCCACAAGCAGCATTGGTGCTGGGTATGCCATGCGCGTTATTACTGGTGCAGCCAACACGATAAATGCCGAAACCGTGTCCCTAACCGCCACAGGTACAGGCAGCAGCGCCAGCGGGTACACCATGTTTGCCGACACGAACAACGCAACCAACACCATTAACGCCAACCATGTTTCCCTGGATGCCACATCCGCCAACGGCGGGGCATACGGCATGTATGCCATTAACAATGCTGTGAACACCATTAGTGGCATCGATAATTCCCACGGTCTGGAAGTGCGCATTACCGTGACCGCAGGAACAGGGCAAGAAGCGCTGGCCATGTATGCCAACTACGGTTCCACCAACCAGATTCTTGGCACGGACGCAGCCGACCATGTTTCCATTACCGGTGACTTCAAGGCAGAAAACGGTGGCCAAAACATCATCAGCACCGGCGCGGGCGACGACCACGTGGTGCTGGACGGCACTGTTACTTCAGGTGGCCTGACCCTGACCATGGGTGCTGGTTACGACGTGCTCAGCCTGAAGGCTGGCAGCTACCAGGAATTTGCCGACAGGTACGGCAACTGGTTGCAAGAGCTGGTAAACACAGGGCACGGCATTGAAGCCATTGAGGTGCTGTATAACAATAACTGGTCGGATACAGACAAAAACGACCTGCATAACTTCTTTGACTCCCTCAACTACGGGGGCACAGTGTTCTACCCGGTAGATATGACTGTTGGGGTGGAAGCCCACACCGACCTGGCCAACATCTACCACGAAGGCAACTACGACGGCTCATTACCCGGCGACGGGCACAGCGACCACACCTTTGCTTCCACCCTTGACGACCATGTGGACGTGCGCGGTAACGTAAGCCACACCGACCTGACCTTTGCAGGCGGCGGGCACGACACCCTGAATGTTGCGGGCACCCTGATTGATGCCCATGTAACCACTGAAAGCACCTACACAGGCACCCTGCATGTGGAAGCGGGTGCCCTGGACCACACCGGCATGACCCTTATGGGCGGCACCAACGAGGTGACCGTGCATGGTAGTGTAGACAACCTCTCCTTCTTGGTGCTGGGCGACGGCAACGATACCCTGAGCATTCAGGGTGACTTTACCGGGCAGGCCACCATGGGTGCTGGCAACGACTATGTGGTGCTGCACGGCAGTGCCCACGGCGGCATGGTAGATGGCGGCGCTGGCAACGACACTCTTATGGGTGATGGCGGCAACAACATTCTGGTGGGCGGTTCAGGCAGCGACGTGCTTACAGGCGGCGGTGGGGCCGACACCTTTGTATGGAAGGCAGGCGACCAGGGCACGGTGGATACCCCAAGCAAAGATGTTATTACCGACTTCAATATTCATGAAGGCGACAAACTGGATTTGAGCCAACTGCTTACCGATGAGGCCAAAGACGACATGGATAGCTACCTGAGCATTGTACGCACAGGCGGTAATACGGAACTGCGCATTAGTACTACTGGTGAAAGTGCTGCCGAACGCTTTGACCAGGTGATTGTGTTGCAGGATAATGAACTGACGGATGAACAGATTATGCAGCATGTGCTGTTAAACCAATAACAACACCCGGCAGGCATTGCTTGCCAAAATACAGTTGCCAAGTCGCCTCTCCCTTACTCAGGGAGAGGCGACTTTTTATTGTGGAAAAAATTTTACGGAGATTGGATTATGAAAATATATAGTATTTTTAGGTAAATTGAGATGAACGGAAGCATGTTGCAGCAACAAAATTCCCAGTGAGGACTCTTTTTGTACATTTGCTGGTTGCTAATTGTATAAAAGGATGTATACTATCTCTTAACTAACTCTCATCATTTGCATGGGGGTTGGTATTGTAGCTTCTGCAAACAGTGCAATAAAATTGAATTTTTTCATACAAGATAGGAGTTCCCAATGGTACAGCAATCTTCTTCTCAAAAAACAGGCGCAACGCCTATGGCTATAACAGCCCCGGCAGCAGGGGAAATGCTTGTGGTGCCCAGTGCAGGTAATGAAACCCTGCATTTTGAGTTCGACACAGCCACCAGTTCCTTCGTGCGTAGCGAAAATGACCTGGTTGTTACTGTTGAAGGAGGGGGCAAGGTAACCTTGGAGAACTTTTTTGCCGTTGGGGCAGAAGGAACCCTGCCAACCCTTGTACTTGCAGACGGCACAGTGGTGGCGGGTGCAGACTTTTTGCGTGCCCAGTCGCCTGACATGGACATAACCACCGCAGCCGGGCCAGCCCAGGCCAGCCCCACTTCCGGCCTTTCGGCCTATGACGACGCCGCAGGCTCCCTTATGGGCGGCACAGACCGCCTGGGTTCATTGGGTACAGACCAGTGGGGTGGCACCACAGGAAGCCAACAGGAAGCCAATACAGGTTTGATTACTCCTGCGGCGGCAGAAGCTGCCCCTGCCCCTACCCCTACCCCTGCCCCCACCCCTGGGCCTGTTCCCCCGGTAGACAACCGCATTGAATATAATACGCGCGGCGTTTTATATACCAAGGGCGGGGGAGAACGGCTGGAAATGTCCCTTTTAGACGGTAATGGCAATGCCATTTCGCCTGCGGGGCAGGCCCTTGGCCTTGAGTGGAAGTTGCCCGCAGGGGCTGGCCAATATTTTAATGACCCCGTGGTAGAAGGCGACAAACTGGTATTTACCCTTACCCAGGCGGGTAAAGACGCCCTGGCTGCCGGGGAAAATATTTACAACTACCTCACCATTACCACCGGGCAGGGCAATTATACCTTACAGCTTATTGCCGACCCCAAAGACATATTTGACTCTGGTCCAGAAGACACCAACACCGCCAACGGCGGCAAGCTGGCAGAGGGTGGCCTTATTCATGGTGAATGGCATGAAGGTGCTGGTTTTGAAGCGGATGTGAACCGCATAGACTCCAGCGGCCTTGGCGACACGGTGACCTTTACCCAGGGCATTAGCGCCAGCGGTGCAGGCAAAACCAACACCATTGGTACCCACACCATTGCAGGCAAAGAAGGTTCTGTAAGCATTGATTCCGGTGCAGCCGCAGCCGCCATGAGCGCAGTAAACGCTGGCACAAACCTCATTGACGGCAGCCAGCCCAGCCAAGGCACGGCAAGCGGCAAAACGACTGTAGAGCTGGCTTCCACCTCTGGCATGGGGGCGCAAGCGACTTCCGGTGGCAGCAATACCATTCAGGATGTCACCAGCATTACGGTACAAACCGCTGACAATGCCATGCACGCTGAAAGCGGCGGCAAGAATATTTTCCAGCGTGTTACAGATGCGGTGAAGCTGTTTGTTACAGGCGGTAGCGGCATGAATGCCGATGGTGCTGGTTCAGAAAACACCATCAGCGATGCAGGCTCTGTAGAAATCAACGCTTCCGGTGCTGGCATGGAAGCAACCAATGGGGCTGCCAACACCATTACCAGCCGGGGCGATGTGTCGGTAGAGGTAGCCGGGGCGAGTACCGCAGGCCTTTATGCCAATGCAGGCAGCAGCAACACCATTACTGCCCAAGGCACAGTGGATATTCATTCCACTGCTTCCAGCGCAACTGCCTATGGCAGCTATGCTGCTGGCGGCACCAATGAAATACGCGGCACCGAAGGGGCTTCTGTTTCTGCTACGAGCACTACTAACGCAGCCTATGGCCTTGCGGCAACAAGTGGCGGTAAAAATATCCTTGCCAGTGAAGATGAAACTTCTATTACCGCAACCAGCAATACAGGCATCGCATATGCAACATATGCCTACGGGGCCACAAACCAGGTTACGGGTGATAACGTTGCTATAACCGCTTCCAGCGGCAGCGGCACTGCTTTGGGCATGTATGCTGCTGGCAGTGGTAAAAACAGTGTGCAGAGCACTGGCGATGTGACCATTTTGGCTAACATGCAAGACACTGGCGCAGGTGGCTATACCGTTACAGGCGCAGGTTCAGGCTATGGCATTTACTCCGACAAAGGGGTGAACGAAGTACTTGCTGACGGTGTGGTCACCATAGCTGTTGGCAGTACCAAGGCTGGCGTAAGTGGCGCCACCCCGGCTAACGGTGTGTGTGTTGCCAACAGTGGCACTGCCAATGTAACTGCGCAGGACATTCATATTATTACCGATGCCATGAGCGGGGGTTCCTACGGTGCAGCTTCCTACGGAGCAGGGTCAACCATTAACCTGAAGGCCGCTGGTACGGTTTCCATTAATTCCACCACCCAGCAATCTTCTTTTGTGGGTACAGATAATCTGGTGTCCATTGGTGTGGTCAGCTACGATGGCTCTACAACTGATGTGAGTGGCAAAAATATCAGTATTCACGCCGCCATGACAGGGGCAGGCTCCAAAGGGAGTGCCAACGCCGTGTATGCCGGAAAAACAGGGGTGACTACCCTGCAAGGGGCAGACGGTGGCAGCAGCATTACACTTACTGCCGAAGGCCATACAGCTGTAGGGGTAATGGGCACACAGTCTGGCAAGGCAATTATTAACGGTGGCAGTGGCGACGACACAGTCACCATAAACGCTGTTTCCAGCGGGCAAACCGCATGGGGCCTGATTACCGATGGCAAGGGCTCGATTTTGATTGACGGCAAGGCAGGCAACAACTCCCTTTCCATTAATGCTGAAAACACTACCGCGAATACAGCCCAGGGCATGGGTGCCTATGTTGGCTCTATGGGCTGGAGTGGCACAACCCAGCAAACTGTGCAGCACATGGATACCGTGAATGTACAGGCTAAATCTGCTGGTGGTGAAGCCACGGCCCTGTTTGCCGCCGCTTCAAGCGGCATTACAGTGAAAGATGCTAACACAGCCCTGAACTTTACTGCCGGGGCAAGCACCACAGGCAGCGGCGCAGCCAATTCCCTGTGGGCAGATGCCGGCACAAACACCATTACTGGCAGTGACGGGGCAGACAGCTTTACTTTTTCTGCACAAACTCAGAACGGCGCGGCCACTGGCCTGAAAGCAACCCTGCACCAGGGCAATACCGGGTATAGCGGCGGTGTAAACACCATTACTGGCGGCGCGGGGAACGATACCCTGACCCTTACTGCCACTGCCACGGGCAGCGGCACAGCCACGGGCATGCAGGCCGTGGGGACCAGTTCTGCTGGCAATGCTTCGCGCAACACCATAACTGGTGTTGAAGATGTAACTGTTACTGCAAAAAGCACAAGCGGCTCTGCTTCTGGCCTTAATGCCACAAGTGGTGGTAAAAACGAGATTCTTGGTGCGGACACTGTAAATATCAATGCAACCAGCACTAGTGGCAGCGCAACAGGCCTGAGCGCTTCCGGCAGTGGTAAAAACGAAATTCTTAATGCCAATAATGTAGAAGTTACGGTTAAAGGCATTGAAGGAAGTTCTGGTTTATCTGCTTCTTATAGTACAAACCTGATTGAAGCTAAAAACGTTACGGTGAATGTTGATCAAACCGCAACAGGTGGATCAAGCAACACGGCTACAATCACCGGAATGAATAGTGCCAGCAATTATCTTAACCCCAACTACAAAAATGAAATTAAAGCTCAAGATATTGAGATAAAAGTCAACAGCCAGAACTACAATTACGCTGCTGTCGGCATAAACAGTGCAGGCGGGAAAAACATCATTACCGGTACTGGCGCGGCGGGTGATACAGACAAGCTTCTTCTTGAAGTAACCGGAAATTCTTCTACAAGCATGAGTCCCTCTATTGGCATGAAGGCTTCAGATAAGGGAGGCGTTAACACTATTCAAGGTGTTGAAGATGTTGCCATTGATGTTAAAGATAAAAGTAATGGTGGCGCTGTTGGTTTATATGCCAGCGCAACAGGGAAAAATGAAATTCTTGCTGCTGCAAGTGTTATTATAAAGGCTGAAGCAGAAGTGGGTCATACCCGTGGTATTTACAGCCTTGGCACTGGGAGCAGTAACGTTATTGCGGGTACTGACAAGGATACGGATACACTTGACATAACCGCTACTTTACACGGGGCAGGTTCGGTTTGGGGCGTGAATGCAGAAGGAGGTACAAACACTCTCCGTGATTTTGAAACTGTTACCATTACTACCAAGAGTGACTATACAGGAACAAACTTTGTGTCTTCGGGGCTGTACGCTCTTGCAGGCGGGAAGAACGAAATTCTTGACTCTAAAAACGTGAATATTTCTGTAGACGCTAATAATATTGCTTATGGAGTGCTTGCTTCTAATAGCACAAACACTATCAGCAATGCAGAAAACATAAATATTAGTGCTACAAGCGCAAAAACTACGGCAACAGGTATCAGTGCTGCTGGTGGTGCTACAAACTCGATTATTGGTGGGGCTGGTAACGCAGATAGACTTAATCTTACTGTTACAGGTGCTACCTCGGCAACGGGTCTGTCAGCCTCTGATAATGCGAGTCGTAACACTATCAGTGACATCGAAAATGTTACTATTACTGCAAAGAGCACAAGTGGCCCTGTCTATGGAGTTTTTGCTACAACCGGTGGTAAAAACGAAATTCTTGGTAGCGGCAAGGTGGATATAACCGCCAGTGGAGCAGGGTTAACATATGGTGCTTTCGCCAGTGCTACTGGTAGCAACATAATTACTGGAGACAGTGTTACCCTTTCTTCCAATAGCACAGGGAATACTGCCAGAGGTATTTCTGCCAATAGCACTGGATCTTCCAATACCATAACTGCTGGTGATGTCACTGTAAATGCGACCACAACAAAGGTTGGTAACTACGCTGCTCAGGCGATGGTTGCTGAATCTGGTGGCAAGAATACGATTACTTCAAGCGGCAACGTAGAACTGAACGCTACAGCCAATGAAGGCAATAGCTATGGTTTGTCTGCTACCAATGCTGGAAGTAGCAACGTTATCGATGCTACAGGCAATGTAGATGTCACCGTACAAGGAAAAGCATCTGCTTATGGCCTTTTTGCTACAATTGGTGCGACAAACACCATTACGGCGGGCGGAGATGTAAACATTGATTCCAGCGGTATTGGCATGTTTGCGACGAGTGGTGGAAAAACCAACGTTTCTGCTGGTGGAGATGTAAGCGTTTCAGGCTCTGGCCTGGGAATGTATGCAACTGGCGTTAATACCCTCAATACCATCAGTGGTGTGGGTGGCAATGTTTCCATTACGGGAGGCGCTGCTGCCATGCAAGTTGAAAACTCCGGTCAGAATATCATCGAAAAAGTTGCAGGAGATGTAACCGTTTCTTCCACAAAAGCACGTGGGTTGTATACCACTAGTGGTGGCCAGAATATTATCCGCGACGTAGCTGGCGATATTACTATACAATCGACGGTTACCAGCGGCATGGCTCATGCTATGACGGCCACCGGGGCGGGCTCACAAAATATTCTGGGGTCAACAGGTGGGGCTGTAAACATCACAGCTAACTCCACGGCCTCTGACGCTTACGCTGTAGATGCTTCAGACGGTGGTAAAAACATCATTACTGGAGAAAGCATTACTGTAACCGCTACGGGTGCAGGTGGAAGCGCCGGAATAATCACAACTGGCCTAAGCAGTGCTTCTAACACGCTCACGGCCAATGAAATTTCCGTAACCTCTCAGGGCGGCGGTTCTTCCACCTACGGTGTACGTGCGGATGGCGGTGGAACAAACACCTTGAACGCAAACAAGGTTACGATTGATGCATCCGGTACTGGCAATGCCTATGCCCTGCACGCCAACAACCCCAATAGCACCAACATCATTCAGGCTGCTCACGGTTCTGAAGGCATAGAAGTGCGTATTACCGTGGCTGGCGGGCAAGGGAAAGAAGCATTCGCCATGTATGCCGCAGGCACAAATGCTCGCAACCAGATTATTGGCACGGAACAGAGTGACTTTATCTCCATTAAAGGTGACATCAAGGCGCAAAGCGGCGGCAAAAACATCATTAGTACCGGGGCTGGCGAGGACCACGTGGTGCTGGATGGTACTGTTACCCTTGGTGGCCTCACCCTGGAAATGGGCGACGGGTATGACGTGCTCAGCCTGAAGGCAAAAGACTT
The DNA here is from genome assembly GCF_000430005.1 of Desulfovibrio cuneatus DSM 11391. Classification (GTDB taxonomy): domain Bacteria; phylum Desulfobacterota; class Desulfovibrionia; order Desulfovibrionales; family Desulfovibrionaceae; genus Frigididesulfovibrio; species Frigididesulfovibrio cuneatus. The sequence goes on from NZ_AUCY01000055.1 coordinate 10,565, forward strand.
TACCGAGTTTAAAGGCAGATACGAAACATGGTTGAACGAACTGAAGGCCACAGGGTATGCTACCCACAGCATTGAAGCCATTGAAGTGCTGTATAATGAAACATGGTCGGCTCAAGATAAAATCGACCTGCATAACTTCTTTGACTCCCTCAACTTCGGGGGGACAGTTCTCTACCCGGTAGATATGTCTGTTGGGACGGAAACACACGCCGACATGGCCAACATCTACCATGAAGGCAACTACGACGGCTCCACGGGCAGTGGCAACAGCGACCACACCTTTGCTTCCACCCGTGATGACCATGTGGACGTGCGCGGCGATGTAAGCCACACCGACCTGACCTTTGCAGGGGGCGGGCACGACACCCTGACCGTTGCAGGCAACCTGATTGATGCCCATGTAACCACTGAAAGCACCTACACAGGCACCCTGCATGTGGAAGCTGGCTCGCTGGAACACACCGACCTGAATCTTGCGGGCGGCACCAACGCTGTTACCCTGCACGGCAGTGTAGACAGCCTCTCCAGCCTGGTGCTTGGCGGTGGCAACGACACCCTGAGTATTGAAGGGAACTTCACCGGGCAGGCCACCATGGGAGCAGGCAACGACTATGTGGTGCTGCACGGCAGTGCCCATGGCGGCATGGTAGATGGCGGCGCGGGCAACGACACCCTTATTGGTGATGCTGGCAACAACATTCTTGTGGGCGGCGCTGGCTATGACGTGCTTACAGGCGGTACTGGGGCAGACACCTTTGTGTGGAAGGCAGGCGATGCAGGCACAGCAGGTGCCCCCGCCACCGACGTGGTAACCGACTTTAACATTGATGAAGGCGACAAGCTGGACCTGAGCGGCCTGCTGGGCGATGGTGCCAAAGATAACCTGGACAACTTCCTGAACGTGACCCATGAAAATGGCAACACCGTGCTGAACATAAGCACCAACGGGGAAAGTGCCGCAGGGCATTTTGACCAAGTGATTGTACTGGAAAACAGCACCATAACGGCAGAGCAGCTTATGCAGCAATTGCTGCTTAGCCAATAGGGCCAGACCCTTGCAGTAGCACCCTTTTGGGGTGTGCGCCCACTTCCCCTTGTTTGCAGGGGGAAGTGGGTTTTTTTTTGGGGCAAAAATACTCTTTGTTCAGGTGGAATAAAAGGCGTGAAAAGCTACCGGCACAGTGCAACAGTTGCCATTATAGCCGCAGGGAACGTGTTGAGGTTATGATTTTTTTGCACAAGGAAGGCTGCTTGTGGCCATTTTTAGCTTGCATTTTTTAAAATCTGTACTATTAATGTATATAGAAATGTAGCTGACTATGGGACATTAATACAATGCATGGGCATTGGCCTGATGCCCCTAATACATATATGGAGAATACCATGGCAACAACACAGAAAGAAAAAACTGCGGGCTCTTCCGAAATCACTATTATT
>NZ_AUCY01000056.1 GCF_000430005.1 Desulfovibrio cuneatus DSM 11391
CCGGCAGTACCAGTATAGGCGGTGGTGGTTTTGAGCAAGGGAAAGAAGGAGACACCTTCAAACCCTATGACTACACCAGCAAGCCGAATGATAACAAAAATAACTCTGGTGAGAACAAAGGCAGTGCCACAGATTACGTCCCAAGTAACATCTCCGGACACTACTCCAGCCACGATAAAGAGGGCATCCTGCGCCCCACCGTTACCGAGGGCGAAATCATCGTGCGCAGTAACCCCGATGCCGAAACCGATGGCAGCCTGGACGGCCTGAACCGGGACATCGGCAATGCGCGGGAGATTACGAAGGATAAAGAGGCGTATACGGATATTTATGTAAGCAAGCAGGCGATTGAGGCGCTTGTGGACATTATTGCCGCTGTTTTTAAAGATCCCAAAAATCCGAAGGCCGAAGAACTGGAAAAACTCAAAAAGATGGCTGAGGAAATTAAAAATCCAGAAGTGCGCAAGGCACTGCTGGACCTGATTAACAAAGGAGGATCACTAGCTATTGAACTTGCACTTTATATCCATGATGATGATTTCAAAAAAGTCACTCAACAGCTTACCCAAGCGAATGCTGATCTTAGCTTTATAGATAAAATGTCAGATCAGGATAAAATGCTTCTGTCTATTGCTATTGATTTTGGATATGGGGGGTTGGACTCTGTCAGTGATTCTATAAAGAAACAGGTATGGGAGAAAATAAACTTAGGGACCTTTTATGGAACTAACCTTACGTATTTCGACTCAGTTCCAGAGATTGCATTCTCACAAGCAGCTGATAAATACATAGACAAACAGCTTGCTGCTTACTTGGCTAATAATGCAGAAAAAACATTTGATTCTCTTTTTGCCTCTGATGCAATGAAGAGAGAGTATGCCACAGCAGAAAGTAACTGGAACAGTTTGTCAGAGTCGCAAAAATTTTCACTGCTAACTACTTGGGGAGGGTACATAGGCAATACTGCTGGGGCTTCTAATATAACTTTTCAACTAGTACCATTTAATGGCTTAATTATGTCTTCAATTACAAATAAAGATTTAACCAACAGGCCAGATGACCTAGACTATTTCTTAACACCAACAAATACAATTAAAATTGCAGGGTCATCACAGGGTATTAGTGGACTTACTTTTGACGAAGCCTTGGCAGGTATTTACCATGAAGTAATTCATATAAACGATGCCAAGCTCACGACGCAGCGCATTCCAGGCTCTTCTGGCAATATAAATACATTTGAAGATGTGCATGCCAGCAAAATTTTAGGGAATAGCTATGATTACCGTACCCCAGGGACTCCTGGCTATAGGTTGCAATATATTGAACTAGGACCTCACTATGGGCAAAGTTTATTCTTGCAGAAACTTTCCTCGAAAACATGGTAAGAAGAAACAAGGGAGTGCAATTATGCAACTAATGATTGCTACAGTGATGTTATTCGCTATGTTAGGCACGTCATCTCATGCCCTGGCTGTAGATATTGCTTATGAAGGAAAAATGTATGATGACATCTTGTACATAGCTTGGGTTGGCTATTGGCCTAAGGACATGCCAGAAGCTGAGAGAAAACATATCGCTTTGCCTAAATATATAGGCATGGTCACGCATTCTAAAGCAAATGGATTCGCCTGCTTGCCCTCAAGGAAAGAAGGCTACATTCGGGAACGGTTGGGCGCCTTGATTGATTCTGTCAATAACACCAACATGCCACCTACCATCGAAGATGTGATTGCCCTCTTGCGAGACAATGGATACGCACTCATGCTGCACGAACAGCATGCTAAAGCGCCTGCTCAGTGGCTACCAAGTTTTGAAAAATATTTAGTTTACCCTAGCAGTTTGGAAGAATACAATGACTTTTTTTACAAAAAAGGAGAGTTTAAGCTTCCTGCTTTTCGCGTTCAAAAATAAACAGATATTAAAAGAAGTTAGATACCCTGTATACCTCCTCCGGGCGCGATACCACCGTTGCCGGGGCGCACCTGGAGGGCGACCGGGTGTGGATGGACGTTGGCCGCGATTTGACCGTTGCCAGCCTGCAAGACCAATACGACAGCAAGAACTACTCCTGGAGCGCTGGGGCAGACGTAACTGTAATTCACGCCAGAGCACTTGATTAGAACAGGGAGTATTCAGCAAATGGAAATTGAAATAAGCAGAAACTGTAAACTTCAATTTGATGAAATAGAGTTTGATGAAGTCGTTCCTTCTATTTCATTTTTTTGCACATTAATTATTAGTGTATCTGTTTTTAAAAAGGAAATTTGGGTTGATTGCAATGCCTTTGATGCCTTCATTACAAGCTTAATACATAATGAGGAAGGGTCCCTTTTTGATATGAGCAATGAATTCAGAATGTCTGTTCAGAATAAGGATCAACAAACTGTCTTTACTTGCTCTCTTTGTGAAAAAACATATCCCACAGGCACTCTAAATGTTGAATATACGCAGCTATTAGATAACGATTGTTTTTATCGGGTCGTAAATGCGTTTAGGAATTATCCAAAGTGGTGGGGGGAGAGCAATAGCAAATGAATGATTCGGAAAGCAGTAACCCCGATGCCGAAACAGACGGTAGCCTCGACGGCCTGAATCGGGACATTGGCAATGCGCGGGAGATTACGAAGGATGAAGAGGCCTATACGGATATTTATGTAAGCAAGCAGGCGATTGAAGCAATTATTGATAGCGCCAAAGAACTTATCAAGCTTGCAAATACTCCCACGCCAGAGGAAGTACAGAAGCAGCGGGAACAAGTCGTTCAGGACTATAAAGACGCTAATGGCAAAGATGCAGATGTATTTGCCAAACTCATTTACAGTGGCATTGATCCTGCTCTGGCGAAGCAGATGATGACATACCCTCAAGTTGCCACAATAGTAAGAGAACAGACCGAGATAAACAAGGCAATTGACCCCAATAGCCTCACAGCAGAAGACTTAACTAAGCCACTACAGAATTCTTCTCTTAAGGGCAAAACGCTTGGGCAGGCAATTGTGCTTTCTTTGGCGAAACTTGGAGACTTTATCAATGATATTCCTTTGGAAGAGGAACGCGAAGCCATTAGGAATGCAATTGAATTGGCAACAGGTGGCCCAATCAAATTTGCATTAGGTATTGCCTTTAATGCAGGCCTTGACTATGTAAATACACTAACAGGTGATGCCCTCGGAAAGGGTGGGGCTGAACTTGTTGATAATGTGGTAACTAAGTTATGGAGCGGGTATTATAAGGAAGAGCATCTTCAAGGAATTGAAGATGGTTTATTTGTGGAAGGTGCGAGTGTAGAAAAAGAGTTAGCGGCCTTAGCTTACCTTCGGGCTGATGTTGCTACCGGGATATCGGTTGTTATAGGTATTGGCGGGGGGTTAATTAAGCTTGGAAACCATTTATATGATGACAGAAAAATAATAAAGCAAGTAGACAAAAGAGGCTGGACTACAGAAAAAATTGATGAAGCAATAGCAAACCCGACACGAACCGTTGCCTGGAAAGACACAAGATATAAAAAAGATGGAACACGTAACAATGACCCTGCAACGGTGTATTATGCGAAAGACGGGTCATATGTTGTGCGAAATGATGTGACTGGAGAGATCGTACAGGTTTCAAACAAATATAAAAAAGATTGGGCCGTACCATGGGAGTAGATCCAGATTTTTTGCTCGATAGAGCCACAATTATGTATGATGGTGACATGCCTCTGTTTAATTGCTCAGATGCATTAGCCTTCATAGACTATCTGGAGCAAGAGAATTACGGACTTTTAGGGTTTGACGGATTTGAGATTTCGGAAAAGCATATCATGCCTCGAATGGACTATATTCTCGATTGTTCCAATCCAGAACGAGCACCACGAGATATCGTTTTAAAGCAATGCATTAAAACGGCTCGGATGATACTTTCAAAACCTGCGGCTCAGAATTTGTTTTTTGAGTTTGTTTTAGAATAAGGTGGAGTTTTGGTGCAGGCCAAGACAAAACAGATTCTGACTGGGTGGGCCAGCAGACCAGCATTGTGGGCCGTAGCGAGGTGGACATTTATGTGGAAAACAACACCCACATTAAAGGGGCCATTATCGCCACGGATCCCGGCGGCGACCTGACCCTGAACACCAACACCCTGACGTATGAAGAAATAAAAGATAAGAACAAAGGCTACGACTGGAGCCTGAGCGTTTCCGGCAGTACCTCCATAGGGGGCGTGGGTTTTGATAAGGATGCCAACATTCTCGGCATGAAACCCTACGACTACTCCAGCAAGCCCGCTGATGGCAAAGGCAGCAATACAGATTACGTACCAAGTAACATCTCCGGGTACTACTTCAGCCACGACAAAGAAGGCATCCTACGCCCCACAGTCACCGAGGGCGAAATTATCGTGCGCAGTAACCCCGATGCCGAAACAGACGGCAGCCTGGACGGCCTGAATCGGGACATCGGCAAGGCACGGGAGATTATTAAGGATCAAAATAATACTGCGGTTGTCTATGTTAGTCCTGGGGCGATTGAAACTGTCGTTGAACTTGTTGATAGCATCATTCAAGCATGTAAGGATAAAAACAAGCCATTACCCACTCAACTCACAACTGTTGAATCTCTTATGGAAGAAGGGTTGAGTAAAGAAGAGGCCATTATGCTGGTCTCTAAAAAACCCGTTGATGCAAAAGTAATAGGGTATCTGCAACAGCTTGGAATTGATATTCAGAATCTTTCTGAAGCCGAGGCACAAAAGGTTCTTGCTGGATTAGAACAGAATGTTTTGTCTGGAACCCTGGGTTCCGGTGGTATCCTGTTTTTTTCAGGCGGCGTGATCCCTCTCAACGAATTAGAATACAATGTATATGCAGCATTAGGGGCCGCAAAAGCAGCGGGGCTATCGGCAGTCGATACTCTGTATTTATTGAATGACGTATCTGGATATGCCTTAAACAAAGCGTCAGGAGGGCTCTTATTTAAAGAGCACGCTGCAAGAATGGAAAAAACGGCCAGTACTGTGGCCAATGTGATTCGTAGCTTGAATATGGCTGAGCTTCCACCAAAAGTAATTGCTCTGTATGAGAGCAGGTATGCAGATATTATGGAACTGCGTGCGGACGGACAGTATGATGAAGCTGGCTTACGTATGGGAATAATAGCCTTTGAGCTTGCAACAGTCCTTTATGCAGCAGGGGCTTCACAAAAAATGATATCTCAGGTTCCTGAACTTGCAAACTTCAGAACAACCTTAACACTAGCGGAAGCAAATCAAATAAGGAATACTGTCTTTGAAGTGGCAGAAAGTGGAGGAGGCCTTACAGGTCGAATCACAACTATTCCCAAAGCCGCAGACAGAACGACAATCCGTGCGCTGACCAGAGAAAATGAAAGTGCGGCCCTGTTAGCCCAAAGAGGGTACTATGTAGAGCAAAATCCGATAACAATCGGCAGCAAAAACCCAGATTACAAAATCAATGGAGAAATATTCGACTGCTTAGCGCCGACAACCTCTTCGCCAAGAAGGGTTTGGACTGCCGTGGGAAAAAAATTAACGAAGGCCAAACAAACAATGTTGTCATTAACCTCAGTGATACAAATGTAACAATAGATGCCCTTAGGCAACAATTCACCTCGTGGCCTATGGATGGCTTGAAGCGTGCTTTGATCATTGATAAACAAGGAAACATCACACCACTTTTTTAGGAGCAAGGAAATGTCAATTGACTTAACATGTTATTCTTCTACGGAAGTTAATGAGACAAACGCATTGCTGCAAAAAATCACCATCGAGCATAGTTGGCTTTTTCCTCATGAGTATTTGTTGCGTTCGGCAGAGTTATTAACTGCATTTGATGAAGAATTAGCCACGGAGTTTAATTTTTCGCCTGCAAATTCAACTTTCAGGATACATTTGAACAACAAAAGCTCTGAATTTGGCATAACTAAAATGGCTGACTTACTTCGAGAGTATTTTGGCAGAGAGAGGGTGCTTGTTCTTTTTGAATATGATGAGCCTATTTAACTAAGCTTCATGCATACATTTGAAGATGTGCATGCGAGCAAAGTCTTAGCCAATAGTTGTTGTATCCTAATGGTTCCATGTTACAGGTTGCAATATATTGAATTATGGCCTCACTATGGGCAACGTTTATTCTTGCAGGAACAAAGGAAGTCGGTAATGCAACTAATGATTGCTACAGTGATGTTATTCGCTATGTTAGGCACGTCATCTCGTGCCCTGGCTGTGGATATTGCTTATGAGAAGAGAATTTATGATGACATCTTGTACATAGCTTGGGTTGGCGATTGGCCTAAGGACATGCCAGAAGCTGAGAGAAAACATATCGCTTTGCCTAAATATGTAGGCATGGTCACGCATTCTAAAGCAAATGGATTCGCCTGCTTGCCCTCAAGAAAAGAAGGCTACATTCGGGAACGGTTACTGGTCTAGGGTTTCATACAGGGCGCTTTCAGCCGCAGCGAGCGCAGCCTGTTTGGTTTTGCCATACGTCAGGGCTTGCGGTACGTCTGGAAACTCCACCATGTATTGTCCGTCTTGCATACGGGTGAGGGTTACGGGGTAAGTATACATTTAACGTGCCGTAAAATGCCCTTCCACCGTATCAAGCACCCGTGCAAGCAAGGGCACCTTATGAGCGGGTATGGGGCGCTTGTTTCCTTCATATTCACTGATCTGACTCTGCGGCACGTCAATGGCCTTGGCAAGTTGTTTTTGGGTCATTCCTGCCCGAAGGCGCAAGCCCTTGAGCATCCGGCCCGTGCGTTCTTTTTCGGCAATAGGGGGCACCTCTCTGGATTCCCCCGCATACTTTACTTGCAGCCCAATTTCTGCACGTTCTTCCGGGGTCAGCAATGTTTCTTTGAAGTTGTCCCAAGAGTTGCCTACGGGGTGTATGTGGTTGCTCATGGTGTTGGTTCCTTGAATAGCAGGGGAAAGTTGTTATGCTAACTTATCTTCTGTTCCTGCCCCGGCACATACAGGGCCGTTACCTGTTGCCAGTCGGTATGTTCATTTTCAGCCCGCCAAAGGTCATAGGCTTGCTGCATGTTCAGCCACAATTCCGGCGTAGTAGAAAAGGCGCGGGAAAGGCGCAAGGCCATATCCAGCGTAATACCTGCCCGTTCATTTATAATGGTGGAAAGCGTTTTACGGGAAACCCCAAGGCTGGCAGCCAATGCCGTAACGGTAAGGTTCAGGGGTTCCATGTATACGGCTTTTATCAGTTCGCCGGGGTGTGTACGTATTCTATTTATTCTATGGCGCACTATGGCCCCCCAAGTGTGGTCTCTTTCTTGGGTAAAGGCACAATATCCAGTGTATAGCCAAGTGGCTGCAAGAGCTTGAGTAGGGTGCTTATTTTGGGTGTGCTGGTGCCGCTTTCAATACGGGCAATAACGGGTTGTTTAATCCCGGTTTTTTCAGCAAGGGCACGTTGGCTCATGTGTTGTGCATCCCGCGCTTCAATGAATTTCCCCACTAGCTTCACTTGCAGGTCAATTTCTGCGCGTTCTTCCGGGGTCAGCAAGGTTTCTTTGAAGTTATCCCAAGAGGTGCCTGTGGGGTGTATGTGGTTACTCATGGCGTTGGCTCCTTTCTATAAAATATTTTCTATGGCGTTTCGCCTGCTCAATTTCCCGCATGGGTGTTTTCTGCGTTTTCTTTTGGAAGTGGTGGAGAAGCACAAAGCATTCCTCCATATGGCAGAAAAAGAAAATGCGGTCGCTGGTGGGGCGTAGTTCCCATATACCATCATCAATGTGGCGCATGTGGGGCAGCCCCTTGTTGGTGCCATATGCTTGCAGTATTTCAATATGCTCAATAATCTTTTTCACCCGCACCCGTATATGCTTGTTGGTGCTGGCCTGTGCGTTGAGTTCTGCAATAAGCTCTTTTACAGGTTCAGCCCCTTTGCTGTTTCTGTAAAATATAACAGGGTGCATATGGTGTCCTTTACAAGTTAGATAACTTTTAAGTATTCAAGTGTCAAGTAGTGGGCTATTTTTTCTCTTTTTGTATGAACGGCACAACCTTTGCCCCTTGCGGCCTGGGTGCTTCGGCATTGGCGGCAGCGTCAAAGCATTCATCAATAACGCTTGCGGCTCTCTTTACGGCTTCATCAGCCAAGTGGCTGTATCGTTGTGTCATAAGTGGGCTTTCGTGTGTCATGAGCTTTTGCAAGGTGAACAGGTCAACTTTACCGCTTGAAGCAAGCCAGCTTGCATAGGTATGGCGCAGCCCATGCAGGGGGCGAAAGTCTGCGGGTAAGCCTGCTGCCTCTCGTATGCGGTTCAGGAAGCGGCGAATTTCAACACGCTTGCCACCATTCTTGCCGGGAAAAACAAATTCGCTCCCCATTGGCGTAACTTTTTGCAGTATGTTCCTGGCTGCCTCTGTCATGGGAAGAAACTCTGTTTTCCCTTTTTTGGCAGTCTCCCCCCGCAGTGTGATAATGCCTTGCCGAAAATCAATATCGCTCCATTGAAGGCCAAACAATGCCCCCCGGCGCATACCTGTGGCAAGGGCAAGGCGCATGAGGGCGGCAAGGTTCTGGTCGGGGTCAGCATCCAGCGCCTCAAAAAGTACTTTGGCCTGTTCAGGGGTTAGGCATTCGGTTCTCTGGTTGTCAATTTTGGGCATATCAAAGCGCAGCCCGGTAGGGCGTGGGCACAATTCTTGTTTTGCTCCAAAGTTCACCAGTCGGCGCAGTAGTTCCAGCGCATTGCGTACCGTTTGGGGTGCCTTCCCGTCTTCCTCCATTCGTTTTGCAATGGCGGTTACTTCATGGGTTCTTAGTGTTTCCGGCAATCTATCGTGCAAAGCCTGAAAATAGGTGAAATTGCTTGTATCTGTGGCCTTATTGGAGTAGCGGCCTTTGTTCTGCTGGTAAATGGCCCATAATCCGGCAATGGTCGGCTTGGCCTGCTCAATTTCCCGCTGTACCTTGGCTTGCTGGCGTTTTTCCTCCAGTGTAACAGGCCCGGTTCCCGTAGTTTGTGCAAGGCGCAGCTCTGCCAGTGTTTGGCGTACCTTGTTCAACGTCCACCCTTCACTTGCCCACCCTAGCCCGGTTTCAATGCGCTTGCCTTCCACGACATAGCGCAGCGCAAAATACCTATCAGGCTTTACCCCGTGGCGGCGCTCTGTGTGGTCATAAAACCGGATACCTTTTTCAAGGGTTTTCCATGTGGTGTGCTTTCGGGTGTTCATGTGTACGTTCTCCCCATTCTCTCCCCATTTTTTGTATGAAAGGGGGTGTTGTTGAATGACAGATAGTGAAGATATAATGCCCATAAATCCATTGATAGTCAACGAGTTAATGCCTACTTTGTGAAGCTTTGTGAAAAATAAATAAAGTCAATAAATTCGCATTTCTTCGGTCTCATAACCCGAAGGTCGTAGGTTCAAATCCTACTCCCTCCGCCATATTTAAATCCGACCGAGTTCGGAAAAGTCTGAAAAGTGTTTCCTGGCAAGGGAATAAGCAAGACAGATTGTCCGAACTCGGTTAGAAAAAACCATAGACAACCCACCTTTTTGGGGTACTTCTGGGGGTACATAATCCCTTGCCAGGAGTAATACCCCCATGTCGAAGAAATCTTCTCTCACAGACACAGCAATTCGCGGCGCAAAGCCAAACGACAAGCCCCTGAAACTATTTGATAGTAATGGGCTTTTCTTGTTTGTGGCTCCCAACGGAACCAAAAGCTGGCGTGTCAAATACCGCATTCAAGGCCGTGAAAAGCTGTTGACCCTTGGCACATACCCCACTCTTTCTCTGAAAGAAGCACGGGAAGCTTGTATGGAGGCCAAGAAGCAGATTAGCGGCGGCGTTGACCCTTCCCTTGAAAAGAAAGTCCGGGCCAGAAGTGTTCACACTACATTTGAAGCTGTTGCACGGGAATGGCATGAAAACCAGAAGCCCACCTGGACGCCTGGATATACCAAAGACGTGATGGAGCGCATTGAGAAAAATGTTTTCCCGCTTCTTGGCTCCCGTCCCATAGGTGAAATTTCCCCGCCAGAACTCCTTGCCGTTTTGCGTAAAATTGAATTACGCGGGGCTGTTGACCAAGCCCACCGGGTACGCAGCATCTGTTCTTTGGTATTCCGCTATGCCATTGCCACAGGCCGGGCAGAACGCGATACCGCCGCTGATTTGCGCGGTGCTCTGAAAACCCGTTCCCGCACGCCTCGTGCTGCCATAACCGAACCACAAGCCATTGGTGGCTTGCTACGGGCTATTGATGATTTCCCCGGCACCTTCATTGTGAAAGCCGGGTTACAGCTTTTGGCCCTGACATTTTTGCGCCCCAGTGAGGTTCGCCTTGGGGAGTGGGCAGAAATAGATTTCACGGAAAAGGTGTGGCGTATTCCTTCCAAACGCATGAAAATGCGCCTTGATCACATGGTGCCGCTTTCTGCACAGGCGCTGGAAGTGCTGCAAACATTGCAGGAAGTCACAGGGCATGAAAAACTCATGTTCCCCGGCCTGCGCTCTCCCCAGGTGCCCATAAGTGATGCTACATTCATAGCCGCCTTGCGCCGCATGGGCTTTGCCAAAGAAGAAATGACAGCCCACGGCTTTCGGGCAATGGCCTCCACGTTGCTTAATGAGCAGGGCTATTCGGCTGACGTAATAGAAAAACAGCTTGCTCATAACCCCAAAGATAAAATCCGTGGTGTGTACAACAGGGCTGAATATTTGCCTGAACGCCGCAAGATGATGCAAGAGTGGGCCGACTATCTTTCAAAACTCAAAGGGTAAACGGGGGAAGCTATGTCACACAATACCGCTGATACAAAAAATTGTGCTCCTGCTGATGCTATCGACATGAACGTATCTCTTGGAAAAATTGCGGAAGAAGCTCAACTTACAGAGAAAGATACAGGCTGGAGCGAAGAGCAAAAAGACCGCATGAGGCAATATGGCTATGATAGTATGGATCTGTTGAGGGAATGGTACAATTAGGAGAAACGCTGATTTATTCCGTTTGGCGACTTTCTTCCGCTCAGGCTTCGTTGAGATGAACAGCCAGCAAAACTGTCTGTTCCCTCCGCCCTCGCTCCACGGCTCGCTATGCTCGCGACTGCCGTCGGCTTTAGGGTTACATCGAGTAGGGAGGAGTTGACTCGGCCCGTCCTGGGCCTCGGCCTTCGGCTCCCGCCCAGCGGGCGGTTCCCAATTCCGCTTTCCTGCGGAATTGTCACTCCTGCTTCAAAAAAAGCTCGTGCCTTGCCAAACGAAATAACTGCGCGTTTCTTCTTTGCTCCATCACTAATAGAGGTAATACCTTATCAGGGCGGCATGGATTTTTGCAGCGCGACACTCTTGTGGGGGTGCCACTCGCAAAAAACCACGCCGCCCTTTGTCTATGGATATTGCCTTGTGTTAACTGAGAATTAATAAAAAATCGGTAAACCCCAGGCTCTGCCTGGGGACTCCCAAAGTTTGACTTTTCCAGAAATAGAAGAGACCTCCGTTGTTGAACCGCTCAAAGTTCATCAACAGGAGGCCCCAAATGGATGGAGCCTTGAGTTTAAGTCACTCCAAATGGGTTTGCAAGTACCATGTGGTTTGGATTCCAAAGTACCGCAAGAAAAAGCTTTTTGAAGGTTTGAGAAAGCAGCTTGGTGATGTCTTCCACGCTCTTGCCCAACAGAAGGAATGCAGGATTTTGGAAGGGCATTTGCTCACAGACCATGTGCACATTCTTATCTCAATTCCACCAAAGATGGCAGTTTCTTC
>NZ_AUCY01000057.1 GCF_000430005.1 Desulfovibrio cuneatus DSM 11391
GCATACATTCGCTTGAGCCGGGCGTTTTCCTGCTCCAGCTCACGCATGCGGGCCATAAGCGAGGCATCCATTCCGCCAAACTTTGAGCGCCATTTGTAAAAAGTAGCACTGCTCATGCCATGCTCACGGCAAAGGTCAGGAACGGGAATGCCGTTCTCGGCCTGCTTCAATATTGCCAAAATTTGAGTGTCAGTAAATCGTGATTTTTTCATTGTAAAATCTCCGCTTGGTTTATTCTCGGAAATTCTACTTATAAAAGCTACTACTTTTTGGGGGGATTACCAAAGGACCTAGTATATCAAAAAATATTTAGCGAGTTTGTCTACGCATTGTTTCAATTGCTTTCTCTACAGCTTTTTCATTTGGCGTTCTATTTGCCCACTCGGTCCAAAATTGACGTGTAGCACTTGCTGGTTCAATTTTTGGACAATCGAGCTTGATTCGAGTGGGCAATAAAATCGAATCTCCAAGCAACAATCCTTCGCCTGTGTCTAGAAGTGGTAAGATATCTGTAAGCCCAGACATAGATTCAGGAACCATACGTTTGACGACACTTTGGTCCTGGTCATTTGTCAATCTGAGTACTAAAAAATTATTACACTGACTTAAGATCGTTCTGCTCACGTCAGATGGCCGCTGACTGACTACAAGTAGCGAAACACCATATTTTCTACCTTCTTTCGCAATTCGTTCAAATGATTCTAAAGCCCTCTTTTCAGGGGCATCAGCCTCGTCACGCACTGGTAAATAAAGATGTGCTTCATCGCATACAATTGTAAGTGGATGTCGATCATTATCATTCATCCAGAATTGAACATTATAAAGCAAACGAGCCAGAACACCAGCAACAATAGGCAAAACGTCGGCAGGAACTTCTGAAAAGTCAATAATTTTTATCCCTTTCGTCGTCTTCCCTGAATGAAAAAGCCGCATAGCAATCTTACTGAGCCATTCATATTCAGATGTAGACTTAGGTGGTTGGAATAGGAATCCATATCTTCTATCTTCGATTTTAGCTTCAAGTCGTGCAATAAAACGAGTCAGCTTTCCATTCCAATCACCTTTTACTGGACCTGTTTTACCCGGTTTTGTACCTTCGTCGTCAATATTTAACAGTGCCATTAGTTGGCTAATATCATAATATATTGGAGAATCAACTGTGAATGTATCAAGTACATCTTGCTTATTTAAATCTTTTAACGTGGATTCTTTCAGCTTGCGCACATGTTCAGTGAATCTTGATGCTTGGTTTGGTGCGTTTTGATCAGATCTATCTAAAATCATGGCCAGCATTTCTTCACGATTCAAAAGCCAATAGGGTAAAAAAAGACTATTAGTCGATTCCGAAAGGCAATCACCAGGGCCAGCAATCTTAAATTGCTCGGCGATTGCTTCTTTGCCCTCACAAAGTGTAGAATATTCGCCATGCATATCGAGGACAATAAGGTTTGGATGTGTCAATTTAGCGGCTCGTTCAAGAATCAGCGCTACCGCCCAGCTCTTCCCGGATCCAGTGCTTCCCAAAATGGCTGCATGGCGTTGAAAAAATTTATCTCCGTGAGCTATGGCAACTGCAGTTTGATCCGCCATGTAATGTCCAAGGGCCATCCTTTCGCCCAGTGGTACCTTTGCAGAAAGTAAGTTCATAAAACTCTGTAAATTGTGGGCAGATAGTTGATAACAAGCCCGATCTATCTGCGGAAAAGTATCAGCGCCACGTTTAAATGTGTTGCTCCTATCACCATCTACCGTTCTATATGTTCCTATCAATACTATTTTAATAAAATCTTGCAGTGCTTCTCCGAAAGGAATATTGCCCTCGTCATCTACTTCATTGGTCAAAAGCCTCTCAGTTGTTGAGCGCGTAGCTCTCTCTATTATGCCTATAAGAAATTCTGAATTCAACCTTCCTTGAATGGCAACAAGACTACCTACAGATATACTTGTCATCATATCATGATTTTCAATAGCGGCGACTACGCGATTTGTGTCAACCATTGCTACTTTGCCTAAAAAATCTGATTTATCAAATTCAAGTATAGATTCGCTCATGGGGCTATAACTCCTGAGACAAAATGTTCAACATCCCACCAAGAATTATCTTGGATGTCCCATTTTGCGTTTTTCATTGTTACAGTTGTGTCTTCAGGATTGCTACTCTGGCTCAAGGCCACAATAGTCTCAGACAAGCCTATTATCTTATCAGCGCTTTCGGTCAGGCTTCTTGACAAAATTAAAGCCGGAATGCCAGATCGTAGGCGTTGGGAAAGATGTGTTTGCAGATGGTCGTCGTTAAATCCATAGCCTATGAATAAGAAGGATTTTGCGCTGTCTATGGCTGCGTTGCCCATATTTCTATGCGCATCAAATGGCTGGTCATACCCTTGGCGATACTTATGTTGCCCAGGAGTGATAATTAATGGGCAACTAAACGAACACAATGGGGTATAAATAGGCATCCCGTCTTTCAATAGATACCAATCCAGGCTGCCGTGCGGCTTCGACAAGTGCACCATATTGGGGTATATGAGCTTAGGAGTTTGCTTTTTACTGCTTCCTGTGCCTATGGCACCTTGAAATTTACTTTTTGCAGGGTCAAATAATCCAGAAGTTTTTCCACAAAAACCTGTGTCTAACCAAAAACCACGCATTTCACATGCAATTTCTATCAACCTATCGTAATTCGTAGTAATTATCTGTATTTTTTTAGGATGCTTTGGACTTAGATGTGACAAAAGTGAAGAGATTTTTAGTATTCTTCCATTTCCAATACACTGAGATATTACACTTTCTTCAGCAGTGCGAACAGTATTTGCTACAATCTCGACAATTACCTTACCTAATGACTCTGAGAGTTGAATGGAATTTACAGCCTCTTCAAGCCCTTTTTTTGCCCTCAAAAATTTTTCTATTTCCTGCCATTGGGGAAGGTCAGCTGATGAGCATTTTTTAGGAACGAGAGTTATAAGTGCTTTTGCTAAGTCCCCCATACTTGGTAAACCTTCAGCGCAGGACAAGCCAGATCCAATGACAACCACTAAGCCGTCAGAAAAAAAGCGTTGTAGCCGCGTTTTGAGTTCGTTGGATGGTAGCATAAACCCTCTTATTTACTATAATCCATTCTCATATATTTTCCAAGTACTACAGGCTGGGTTTTTATCGAGAGATTCCTTGTTGCTTTTCGAAACCATCAGACTCTATTGAAAAATTATTGTGCTCAATGTTGCTTTGAAAAATTATACAATTTTTCCTAATGAAAAGATGCTTGCCCCACTTCTTCACTGCATAGTCCTTCGCCACTTGCTCTGCCGCTTTATCGTGCCCGGAATAAAACACCTCTTTACCTGTATCCCGAATGCTGCCGCCACTTTCCAAGGTGAAGATGACCACGCCCTTGCCGTCAACACGTCTCTGCACTGTTCCAAGGGGTTTGCCCTGGGCGCTGGCTTGTGCTGCCACTTCATCCATGCGCATAAAGGCCTGAAGTTGCCTTTTGCCCTTAGCAGAAAGATCTGCCCGCTCCACAATGCTGCGCTGCTCTTGGGCTAGCTCCACTTTGCTTGTGGCAAGGCCTAGGCCGTGGGTGCTCCAGTCTTTTGTAGGGAAAAGCTTTTGCGTTGGATTCTGGGCTTGTTCCGGATCTGCAACATCTTTGCGGGAACGCAGCACAGCCAGGGCCAGCTCATTGCCATTCTCTGCCTCCAGTTTGAGAAAGCCTTGCCAGGAAGTATAGGGCACCTCTTGGCGCACGGCATCGCGCTGTGGTTGCCATTCCATCCGGATTTTTTCAGGTGCCACCATTCCCGGCCAATAATTTCAAAGGTATTCTTTTGCGCGGCATACAGCGTTTCTTTTGCCGCTTTCTTGCTGCACCCTGGGTCAATGCCTTTGGCTATTTTTTCTTTGGCCTCATCGCGCAGCTTGCGGGCATCTTTCAGGCTAATTTTGGAGTATGCGCCCAAAGAAAGCAGCTTCTCCATACCCCCAAAACGGTATTTCAGCCGCCACAGCTTGCCACCCTTAGGTGCAATAAAAAGAAACAACCCACCCCCATCAAAAAGCTTTTGGGCCTTCCCTGTAGGTTTGATGGCGCGGAGAGTGGTGTCGCTGAGTTGGGAATCTTTTGCCATGGGGGTATTCTCCTTTTTCGAGTAATGCCCCCGTAACCGTCTTCAAAAAGTCCTTGCGCATCAAGGAAATAGCGTTGGGGGTATCACTTTTTTTGAGGTGCAATATACCCCCAAAAATACCCCCGTGCAAGTGGGGTACCCCCGGATTGCACGGTACTTTACCGGACAAAAGAAAAGGCCGAAACCCTTGTTTATCTAAGAGTTTCGGCCTTTTTTATCCCTTCCGGGATTAAATTCTGGTAGCAAGGAAGGGATTTGAACCCCCGACCTAGCGGGTATGAACCGCTCGCTCTAACCAACTGAGCTACCTTGCCATGTGCGGTGTTATTGATAAAGTCAACAACGTGCTGCAACGGATGCTTTAGCGGAGTGTTGTCCGCTTGGCAAGCTTTTTTTTCAATTTCCCTCATTTAGCCTGCACAATCGGGAATAAATTGGCAAGGCCCTGGGCTTCAAGGTAATTGCTTAGGGGTATTACAAATATATGTGCACGAGAAAAAGCGGAAGGCTTTTGGCATTAAAGTTGCTTAATCAGAGAAACAACACCACAATACAGAAAAATTTACCGCCTTAGCAAGGAGCCATCCTGTGAATATCAGCTCTGCCCCCCCCATGCAGCCCCAAGCCCTGCCACCCTATGCCGCAGAAAATTCCCTTGAATACTGCGCTATTAACATTGCCGAAGAAACCATAGCAGAGCAGGCGGACCCCCTTGGCGAGGGGCTTTTTGCTGTTACCCGCTCGGCTTGTTTTTCCGGTGTGGCGGCTTCCCTGCGTAAGGCAATGGATGGTTTTTCCCACCCGGAAGGCAAGGTAACCTGCCTGTTAAGCGATAACATTGCCCGCCTGCAAGACCAGTTTATTGAAACGCTATACACCCGCTTTACCGAAGCAGGCATTGGCCTGGAAAATAAAATGACCTTGCGCCTTGGGCAAAACGCTACCCTGTGCCTTGCAGGGGAACACCCGGAAGAACAAGCCATTGCCACCCTGCTGGAAAAAATGCCGGACCTTTCCCGGGCATTTAACGAAATTGCGGCCCAATCCGCTGCCCTGCGTAATATCCAAAACCTGCAATCGCTCCTTGCCGTGGCTGAAAGCGATGAAGATAACGTCCACCCGCTGTATGCCACCTACCAGATAAGCCTGAAGGGCGACATGAGTCACTTTTATTTCGCGGCGCTGTAGGAGGGGGGTTATTCCTCTTCATCCTCCTGCACAAAAGCCATGGCAGCCAGGGGAGGCAGCGTAAGGCACAACGAAGGCCCCTGCCCCCACTGGGTGTAGGCAGCCTCCACACAGCCGAAATTGCCTACATTGCTCCCCCCATAATAGCCACTGTCCGTGTTCAAACACTCGCGCCAGCGCCCAAGCCCTGGGCACGGCACACGGTACCCGTAACGCGGCACCGGGGTAAAGTTGAACACCCACATAACAGGCCGCGCCCCTGCCGCCTTGCGCACAAAGCTGAATATTGAAGACTGCACATCCGCACAGTCTAACCAGGAAAACCCGCTCCAGCTATGGTCTTCTCGGTACAAGGCAGGCTCCGCCCGCAAAAGCATGTTCAAGTCGCGCACCAGGCAACGAATACCTTCATGGGCAGGAAAGGCCAATAGCGGCCAGTCCAGACACTCCCCTTCATTCCACTCCCGCCATTGCCCAAATTCCCCCCCCATGAACAGCAGCTTCTTGCCTGGGTGCGCCCACATATACGCATATAGCGCGCGCAAGTTGGCCTGCTGTTGCCAAGCATCGCCGGGCATTTTAGAAAGCAGTGAGCGCTTGCCATGTACCACTTCATCATGGGAAAGGGGCAAGGTAAAGTTTTCCGTAAAAGCGTATAAAAACGAAAAGGTCAGGTCGTTCTGGTGGTGCTTGCGGTACACCGGGTCTTTTGTCATATAACGCAGGCAGTCGTGCATCCAGCCCATGTTCCATTTATATGTAAACCCAAGGCCCCCGGCATATACCGGGCGGGAAACACCTGGCCAAGCGGTGGATTCCTCAGCAAAGGTCATGGCCCCTGGGGCCTGGGCATGCACTGCCGTGTTGAGCGTGCGTAAAAAATCAATGGCTTCCAGGTTTTCCCGCCCGCCGTGGCAGTTTGGCCGCCACTGCCCTTCTTTGCGCGAATAGTCAAGGTACAGCATAGAGGCCACAGCATCCAGGCGCAGACCATCAAAATGGAACTCCCGCAACCAGTACAGGGCGTTGGCCAGCAAAAAGCCACGCACTTCATGCCGTCCATAGTTAAATATCAAAGTGCCCCAGTCCGGGTGTTCCCCCAAGGCTGGGTCGGCATGCTCATACAGGGCGGTGCCATCAAAACGGGCCAGCCCCCAGGCGTCACGCGGGAAGTGGGCGGGCACCCAGTCTAATATAACGCCAATGCCCGCCCCGTGGCAGGTATCAATAAACCGCTTCAGGGCTTCTGGCGGGCCAAACCGGGAACTGGGAGAAAAATACTGCCCTGTCTGGTAGCCCCAGGATTGGTCCAGCGGGTGTTCTGCCAAAGGCATAAACTCAATATGGGTAAAGCCCATGTCGCGCACATAAGGCACCAGAGTTTCTGCCAGCTCGTCATAAGAATAAAAAGGCCGCTCCGGGGTGTAATGCCGCCTCCATGAACCTGCGTGTACTTCATAAATGCTGATGGGCTGCTCAAGCTGCGCCCCCCCCAAGGCCCGCTGGGCCATGTATTCCCCGTCGTTCCAGGCATAAGGCACAAGCCCGGTAGTTATGGAAGCCACCCCTGGGCGAAATTCACTGTAGAAGGCAAAAGGGTCGGCCTTGTACACAATGGTACCGTCTGCTCCCTTTATGCCGAACTTGTACTGCCTGCCTGCTTCCACCCCCGGCACAAACCCTGCCCATATGCCGGAATCTCCCACCGGGTACAAGGGCAACTGCCCCCAGGCCCAACTGGTGAAATCCCCCACCACGCAAACTTCCTGAGCATTAGGCGCCCACACGGCAAACCGGAAGCCGGATTGCGCAGGGGCCTCATTTTTTATGGGAGGCGGTGTGTACGGGTGTGCCCCAAGCACGCGGTATAGCTCGTAATGCTCGCCCTTGTTAAACAGGTGCAAGTCAAACGGTTCAATAAATATGGGTTCGGAATGCATGGCCTAGCCTTTGCGGTTAATTTGCCTGTACAGCGCTGCATAGGCAGCCCCTGCTTCTTCCCAGGTAAAAGCCTGCCCCATGGCGCGCTGTACCATGTTCTGCCAGGCAGGCTGGTCATTTTCCCACAGGGCCACGGCCTTGCTTACGGCCTGCAAGAACCCGGCAGTGGAGCTGCGCTCAAAGGTAAAGCCGGTAAAATTATCTTTTGGCCAGGGGATTATGGTGTCGCGCAGGCCCCCCACGGCAGTGGCCACAGGCGGCGTGCCATAACGCAAGGCATACATTTGGGTAAGCCCACACGGTTCATACCGTGAAGGCATAAGAAAAATGTCGCTCCCGGCCTGAATACGGTGGGCCAAGTCTTCCGTGTAATTTACCACGGCACTTACTTTGCCCCGGTACATTTCCATAAATTCAAGCACAGTGGACTCATGTTCCGGGTTACCTTCCCCCAGCACAATAATGCCCACATCCAGCTTAATAAGGTCCGGCACAATGGCGTTCAGCAAATCAATGCCTTTTTGCCCGCGCAGCCTGCCAATAAAACTCAGCACCGGGCGCTGCATCAGCCGGGCATCCAGGCCCAATTCTTCCAGCAATGCCTGTTTACAGGTAGCCTTGCCGGAAAGGTTTGCCGCCGAATAGGTAGCGGGCAGGTAAGGGTCTGCTTCCGGACTCCACACGCTGTAATTAGCCCCGTTGAGAATGCCGGAAAGGTGCGCCTTGCGCTTTCGCAAAATACCGTCCAACCCGCAGCCGCAGTGTTCGTGCAGAATTTCCTCGGCATAGGTGGGACTAACGGTGGTAATGGCGTCGGCATAGGCAATGCCGCCTTTCAGCATATTGAGGTCGCCATAATACTCCACCCCTTCCATGCCCCAGGCTTCTGGCGGCAGGCCACACCCGGCAAACAAGCGAGAGGAAAAACGCCCCTGAAAGGCCAGATTGTGAATGGTAAGGGCGCTGGAGGTTTCCGCCCAGAATCCGCCAGATTGGCGCAAATAATGAATATAAGCGGGCAACAGGGCCGACTGCCAGTCATGAGAATGCACCACCGAAGGGTTCACCCCCAGGCGGCGAATAAGGGAAAGGGCAGCCCGGCAAAAAAAGATAAACCGCTCGGCATTGTCGAAATAATCGCCCTTATGGTCATTATAATAGTAGCGACGGTCAAAAAATTCCCCGCGGTGAATAAAGTATACAGGCACACCATAATAATCTGCTTCATAGACATCTGCTGTAATGGGTTGCCACGGGTAACCCACGGGGCAGTCGGAAATGCTCAACCGGATGCGAAAGTTGCCGGAACTGAGCCGCCCATAAAAAGGAGAAATGACGGCTACAGGAATACCCTGGGCCTGCAAGGCAAGGGGCAAAGCCCCCATAACATCGCCCAGCCCACCTGTTTTAGAAAAAGGGTAGATTTCAGACGTAACTAGGTACACAGGGCGCTGCATGCTTTCCTCCTGACGCAGCAAAAGGCCACGCCATTCCGTGTGGCTGCTGCTATTGCAATGCAGCGCACAGAAATAAAGAGTATGTTCAGGGCCCGTTAACACACACGACAGGTTATGGGCCATAGGTAGTCAGTGAACTTTCAGCTTGCCTTTTGGCTGGACTAAGGTGCTCACCCGCAGCGTGCCCTTTGGCTAGATTAAGGCGCTCACCCACGGCTTGCCCTCAAGCCATGTAGCAAAATCAGCAAGAATCTGCTGGTGGTCAAAAGCCAGGGGAGTGGGCAAGGCATGCAGGGGGAAAAAATGTGCTTCCAGGGCATCATCTGCCCCCACAGGCTCAGGGCCATGAAATGTTGCAGGAAATAACGGCGGGGTACTTTTGCTGGGATGCAAGGCTTCAAGGCCAAGAACATGGCCTGGGTGGGACTTAGCGGTTTGCGAGGAAGCAACCTTGCCCACATACACCACACTCATGGTATGGCCCCTGGGGTCGCGTTGCGGGTCGGAATACACCCCCAAAAGCCCCACAAGGCACACATCCAGCCCTGTTTCTTCTTTGGCTTCACGCACGGCGGCGGTTTCTGCCGCTTCGCCATAATCAATAAACCCGCCCGGCAAGGCCCAGCCATGCGGCGGGTTTTTACGCTGCACCAGCACCACACCGCGCACGGGGCAATAAAGTACCACATCCACTGTGGGAGCCGGGTTGCGGCGCACAAGAACTGCACTGCCGCAATGGGGACACACCATATCGCCGTGCATATACCTATCCTGTGTTCACACTGTTTCCACAACAATCTTACTGTATCAATATCGCAAAACAGCAATATGTTCAACTACAATTCCATTTTTAGCCATAAGGAAAAATGGAATTGCCCATGGCAGCATAGGATTAGACCATAGGTTGGCATATACCCACAGCCATTCTCGGCAAAGCCTTCATAAAACTAAATTCCAGGCAAACCGCTAACCCGAGCCCCCTACCCCGCTGCCGGGCTTTCCTGCTCTGCCAGGACCACATGCAACCCCGTGGCCTCTAAAGCGGCAAAAGGCACAGCCCCCTGCCGCAATACCCGCACCTGCTCCCCATGTGCCGTGCGTACCACGTCCACAATGGTGGAAGGCAGCCCACCCGCAGGCTGGGGCGGCATATCAAATACCCCGGCAATACCCCGCGTAATTTCCGGAGCAAGGTCTTGCACCTGGCACGGGGCAGCCTGCCCGCTTAGGTTGGCGCTGGAAGCCACCAACACCATGTTCAACTCCTGCCCAAGGGTGCGTATGGCCGGGTGCGGGGAAAAACGCACCGCCACCCGGCCCATGCCCGCAGTGAGTAAATCGGGCACATCTTCCCGCGCAGGAAACACAATGGAAAGCGGCCCTGGCCAAAAACGGGCCATAAGCACCCGCGCCGGGGTGGAAACTTCCTTGGTGAGCAATTTCAATTGACCAGGGTGGGAAATAACCACAGGCAAGGGCATGTGCAAGGCCCGTTTTTTCAGGGCAAACACGGCCCCCACGGAATCTGCGTTCAACGCGTCGCACCCAAGGGCGTAAAATGTTTCTGTAGGAAACACCAAAAGCTTGCCCTGGCGCAGGGCATTGCACGCCTCTTCAAAGGCAATGGCAAACGGGTTCATGCTTTCCTCCTTCACAAAAATCAAAAAACTGTGTTGCTACCAGGGGTTACCTGCTTCTGTGCAAGGCAAACCGCCGGGATATTCTTCTGCGGGAAATGCGGAGTAACTCAGTGCTTCCGTAAAGACAAATTACACTTTCCTGCCCCAGCAAGCAATGCCTGTGTATAAACCAGCGCCTGCAAATACAGTTGCACAGAAGGACAAGGTGCGGTAGCAAAGACCCTGCACTGTATTGCGCCAGGCCTTGTGTTCGGTGGTCACACTAGACAGGCCCCCAAAATACCCTAGAGCAATTTCACGGTGAAACTGCTCTAGGTCAACAACACTGCCACCCGCAGAGCGTGTCGTTTTAGTATACCATACCCCATGACTACATTGAAAAAACCAATGCGCTGCATGGTAAGCCAATGTATGCTTTCAAAGTGAAACTGCTCTAAGAAGATACTATGAAACAAGTTCGCATAGTGGCTGTAGGCCGCATAAAAACGCCACACTGGCTGGCGGCTATTGATTTTTACCGCAAGCGCATTGCCACCCCCATGCGGCTGGATGAAAAAGTGGTGAAAGACGCAGACCCTTCCCTGCCCATGGCAAAACGCCTGGAAAAAGAGGCCGAACGCCTGGAGGCCCTGTGCCGATTTGGTGAAGAAACTGTGGTGTGCCTTGATGAACGCGGCAAGAACATGACCTCGCCAGCCTTTGCCGCATGGCTCACCACCCTGTGGGATGCAGACAGACCCCCCGTGTTTATTATTGGCGGGGCCTTTGGCATTGGCCCAAGCTTGAAGGCCAAAACCACCCACAGCCTCTCCTTCGGGGCCATGACATTGCCCCACGAATTGGCCCGCGTGGTGCTATATGAACAACTGTACCGCGCGGAGAGTATACTCTCCGGCTCTGGCTACCACCACGAGTAGGAAACGCTCAGTTATTCCGTTTGGCAAGGCGCGATGTTTTTTTGCAAGGGCGGGCTGGGCTCTTTGGCCCTGCCCCCGTTGCAAAAAAGCAAGCAACGTAGCCATAGGAAAA
>NZ_AUCY01000058.1 GCF_000430005.1 Desulfovibrio cuneatus DSM 11391
TAGTTTTACCAACGTGCCACGCCCAAAACAAAACACAAAGCAAGTAGCTGGCTTTACGCCGCCAAACGGAAAAAGACAGTGTTTCCCCTATTTCATCCAGGGGGCGTTCCCCTTCTCCCACATGGAAGAAAGGAGCTGATAGTCACGCAAGGTGTCCATGCACTGCCAAAATCCTTCATGCCGGTACATGGCCAACTGCCCCTGTGAGGCAAGCCGCTCCAGCGGTTCCTTTTCAAGGTCGCAAGAAGGGTCTTCGTCCAAGTATTCCAGAAATTCCGGTTCAAACACAAAAAAGCCGCAGTTGGTAAACTGGTTCAGAATGGGCTTTTCCTGCCAGCCCAGCACTTCCCCTTCCGGCCCTGTGCTAACGGTACCAAAACGCGAAGGCATACGCACCCCGGTAAAGGTACCCAGCTTGCCGTGGCTTTTGTGGAACTTGAGCAGGGCGTCAATATCAATGTCCGCCACGCCGTCACCATAGGTTGCCATAAAAGGTTCGTTGCCAATGTACTTGGCCACCCGCTTTATGCGTGCTCCTTTTTCCGTATCTTCCCCTGTGTCGCACAGGGTAACGCGCCAGTCTATGCCCTTGGATTCATGAATATCCAGAGCGCCGGAGGCCATGTCTATGGTAAAGTCAGAGTTGCGAATTTTGTAGTCGTGAAAATATTGTTTAATAACTTCGCCCTTATAGCCAAGGGGCAGAACAAAGTCTTTAATACCGTAGCGTGCGTAACGCTGCATGATGTGCCACATGATGGGGCGGCCGCCGACTTCTACCATGGGTTTTGGTTTGAACTCGGTTTCTTCGCGCAGGCGTGTGCCTTTGCCGCCGCAAAAAATGATGACTTTCATGGAAAACCTTTGTTTTCGCGTAAGTTACATGGTTGACACAGGCCATTGCCGCCATGGCGCAGGCCGGATGTTCTTCGCTTACCACAAACCGCGTCAGGGGGGAAGGGGTGTGGTAGCCGCTCTACCCTTTCTGGCAATTACGGCACCACACTGTGGTGCGCCCTGCCACTTTGCTACAATCCAGCGGGGTGTTGCACACCCGGCACAAGGCCCCTTTGCGGCCATACACAAAAAAATTGTTCTGGAACGAGCCTGCATCGCCATTGGCGTCGCGGTAATCGCGTATGGAACTGCCACATTCTTCAATGGAACGTTGCAGCACATTTTGCACGGCCTGGGCCAGCCGGGTTAGGCGCGGCATGCTCAGGCTGCTGGCTGCGGCAGTGGGCACAATGCCCGCCTGGAACAGGGCTTCATCCGCATAAATATTCCCAATACCCGCCACCACAGTTTGGTCCAGCAACACGGCCTTAATGCTACCCCGCTTGGCGTGCAGGCGCTGGGCCAAACTCTTGGCAACTGTTTCCAAAGGTTCCGGCCCAAGCTTTTGCCAAAAGTCCCATATGTCCAGCTCATGCGGTAGCATAACGCGGCAATAGCCAAAGGTACGCATGTCATCAAAGAACAGGCGGTGCAGGTTGTTGGCCTGGTGTGCTTTGTCCATTTGGTCGGCCTGGACCATGTCAAAAATCAAGCGGGTGTGCTTTAACGGGGCAGTGTTGCCGGGGTGCACAAAAAAACGGCCTGTCATTTTCAGGTGAAAGGCCATGAAAAATTGGGCGTTGGTTTCCGGGTGCAACGGGTGCAGGGCACGGCATTGCAGCATAACCAACTTTGCCCGGCGGAACACCCGCTCAATGGTGGCGTGGTGCAAGGCACTGGCGACCTGCACCGTAGGGCTTTGCAGGCTTTTTGCGTGCAAAATATGCATGTTATGAATAACCTTGCCCGTTACTTGGGGGGCAAGGGTACGCACAACGGTTTCAACTTCGGGTAGTTCGGGCATAGGGACTCGGCTAGTGTAAAGCGTGGGGGAAACGAACAACTGAGCGTTTCCCAAAAGGCATTGTAATCCGTGCTTGTTAGATCAAGAACCAAACATACTATAGGTACGGCTGGGCAAAAGGCAATGAGTAAGAAGTGTAGGGGCATAACACGCAACGCTCCACACAGCCCCCGTATACAGTCACCGCAACAACGCTTCCAGCGTGTGCATGGCAGCTTCCTGGGAAAAGTTGGCCTCCACAAAGGCCCTGCCCGCTTCCCCCATGGCCTTGCCCTGTTCCGGGTGTTGCCACAATTGCATGGCCGCTTCCGCCATTTGCTGTAATGGCCCAGCCTCTTCCAGGGTTTCTGCTCCGCGGGGCAGGGGGAACAGCCTGCCGTTTACCCCTTGCTGCACTAGGTTTGGCATGTTGCTCACGTTAAAAGCAAACACAGGCTTGCGGGCCAGCATGGCTTCCACCAGCACGTAACCAAACCCTTCCCACAAGGAAGGCAACACAAACAAGTCGATGCGCTGCCAAAAAGAAGCTAAATTTTCCTGAAAGCCCATAAACTCCACATGCTCCTGCACGCCCAGGCGCTCTGCAAGTGCGTGCAGGGCTTCAAGGCGTGGGCCGCTGCCTGCAATAACAAGCTGAAACGGCACCCCCAAGGGCTGCAAAGCCGCCCCCAGCAACAGGAGCAAATGCTGGGCCTTTTCCGGGCTTAACCGGCCTGCGGTACCAATAACCAGTGGCCGGGTGCTTTGGGCAGGGGGCGTTCCCTTATCAGGCTGCTCTGGCAATGCCTGCAAGGCCGCGTCAAAGGCGGCAATGTCCACCCCATTGGGCAGCAGGTGCACACGTTCCGGCGCTACAAGGGAGGTATTGTTCTGCAACAGGGTGTCCCGCGTAGCCTGTGAATTCACAATAACCCCGGTGAGCAGGCCAAACAGGCGGCGGTTCATCCAGCTATTTTTTACGGCAATGGCACTGCCCCGGCGGTAAAAAATACGCGCCACCCCGGCTTTTTGTGCGGCAGGGGCAATACATTTCAGGTCGGAAGGCAAGTTCAACACCACAGCATGCACAGCGTTATGGCGCAAAAAATTGGTCAATACCCCCATAAACATGGGGTTGAGAAAAGAAAAACGCCCAAGGCGCACCGGGAACAGCTCCAGTTCCGGGTGTTCCCCTGCCCGTTCATACAATGCGCTGTTGGCTTGGCACACCAAAAACACCCTGTAGCCGCGCCGGGCCATGGCCAGGGCGGCTTCAAGGTGCCATTTTTCCCCGCCGCCCCAGGTTTTGCTGGTATTGCAAAAACACAGCACAGGCTGCACCCCGGTGTGGAGCACAGCCTGTATGCACCCTGAGGCGGGCAATTGTTCTCTTTCTGGCAGGTTCACACCGCGCCTTGGGCAAAGGGCACGCCGTTTTCCAGCATGTCGCTGTGAATAAGCGCGCGCATAAGGCGGCTTGTTTCACCGGGGGTGCCATTGCCAATGGGGGTGCCTTCATAGCTTACCACGGCAACGCATTCCGGCCCTGTACCCAGCATCAGCACTTCCTCGGCTTTCAAAATATCTGCTTCGGCAATACTGCGGTGCACCCATTGGCGCTTACCTTCCAGCAATGCCATGGCCCGTAGCAGGGTGGTACCCGGCAAGGAATTGGTAAAGCGCGGCACTTCCACCACGCCCTCGCGGTTCACAAGGCAAATGTTGGCCACGGCGCTTTCCGCCAGGAATCCTTCTGCATCAAAGCAAAACGGCACGTCCATGCCGCGTTCTTTGGCTTCATGCATCATCAGCACGTTAGGCAGGTAGTTGGTGTTTTTAATACGGGCAAGGTAGCTTTGCTTGGCAGGAATGGTCGTGCGAAAACCCTTAACCCCGGCGTTATACCACGCTTCAGTGGGCTGGGTAAAACGGCTGGCAATAATATACAGGCTGGATTCCGGGCACTCCGAAGGGGCAATGCCAAAGCCGCCGGGCCCACGGCCCAAAAGCACACGCAAGGTGCCCTGCTGTTCCCCGCTATGGCGGGCCACGGCCAGGCACAGCTCCTGAATTTGCTCCCACGAGCAGGGCGGGGCAAGAAAAATGGAGTCGGCTGAACGCTGCATGCGCTGCATATGCTCGTGCAACTGGTACAACCGCCCACCAATATACTTGATGGTTTCAAACACACCGTCGCCCCGGTGGGCCAGGTGGTCGTCCAGGGGCAACAGCATCAGGCGCGGGTCTTTGCCAATGCCCCCCATGCGGTGTTCATAATACGCCAATATATTCTCCGCACCGGGGCGCGGGGTTGCCAACAGGCGGGCCACCTGTTCTTCCGTGGAAAGCAGAGGAATGGCATTGGTCATAAAAATCTCCTGTTGTTCCAGGCAAATTTGGGGAGGCTCTGCCTCCCCAAATCCCACCGCCAAGGGCATGATGCCCTTGGAACCCCACATTTGCGTTCAGTTTTTCGCTTTGCGAAAAGCTGAACGCAAATGGGGGTCAAGGGGCGTCACGTCCCTTGCAGGGGGCTGGGGGACAGCGTCCTATGTTTTTCCGCTTGTGCTTCGTGGAGATGTGCCGGATGGCAAGCCACCCGCACCCTCCGCCCTCGCTCCACGGCTCGCTACGCTCGCGACTGCCGTCGGCTTTAGGGAAGTTGTGCACCCTTAAAAGGGCATTATGTGACGCACAGGAAACACTCAGTTTTTTCGTTTGGCAAGGCACGAGCTTTTTTTGAGGTGGGTGCTGGGCTCTTTGGCCCTGCCCCGCCTCGAAAAAAGCGAGAAACGCCGCCAAACGGAAAAAATCAGTGTTTCCCCTAGGCAAAAGCTTTGCGGTTGGTAACGCGCACGAGATCTTCAGCCACAAGGCGCTCGGCAATTTGCACGGCGTTCAGGGCTGCGCCTTTGCGAATGTTATCTGCCACCACCCACATGTTCAGGGTATTGGGGTTGGTAAAGTCTTCGCGAATACGGCCCACAAACACTTCATCTTCCCCGGCAGCCTCAATAGGCATGGGGTAGAGCTTTATTTCAGGGTTATCATACACCTGCACACCGGGGGCGCTGCTCAAAATAGCGCGGGCGTCTTTGGCACTTAAGGGCTTGCTGAATTCGATGTTAACTGATTCAGCATGCCCGTAGAACACAGGCACGCGCACTGCGGTGGCGCTCACCTTTATGTTGGCATCGCCCATAATTTTAACGGTTTCTTCCGTCATTTTCATTTCTTCCTTGGTGTAGTCGTTGTCAAGGAAGACATCAATTTGCGGCAGGCAGTTAAACGCAATGCGGTAGGGGTATACTTTTGCTTCCGGCTCTTGCAGGTTGAACATTTGGCGCACCTGCATTTCCAGCTCTTCAATGGCTTTTTGCCCGGTGCCGGAAACAGCCTGATAGGTGGAAACCACCACCCGGCGAATGCCCGCAGCCTTGTGCAGGGGGGCAAGGGCCACCACCATTTGAATGGTGGAACAGTTGGGGTTGGCAATAATGCCCTGGTGGTTTTGCAATGCCTGGGGGTTCACTTCCGGCACCACCAGCGGGCAGCGCGGGTCCATGCGCCATGTGCTGGAGTTATCCACCACGGTGCAGCCAGCGGCCACAGCCTTGGGGGCAAAGGCAAGGGAAGTGCTGCCACCGGCGGAAAACAAGGCCAGGTCCACCCCGTTGAACGAGTCATCTTTCAGTTCCTGCACGGTAAGTTCCCCCCCCATATAGGGCACGGTGGTGCCAGCGGAACGGGAAGAGGCAAGGGGAATAATTCTGGTAGCAGGAAAATTGCGGCGTTCCAGGGTACTCAGCATTTCACGCCCAACTGCGCCTGTGGCGCCAACAACAGCAACGGTAAGTGGTCGAGACACGGTTAGCCTCCTGTGGCTAGAATGAAAGTGGACAACGCCCCCACCATACGGCAAGCGGGCACAGTTGACAATGCAGTCAAGGCCCAAAAAAAGGATTGGCATATACCCTAATAAAACAGGAGCGGCTTGCCATGTGCACTATATGATAATGAAAGACTGATTAAAACGGCTTCGGGAAACGCTCAGCGTTTCACCGCTCTGACAATTACACCGCCAGCCACAACGCACAACACTGGCCTGCCGTCTTCTTCCACATGACCATGCAGGGGGGCATACAGGGCAGCAACTTGCCCAGGGGCCACGTTGTCTTCCGGTTCCAAAAAGTGAATATGCAACTCTGGCCCGGTGGCTGTTTCCACTATTTCGGCCCGGCAGGGCTTGGGGGCTTCGCGGTAGCGGGTTTTGGCCAGCAGGGTTTGGGGCCACAGGTGACGGGGCACCGCTTCGTTCACCTCATGGCACACGCAGCCGTGAATGCCTTCTGCCCCGCGTGGACCAAGCAGCAAAATATTCTCGTCGCGTTTTTTATCCAGTACATACAGGGGCTCTTTCCAGCACACCCCAAGGCCCTTGCGCTGGCCTTCAGTATATTGCCAAAGCCCCTGGTGGGTGCCAAGGCGGGTGCCGTCCGGCAGCAGCACAGGGCCGGGTTGCCCAAGGGGAATGCCCAGTTGTTCTGCCACGGGCGGGACAAAAGCGCGATAATCGTCCCCCGGTACAAAGCACACTTCCTGGCTTTCCTTACCCTGGGGCGGAGTAAAACCAAGGGCTTCAAGTTCTTGCAACACAACACTTTTATGGGCCTTCCCCAAGGGGAACAGGGCATGGGCCAAGGCTGCCCCCGGCACAAGGGAAAGAAAATAGCTCTGGTCTTTGCGTATATCTGCCCCTTGCAACAAAAGCGGCAGCGGGAATGCGTTCCTTTCCAGCATGGTGGCAGGGGCACCAAAGGCATCGGCCAAAGGAATGGCAGGTGCATGGCGCAGGGCAGCCACCAGGGCGTCGCCTTCATAAATAAGAGATACCCCTTGCTCAACGGCACTGGGTTCTGCCCCTTCGCCTTCAAGCGCATGGGCTTGGCCCCCGGCAGCGGGAACCAGCCGCACATAGTGCCCGGTGGCAAGGTGGGTAGCCCCGTGCTTTTGGGCTTCCTGCAAGAAAGCACCGAACTTGATGGTGGCATTACAATGGGCACACGGGTTTGGCGTGTTGCCCCTGGCGTAAGCCTGCACAAAAGGCGTAACCACCTGCTGCATGAAGGCTTCGGCGCAATCCGCCACAAAAAACGGCACCCCAAGGCGCTGGCAGGCAGCGGCAAGGCCCGCTTCCACGGCAAGGGGGTCAGCACCGGCACATTGCAGCCCAAGGCCAAGGTGCTGGGCAAAACGCCCGTGAATGCCCAAAACAGGCACCCCGGCCCGGTGCAGGCGCACCAGGGTGAACAGACTGTCTGCCCCGCCGCTTAATGCCACGGCCACAAGAAATGATGATGAGTGTTGCATCCTTTGCGGGTACCTGATGTGCCAGCAAAACACAAGCCCTTCCCTTGAGGAATACACAGAGCTGTGTCATACATTCCTCAACACCAAGGAGCCTGCATGACCTTCAAAGCACCCGCCTGCCCGCAACCAGATAGCGCCAACTCCCGGCTGGAGGCAGAACTGGCCGTTCTGCGCCAACAGCTTGATACCATTGACACTGAACTGGTAGACCTGCTGTGCCGCCGCGCCGCCATCAGCCACGCTGTTGGTGCTGCCAAGCAGGGCAAAATAGATTCCGTGTTCCGCCCCCAGCGTGAAGCGGCCCTGCTGGAGCGGGTTGCCGCTCTGGGGCACCTGAATATGCCGCCGCAACAGGTTCAGGCCATATACCGGGAAATTCTCTCTGCTTCCCGCGCTACCCAGCAACAAGAACACGTAGCCTGTGCGGGCCAGCCAGGTAGCCCTGCCCACTTGGCTGCCCTTGCCATTTTTGGTTCCCAGCCTTGCTATGCCCATAGTGGCCCCAGCCAAAAAGCCCTGGCCCCACTTGCCAGCGGGGCATGCCACGCAGCTGTGGTGCCCGCCCCCAACCCAGGCACCCTTGCCGGGGCGCAGTTCCTTAAGGCACTGGCCCGTAGCGGCTGCAAATGCATTGCCTGCACGCACCATAAAGGCGCGGCCTTTTGGGTACTTGCGCGTGAAACGGAAAGCCTTGCCCCTGGCTGCACCCTGTTTATTCTGCTGAAGCATAATGCCACTACCCAGCCACACGCCCACAGCCAGGCATGGCACAGCGCCCTTGCCACAGCCCTGGCACAGGCAGGGTTGCCTGTGCAGCAGTGCACCCCCCTGGCAAAAAAACAGACAAAAAATACCGCAACCACAATGCTGCTGGAAGTGAACTGCCTGCCCCGTGAAATTTTTTGTTCACAGCAGTGCCTGCACACCCTGGAAGCTGTTCTGGCCCCCTTTTGCAGCACATATACACTCCTTGGTTGGTGCCCCACCCTAGGGGAGCAGTAAGCACCTTTCCCTCATTTTTTTGTTGCGCCGCATAGCAAAGGTCACTAAACGCAAGCAGGGCCGGAAGCGAAACACCGCTTCCGGCCCTTATTATTGGCTTGCAAAGGAGGAAAGTATGCAATTAGTAGTGCAAAGGCTGTGCCAAACACGTTATTTTTAAAAATATACAATATTTTCAGGGTAATATTTTTTGCACCCCTTATTTTAGCCCCCAAAAGGCTGTTTTCCCGTCCAACATTTTTTACACTGCTTTTTCTCCTTGCCACTCAGCAAAACGCGGTGCTCATCCATACATAAAATAACTATTATTTCCGATAGATATACCTAAAGCGTGACGCTTCATTTCGTATTGTTTTTGGCCGTTTCCCAAAAGAATGTTCAATATTTTTTACATAACCCGCCCAGGCAGGTGCTTGTGTCTGGCGTTTTGCCCAAGGCTTGTGTACACTGTGGCCTGTTCGCCCATGGGTTACGCCCATGAATAATTACCATATCACTTCTCTTTCTTTCATCATTTCAGTGCCCCTGCCGCACTGTGCTGCCATACCGCCCCATGTTTTGGGGGCCAACGCCCTAGGAGCCACCATGTTAGACTTGAAATTACTGCAACGCCAGCCAGAAATTGTGGAAAAAGCCCTGTGCGACAGAAACTCACCCATGCGCGTTGAAGAATTTACCGCCCTGGATGAACGCCGCCGGGCCTTGCTTGCGGAAAGTGAAACCCTGAAGGCTGAACGCAACAGCGCTTCTGCTGAAGTAGGCAAACTAAAGCGCACCGGGGGCGACGCCAGTGCCATTATGGAGCGCATGGGGGCAGTGAATGCCCGCATCAAAGTACTGGGTGAAGAACTGGAAGGGGTGCAAACAGCGCAAAACGACTGGATGCTTTCCGTACCCAACGTGCCCCACACCAGTGTGCCTTTGGGCAAAAGCGAAGAAGACAACCCCGTGCTGCACACCTGGGGGCAAGTACCCACCTTCTCCTTTACCCCCAAAGAACACTGGGAACTGGCAGAAACGCTAGGCGGCCTGGATTTTGACCGGGGTGCAAAGCTGGCAGGCAGCCGCTTTACTGTGTACTGGGGCTGGGCTGCCCGCCTGGAACGTGCTCTGGCTTCCCTGTTTCTGGACATACACACCAGGGAACATGGCTACACGGAAGTGCAGCCCCCCCTTATGGTAAACCGCAAAACCATGACAGGCACGGGCAACTTGCCAAAGTTTGAAGAAGACCTGTTTAAAATGGAAGCCTGGGACTATTTCCTTATTCCCACAGCAGAAGTGCCCCTGACCAACCTGTTTGCCGAAGAAATACTGGAAGAAAGCATGCTGCCCATTGGCCTGACAGCCCACACCCCGTGCTTTCGTTCCGAAGCTGGCGCCTATGGCAAAGACACACGCGGCCTTATTCGCCAGCACCAGTTCAGCAAGGTGGAAATGGTGCGCTTTGCCCACCCGGAACGCTCCTTTGATGAACTGGAACGTATGCGCGGCCATGCGGAAGCGTTGCTGCAGCGCCTGGAACTGCCCTACCGCGTGATTACCCTGTGCACCGGGGACATGGGCTTTGCCTCTGCCAAAACGTATGACCTGGAAGTGTGGCTGCCAGGACAGAACAAATACCGCGAAATATCCTCCTGCTCCAACTGCATGGATTTTCAGGCCCGCCGGGCCAACATTCGCTTCCGCCCCGCGGGCGGCGGCAAACCGGAATTTGCCCACACCTTGAATGGCTCTGGCCTTGCGGTGGGGCGCACCCTGGTGGCTGTAATGGAAAATGGCCAGCAAGAAGATGGTAGCGTTGTTCTGCCCAAGGCTTTGGTGCCGTATATGGGTGGGCAGGAATTTATTTTACCTCAGCAACGCTGAGAAACGCTGTCTTTTTCCGTTTGGCTGCGTTGCCTGCGCCTCGGCTTTCTTGAGAGCCGGGGCGCATTGTTTCGTGCAGCGTGCCACCACGCCAGCAACGTCCCTGCGCAGGCAGGGATCCAGTATTCTTAGGATGTTAGGTGTTTTTCTTGCGGCGTGCCGCCGCCCCAGCTTGTGGTTTTTTGTTTTGTTTGCCGCTCCGCTAGGGTTAGGGGGCCCTTGTGCGGCCCCCTAACAACCCCACACCCACGGGGTTGCACCCCGTGACCCCGCTGGGTTCCCGGCCTGCGCTCAGTAGATTTGTTCCGCTCACTCGAAGACTCGTACGCTGCACAAATATATTCGCACGGGAAGACACCGTGCAGGGCATGAGTGAGGTGGATTATTTGGTTTCGTAGGTACTCAAAGTAAACGCCACACAAAGTAATTGCTACACTGTAACCAAGCTTCACTAAACTACTGCACTTCGCATGAGTAGGCGGGCGCAGCAAAGCGCGCGTAGGGTGGGGGGTAACTCGAAGAATTACCTGTAAGGTGCGGCGAAGCGCCGCATACCCTATTGAATTGTATAAGGTAAAACACGTTTCATAAGGTCCCCAAAACCATGGCAAGACTGAAAAGAGTACGCCACACTCTTCACCCCTGCCATCCATAGTATTCCCACCCTTCCCTAAAGCCGACGGCCGTCGCGAGCGTAGCGAGCCGTAGAGCGATAAGGCGGGGCAGAGGCGGCTACGCCGCCGGAGCACACAACCCGCCGCAAGAGCGGAAAAAGTCGATTTTTGTTTTCTGCCAAGAAAGGAGCTTCCCGTGCGGGGCGATGTGTAAATGCAGAGCGGTACTGCTGTCTTTGAGAAACGTGCAGTTTTTTCGTTTGGCTAGGCACGA
>NZ_AUCY01000059.1 GCF_000430005.1 Desulfovibrio cuneatus DSM 11391
GAAGATGTTAACATAAGCCTCCATGGCAATACTCCCGACTCCATATTGGTCCCCTGTCTGCCAAACGCGGCCAGGGGGCTTTTTTATTGGCCATAGCTGCCTACACACTGTGCCCGTGCCCCAAGAGCTCCGGTTAGGGTATGCCTTCTCCTTGACACCGCCCTTAATGCACGGCATAACTCTGCCTCTTATACCAAAGGAGAACACCATGAGTAAGGTTCTTTTTGTTCTGGAAATTCCAGAACCCAAGGTGCGCAAGCAACATGCACCTACTGTAAAGCAACACAAAACTGTCAAGAATTACTCCCGCAAGCAAAAGCATAAAGGCCGACATGAAGAAGCCCCTGAGTCCTCAGGGGCTTTTTTTGTATCCTCAGTTTTTTCTAATGCCCTGGCAAGTACCTGTGCAGCGTGTGCATAAGCTGTTCAACATCCAGTGGCTTGCCCAGGTGGGCATTCATGCCTGCTTCAAGGCACTTATCGATATCTTCCTGAAACACGTTGGCTGTCATGGCAATTATGGGCACTGTTTTGCCACAGGGGTGGTTCAGGGCACGTATGCGGCGTGTGGCCTCAATACCATCCATTTCCGGCATTTGCATGTCCATAAGGATAAGGGAATACCCTTCAGGGTTATCGCTGAACAAATGGAGTGCTTCTACGCCATTTTCAGCACAGGTGATGTGTACCCCTGTTGGTTCCAGCAGGCACTCAACAATTTCCCGGTTAACCTCCACATCGTCTACAAGCAGCACTGAATACTGTTCAAGGGCGTTTGTTTGAGCAGTGGCAAGTGCAGTATGGCTACTTTGGGGTGGGGCCAGGGTTTCATTCAGGTTGTCCACAATATCGGATGGAAAGAGTGGCTTAACAAGAATACAATGCGCCCCAAGGGGAACAAGTTCTCTTTCAATTTTGGCAAAGTTTGTGGAAGTGGCCAGCACCACGATGCGCAGGTTGGGTGCATACTGTTTTATGCAGGCCAACACTGTTGTGGCGGGCTCTGTCAGGTGTTCAGCATCCAGCAGGCAAAGCTGGAATGGGCCGTTATGGGTAAGTGCCTTTTGCACTTCCTGGGAGCTATGGGCCGCTGTAAAGGACAATTGCAGGCGCGAAAGCAGGTTTGTGCTGACGGTGGGAAGCGTTTCTGCCTGACCCACCGCAAGAATGCGGGCGTTAGCGTGGTTTGCCAACCCATTGTGCGGGGCAGGTGTGCCTTTTTGTAGCCGGGCGGTGAAGGTGAAGGTGGACCCTTCCCCTGGGCTTGAATCGCACCAAATGGAGCCATCCATCATTTCCACAACCCGCTTGGTAATGGCCAGGCCAAGGCCTGTGCCGCCATACTTGCGTGAAGTGCTGTTGTCTGCCTGTTCAAAGGAATGAAACAGGCGTTCCATTTGTTCTTCAGTAATGCCAATGCCTGTATCTGAAACCGTAAACTGGAGAACGCAGTGGGTGTCTTCGTCGCGCAGCAATTGTGCGCTAAGGGTAATGCTGCCGTTGTTTGGGGTAAATTTTACGGCATTGGCAAGCAGATTGGTTAAAATTTGCGCCAGCCACTGGTTGTCGCCAATCAGGTGGCGTGGAATGGCTTCATCAATACTCAGAGAAAAGTGCTGCTCTTTTTTGTCTGTGGAAACGGAAATAACACTCACAACGCGGCGCAGCATACCCTCCAGCACGAACTCTGCCTGGGTCAGTTCCAGCATGTTGGTCTCAATTTTGGACATATCCAAAATACTGTTGATGATGCCCATAAGGTGGGAGGAGGCTTCCTTAATTTTCCCCAGAGCATAATTTTTTTGTGCTGCGTCGTGTGCGGCTTCCCCAATGGCTGTCATGCCAATAATAGCATTCATGGGGGTGCGAATTTCATGGCTCATATTGGAAAGGAATTCGCTTTTTGCCTTACTGGATTTTTCCGCCTGTTCTTTGGCGGTAACCAGCATTTCATTAAGTCCTTTGAGGTGGTTATTATTTTCTTCCAGTTGCTGGGTATGGTTTTGCAGGCTTGTTACCAGGTCGGTAATGCGCTGGGCCATAAGTTTGAATGCCCGTGAGAGCATGCCAATTTCATCATTGTTCTGGCTGTGTGGAATGACAATGTCAAAATTGCCTTCACCCAGGGTTTTGGCAGTTATGGCAAGGTCAAGAATGGGTTTGGTTACCCCGCGGGTGGTTACATACAGCAACAGCGCCATCAGGCATATGGCTATAATGGCAACCCCAAGCACATAACGCCAAATGCTGTTGGCATTTTTCAGCACGTCTGCCATGGGCACGCTTACGGCAACAGACCAGGGTTTTGTGACTTCGCTGAACTGAATGGGCATGTACACGGTGTACACGTCGTTTTCATGGGTAATGTGTAACGTGCCTGTGGCAATGGCCTTCTTGGTGCTTTGCACATAGTTCAAGGCCTGCGGGGAAGCGTGCAGCATTGCTTCTGCAATGTCTGGCGTGATAAGGCTGATATCCAACACCGTTACACCGGGGTTATGCTGAAACTGTTCAAGCTGCCCCAAAAATGTGGCCCATTTGCTGTGTTGCTCCAGGTGTTCCGGGGCGTCTGCTTCTGTGGCAGGGTGCTTGTTGATAAATTCGTTGCCCAGAATAATAGCCTGGCGGGCAAGGCCGGGGTTTGCCAGAAGGGTGTTATACAGCACTGCCTCGGCAAGGCTTTTGCCAAGGAAGGAGGTATCAGGATGGGCAACAATGGCCCCGGCATTGGAAATAACCTGGGTAAAGCCTGTTTGCCCGTCTTGCCCTACCCGTGAAACCATTTCCTGAATTGTATCCAGAACGATATCGGAAGAAATAATCCCAATAAAGCTGTCATTCTGCAAAATGGGGAAAATAAGGCTGGCAAGCATAACCTGCGTGCCTTGCACATGGTAGGGGTAGGGGTCGGTTATGTATTCTTTATGGGTTTCCTTAGGCACACTGTACCAGTCGGCTTTATCAATGTCGTACAGGGGCTCCACCGCAATTTTCCCCCCCAGTTTGTTCCAGTAGGGGGCGTAGCGGCCTGTACTGTCGTATTCCGGCGCTTTACCGGTATAAAGTGCGTCTTTGCCATCCAGGGCGTTTGGTTCATAAGCAATACAAAACGCGGTTATGGCTTTCTTGCGGGCCAGGGTGTGTTGCAGAATGTCGTTCATCATGGCCCTGTCTGTAAGGTTGTGGGCCTTGAGGGTTTCAAAAACAGAAGACAGGGTTTCCGCCGTGGTGCGTGCCCCCTGCAACTGGGCCAAAATTTCGTTTTTATATTTTTCTGCCCGTACCTGGGCAAGAACAAAGGCATCCTGCTTGGCCATTTCCACACTTTTGCTGGCTACTATCCAGGTTACCGCCATGAAGGAAATAACCATAATCGCGGTGATGACCGTAAATATTTTTACTTTAAAGGGAAGATTTTGAAACATGGTTATCCTTGGAACAAATGCCGTTGCGCAAAGTTCACGTATATTCTTGGGGGAATGGATTTGTGAATGTTTCTTAGGAAGGTGCTGGACAGGCCCATTCACGCAAAGGATGAGTGGGTAAGCCTGGCGGTAGTATGGGTGGCTGTAGCTTACTACTTTTCTTTAGTAAGAGCATAAGAAGAGAACTTTTTCAACTCCTAAATGAGGGGGGAGAAGACAAAAGTGCCAAACCTTTTCCGACCATAATGATTACTATATATTTGTGGGAAATAGTCAATTGACTCTTTTAGGGTGGAGGCACGAAAGTATTGTGGGTGCCCGGTAACTGACCTTGCAGGAAGGCGCAATTCCTCAGGTCAATGAGCGCCTGGCTTGGCCATGCACCTTATAGATGCTATTCACGCCCGTTATTAGCCGGAACAGAGCGTCTGT
This sequence comes from Desulfovibrio cuneatus DSM 11391, assembly GCF_000430005.1. Lineage (GTDB taxonomy): Bacteria > Desulfobacterota > Desulfovibrionia > Desulfovibrionales > Desulfovibrionaceae > Frigididesulfovibrio > Frigididesulfovibrio cuneatus. The sequence goes on from NZ_AUCY01000059.1 coordinate 3,858, forward strand.
TTTTTGTTGTGCAGGAATGTGAATACGTAGTGTTTTTTTGTAGTTTGCTAATATTAATGGGTAATTTTGATTAGGCACGGCTTTTGCTTAATAACTATGAAATTGCCACTTTTTCGACACCCGTATGCAGCGTAAGGGAAAACCCTGGGAACTGCGGGGGTGAAGGAAACAAGGAAACACCATGCCTCCCTTTCGTTTTCGCCTAGAGCAAGTGCTGCGTTACCGTGTTCAGCTTGAAGACCAAGCCAAGCAGGCTTTGGCTGCTGCACAAACGCGCCATGAAGCTCAGGTAAAAGAGCTTGCTGCCTTGCGGCAAACCCTTGCGGAACAACAGGCGGTGCTTTCTCAGGCTGGGGGGTTAACACCGGATGAATTGTGGCTTGCCCTGCGTTATGCGGAACTTGTGCGTTTCGACGTGGGCCAGGCAGAACAGCGTGAACAGGCACTGAATGAGCAGGTGCAGCAATGCCGCGTGGAATTGGGCGAAAAGGCCAAAGAGCGCAAATTGTTGGACAAGCTCAAAGAAAAGCAGGCAGTAAAACATGCTGCTGAAGAACGTTTGGAAGAAGAGCGGGAATATGATGAAACAGCAACGATCCGGCACAACATTCAGTCCTTCTAGGGTAGGCCGCCTGCTCTTTTTGGCCCTGGCCATCAAGGCTGGCATTGCGGGCTTTCTTTTGTTTGAACCTGGGAACCTCTCTTTGTTCGATACATCGGTTCCTGCCAGCAAGGTTATGCAGGGCACTGTTGCCAATGCGGCTGAAGCCGCCCCGGCAGCGCCCCCTGCCATACCCCCCACCCCGGCAACGGGGGCTGCTGCGCCGCAAACGGAAAGCACCACCCTGCCCCCGGCTTCTGCCAACCGCAGCCTGCCTGCCATTGTGCAAAAGCCGGAAGACAAAAACGCTACCTCCAGCGACCCCCTAACGCGTGACATGCTTACCCGCAAGCAGGAAGAGCTTGCCCGCAAAGAGCAGGAACTGCGTACCCTGGAACAGCAGCTTGCAGAAAAATTGCAGCGCATGGAAATGCTGGAAAACCGCCTTGGTACCATGATGAAGGAAGCGGAAAAGACCAATGATGCCCAGTTCCGCCACCTTGTGGAAGTGCTTTCCAACATGCGGGCCCGCTCCGCTGCCCAGGTTTTGGAAACCATGGACCAGCGCATTGCAGTGCGCGTGCTGGCTGGTATGCGCGGCAGGCAGGCCGGAGAAATTTTAAGCTTTGTAAAGCCGGAAATTGCGGCAAGCCTTACCGCAGCCCTTACCCGTATGCAAATGCCATTGGAATAAAATGGACAGGCAGCAAAGCCGCATGACTGAGCGTTGCCAAAATATCACGTAATCAGTGGTTCCCTGGAAATAGAATGCTTCTGAAAAAACCTTTTGCCCGGCAATACCCGCTGCCCGGCAAAAGGTTTTTTTGTAGTATTTTGCTGCACACGCCAGCCCTAACCCTTTTCATTGAGCGCTGGGGCTTCCCGTGCTATGACCCAAGGGCAGGGCAGTGTTGTCCTGCTCATACCCTGCCTTGTTATAGTCACTTTTTTGCCTGCGTTCCCTGTGGGGAAAAGAATCATATATGCCTAGTGAATTTCGTCTTCGCCTCACCGTTGCCTATGAAGGAACCCGCTACCAGGGGTGGCAAAGCCAGAACAAGCCGTTGCAGCCCGGCCCACCCACAGTGCAAAATGAAATTGAAAAGGTCATTTTCCGCATGATGGGGGCGTATACACCTGTGCATGGTGCTGGCCGTACCGATTCCGGGGTGCATGCCCAGGGCCAGGTGTGCCATGTTACGCTGCCCGCACGGTGCCGTGCATTCCCCTGGCTGCGCGCCATGAACCGGCAGTTGCCGCCAGATATTCGCATTTTTGCGGTGGAAGAAGTGCCCCTGCATTTTCATGCCCGCAAGCATGCCCAGCATAAAACTTATGCCTATACGTTATGGTGCGGGGGGGAAGGGCCTTTGCCTCATTTGCACCACCTGTGTTGGGGGGTGCCTGTTCTGGATGAACAAGCCATGCTGTGCGCGGCCAGTTATTTGACTGGCACCCACGACTTTGCCTTTGTCCAAAACATGGGCAGCCATGTTATTACCACTGTGCGCACCCTTATGGCCGTAACCCCGGTGCATGGGCAATTGCACGGTATGCATTGCCCGCCTGAGTGGCCTGTGTGCACCTGGCAGTTCACGGGAACAGGTTTTTTAAAGCAAATGGTGCGCAACCTTATGGGGCTGTTGGTGTGGGTAGGCAAAGGCAAGCTTCCCCCCCATTGTGTGCCGGAACTGATGCGCACGGGGCAGCGCAACGCTTTGCCCAGCCCTGCCGCCCCGGCCAAAGGGCTTTGCCTTATGCAGGTGGCCTACCCGGCTGAGTTGCCCACGTTGTGACATGCCCCCGTGCTAAAACCAAGCCCTTAAGAAATCCTGGCTGATTCCAGCGCCAGTGCGCATACTAGGCAGGGTGAAGGTGTTGCAGGAGATGCCAGTGCATGGTAGGGCTTTTAGACAAAAGTAACGTTACGATTGACCTCATAACAGGAGCATACATGAGCAACCCCCATGTGTTAATTGAAACCACCTCTGGCGATATATTGGTAGAACTGTTTCAGGACAAAGCCCCGGCCACCGTGGCAAATTTTTTGAGCTACGTGGATGCCGGATTTTATAACAACACCATATTTCACCGGGTGATTAAAGACTTCATGATTCAGGGCGGCGGTTATACCTTGCGGGTGGAAGCAAAAAACGTGAACGCCCCCATTGCCAACGAGGCAGAAAATGGACTGAAAAACACCAAAGGCACCCTGGCCATGGCCCGCACAGGCGAACCCCACAGCGCCACAGCCCAGTTTTTCATCAACACAGTGGATAACCCGGACCTGGACTTTACAGAAGCCACCACAGAAGGCTTCGGCTACTGTGTGTTTGGCGCAGTGGTGGAAGGCATGGATTCCGTGGCAAAAATAGAAAAAACAAAAACCCGCGCCGCCGGGGAGCATGAGAATTTGCCAGCCGATTCGGTGCTTATTACTAGCGTCAGCGTTTTCGACCTGTAAGGGGAAACGCCGGGTTTTTCCGTTTGGCGGTGTTGCTTGCTTTTTTGTCAGCGGGGCAGGACCAAAGAGTCCAGCCACCGCTTCTAAAAAACCATCGCGCCTAGCCAAACGAAAAAACGCAACGTTTCCGGCTATGTTCCGTTTGGCGGTGTTGCTTGCTTTTTTGTCAGCGGGGCAGGACCAAAGAGTTGACTCGGCCCGTCCTGGGCCTCGGCCTTCGACTCCCGCCCTGTGGTCGGTTCCCAATTCCACTTTCCTGCGGAATTGTCAGCCACCGCTTCTAAAAAACCATCGCGCCTAGCCAAACGAAAAAACGCAACGTTTCCGGCTATGTTCCGTTTGGCGGTGTTGCTTGCTTTTTTCCGCTTGCGCTTCGTTGAGGTGTACAGGCAGCAAAGGGGATCCACATGTCTTGTTGGCTTTTTAAATCAGAAACCAATTGCTTTTCGGTAGACGACCTGGCAAACAGCCCCGGCCAAACCACCATGTGGGACGGGGTGCGAAACTTCCAGGCCCGCAACTTTATGCGTGATGCAATGCGTGTGGGCGACCTGGGTTTTTTTTACCATTCCGGAAAAGACCCGGCTATTGTGGCCCTGGTGGAAGTTGCCAGCAAAGCGTACCCGGACCCCACCCAGTGGGACCCGGAGAATGACCATTTTGACCCGCGTTCCACGGCAGATAACCCGTGGTGGTATTTGGTGGATGTGCACCTTGTGCAGCGCTTTGCCCACCCCCTTCCCCTTGGCTTTCTTCGTGCCCAGCCAGAGCTGGAGGGTATGGAACTTTTACGCAAGGGCAGCCGTCTTTCAGTGCAGCCAGTTGGCCCCGCGCATTATGAAGCTATTATGGCCCTGGCAAAATCCCTTGGTTAATGCGTTTTTTGCAAAGTGTTCCCTCATGTAGTGTTCTTGTTTCGCTAACCCTGCGGTGTGCCCGCATATCAGGAGGTTCTCATGGCGAGTTTTGTAAAGGCAGCAGATGCTGTTGCCGCAGCAGTGGAAATAGAAAAGCGTGGTCATGCCTTTTACCTGCAAGTAGCTGAAAAAGCGACCAACCCCACAGACAAGAAATTCTTCCAATACATGGCGGAAGAAGAAAACCGCCACGAACAGTTGTTTGCCACCATGCTGAAGCGCCTGGGTGGGCTGGAATTGCCCGCAGGCAGCAGCGATGCAGAATATTTGGATTATGTGCAGGCTCTTTTGGATTCCCACACCCTGTTCCTGCCTGAAGCACATGAACGCATGCTGCAAAGCCCTATTGGCGCTGCCATTCAGCTTGAAAAAGACACGTTGCTCTTTTTTATTGCCCTGGAAGAAATGGTGCCAGCGGGTGAACGGGCCTCCGTGCGCGCCTGTGCCGATGAAGAACGCCGCCATATCAAGCTGCTTACCCAGCACGGTAAATCAGGTAGCTAGGGAAACGCTGGCGTTTTTTTGAGCCATTCAAACACAGCGGCTTTGACGGGTGACATGGGCACATTACTATGTTGCCGTGCGGCCGTGTAAAGCCGCTATTCTTTTTACTGCTCCAAGGAGCGCCCCATGCCGAACACCCTGTACCGGGCTTTGCCAGCCACGGAAAATTTACTCACCCAGCTTCACACCGCGCACGCTGCGTTGTGCGCGGGCTTGCCCCGGCCCATGCTGCGGGAACTGGTGAATGCTTTTTTGCAAGAAAAGCGTTGCCTTATTAAAGAAGGGTGCATTACAGACCCTGCAATACTGGGGGCTACTGCCCTGTTGCCTGGGCTTGTAACCTTTGTGGGGCAACACGGTATGCCACATTTTCGGCGGGTGCTTAATGCCACAGGGGTGGTTATTCACACCAATCTTGGGCGTAGTCTGCTTGCCCCGGAAGCGGCAAAAGCGGCGGCAGAAGCGGCGGCCTGGTATTCAAACCTGGAGTTTAACCTGCACACAGGGGCAAGGGGCAGCCGCTATAGCCATGTGGAAGAACTGCTCTGTTCCCTTACCGGGGCAGAAGCTGCCCTGGTGGTGAACAACAACGCCGCTGCCGTGTTCCTGATGCTGGATACCCTGTGCAAAGGCAAAGAAGTGATTGTTTCCCGCGGGGAGCTGGTGGAAATTGGCGGCAGTTTCCGCATTCCTGAAGTAATGGAAAAAAGCGGTTGCACCCTGCACGAGGTGGGTGCCACCAATCGCACCCACGTGGCCGACTATGAACGGGCCATTACTGAACGTACCGCAGCCATAATGAAGGTACATACCTCCAATTTCCGCATTAGCGGATTTGTGAAGCAGGTGCCCGGCAGCGAGCTTGTGGCCCTGGCCCACCAGCATGGGCTGCCTGCCCTGGAAGATTTGGGTAGCGGTTCCCTGGTGAACTGGCAGCGGGCCGGGGTGCCTGGGCTGCTGCATGAACCCACCGTGCAGGAAACCGTGGCCGCCGGGCTGGACGCCGTTTCCTTTAGTGGCGACAAAGTGCTGGGCGGGCCACAGGCGGGCATTATTGTGGGGAGTAAAGAAACCATAGGGAAAATGCAGAAAAACCCCATGAACCGGGCACTGCGCATTGATAAAATGACCCTGGCTGCCCTGGAAGCCACCTTGCGGTTGTATACTGACCCTGAACTGGCGTTAACCCGTATTCCCACCTTGCGGATGCTGCACGCCGGGGCAGATGCCATGCGGCGTCATGCGGTGCGCTTGCAAAAGCGGGTGGTGAAGGCGTTTGCTGCTGCTGGAATCAGCGCTTCTGTGGTGCTGCGGGCCGGGGAATCTCGCGTTGGGGGCGGGGCATTCCCGGAGTGTGACTTGCCTACTACGCTGGTGCGCGTGGAAGGAATAGAAGCGGAAGCCCTGCGGGAGGCGCTGTTGCGGTTGCCCTTGCCCATGGTGGGCAGGGTGGAAGATGATGCGTTTTGCTTGGACCCGCGGACATTGCAAGAAGGGGAAGATGCGCTGGCGGCGGGGTGTTTGGTGGAGGCGGTGGGGGGGATTTAGTTTTTTAAGAATGGTGATGCAAGAGTTTGTGCGGCGCAAGCGCCACACCATTCATCTTTTCTTGTTTTGTTTGCCGCTCCGCGAGGGTTATTGGGGCGTGCCGCCACACCAGCCTGTTGTTTTTTGTTTTGTTTGCCGCTCCGCTAGGGTTATTGTGGCGTGCCGCCACACCATGCCTCTTTTTTCTTCATTCATCCGCTCCGCTTGGGCAGGTGGGCCGCAATGCGGCGGCCCCCTGCACCCCCGCGCACACGGGGTTGCACCCCGTGCCCCCGCTAGGTTGCGGCCCGCGCTCAGTAGATTTGTTCCGCTCACTCGAAGACTCGTACGCTGCACAAATATATTCGCGCGGAGAGTACTCCGTGCCACGCGAAAGTGATGGGCGCTTATCGGTTGCTTGCTGAATTTGTATGCTGTGCCACAGAAGGTAATTGCCTCATTGTTGGGCAGTGGAGGCAAAACCACCGCACTTCGTATGAGTACGCGGGCGCAGCAAAGCGCGCGTACACCGTGCAGAAAATGAGCAGCCTCGTCTGAGGTGGGAAGGGGGTATGCAAAGGGAGTGGTGTATAAGGTAAATGGCACACTTGCGGGAAGTGGCGAGCAGTGTACCGCACTCCGCATGGGTAAGTGGGCGTAACCTCAATCTCGGCTTTAAGGTCACATGAGTGGTGTTCATCAACCTTGGCATTAAGAACATCTGTGGTGTAAGCATTGCCTATGCCCTTATTCCTACCCACCATCCCAAGCACTGTCATTCCTGCGCAGGCAGGAATCCAGTATTCTTAGCATGTTAGGCTGTCTTATGCGTGTAGCAAGTGGAAATGGGTAAAAGCAAAAAACACAATACTGGCCCCCTGCCTGCGCAGGGGCAACGGTGCCAACTATTTTCTATTGTGCTGCAATATGTAAGTGGCATCGTGCCTCTTTATACTTAATGTACATTCTCTCCCCTCCCTCACTACAAGCCGATTCCCTTAAGCGGCAAAGCCTTTGAGTTTCCTCTTCTCTCATCAGACGAGCCTACCCATAGCCCCACCACCCTAAGCACTGTCATTCCTGCGCAGGCAGGAATCCAGTATTCTTAGCATGTTAGGCT
>NZ_AUCY01000060.1 GCF_000430005.1 Desulfovibrio cuneatus DSM 11391
GGAAACCATTAACCAGTGGACATCACGCCGCACCTACCATGAACTGCTACGCAGCCTGGGGGCAACCCCCAGCCACCAGGCCGACATTTTGAAAAACGGCTTAGCCTATGGCCTGTGGGTGCGCAACTTCGACTCCCTGCTGGCCCACCTTGGCCTGCACGATGCCAACATGCTTAAAGCCATACGCCAAATGCATGAAACAAAACCGTGGCATTCCTACCCGGAACATCTTAGCGCTATGCTGCGCAAAAAAAAACCCGCCATTTCGGCGGGTACATTGCAAAGGCTATTTGCGGAGTTTAAACAAAGTGAAGAAGCGTTCAGTAAACTACTGGACAATCTCATAGAGGGATAACTGCGTGGTCATGCGTAAATCCAGGTCAGCTATCTGCTCCAAATGTTCCTGCACCCTGCCTTCTTCCCCACGCCAAAAATACAAGGTGGCCAGGTGCGCGTGGGCGTCGTCTGGCGTTACCCCATGCTCACGGGCATAGGCAATGTTCTCTGCACAACCAAACAGGTCAAGCAGTTCTTCCGGGGTGGCAAGGGTAAACAGGGTAGACATATAAAACTCCTTAGGGCGAGAATACGAATAGGCGGGAAGAATGTCAAGAGGGTGTAGTGTTTTACGGACGCGCGGGTGCAGGCATGGCAAACAACGTAATTTGAATATCAGTAAGTTTTTTGGCCCCAGCCTCTCTTAGTTGGGTAGATTCCGCCATTTTGGCGGTGACTAACTTAAGAGAGCCTTTTTTGTTTTCAACCAATCTTTGCAGTTCAAGGAAAGCTTCTGTTCCAGCAAGAGCACTTTCATGCAAAAGAATTCGAGAAGCTTCTAGGTTTCCCTGTACACCATCAGGCAAAGCAGATGGAATAGAAAAATCCTCATAAGCTTTGCGCATATCATCAAACGCCAAAGCAGCAGCACCAATAGTACGGGAATTGATTAAATCTCGCCCTCCACTGCGGCTAAAAGCAACAACTTCTTGTACCGCAGGGGCAATTTCTCCATTATATTTACCGTTAATAGACTCTAAACTTTCAGCAGTTTTGCGCCCTTTGATAACAGGGTCAGCATGGTAGTTTTCCCACGCTTCACGCTTTTTTTGAGCCTCTTCTTGTTGTGATGAAGGCTTTTCTGCAACAGACGTTGCTGCAACCTGCTGCAAAGGCCCAGAATCATCAAGCTTGGCAAACAACGTACCTGCAAACATAAAGAGGAAGAAATACAGGGGCACAACAGTCAATCGCCTTGGGTTCTTCAAAAAGAATCCGGCTTTTTTCGGGCTGAAAAGCCCCAAAAACATGCCAAGTAAACCAACAACTGAGAGAAATGCCAATAAGGTCATGCTGTACTCCTTGATATTTTTCTACGTATAAACAATTTTCTACAGGTTCTCAAGTTTCTTTTCTTCCGCTCCGGGGAGGGAATTAGTATTCTCAATTATCGTGAAGAGAATCTTGACATAATGTAATACAAGTAGTACATTTTAAAAAAAGGAGGTGCTGTGAAAGAGGTTAAAGAGGCCATGCTTTCTTTCCGGGTTACAGAAGAAGAAAAGCAGCAATTAAAAGTACTTGCTGCAAAAGAGAAAAAAACATTGAAAGCTCTGGTATTTGATGCCTTAGAAAAGATGTTCCCACACTGGAAAGAAAGTAAATAAAAACAGCCCTTGCGTTGCACGGACATACCACGCAAGGGCCTAACCACAACAGTTCACTACGAGGTGTCATCATGGCTATATCTACTGTATCAAACACCGCTATTGCTGTCGAGTTCTTAGCCGATGGGCAAACCCCTGCCATTTCCAGCCTTAACATTGCTAAACATTTTCAGAAAAAGCATAGAAATGTGTTACGTGATATTGAACAACTACGTGCTAACACACCAAAATCATTCACTGGGCTCAATTTTGAGCCCAGTGAATACACCGACCCCACAGGCCGCACCCTTCCTTGTTTTCTCCTCACCCGCGACGCCTTTTCCCTGCTGGCCATGGGCTTTACCGGGGTGGCTGCCATGCAGTGGAAATTGAAGTACATTGAAGCCTTCAATGCCCTGGAAGCTGCCGCCCTTGAAAATGCCCGCACCGCTGCCTTGCAGGAAGGTATGCGCCTGCAAAAACGCATGACACCAAGCCGCCGCGCCCTGGTGCGCAAAGTGCTGCACTACCATGGCCTTGGCCTTTCCCAGCGGGAAGTTGGCAAACTGGTGGGGCGTAACAAAAGCACCGTGCAAGAACTGCTGCGCGACGCCCGCCTTGTGCAGGGGGTGTAACATGCACCCGCTAACGGAAGTACAGGACGAACTGACAAAAGTGGGCAACGTGCTGGAATTTCTGGCAACCTTTGCCATAATGGCAGCGGAACAGCCAGAACACGCCATACCTATATCCAACGGGGCCTTTGCTGGCCTCTATTATGTTACAGAAGACCTCATGACCAAAGTCACTGCCTTGCAACGGGTGGGGCAAGTGCCACAAACTGCGCCATAACCTGTACACACCATTTACATACCCGCACATCATCAAGGGAGCTTCGGCTCCCTTTTTTGCGTCTTCAATCTCCTTCCATATCTCCCGCCAAAAGGCTGCGGGCCGTTCGCTTTCCGGGCATTATGGCCCCATGAACTGGATAGAAATATTCCGCACCGGAACCCATACCGACAGCGCTGGCACCAGCCGCACCTTCACCGGGGTGCACCTGGACCACATGGTGGCCAGCTTTAACCCTGCCCGGCACGAACCACCCCTGGTGCTGGGCCACCCAAAAACCGACGGCCCGGCCTACGGCTGGGTGCAGGCCATGAAGCGTGAGGGAGAACGCCTGCTGGCAGGCTTTCGCAACGTGCCCCCGGCCCTGCAAACAGCGGTGGATGATGGCCACTACCAAAAACGCAGCATTGCCCTGTTTGCAGATGGTCGCCTGCGCCACGTGGGTCTTTTAGGGGCCGCTGTACCCGCAGTGGAAGGCTTGGCCAACTTCACCACGTTTACCCAAAATGGAACAGAACCCTTTGCCTGCATTGAATTTTCCCTGAACGAAACAGCCCCCACACAGGAGGAACCCATGAACACCCCGCCCGCCAACCTTGAAGACAAGGTGAAGCAGCTTGAAGCAGAAAATGCCCTGCTCAAAGCCAAAAGTGAAGGGGCCAGTGCGGAACGCATTGCCGCCCTGGAACAGGAACTGGCAGCCGCCAATACCGCCCGCACCAAGGCAGAAACAGAAAAAACCGAAGCCCAGCAAGCCTTTGCCGCAGCCCAGCAACAAGCCCAGCAGCACACCCTGCAAACAAAGGTAAACGCCCTGGTGCAGGCAGGCCAGGTGCTGCCGCAAGACACCGCCAAGGTGCTGGCCTTTGCCGCAGCCCTGCCCCAGGGCACGGAAGGGGAACTGGAATTTTCGGAAGGCGCAGGCAAAAAGCCCCTGGTTACCCATTTTCTGGAATTCCTTGGCACCTTGCCCGGCCACAACCTGCAAGGCGAATTTGCCGCCCCCGGTAACAGCCAGCAAAGCGCCCCTGGCACGTTGCCCCCTGACCTTACTATGAAGGTCTAACTTGGGTAGGCTCTGCCTCCCCAAACCCCACCGCCAAGGGCATGATGCCCTTGGAACCCGCATCAACGTTTACTTTTCCGCTCTGCGGAAAGGTAAACGTAAATGGGGGTCAAGGGGCGTCACGTCCCTTGCAGGGGGCTGGGGGACAGCCCCCCCCAATAACATAAAGAAGGAAACCACATGCATGACCCAAAACTAGGCACAATTACGATTCTGGTGGAACGCGCCCGTGGCACTGCCCACCCCCCGGTGCTGGCCACCCTTCCTTTGAAGCCGAACCAGGGCATTCTGCCCTCCGGCTTGCTCTTGCAACAATCTGCCAGCGGGCTGGAACCTTACGCCCCCGGCGGCACCCTGGCAGGCGTGCTGGATGCGGAAGTAGATACCACCCGCCAAGACAGCGGCCTTGTCATCATCCACGGCAGTGCCCAGCTTGGCTGCCTCAAGGTGGGGGCCATAACCCAAACCCCGCCCGACGCCACAACCCTTAACGCCCTGCTCAAGCTGGGCGTGTACCCGGAGTAATAATGAGTACCGACATTCTGCGCGTGCTGTTTAATCGTGAAAGCATGATACGCCGGTTGCAGGCCCTGCCTGCCTACCCCACCGTGGTTATGGATGAAGTGTTCACCAGCCGCCCCCAAATTGCTTCTGCCACCGTGCCGGTGGAAGATGTGGCCCAGGTTGTGCGTACCATGCCCCTCATCCAGCGGGGCGGGGCCTCCATTTCCATGGGGCAGTCTGGCAGCAGCATTTCCAGTTATGAACCGTTGCCCATTTCCCCCCACACCTTTGTTTCTGCGGCAGACGTAAACACCCTGCGCGGGTACGATTCCCAGGGACTGGAAGCATGGGCCACCCAGCGCACCAACGTGCTGCGCCAAACAGTGCGCCGCACTACGGAAGGCATGGCAGCCCAGGCCATTAACGGCACAATAGAATGGCCCATCCAGCTCACTGGCGGTGGAGTAGATGTGTACACCGTCAAGTGGGGCAAACCCGTTGCCGTTACCCCAAAACTCAAGCTAGACGCCGCCACCGCCACCCTTGAAACCGTTGTCACCATCCTTTCAGACATGCGCAAAGCCCTGCGCCGTAAAGGCTATGCTGGCGGGGTGGTAAAAGTATGGGCCGGGGAAGATGCCTACAGCGCAATCCTCAAACTGGCCGCAAGGTATGAGGGGCACACCATAGAAGCAAAAGTGCAGGAAGACTGCATCCTGCTTGGCAACACCAAAATTGTGCTGCGCAATGAAGAATACCCCGACCCCATGAAAAAAGACACATGGGTGCCCATTCAAAACAAAAACACCCTGCGCATGATTGACCCCGCCGGGGGCCACCAAATGCCGTACTGCGCCCTGGACGACTTCGACGCAAAGCTGGCACCGCTCCCCCTGTTCATTAAACCCATTAAAACCGACGACCCCAGCGGCTACAAGCTGGTGGCCCAGTCTAAACCCTTCCCGGTTCCCAATATGGAAGCGATTTCTGAGGCAATTGTGTTGTAAGCACTTTGCAGGGGAAGGGGGGAAACCCCTTTTGCAAAAGGGGCTTTTCCCCCTTCCCCCGCACCCCCAACCCCCTTTCCTCAAAAACTCTTGTCTAAGTCATTTTCCACGTTTCCTAGGTCGTAGGCAGGGCCAACCACTAAACCTAGGCTAAACCTAGGACAAAACTAGGTTAAAAATAGGTTCAAGAAACGCTTATGTACTGCACCCCGCAAGAACTCACCCAGTATGTGTTCCAAAAATACCTGGATAAAATCGAGGCCCTGGAACCCGGCATGGTGGCAACACACATTGCCGGGGTGTGTGCGGAAATAGACGACGCCCTGCGCCCCCGCTTTTGCCTGCCCCTGCACACACCGCCGGAAACCATTTGCCGCATTGCCCGTGTCATGGCGGCATTCCGCTGCATTGGGGCCATAACCAGCATTATGGATACCGAAGGCACCAGCAACAACGTGTGGCTGCCCCTGCAAACACAATACAAAGAAGCGGTGAAGCAGCTTGCCGCCATAGCGGAAGGCGCACTGGACGTGGGCCTTGAAGCCCTTGGCAATGAAGCGGAAAATTCCCCCACCCAGGGCATGCTGGCCAGCAGTGGCCCCCAAAAATTCAACGCAGGGTTCTGGAGGAAATACTAATGGCAGGTACCTCCTTCCGTATGGATATCAGCGCATTGCAAAACGCTGTGCAGCAAACTGTGCAAGCCATGACCAACAGGCAGCAGCTTATGGAGGCCATTGGGGAAGCCTTGGTCAGCAGCACCCTTGAACGGTTTGAAAATGGCGTGGGGCCAGATGGCGCAAGCTGGCAACCTACCCAGCGAGGCGGGCAAATTCTGGTGGATTCAGGGCAGCTCAAGGGCAGCATTGTATATGAAGCCAGCCCAGACATGGTGGCCGTGGGCAGTAACAAAGTTTATTCCGCCATTCACCAGCTTGGCGGCCAGTGTGGCCGTGGCCACAAGGTTACCATGCCAGCCCGGCCTTACCTCGGCATAAACGCGGAAGATAGAGAAGAGATTGCCGAAATGATGCGCTTGCACATTATGCAGGGCCTTGGGCGGTAACTATGCGCGAACTTGCCTTTAGCACCATCACCACCGTGGCCACAGCTTGCGGCCTGCCAGCCACCGCCATTTTCCCGGAACTTGAGAATGAAAATAAGGAAAAAGTGTTCCTGCCAGAACAGCGCATGGAACTGGCTTTTCCAGAAGCTACATTGCGCCGCATGGGCTGGCGGGTGGCCCGCAGGCAAACAGGCCCGGCCACCAGCAGCACCCGCTTTGCCCGCTTCCGGCTGGAACAGCCAGTGCGCGTGCTTGTGCGCGGCACCGGGCAAGCCCAGCTTGATACTTTCTGCACCAAATTCCTGGCTGCCCTGCCTGCCAAAGTGCGTGATGCCGCAGGCAACCCCGTGCGCATCAGCGCCCACCGGGCGGTGCGTAAGGGCTACACCTTTGCCAGCATCCGGGTTGCAGAAGCCCCCGTGCAGGCCCTGCACCTTCAATTTTCCGGCATCATCCATAAAGACGTGGAAACCGGACTCCTTACCAGCATTACCATTCACCCCTACTACGAGAGGCCAAAATGACCAAAAAAAACACAGCTTCCACTGAAACAGACCCCAAAACAGAACCCACACCCCCGGCCCCTTCCGGCACTGAATTGCCCGAAAACACCCCCTCGGCCCCTTCCGGCACTGAATTGCCTGAAAACACCCTAAAGCCGACGGCAGTCGCGAGCGTAGCGAGCCGTGGAGAGAGGGCGGAGGGTGCGGGTGGCTCTGCCACCCCGCACATCTCCACGCAGCCCGAACGGAAGGATGTCGATAGCCTCATTGATAAGGAAGGCTTGCCCGCATGGCACGGGGCTGCCCTGTGCCGGGCGGAAGGCTGGGCCCCCGGCAAACAGGTAACACAACAGGAATTTGCCGATGCATTGATGCGCCTCAGTTCGCGCAGGCTAGGTGGTTAGAAACCCGCGCAGGCCCCCGCCGCCGTCATTCCCGCGAAGGCGGGAATCCAGTATTCGGCTTTTCTTCATTTCATTCTCTTGCAAAAGAGTAAAAGCACTGGATTCCCGCCTTCGCGGGAATGACGGTGCAGGGGCACCAGTAGGGGTAAAGCCTAGGTGGTTCCGGGGCCACAAGCGGTAGCAAATGTCCCTTCCCCCGATAAACAAAAGGATATTACATGACAATAACAGGCAAACACGACGTTTACGAGTTTCTTGTAGACGGCCAAAGCGGCCTTATCCCCGGCGACGTATCGGGCAAAGCCATTATCGCCGGGGTATGCAGCAAAGGCGAGGTGGGCAAAGCCTACCGCCTTGGGGCCAAAAGCCCCGTGCGCGACCTTTTGGGCCTTGGCCCCCTGGCCGACGCGGTGGAAGACGCCTTTGCCGGTGCCGCCGCCGCAGGCAACCAAAACAGCATCCTCATTGCCGTGCCCGTGGCAGGCACGGAAGGCGGCTACATTGGCCCTGTCACCCACACCGGGCACGTTACCCTTACGGCCCCCATGCCACGGGTAACCGGCTACCCCAGCGCCAACGCAAACATTGTGGTGGAAGTGGTAACGGAAGGCGTGCCCGGCATTGCCACCGTGCGCACCAGTACAAACGGTGGCAAAAGCTGGAATGCCACGGCAGCCCTGCCCCTGAATGGGCAACTTACCATTACTGAAGCCGGGGGCGCTGGCACGGGCATTACCTTTACCTTTGCGCAAGATAAAGAACTGCCCCAGGGCGCAACATGGCATTGCACCGTGCGCCTGCCCATTGGCCCAGTGCTGCAAACTGGCCCCGGCCCGGAAGTTGTAGCCAGCGGCACCGTGCTGGCCGGGGCAGAAGTGCACCTGCTCATTACCCGCCAAGGCAAGTGTAATGAAGGGCAGTACCAGCTCTCGCTTGATGGTGGCGACACCTTTGGCCTGCCCCGCACCTTGCCCCTGGAAGGGGTTATCAAAGTGCCGGAAGCAGGCATTACCCTGGCCCTGGCCCCTGGTGTCACCTATGAAGTGGGCACCCTGTATACTGTTACATTGCTCCCCCCTGTGCCCACCATAACCACGGTTATGCAAGCTCTGGAACGCCCCCTGGAACGGCTGGACCCGGAATTTGTCCACGTCGTTGGCCCCACCGACGCCGTAGACTGGGCCGCCTTTGCCATGCTGGCCCAAGGCCAGCTTGAACGCCACCGGCCCATGTTCCTTACCTGTGAAAGCCGCCTGCCAAACGACGGGGAAAACCTGGACGCTTGGGCAGACTGGTTGCTGGATGAAAAAGCCAAGGGTGCTGCCCCGTATGTAAGCTGCTGCCCGTCTTTTGGGGAAATTATGAACCGCGCAGGCCAGCGCCAGGTACGCAATGCCGGGGGGCTGCTGGTGGGTAAGCTCATCAGCATTCCAGTGCAGCGCCATATTGGGCGCGTGCTGGACGGCCCCATAACGCCCCTTACCCTGCCCAGCGGCTGGTCAGACGCCTTGCAAGTCAACCTGCGCGACGCCGGGTTCATTACCGTGCAGTGGTATGAAGGCCTCAATGGGGCCTACTGGGGCGACGACAAGGTCATGGCAGAAATTATCAGCGACTTCCAGTTCCTCACCGTACTGCGTGTGGTGTTCAAGGCCTTGCGCCTCATGCGTATTCAAGCCCTCAAAAGCATGTTTGATGAAGCAGGCGACCCCTTGCTTGAAAGTGAAGCCGCAGGCCTGCACTTCCTCAAGGAAAATCTGGAAGCCAGCCTGGACGTTATGGTCAGGGCCCGCCCGCGTGAACTTATTGCCGGGCTGGTAGATATACCCACCGGGCAGGATATTGTGAACAACGGGGTGGACTGCGAAGTAACGCTTATTGGCATTCCCATCATCAAGCGCATTCGTTTGTTTACCAAATACGTGTACGCAGGCGGGCGGTTCGACCCCCGCGCAGACGTGCAAAAGCAGGTGTAATACCCCATGGCAGAACCAACAGAAGTAACCGTCAACGGCGTCCTGCACGACTGGGAATGCCTTACCATTGTGGGGCCCCACGGCACCTTCATTGGCATTCAGGAAATTAACTACAAAAGCAAGCAGGAAAAGAAAAACCGCTACGGCAAGGGCGGCGTGCCACGCGGCGTGGGCCGTACCAACTACGAGCCAGAAGGCAGCATGACCTTGGACACCGACGAATGGAACCGCCTTTCCCAGTCACTGGGGGCAGAGTTCTACCGGGCCAAGTTCAACATTGTTGTTTCCCTGGAACCGCCAGACTCCCCCAGCACGGTAGATACCCTGGTGGATTGCATGATTAACTCGGTAGAAGACGGCGCAAAGCAGGGCGATGACAACATTCCCAAAAAAATCGACCTGCGCATTGGCATGATTAAACGCGACAGCAACCCGGAATATAGTTAGGAAACGTGGATTAAATAGCACTTTGGGAAACGCTCAGTTTTTCGTTTGGCAAGGCACGAGCTTTTTTTGAAGCAGGAGTGGACTCTTCCGTCCTCGACTGTTTCAAAAAAAGTGAAGTAACGCCGCCAAACGGAATAAATCAGCGTTTCCCCACCCCATCATTATATAAGGATACCAAAATGACCTACGACCCTAGCGACCATGAAGACGGAACAACACAAACGGAAATTGATGTGCTGGAAGCAAACGGCTTCAAGCACTACCCCTACACCTCGGAATTTGTGAATGCTGAAGATACGGAAGTGTGCATCACCCTGCACATTCGCAAACCCCAGCGCCAGCACATTCTGCGCATTGCCAAGGCGGGCAAAGACAAAAGCATGGACACCC
>NZ_AUCY01000061.1 GCF_000430005.1 Desulfovibrio cuneatus DSM 11391
AAACCCAAGGAGATGATTGTAAATGAAACGCGCTTTTTTACTCCCCTGCCTTGTGCTTGGTATGCTCTTGTGGGGCAGTGTGGCCCATGCAGAATGGACACCCATTACGGATGAAGTGGAAATAGATTACCAAACCCACGTAATCCGCATTTTTGTAAGTGGTAAAGACGCTAACAAATTTAAGGCAATGGCTTCCAAAATTGCGTTGGAGTATGTAGCCACCCTCACAGAGGGGCAAGACAGCAAAAAAATGGCGGACATTTTTAAAACCAGAAAGGTTATGCAAACCAAAACAGAAGCTTTACTGCAAGATAAAATACCGAGTTTTCCTGATACGACAGTTCTTAATGATGGGACAAAAACTGCCTACCTCCCTTTTGATCTCAACGCATTAAAAAGTCTTTTCCCCAACATTAACCTGCCCACCCCCTAATACGTAATGGTGTTGCATTGTCATTGCCGGAGGCACTTCATGGTTTGCAGTAAGGCTGTAACGTTGTGCATTGTCGTATTGTTGTTGCTTGTGCATATTTCAGTATCCGCTCAGGCTGCGGGCCTGGAAGTGGTAAGCGCCGGGGTGGGCCGCACCCCGGAAGCCGCCGAGCAGGCAGGCAAAACCAATGCCTTGCGCGCAGCTTTGGGCCGCATGGTGCCTGTGCCCCTGCTGGTGCAGCAGGAAGGCACCCTGCAAGAACGTGTGTTGGGCCAGCAAAACAAGTTTGTTTTGGCAGTGGAACCGTTGGGTGAGCCCCGCGTTGTGGATGGCGGCCTTGTGGCTGTTCTCCTGCGTGTGCAAGTGAATGATACCGCACTTGAGGCTGCCCTCAAGCAAGCGGGGCTGTACGTGACTTCACTGGATGGCATGAGCATGGTCACAGGCCACAACACCCATGAAAGCAGCAAGGCCGATGCCGGGGCAGTGCTGGGGGATTTTCTGCGGCCTCTGCCAGCGGGCGTCCTTAAGGCCACAGCCGACGTTGGGCAGGCCAGGCACCGCATGAGTGGCACAGCCATGCGCATTGACATACCTGTTCGCCTTGGTATTGAAAGCGCGCAGTATGCCCAATTTGTAGCAGGCATCCACACTATGCTGGAAAAACTCGGGGTGACTTCAAAGGTATATACGCTGCCGGGCACAGGCTCTCAAACTATTGCGGCCCTGCGCAAAGCCGTTGGGCTGGCGGAAAAACCTTCCAATAGTGAAGGGCCGTTGGTACTGGCTGTGTTTGAAATGGCCGGGGAAAATAGCAGCAGGTGGCGCATTGCCCAGGTGCCAAAGCCACTGGCCGCCGCATTTGGGCGTGATACCGCCATTGGCGTACAGGTTGAGCTGCTTGATGCCGCAGAGGCTGTTGTTACCTCACAAGAATTTGCCTTGGGGGGAAGTGCGCGTAAAAATGGGCCTGCCAATGTCTTTGCGTTTTCCCAATACCAGCAAGGCACGTGCGTTGCTCCTGCCATAAATTCCATGGAGTTTATGGATGGTAAGTGCAATTTTACTGCGGGGGCTGGCCCCTGGGCAGAACAAATGGTGAGCTTTACCCTTTCCTTTGAGGAATTACAGCGCATTAGCTCTGTGCGGTGTAAGGTAACCAACAGAGAATAGGGTATTGTTACTCTTGATTGCGATTCAATAAAAGTAACGCTGCATTATTTCTTTCACCACCGAGCCTTATTGTTTTTCACCGGACTGAAGGAGTCTTCTATGCTTTTGCATGAACTGCTTGCTTTTGATGCCATCCACATTCAGTGCCATGACAACCCGGATGCAGACACCATTGCCTCCGGGTATGCCCTGTACCGTTATTGCCAGCAAGCAGGCAAGCAGGCCACGCTGTTTTATTCCGGCCGCAACCCCATTTCCAAGCCAAACTTGCTGGCCATGGTGGAATCGCTGCATATTCCTTTGGCGTATGAACCAAAGCCAGCCCCGTGCCCTGGCCTGCTGGTAACGGTGGACTGCCAGTATGGCGCTGGCAACGTAACCCATGTTTCCGCCAGCCACGTGGCAGTTATTGACCACCATATTCAGGAGCGCGAGTTGCCCCCACTGGCGGACTTGCGCCCCTACCTTGGCAGTTGTTCCACGTTATTGTGGTTGTTGCTGGAAGCTGAAGGGTATGCCTTTCCAAGTGAAGTGGCTACAGCGTTATTTTACGGCCTGTATACAGACACCAACGGGTTTGCCGAGGTGCGCCACCCTTCCGACCGCGACATGTGGGATAACCTTGTGCCAGATGAGCGAATTGTGAAAAAACTGAAGCGTTCCAACCTTTCCCTGGACGACCTTGCCATTGCCTCTGCGGCCCTGAATGCCCTGGAATATCACCCGGAGGGGCGCTTTGTGGTTATGGGGGTGCCGGCCTGCGACCCCAATATCCTTGGGTTTATCAGCGATTTAGCCATGCAGGTGGACGCTGTGGATGTGGCGGTGGTTTTTTCTCACGAGCAGTCAGGTTACAAATTTTCCGTGCGCACGGGCGTGCGGGAAGTGAAGGCTTCAGAACTGGCCAACTGGCTGGTGCAGGGGGGCATAGGCTCCGGCGGGGGACATGTGGAAAAAGCCGGTGGCTTCATTAACAAGGCCATGTTTGAAAAAGCCAAGCCGGGCCAGAGCATTATGGATTTTTTATTGGCGCAAATACGCGCCTATTTTGCTGCCTATGAAATTGTGGATTGTGCCAGCAGCGGGGGTGTTGTGCTGGAGGGCATGGCTGCGTATGAAAAACTGCCTGCCCGCATTGGCTTTGTGCCGTGTGCCGAGCTGTTTCCCGATAAAACCATGCTCCATGTACGCATGCTGGAAGGCGACATGGATATTCGGGCCACGGATGATACCTATTTAATGATTGGCATTTCCGGCGAAGTGTACTGCATGGGCAAGCAGGCCTTTGCCACCAGCTATACCCCTCTGGATGAAACCTTTAAGGTGGATGTGGACTACCCCCCTGTGGTGCTGGATAAAGACGCAGGCACGCGGGTGTATTTGCTGCGGGTAGCCAAAGCCTGCCAAAGCCGGAAAAGCCGGGTGCTGGCCTGGCAACTGAGCCGAGGCATGAAGGTGTTCACCCGGTGGGATGCGGAAAATTACCTGAAAGGGGAACCCGGCGACTGGGTGGCTGTGCGGCATGAAGACCCGCGTGATGCCTATATTATCAAGCAATCGTTGTTTCCGGGGCTATATACACCCTGCCAGGAAGCGGAGTAAACGCTGTGCGTGTTTTTACCACAGAAGATATTCGCCAACTCCCCGGTTGGTGTGCTGTGGTGAAAAAGCCTAACCCCGTGCAGGTGCGCTTTGCCACGCAGGCAGGCACGCTGGCAACGCTGGAAGGGCTTGTGCCCTATGTGCCCGGCGATGCCTTATTGCAAGGCCCGCAGCAGGAAATGTGGCCCGTGGCCTATGATTATTTCCGTAAGGTATATGCTCCGGCTTCCGGTCAACCCATGGGCCAGCCGGGGGCTTACTGCAAACAGCCCACCCCTGTGGCGGCCTTGCCCATGGCAGAACCCTTCAGTGCCAGAACAGGGCAGGGCGCTGTGCTGCATGGCAAACCGGGCGACTGGCTGGTGCAGTATGCAGCGGGCCACTTTGGCATTGTGGGGGGCGACATTTTTACCCAAACGTATGATGCGGTGGAGGGGTGAAGGCACTGTTGGCCTCACGTACCTCATGCTACTATGTACCCATGCCAGGCAGAGGAAGTACCTTTGCCCGGCATATATATTGTGCTTTATAACGTTCCACCATGGTCAACGTAGTTGACTTCCCATCGGGGATGACTGCCGTCAATAAACTGCATGTCTATACTTTCTGATTTCCCAGCCTTATATGCTTTCAGGTCCTTGCCAAAGAAGTGGGAGCATGCTTCAATCACTTCCGGCGTAATCCACGGTGCCATGTTGTCAATGTTTCTTGTGAACCAGACCTCTATTCTCGTAGGGATTATAACGTCCCACTGAACTATTTCCGCAACGGAAATATCAGCCAGGCGCACGTAATAGCTGTAATCAGATTCTTCTTTGATGCATTGCGGCATCACTTTAACCATGTACGATTTTTTAATTTCGGGAAAAGAAGGTTTGCTGCTTATTTCCGTCATAGAGAGTAGGTTAACTTTTTCAAGCGCCCTATAGCAAATATAAGTATATTTTCCATTCCCAATTTCTGCAAGTTCGCCATTTTTGAAAAATACATCGTCTAATATCTTATCTATACTGAGTTTTCCTCTCCTATTTTTCAGTATAGGGTTGAGGCCTTTGGTAATGCCCTCTCTGGTTGGTGTTTTCCCATTGTCGGTTGCAAGCTGGCTGCCTGCCTGGGTTGCACTATCCGCGGTTTCCTTCTTTTTTTTCCGCAATGCTTCAAAAACGTTTTTTTCTGTTAAAATTGCAACAGGAATATCCCGGGGACCCTCAAAACTTGGAATAATAAGGTAGAATGTATTGTTGCACAGATAAAACGTATTCTTGGCATCCTCAAGTACAGGCTCGCCATATGTTTTTTTTGCTGCTGCGTTTAATGTTTCTATGGATTCTCGTGAATTCCCTTTTAGGGGGTCATTATAACGTAACGAGATAAGTTTGTTATTCTTAAACAAAAAGCTAATCTCAGTAACATGTGGTTCAAATAAGGAATCCATTAGTGCAAGGTAAGTTTCTTCATCGCTAGGCTGATTATGAGTTAATTCGAATTTTTCCAATTGTACTTGTTTCCGATAATGATCTTCTTTTGTTGCCACTTCTTGTACTTGGGTTGGGCTCATTCCAAAAGTAATACCGGGGAGAAGGGAATAGCGATTGTTGCCATACCCAGCTTTTTGCTGTTCCTCCAGCTCCACGAGCTTTGGGGTGGTGCGCTTAACAGCAACTAATGAAGCCCCCTTTGGGCCAACAGAAATAAGTGCACTTCTATTTGACAGTATTTGTATGGTACCTTTATTGTCATGTTTGATCTCTGCGGCATCTGTCCGAGAATACGAAAAAGTATCTGGTTTTTCCGTGGGCTCAATGCGCACGGAGAGTTTCTTTTCTTGGTATTTCCCTTCTTCAGGGATGTACGCAAAGAGTGTAACACTATCGTTCCCCGGTTCTGCCTGCATGCGGAAAAATGTTTCGGCTGCATCTATACGTAGTAATTCTTTTGAAAAATCTTCCTGCGCTTCTTTGGGCAACTGGTTCAGTGTATCTTGTATTGAAATCTCCCACTCTCCGTTCCACTGGCTGTAATCCACATCGCTGGTGGCCGCTGCCCGCTTTACCAGCACCACTTGCGCATTCAGGCCTTTGGCTGACCAAAGAAGAGTATTGTCTTGCTGGAGTTGTATTTTTTGAGCGGCCGCTCCGGGGGTTACGCTATTATTTTCAGTAAACGTGGGCGAGGTGCTGCTATTGCCGGGGGGAACCAGTTGTCCTTCCCACGCCATTCTTTTTGCCTGCTCCCCTGGTTTTTTGGCATCGGGTGCATACAGGGCAAATTGCAGCGTATTACTTTGTGGCTCAATGGTTATCCGTGCGTAGGCGTTTTCTCGAACGGCCTTTTCCACGGCGGCACGGACATTGGCACCCATGCCTTCCTGCTTCAGCGCCCATGTTTTTTCAAGAGAAATCGCCCACTCCCCATTCCACTGGCTGTAATCAGCGGCACATACCGTTTTTGGCGTGATGCTGGAGAGCCCAATGCAGAACAAAAAAACTATTGTTATGAGTGGCATGTTCCAACGTATTCCGCACATACGGTATATCCTTTGTTATGGGTTCTTCTTGCAGCAAACAGTTTCTTCTGCTGTTGACCACAGAGCATTTCAACTTTGAAATGCTCTGTGGACGCGTAGCGGAAACTCGCTAAGCGGGTCATTTTATTCTCTCTATCACATGGGTTTACGTTGAGTTGCCCATGTGTATTGTGAAATAAAAATACAACTTTTTAACGTTAACATGTTTTAGAGGAGCATTCTTGCTCAAACTATCTCCTGAGGTGAAGGGGCGGTCCGCATCATTGAGTTCAAGATTTTTTCAACGCTCATAACATACTCCTTATTGTGTTTAGAATGTATGGAGGGGGTTCTGGAATAACGTCATAATTGGGGGTATTAGCACGTGGCGCAATACACCGTGTGGCAATTGAAAAGCTATTTGGTAACGGCTTTTACTATACCCAATGTGAAGCCTAAAAACAAGGTAATGGCATGCAGCACCGTGGGCACAAGAGGAATCCAGTTAATAAGGGGGATGAATTCAAAAGCCATGGCCAGCAGGGGAAAAATGAGTAACCAGAGGTGCTTTATGGCATAGCCACGCAGGCCCGTTGTAACAACCAACCCGACCATGCAGGTAAAATGCAGTGCCAGAATGGGGTTCATATTGCCAGAAGCGGCAGCACTGAGAATGGAAAGAGAGGAAGTTGAGCCAAGGTAAGGCAGCATGTAGGTGGGCAGAAGGAACAGCATGTATAGCAGGAAAAAACAGAGTCCATTGCCAAAAAAGTGAAGAACCGAGCGCACTTTCGCCGCCGGAACACTTGCCCTGTTTGTGGTGTGGTTCTGTTCGGTTTTACTGGCGCAGTCCAGGCACGTGCTGGCGCTGGTGCCATTGGTAGGGGCAAATTCAAGGCCACATTGGGAGCATATTGTTTGATAAGATTCCATGGTATTCTCCTGAAAATGAATAATAGTTGAAGGCCGAACAAATGGACTGCACGGGGCATGGCAAAAGACACCCCTTGCCTGGCAACAATGGTGCATTGAGCAAGGTGAAGGTGTGACGTGGCAAACGGCGTATGGTTCCCATGCGCAGGGGTCTGCGGGGAATACGTTGTTTGCTCCTGTGCGAAGCAAGTGTGGGGAAACAATAAGAAAGAACTCAAAAACGATGTTTTGAGAAAAGATATACGTGTATACTTAAACAGTGCCCCAATTGATGGGGGTAGCTCAAAGTACCTTGTTCACACGTTCCATTGTAGAACTTGCTTTCATGAACAACGTATTCACTGACTAATAAAAGGAATGGAGTATCCTGTCAAGGGGCAGTACCGCAGCACATGCCGCCGTTATTCTCCTGTGTGTTGCGCGGGGCGCACCGCTGTATACAGCAGGGGGAACAGCTCGCGGGTAATAACATACAGGTCGGTGCTGTCGTTTTTGGGTTGTATCAGCCAGTCCCCTGGGTTTCCACGAACATACCGGCGTGAATCCCAACGGGTAAACAGCTTTACCCCGTGGTCCAACTGGCGGGCAAGCACCCGGTATTCTTTGCTGATGCACCCTAGAGCATGTTGCAACAGGGTTGTGCGGTTCTGGGCATTGTCTTTGCGCACAGTGGGAGGATACAGAAACGGCCTGGGGTTGGCAGGGGCGTTGGTTGGTGTGTACAGGCTGTCGAACTTCTCTTTGGCAATGGGGTACACTTCACCTTGCAGGCCTATCATCAAATAGGTATCCGCATTGGCCACAACAGTAATGTCCCCTTCCAGCATGCGCACATGCAGCACGGTGCCATTAGTAAACACATCTTCACAACGAATGTAGGCAAGTTCTACAGGGTGTTTTTGATAGGCACGGAACCCTTGTGTGCTGAAGTGAGTTATGGCGGCGCAATCAATAACGCTATAGCTGTTCAGGTAGCGTTGTAGCTGGGCTTGGAAAAAGGCAAGGGGCGTTGTACTGCCCTGGGTGCATTCCTTTGCAGGAATAACACCACCAGCCTGCTCATGGGTGCCCCCGGTGGCGTTGGCCTTGTTGGCACTGAACCACTGGGCAAGGTCTGTTGCCTGCACATCACGCACGGCGCTGCTAATGGAAAAGCGAACGTCTTCCTGCGTTTCTGAAAACACCACAGCCATGTCTACCTTGTTCACCCGCATGGCCAAGGTGCTAATAAACGTACGAATGCTGGGGTCGCAGGGCAGTACATTCACCAATACATAGCGCCCTTCGGCATGATACTCCAAGGCATTCAAGGCCTGTGCCGTGGTGGCCAAATCCTGCAATGAAAGGTTGGAACGCTCCAGCTTTCGGAATAATTCTTCGTCAATCACCAATGCTTCGCGCATGTCTGCGTCCAGGGGAAACCGGATTTCGGTAAAGGCATTGCTTTCAATGTACAATGAATAGAGCAAGGCCGTGGCAAGCCCTTTTTCAAGCGTGTAGTCTGCGTCGTGCAATAAATGCCACACAAGCGTGGCGCAACAAGTAAGGTGCGGGCGAATGTCGCTTTGTTCTGGCAAGGGGGTTGCTTTGGGGTGGTTGTCTAAAACAACAAGGCTATCACACCCTATGGCTGTTGCACCGGGTGTTCCGGGCTGGCAGCCCACAGCAATGATGAGCCCCCTGCATGGGGCTGGGTCTGTTCTGTGCTCTAAAGGAATGGAAAGCTGGTGCACCAGTTCCACCACATTGGGTCGGGAAATGGGTTCCTTACCTGCATAAAATATGGTGGCGGGCTTTCCTTTAGAGCGGAAAAAACAATACAAACCAAACGCCGCAGCAATGCTGTCCACGCCGGGTGCGTCTGGGCATTGAATGGCAATGTGCTTTTCTTGCGCTAATGCATTGAGTTGTAGCTTTTTTTCGGGCAAAATCATGTGGCACTCGTTAATACGTTGCATTCATTTATTCTGTTTGTGAGGCTCTAGATGCTACTGCAGGAGAGCAGAATATACAAGCGATCAATGCTGCCCGGTTAAAAAAAACGGACAGCATTGAGGTAGTTTTTCTTGCACAATTGTTGGGCGTAGTGTGACGTATGTCATTCACGGCATATCCGGATTTATACTTTTGTTGAGCTTGACTGTTGCTGTAAACGTTCCTCACTTCCAGGAAGATGCGGTTTCAAAATTTTCCAAATTTGAAATGTGCATTATTTTTGTAGCAGCAAATTAGGTGCATCCCAGGACACTTTTTTATCTGGTATAAGTGGTGAACATTTTATAAGTTGCATAAGAATGAGCCATCTTTGATGGGGGACTTCGTAAGGTTATAATGCGGAGTGCAGGGGCGCATATGGGGTTAGCGGTGGGGTTAGTTCGGGGTGCATCTGGATGTCGTTTCGTGTCTGTGCATGTATGCTAACACTACGAAATCATTGTCTCACAATGGTGCAGCTATGCCCTTTCACGGCGTCGACAGGGGTTCAAATCCCCTTGGGGACGCCAATAGTAAATTCAGGCACTTACGTGTAAAAACGTAGGTGCCTTTTTTCGTGCTGTGCTAACCTATTGCTAACCACTTGCGTAA
>NZ_AUCY01000062.1 GCF_000430005.1 Desulfovibrio cuneatus DSM 11391
GTAACCGATAAGCGCCCCCTCTCTCATGTTCTGCACGGTGCACTCTCCGCGCGAATATATTTGTGCAGCGTACGAGTCTTCGAGTGAGCGAAACAAATCTACGTGAGCGCGGGCCGTAGCCTAGCGGGGTCACGGGGCAGAGCCCCGTGGGTGTGGGGTTGTTAGGGGGCCGCACAAGGGCTCCCTAACCCTAGTGGAGCGGATGAATGAAGAGGCAAGAGGAATGGTGTGGCGCTTGCGCCGCATGAACAATTTCTATTCTTCCAAAAAAACAACAAAAAAAGGACTCACCATTTCTGATGAGTCCTTTGTAAAATCTGGCTCCCCGGGACGGGATTGAACCGCCGACCTAGTGATTAACAGTCTCGAAAAAGTATCAATTATATTCAGTGGTTATCATTAATTTGCATTAAAAATCAAGTAGTTGAATATGTCTGCATAGTCATGAAAAATCAGGCTTTTTCACACCGAGTGGAGCAAAATTGGAGCAAGTGGAGCAAAGCTCTTGCAGGTTTAGTTATCCAAAATCGACCATAAGGTATAGCCCTCTTATGATTATTCTCCACGCATAAGCTCGTCTTCAATTTCTTCAATCGTTGGCAAGGCTCCTTTCAAATCTTCTGGGATAGCTTTTGTCAGCAAATAATCGGCAACAGCAATGGGTTTATTTATGTCTTTCAGTGCATATTCCGCCACCAATCGGTCCTTATCTTTGCATAAAATCAAGCCAATGGTAGGTTTGTCGCCTTCACGGCGAAGCGTATCGTCTACTACAGACAGATAAAAATTCAGTTTTCCGGCAAATTCCGGCTGAAAAGAAACTGCCTTCAACTCCACCACCACATAACAGCGCAAATTGATGTGGTAAAATAGTAGGTCAATGTAAAAATCGGATTCGTTGATGCTTACCTTGTATTGTTGGCCGACAAAAGCAAAACCTTCGCCAAGTTCCAGTAAGAAGCGTTTGATATGAGCGAGCAAGGCATTTTCTATGTCTCTTTCATGGGACTCTTTGGCGAGACCCAAAAAATCAAAATTATATGGATCCTTCATTGTGTGGCTTGCAAGGTCGGAATCTATGGCAGGCAAGGTGTTCATGAAATTAGAAACAGCCTGCCCTTGGCGTTCGTGCAAATCCGTCTCAATCTGCATGGACAGTATGGAGCGCGCCCAACCATGCTTGCGGGCCATTTGAGCATACCACAAGCGCTTTTCTGGCGTCTTCACTTTTTGTACAAGGGTCACGTTATGGCCCCAAGGCAATTCTCGCACAACCTGTGCGAGATATTTCGCCTGTTCCGGAGTAGAAGCCGTATTGGTTGCAGGCTTATCGTCTTCCGGCAATTCTGGCACAGGCTGTGCCAGAATTGGTTCGGTAGGGAGAAGAGAGGGCCAAGCAAGGTAAAAAGACCGCATTCTCCATATGTTAGTTGGAGAAAACCCCTTCATCTCAGGAAAAGCATCGCTCAAATCCGCAGCAAGGCGCTCTACAGTCGATTTTCCCCAGCCTTCATCGTGTTGTCGCTTGGTGATTGTTTTGCCAATAGACCAGTAAAGGTCGATGACCTCCCGATTTACGGCAAGTGCCGCCCGCATTCTTCCGGCATGAATACGTTCCTTGAGATCAGCCAATGTTGCTGCATAGTCAGCAGGAACACTACCTCTCACTTTGAGAACAGAAACTTTTGAAGAGTTATCCGACATAAAAAATCCTATATGAAGTCAATAAGCCCATTATCAGGCCACTCATGCCAATGTTCGGCTCCGCCCTCTACCTTTTGTTTACTTGGCCCCCACCTTCATTTCCCGCTTTCCTCCACGTTTATGCTCTACCTCTGCCTGGAGCCAAGCTTCCGCAGTGAGCAACCTATCATAATTACGTTCAAAGTAAGCCCCAAGGTCAGCAAAGTGGAATTGCCATGCAGCTAACTCTGCCTCTGAGAGCGACTTGAAGTCAACTGGATGTTCCAGAGCTTCCATAATTTCTTCCGGAGTGGTCAACGGCATGTTTTGATTGCGCAAGTGCTCGACAAGAAAGGGAAAAAAACCTTCTGGGCTGATGCACATAGTAGCAAAAAAATCACGAGGGTGTATTTTTGTGTTTTCTTTCACCCAAGCTGGGGTGAGTACAACCTTGCGAAGCTGGTCTTTAATTTTCAGCATTTTTTTGCGCATTTCCTTGCGGCTTCTATATTCTGGCAACGTACTCTCCATAGTATGCAAGGCGCACAGCGGTGTTTTCTTTTCAAAGGGCTTACGCAGTACAGAACGCCAACACAAAAAACAGGTAGCAAAGTTATCCGCCATTTCAGCATCAGACCTGTACGAAGCCTTTTTCTCGGAGGGCTTGTAGTCTCGCTGCCGTGGTAATGAATACAGTACAAAACGCACCCTATCCATAAACTCTACTTGGGCTTCTCCATAAGGTTGCGTTATTCCCAGTAACTTTTCACTGCCGTCTGGGTACTGCGTTACTATTTCCCATTCTGCATAAAATCGTTTGCAAAACAGGTTTATCTGCAAGTCCAAGTCTTCCCAGCGTGCAGCCCTGCCCAAGGGAAGCAGCTTCTTTACAATATACTCCAATGTTCCAGAGCACTCCCCAAAACGCGCAACAAATTCTTCAGCAATAATGCGTGCGGCCTGCACGGTATTTTTTCCAAGCAAGCGGTTACGCAATTCTAGCTCCTGCGCACCGGGGCCACGCATTAACTCATCCAAACGATCTTGATCTTCTATCAAACTGCTTTTTCGGGGGCTGGCGAGCTTTTTCATTTTTTGCCACAGAATAATCGGTTGGCCTGAATACTCAGGCATGTTCATAAACCCTGCATTCGTGGAGGAATACACAATGGTACAGAAACGATTCTACAACATTGAAGAGTTAGCCACAATACTTGGCAAAAGCATTGCCGCAATTCATGGGCACCTTGCCCGCAAGCAGTTTGATGCAGTGCCGCCACCGTTAAAATTGGGGCGCAGGCTGGCATGGCAAGTGGAGTCTGTTGATGCCTGGATTGATGCCAAAGTTGCAGAGGCACACCAGCACATTACAAACCACCAAGAATTTATGCAGGCCCCTGCCAGAAAAAGAGGACGGCCCACAAAAGCAGAAACCAAACTTCGGAGCCAGAAATGAGCAGCATCTTTGAACAGGTAAAAGGCGCACTTGCCTGCCGCCTGCCGGAGGTGCTGCCAGAACTTCTTCCCGGTGGCAAGGTTTCTGGCAAGGAATACCTGTGCGCTTCGCTGGAAGGCGGGGCAGGTACTTCCTGTTCCACCAGCCTGGAAACAGGCAAAGGCAGCGACTTTGCCACCGGGGATAGCTGGGGTGATATTATCGCCCTGGCTGCCAAGGTATGGCATATGCGCCAAGGGGAAGCAGCCAACGAGCTGGCCCGCAAGTATGGCATAGGCACTGACCAGCCGCACCCGGCCTCACAGCCACCCACACAGCAGCAAAACGCCTTTACCCCCATGCTTCCCGTGCCAGCCCATGCACCGGAGCCGCCGCGCTGGCATTCACAGCATGGGGCGAAGGTAGATGCCTGGGCTTATGCAAACGCCCAGGGCGAAACGCTGTTCCATGCCGTGCGCTTTGAAACGCCTACGGGCAAGGTGGTTCTGCCCCTGTGTTATGGGCAGTATGGCAACCAGCGCCCCCAATGGGCATGGCAGGCTTTGCCAGCCCCCCGCCCTTTATACAACCTGCCAGCCTTCCACACGCTTCCGGCAACCGCGCCTGTACTACTGGTGGAAGGAGAAAAAACTGCTGATGCCGCCAAGGTTCTTTTCCCGCATCATGTCGTCACCACTTGGAGCGGCGGGGCCAACGCCTTTGCCAAAACGGACTTTTCCCCCATGCAGGGCAGAACCGTTATCATCTGGCCTGACAATGACTCCCCCGGCTTCAAGGCTGCCCTGGAGTTGCTGGAGCATCTGCGCGGTATTGCGAGCAGCATCAGCGTTGTTCTCCCACCTGACACCTTGCCGGAATCGTGGGATATTGCCGATGCCACCATTCCTGGATTCATACCGCAGTTGCATCTGGAAACAGCCTTGCCCCCGGCAGAGTTCATGCAAAAAGCAGCCTCTCGCTTTCCAGCCCTTGCACCGCAGATTCAAATGCAAGACACACCCCCGCCCGACCTCGAAGAAATGCAGCTTCGAGAATGGCCTCAATTTTCATGGGATGCCTGCCCCGGTCTGCTGGGGGAATTTGTCCGGCTAGCCACGCAAGATAGTGAAGCAGACCCAGCAGCCATTTGCGTGACAGCCTTGGTACGCTTTGGGGCAGAGGTCTATGGGCACGCGCCCAACATGGGGCCTCACATTTATGTGGGGGAAACCATTCACCCGCCGCGCCTGTTTGCCGTTATTTGCGGCAATTCCAGCAAGGCCAGAAAGGGAACCTCACGCCACCCTGTAAGCAAGCTGTTCACCCGGCAATACTGCTATCCTTCTGACTTGCAGGCTTGGCAATTGCCCTTGCCTGCCAGAGAAAGCGGTGGACCGCTCTCCACCGGGGAAGGGCTGGCTCATGCCGTTCGTGATGAAACAGACGAAGAGCGCGAGCGAAAGCACAAGCTCAACCCCAATGAGCCCATACGCGAAAAAGGCGACAAGCGTCTGATGATACAGGATGAAGAGTTCGCCAGCGGCCTTGCCTGCATCAAGCGGGAGGGCAACACCCTTTCCATGGGCATTCGCTGTTTTTGGGATTCCGGCGACTATGCCCCGCTCACAAAAAACAATCCCGTGCTGGTGAAAGGGGCACACATCAGCATCATTACTCATATTACCATGCAGGAACTGGCGGTGTGCCTTGGAGAAGTGCAGGCCGTGAACGGTTTTGGTAACCGCTTTTTGTGGGTGTGTGCCCGTCGGGCCAAGCTGGTTCCCCTGCCAAACCGTATGCCGGAGGCCGAGCTTGCCCCCATGCAACGTGAACTCTGGCGGCTGGTGGCCCACGCGCAGAAACGTGGAGCCATGAAGATGCACAGCACCGCCCTGGAGTTGTGGGAGCATTGTTACCCTGAACTTTCCAAAGAACATTCCGGCCTTGCGGGCAGCATTGTGAACCGGGCCGAAGCCCAAACCTTACGCCTTGCCCTGGTGTATGCCCTACTGGACGGAGCCGACCACATTGCCGAAACGCATCTGAAAGCCGCCCTTGCCATGTGGCAATACGCACAGGCTTCTGCACTGTATATTTTCCAGAACCAAGCAGCTGACCCACTAGAAGAAAAAGTGCTGAAGCTTCTGGGGCAAAAACCACTAACAGCGACAGAATTACATGCTGCACTGCAAAGGAATGTCCCTAAGGAGCGCTTGCAACCTGTTTTGCAACATTTGGAAGCGCAACGAAAAATAAGGATATGGCATGAGAAAACAGGAGGTCGCCCTCGGCAGACTATCGGGCTCTACGAAATAACTGCATTAAACGAAATAAACGAAAAAAACGAATTTAACGAAGAAAGGGGAGAGCTATGTACACAGTAATTTCGTTTCTTTCGTTATTTTCGTTTCCCTTCATGCCTTGGAAGTTCTGCAACAAAATCCCAATTAGTGCTTACGAAAAAAACGAAAAAAGGCCCAAAAGCCAAGAAGGAAACAGCAGGCTTTTTTCGGTAAATTCGTTATATTCGTTTATTTCGTTTCTTCGTACCCTTAACGATACCATGGCGCTTGTACCTCAACAACCTGTTGCTAAATGGCATAGCCAGCCTACCCGTTGTGGGCACACGCTAGCGCGGTGTCCACTGCCGGGGCTGGCGGGTGGCTGCGCCCCCTCGACCCCTGCTCCAAGAGCGGCCTTTTGCCTGCATGTGGCGTCAGGCGTCACCGTGCGCTTCTGTCATGTACCAAAGAGTACACTCCTTCGCGCTCGGCTTGCCCTCCTTGCTTGCAAGCAAAATTCCACTCTTGGCCAAACAGGGAGCAAGCGCCATGAGTGAGCCAAAACCCAATCGCTCAGCATGGCTCAAGCTTCGCGTTACTCCTGCGGAAAAAGAAACCATTGCCGCCAAGGCAGCCGCCCAGGGGCAAACGGTTACGGACTTCATCCGGCAGCGTGCCCTGGACTACCGCCTACGGCAAACACCGTTGGAGCGGGAGCATGTACGGCAGCTTGCCCGCATTGGTGCAAACCTGAATCAGCTCGCCCGTTGGGCCAACACCTTCAAAAATCGGGCAGAGGTTGTGCAAGTGCTGGCGGCCCTGTGGAGCATGGAGCAAAGCCTGCAAAACGCTGACACACCCCGCCCCCAAGAAGCAAACAGCCGGGGGGAACCGCCATGTACATGAAGGTGTTCCCGCACGGGCAAGGCGGCGGAGCAGCCCCCACCGAGTACCTGTTGCGCATGGACTACCCAGACAGAGAAGCGAACCCGCCCACGGTACTGCGGGGCAACCCGGAGCAAACCCGCGCCCTTATTGATTCTCTGGAAACCTCATGGCGGTTCACGGCAGGGGTGCTTTCCTGGCACCCGGAGGACACCACCACACCAGAGCAGGAACAGCGGGTCATGGATGACTTTGAAGCTGTGGCTTTTGCCGGACTGGCAGCCGACCAGCGCAATATTCTGTGGGTTCGCCATGCCCACGCCGGGCACCATGAACTGCACTTTGTCATTCCGCGTGTGGAACTTTCCAGCGGCAAAGCGTTTAACCCATGCCCGCCCGGCTGGCAAAAGCAGTTTGATGTGTTCCGCGACCTGCACAACCACCGGGAAGGCTGGGCAAGACCAGACGACCCGGCCCGCATTAGGCCCTATGCCCCGGAGCATACCGACCTGCACCGCGCCCGGCTGATTCGCTGGGGAGCCATTGCCAAAGACAGCCCGGACACTGACCCTCGCACAGCGGCCAAAAAGGCCATACACGGCTACATTCTGGCGGGCATTGAAGATGGGCGCATTGGCAACCGGGCCGACATTGTGCAGGCGCTAAAAGATGCAGGCTTTGCCATTAACCGGGCTGGGAAGGATTACATAACCGTTGCCATACCTGCTGAAGATGCAGCGGCTGAAAGTTCTGCGCCGCAACCGCTTCCGCCGCGCAGACGCAAGCAAAACTCCCGTAATACGTCAAAGCGCACAAAAAATAATTCTGACACTGAAGAAAATACCAACACAATCAAGCTCCGCCTGAAAGGAGGCATGTATGCCGAACACTGGAACTTCACTCACCTCACTGGCAGAACGGTTGAAGGCCAAGACCGAGCAGGAACGACAAGAGATGGAGAACCTGACCCAGCAACAATTCAGCGCCTTGAGCGAGAGCTTGCGGCAATCATCGCAAAACGCGCTGAGTACAACCGAGGCCGCTATCCTGCACCAGCTTGGGAAGCTCGAACAGACCTTGACCTGCCAGTGCCGCACCCTGAGCCGGGCCTTCCTGTGGAAGAATCTGCAAGCCCTGCTCATAACC
>NZ_AUCY01000063.1 GCF_000430005.1 Desulfovibrio cuneatus DSM 11391
ACACACAACAAACTAATATTAAAGGCTTTTCTAATGAAGTGAAAGGCAAAATACAAAACAATCTTGTGCTGACTTGACAAGGGGCCACATAAGATCCTGCGCAGGCAGGGATCCAGTATTCTGTCTTTGGCCTTTCCTGCCTTGCGCACTGGGTAGCCTAACTTACTAAGAATACTGGATTCCTGCCTACGCAGGAATGACGGTGCAAAAGGTGTAAGCCGGGGAAACAAGCCTCAGGCGTTTCTTCGTTGCGGGCAATTCGCTATTGCCTTAAATCCATCCTTTCTCTTTCATGGCCTTTTCTGCTTCCTGTTTCCATTCTAGGGCTTCGTCTTGTACCTCAATATCTTTGATGGTGTTGTAGACATTGAGGGCAGCGGTTTTATGGTTTTCTTGAGGGTTCTTGGCATTGGCGTATGCTTCAATTAGTTTTGCTCCGGCACGGACAATCATTTCTTGTTTTCCGGGGAAATCGTCCAACAGGGGCAATGAGTCAAATATTTTTTGGGCTTCATTCGGATTGGCTGTTTTTCCGTAAGCAATGATCATGTGAACGGCAGCATTGGCACGTAGTAGTCGTATTTCTTCCGTATTACCTAGGTCTGTCATTGCATCGAATATTGCGCGGGCTTCATCAGTCTTGGCTGAATTCCCGTAAGTAAGGAATATGTTAAAAGCTGCTTTGGCACGCAATTCCCCAATAGCTTTCGTGTTTCCTAGTTCCTTCATGGCATCGAACAGAGCACGGGCTTCATCCAGTTTGGATGCGTTGCTGTATACATTGATCATGTTTATAGTAGCATTAGCGCGTTGTTCCTTAATGGCTTCTGTATCTCCCAGGTCTTTCATTGCATCGAATATGGCATAGGCTTCTTCTAGGTTGCCTGCATTGCCATAGGCAGCGACCATGTTCACAATAGCTTTGGCGCATTGTTCCCGTACGGCTTCCGTATCTTCCAGGTCTTTCATTGCATCCAACAGGGCGCGGGCTTCTTCCAATTTGCCTGCTTTGCCATAAGCATTAGCCATGTTGACAGAAGCATTGGCCCGTAGTTCCCTAATGGCTTCCGTATCGCCCAGGTCTTTCATTGCATCTAACAGGGCACGGGCTTCATCCAGCTTGCCTGTATCGCCAAAGGCATTGATCATGTTGACAGCAGCCTTGGCTCGCGCAATTCGTATTTCCTCTGTATCTCCTAGCTTTTGCATTGCATTGAATAAGGAGCTAGCGGTCGTGGTGTCGTTGATTCTGAGGTAGCCAGTGATAATGTTAAAATATGCATTGGCATGTTCATTTCGTATTGCTTTCGTATCGCCCAAGTCTTTCATGGTATCAAATAAGGCACGGGCTTTATCCAGATTTTTTATGCTGATGTAAACGATTATCATGTTAGCAGCAGCATTGGCACGCAGTACTCGTATTTCTTCCGAATCGCCCAGGTCTTTCATGGCGTCGAACAGGGCACGTGCTTCTGCTTGGTTCTCTGCTTCGCCATAGGCAGCGATCATGTTCACAGTAGCCTCGGCTCGTAGCTCCCGTATGGCTTCCGTATCCCCCAGTTCTTTCATGGCATCCACCAGGGCGCGGGCTTTATCCAGTTTGGCTGCGTTACCATATACATTGATCATGTTCACAGTAGCCTTGGCTCGTTGTTCCCGTATGACTTCCGTATTTCCTAGGTCTTTCATGGCATCGAATATGGTACGGGCTTCTTCTAGGTTGCCTGCATTGCCATAGGCAGCGACTATGTTCACAGCAGCTTTGGCGCGCTGTTCCCGTATGGCTTCCGTATCTCCTAGGTCTTTCATGGCATCGAATATGGCACGGGCTTCTTCCTGTTTGTCTGCTTTGCCATAGGCATTGGTCATGTTCACAGAAGCATTGGCCCGTAGTTCCCTAATGGCTTCTGTATCGCCTAGGTCTTTCATGGCATCGAACAGGGCACGGGCTTCATCCGGGTTGCCTGCAGTATCATAGGCATAGATTATGTTAACTGTCGCCATGGCACGTAATTCCCGTATTATTTCCTTGTCGCCCAAATCTTTCATACTTTCAAAAATGGCTCTTGCTTCATGTAATTTTTCTTTTTTAATGTAGTGGGAGAATAGGAATGCAGCTATCTGGGCGCATATCTCTTGTGTAGATACAGTTTCAGGTAGCTCTTCTGGCTCTCCTGTTACTAGCCGCTGTATGAGCTCTAGGTATAAACGGTGTGCTTCAAGAATATTTTTATCTTTTGTGTGCCCTAGTGCAATATATGCTTTGGCCAGAACCACAGATTGAGGGTAATTTAGGAACGTTTCCTCTAAAATTCCAAGTTTTTTCAGCGCACTATTAAAATCCTTGTTTTGCGAAAAATAGTTGATAAATTCACAGATGGATTTTGCCTTGTAGCGTGTTATTTCTTCTTGCTCTAATGAGGGTATTTTTTCAAAAAGTTTGTATAGGGATTCGGCTGTGTAAAGAGCATCCTTCGTCTTATCTTGCAAAACTTTACTTATTGAACGATAGAACATTTCAGCATGGTTTTTCCATTGAACAAAGTGACTTGCTTCGTTTTTATCTTTTGGTGGTATACCTAACCCTGCGGGATTTGCTAGTGGTGTTGTTATATAATTTCCTGGCTCTCTTTTGTCATAATGGCAAGATGAGATGAGCTCATTCATTATTTTTGTATGTTCCTGGGAATTCATAGTTTTTACCTACCTGCCTTTTGTATGAGATTCAGAATCCCATTTGTTTGCATAGTAGTTTATTAGGATAGACGAATGTTCGTTGAGTAGCTTGATGGATTCCAATTCTTCTTCCATTTTTTCCAAGAGCTTTGCAGATGCGGTTTCATTTAATGTCTTTTCTTTAGCTAGGTTATCTTCAAACGCTTTTTTCTTTTTATTGAGTTTATCGATTTCCAGCCTATAGGCATCAAAGTCTTTGTTGGTTTTGATAAGAGTGCCGAATAGTATCACAAGAAAAAAAGCACTTAACCCCGTAGTAAACGTTGCGTACCAGAAAATGAGGTCACTGAACCGGGTAAGGCCATCTTGATGTTTGGTGCTGATGTCCAGTTTGATGTTTGCGGCAAATTCTTCAGGCGTTTGAGTGGAGGCGTGTGGGCTAGGTGGAACTTCAGATATAAGTGGGATTTGTAAAGAGGCGTTGGTTGTGTTTGGTGCAGGGGTGGCCAGATCTGCTTTAAAGGTGTAAAGCCCATAGCAATCCTTAAAGGCAAATATCAGTGCCACAAAAGCGACAAGAAGAAGGATTTGAGAAAATCGAGTAAACCAACTCCATTTCTTGGGGGCCTTTTGAGTCTCTTTGTTCATGAGCCTTCCTGTATTGTTGCTAATGGGGTGCTGCTGCTGGGCATGTTGGGGCAAAATAGAGAATTGAGTAACCTTCAGCTACCCTCATAAAACCTATACCGTGAGAATTCAGCTTTCACAAGCACTGGTTGATACCTTCATAGATAAACACGTCTTTACTCCTCCCCCCCACCTTGCCATGTACGGTATTTTCCCGTACACTTCTTTCCAGTAGGAGGTTCCTATGACCATACAAACCAATGAAGGGATGACGCGCATAGACGCACGGATTCCCGTTGATCTGAAAGAGTCGCTGGCAGTGGCTGCTTCCCTGGAAGGGCGGAGCATGACGGATTTTTTGATAGCGGCCCTTGCGGAGGCCACCCGCAAGACCATTACCCAGCATTCCATTATTCAGGTGTGTCTTGATGACCAGAAGGCTTTGGCCTCTGCCCTCATAAATGACAATGCGGCCCCCTTGCCACGGTTGCAGCAGGCGGTTGCCGAACATGCCAAGGCCACGGGCAAATGAGCAAGGCACGCATTGTTTTTGAGCGGTTGGCCAAGCACCATGCCGTAAAAGCATTTACCTGTGGCAACCCGGAGCTTGATGGGTATTTACAGTTGCGGGCCAGCCAGGACCAACGCCGGGGGTATGCCACGGCCATAGTGGCTGTGCGCCCTGGTGCCGCCCATGAGGTGTTGGGGTTCTACACGCTTTCCACGGCCTCCCTCAACCTTACGGACTTGCCGGAAGAAACAACGCAGAAGCTGCCGCGCTATGGCCAAGTGCCTGCGGTGCTGCTGGGGCGTTTGGCAGTGGCCACGCATGGCCAGGGTAAGGGAATGGGGGCACTCCTGTTAGCAGATGCCTTGCAAAGAGCCTACGCCAGTGAGCTGGCCTGGGCGTTTTTTGTGGTGAAGGCTAAAGATGCACAAGCCGCTTCATTTTATCAGCACTTCGGCTTTCATTCGCTGGCCAGTGCGCCTTTGTACCTATGGATTACCCGGCAACAGGTGGCCCAGCTCTTTTAAGAGCAAAGCCACAGGGTGTTCTACCTCTTAGAATATTTGCGGTTTTTTGCCCAATGCAGAGGGCAAAATGAAATAAAACCGTAACTCTTTCTCACCTCTTCCCCCCTCCCGTCTCCCCTTCCATATCCTTACTCTTTCTATCGAAAAATATATTTCTAGTTTATTTTCCACTATGTGCTTATGCTTAGGCATTCCCAGCAAGCGCAGCACGCCGCAAGCACACGTGCGCAACCCCACAACAATACACGAGAATACAATGAACACACTGCAGATAGAATTTTTCCATGACGTCGTTTGCAGCTTTTGCTTTCCCATGTCGTTTCACATGCGGCAATTGCAGGCCCAGTTCCCCAATGTGGAAATAATCCACCGTTCCTTTGCCCTGGTGCGGGAAGAAGGCGACTTTGTGCGCATGTTCGGCTCGCGGGAGCAGGCAAAAAATGAAATTTTATCCCACTGGGAAAGCGCCAATGCCACAGACGACCTGCACAGGTTTTCCATTGAAGGTATGCGGAAGCAGTCATTTTTGTTTCCCGCGTCCATGAAACCATTGAGGGCGTGCAAGGCCGCCTTTTTTGTGGGTGGCAATGCCGCCTACTGGGACGTGTTTGATGCCTTGCAGGCTGATTTGTTCACCCACAGCAAGAACATAGAAGAGGATGCGGTTATTTTTGCGGCGGTGCGCAATGCGGGGGTCGATTTTGACCGCTGGCAGGAACTGTTCCGTTCCGAAGCCGTGGTGACTGCCGTGAACGAAGACCTGGAGCTTGCCCGCACGTATGGAATTCGTTCGGTGCCCACGCTGGTGGTGAACAAGCAGCACACCTTGCATGGGGTTGTAGGGCTGGCAGAACTTGTGCGCGTGGTGAAGGCTATGGAATAAGGCGCGGGCACGCCTTCACTATGGACGAATGCCCCAAGCATACTTACCATGCATAATGGCCTGTGCTGAAAGCTTCTTTCCCTTCGTACGGGCGTTTATACAACTGTCCCTTCCCCTATTTGAGGCACCCATATGTTTACTTTTGACACAACCTATAGTTCCTTGCCCTCTGTGTTCTATAAACTGCAAAAACCCACCCCTGTGCGGGGGGCTACGCTTGCTGTGGTGAATGAAGCCCTGGCAGCGGAGCTTGGCCTGCACCTTGCGGACTGGCCCCAGGCAACACAGGCGGATATGTTTGCAGGCAACTTGCTGCCGGAAGGGGCAACCCCCTTTGCCCAGGCCTATGCCGGGCACCAGTTCGGGCGCTTTACCATGCTGGGCGACGGCCGGGCCATTATGCTGGGGGAGCACATTACGCCAGCAGGCACACGGGTGGACGTGCACCTGAAAGGAGCCGGGCGCACCCCCTATTCCCGTAATGGCGACGGCAGGGCCGCCCTTGGCCCCATGCTGCGCGAATATATTATTAGCGAAGCCATGCACGCCTTGGGCATTCCTACCACACGCAGCCTGGCGGTTGTTACCACCGGGGAAAAGGTGCAGCGCCAAACCATGCTGCCCGGTGCCGTGCTCACCCGCATTGCGGCCAGCCACATTCGGGTGGGTACGTTTGAATTTGCTGCCATGCAAAATAATGCACATGCCTTGCAGTCTTTGGTGGATTACACCATAAAACGCCATTTCCCGGCGTGTGCCGAAGCGCAAAACCCTGCACTAGCGCTTTTTTCTGCTGTGGCTTCCGCACAGGCCACCTTGCTTGTGCACTGGATGCGCGTGGGCTTTATTCACGGTGTGATGAACACAGACAACATGGCCCTTTCCGGGGAAACCATTGATTATGGCCCCTGCGCTTTTATGGATGCCTATAGCAACAACACTGTGTTCAGCTCTATTGATGACGGCGGGCGCTATGCTTATGGCAACCAGCCCTTTATTGCGGCTTGGAATCTGGCCTGCTTTGCCAATGCCCTGTTGCCGTGCTTTCACCCGGAGCATGAAGAGGCTGTGCACATGGCTGAAGAAGCGCTGGAAGCATTCCACACCACCTATGCCCAGGGCTGGCTGGCCATGATGCGCGGGAAACTGGGCCTTGCCGCGCCGCAGGATGACGACGAACAGCTTGTGGCAGACCTGCTGGCCTGCATGGAACAACACCATGCCGACTATACCAACACCTTCCGGGCGTTGGGGGCAGAAGAATTTCCCGCTGGTGCGGGCCACCCGGCAAGCGCGGGTAACTCTACAGGCGCTGTAAGCGGCGTTAGCCCCCTGTTTGCCAGCCCGGAATTTGCGGCATGGCGCACGCGCTGGCAAGCGCGCCTTGCAGCCAACCCCATGGGCGTGCCCCAGGCCATGCAGCTAATGCAGCAGCACAACCCGGTGTATATTCCCAGAAACCATTTAGTGGAAGCGGCACTACGCAGCGCAGAAGAACAGGGGGACTATGCCCCCTTGCACAACTTGCTGGGCGTTCTTGCTGCCCCATACACATGGCGGCCCGGCCTGGAAAAGTACGAGGCTGGGCCGAAGAGTCACGAAAGAGTGTACCAGACCTTCTGCGGGACATAATTCCGCTCGGGCTGCGTGGAGATGTGCGGTCAGCAAAGCTGCCCGCACCCTCCGCCCTCGCTCCA
>NZ_AUCY01000064.1 GCF_000430005.1 Desulfovibrio cuneatus DSM 11391
AAGTGCCTGGGGTTCAAAAACCCCTATACAACTTTTTGGGAATACGCTAACAGTCAAACAGCGGGTGTTGCACTTTGAAGTTGAACCCGCGAAGAAAAAATAACCCATGTAGCAAAAAAACATAGAATTACATTTCCAGTACTGTAACCGTAATCAGAAATCAGCCAAAAAAATCGAACAGGCCATTTCTGAATGGGATGATCCACATACCATTTTTCCCATTCAGCCTGCCGTATATTTCGTTCCAACAACGCACGGGTGCCAGATTCTGTCATAATGGAAGAAAGACTAGAGTTGGTCAATAGTGTGTTTCTATTCATTTTACATTCCAAAAAACTGGAACGAGAAGAGACTATTACATTGGAAAAACATGCATTATTAAGGTTAGCTCTATCAAAAATTGCCCCTTCGCAATTGGCATAGACAAAAAGAGCGCCCTCACAAGACGCATTAGAAAAATTAGCTCCTTCACAATTGGCACTTGCAAAAACGCTATTTCCGCAATCAGCAAAATCAAACTCTGCCTTTTGACAATGAGTCAAAGTAAAGTCAGCCTGGTCACAGTAAGCATTGCAAAAACATGCGTTATTGCAGTCGGCTTTCCAAAAACGAGTCTTTTCACAATGAGCGAGATTAAACTCTGCTTTTTCACAGTAGGCCTGTTGGAATGACGCTCCAGCACAGTTAGCGTCTTGAAACAATGCTCTCTCACAGTGGGCCTTCCAAAAATGCGCTCTTTCACAGTTAGCATTAGAAAAATCTGCATCTTGAAGATCCCATTGTGATAGATTTGCACCTTGCAGCCATATTTCTGTATTAGGGTTTCTTTCCCGCCATTCATTCCACTTAGTAATACATTTGCTTTCTGAACATTCCTTAAGCAGACGGTACTGTGCAATATCACACTGATATCCTTCAGGATACAGACATTTCTCCCAATTCAGCAACCACAATCCATCGTTCATACTTCCCCCGCAGTTTTACTCTTTACGTACTCTACCCCTTTCAACTAGCTCCAAAGAGTAGGGTTTCTTCTGTTTAAGCGCTATGCATAAAAACATGGGAGAGATTGTGGGCAAATTGGGCCAAAAATCAAGAAGGCCCCCCCCCTCTACAACTCCCCAGTCCTGAACTCGCTATAGCCTTCATAAAAATAGCTTACGTCTATACCTTTCATATACAGCTCTCTATCGTGGATATTCTCGGTAAGGGCTTGTTTCAGGAGGTGTTTAATCTCTACATCTTTTACCGGGCTGCGTTCCATGGCAAGAAGGTAGTCGTCTTTATCCACAGCGTTCCAGTCCACCACTTGTTTGAGTTCTTTTTTGAGGATCAAGTCCAGCCACATGCGGGTTGCCCGTCCATTGCCTTCCCTGAACGGGTGGGCAATGTTCATTTCCACATATTTTTCCACAATGGCTTCAAAGGTGTTTTGGGGCATGGCATCGATATGTTTCAAGGCTTGCTGCAAATACATGACCGGGGCAAAGCGAAAATTGCCCTTGGCAATGTTCACCTCGCGCAGTTTTCCCGCAAAGTCGTATATGCCTGCAAACAAGTAGTGGTGAATGGAGGCCAGCCCGGCAAACGTGCCCACTTCCAGGGTATCAAGAGCGCCTGTTTCAAAAAGCTGCCGGGCCTTTTGCTTGCTGATCTTTTCTTCTGCGCTTGCCAACGCTATCTGGCTGGTAATGCCCAGCTTGTTTTCCAAAACCATGTAAGGCCCCTTCCATAGGTGTCATGCGTCATTGTGGTGCAATGGTATCGTTTCATGAAACTACTCGATTTTACGCCAGAAGGCAAAGGCCACAACAATACTCAGGTATACAACGGCTTGCTGGCTACTGGCTCCTCTACTAGCAAGAACAAAGCGGCCCCCGGAAATCTCCGAGGGCCGCTCTCTGCACTACATGAATAAATCTGCTCTTACCGCTATAACTCATGCAGTGGAATGTCTGGCGTAATGGCACATCTTATCCACATAGTAAATACCATGTTGCGCACAATACAATGAGCTAATGCCAGCCCCCTCTTCCTACCCCCAAAATACCAAAAGGGTCATAACCTTTCAGTTATGACCCTTTCAAATATGGTGCCGAAGGGGAGACTCGAACTCCCATGTCCTTGCGAACACTAGAACCTGAATCTAGCGTGTCTACCAATTCCACCACCCCGGCGTGAGAAAAAGTAATTACACCGGACTGTCCT
The DNA here is from genome assembly GCF_000430005.1 of Desulfovibrio cuneatus DSM 11391. GTDB lineage: Bacteria > Desulfobacterota > Desulfovibrionia > Desulfovibrionales > Desulfovibrionaceae > Frigididesulfovibrio > Frigididesulfovibrio cuneatus. Next base: position 2,209 of record NZ_AUCY01000064.1, read on the forward strand.
GCTTGGCAAGTGTTTTTTTCATTTTTTGCATTTTTTCTTTGTATCCCAGGTCAGGAGGAAGCAAAAGCCTTGGCAGCATTCCAAAGCCAGGTTCCATCGTGCAGAGCCAGGAAGGAATGAATCACCCTCCCCTGCACTGCAACAGGCAATAAAAAACCGGGCCACCCGCAATGGGTAGCCCGGCATGTACTCTGAAAAACAGGAACGCTTAGTATGCGTGTTCCTTCATGATTTCTTCACGAGTCAGTTTGAAGGAGAACACAGTGTACACCCATGCCTGGTAAATAATAACCAGGGGAATGAACATAAGGGTGACCACCAGCATAATTTGCAGGGTTTTGAAGGAAGAAGCAGCCTGAGCCATGGTCACGCTGAATGCGGGGTCCATGTTGGAAGGCACCAGAGCCGGGAACATGCCGAACACCCCGAAAAAGGTGATACAAAGAATGAACAGGGCGCTGGCAGCAAAGGCAAGCCAGTGTGCTCCGCCCGCAATGAAAAAGCGGGCTGCCAGCAGCATAACCACAGCAAGCAGCGGGAACAGCCACAGCACAGGCAGTGCGTGGTAGTTTGCATACAGGTTGGTGTAGTAGCCAGTTGCCATCAAAAACACCACAGCAAGGCCAAGTGTGGCTGCCCAGGCATTTTTGGCAGCGCCAATGGCGCGGTCGTGTAGTTCGCCCTTTTCAGTACGCACAGCAAGCCAAATGGCCCCGTGCATACAGAACATGGCCACAAAAAGCAGGCCACCAGCAAGGCCGTATACGTTGAGCAAGCCAAGCAGGCTGCCGTGGTACACGCCGTTAGCATCAATGGGAATGCCCTGGAACAGGTTGGCAAAGGCCACGCCCAGCAGCAAGGCAGGCACAAAGCTGCCTACAAACTGCATGGTGTCCCACACGTTGCGCCAGCGTGGGCTGTCAATTTTATTACGGAATTCAAAGGAAACCGCGCGGAAAATAAGCGCAAACAAAAGCAGCAGGAGCGGGGCATACAGCGAGCTGAACAGCACCGCGTAGGCCTTGGGGAATGCCGCAAAGGTAACGCCACCAGCGGTAATCAGCCACACTTCGTTGCCGTCCCAAAACGGCCCGGTGGCATTGAACATGACCCGGCGGTCATAATCTGTTTTGCCAAGCACGGGCAACAGGGTGCCCACGCCAAGGTCAAAGCCATCCAAAACAAAATACACTGCCCAAAGCAGCCCCCACAAAACAAACCAGATGATTTGCAGGGTTTCGTAGCTAAATATATCCATATATTTACCCTCGTATTGTGTGCGTCATTCAGGTTATGCTGCCGGCCTTATGCCAGGGGAGCGGGGCCTTTTCTGGCGTACTTGCGAATCAGGTAGATTGCAGCACTGCCAAGCAAGCCGTATACCACCACAAAAGCAAGTAACGAAAGCGCCACGGAAGAACCGGGCACAGGCGAAACGGCCTGGCTGGTGGTCATAAGCTTATGCACAATCCAGGGTTGGCGGCCCACTTCGGCCACCATCCAGCCCATCATAATGGCAATGTAGGGCAGCGGAATGGCATACACAAGGATGCGGGCAAAACCGGGGCGCTGCGGAATGCTATCACGCCACACAAAGGCCAGCAGAGCAAGGCCAAGGAACATAGTGCCAAGGCCCACCATGGTACGGAAGGAAAGGAAGGTGAGCAGCACAGGAGGAAGGGCAGTTTCCGCTGTGAGCGGAGCCTTGATCTGGGTGCCGTCAGCCATGGTGACCACAGGCTGCTTGGGGTCATACCCGGTGCGCTTCACAAATTCTTCAAAGTCGGCACGGGCAGCATCTTTAATGCCAAGCACTTCAGCGCTGAAGTTGCCGTGGGCCAGGAAGCTGAGTACCCCGGGCAGGGGTATGGCTTCAATCAGGTTACGGTGGTTTGCTTCATCCGGCCACACCAAAAGATACATGGGGGCACTTTTTTGTGTTTCCCAATGCGATTCCATGGCAGCAAGCTTGGCGGGTTGCAAGCGGGCAACTGTCATACCGTGGTTGTGGCCCTGAATGGCCACCAGAACGGTAACAATAAGGGTAAAAATCGAGGCAATTTTGAAAGAACGGGTGAAAAAGTCCAGTTCGTTCTTACGGGTAAGGTGCCATGCGGAAATACCCAGCACAAAAAAGCCGGCAAGGGTCCATGCACCAAAAATGGTATGAAAGAACTGGCCCCAGGCATAGGGGTTGCCCAGCACCGTAAGGAAGCTGGCAAGTTCAACACGGTCATTTACAAGGTGGTAGCCCACTGGGTTCTGCATGAAGCCGTTGGCAAGAATAATCCACAAGGCAGAAACGTTCCCGGCAATGGCAACGGCCCAAATGGCAAACAGGTGCACGCGCTTGGAAACACGTTCCCACCCAAAGTGCCACACCGCAATAAACGTGGACTCCAAAAAGAAGGCGGCTGTTGCTTCAATAGCAAGGAGCGAGCCAAAAATATCGCCCACGTAGGCAGAATATTGTGACCAGTTGGTTCCGAACTGGAATTCCAGCGTAATGCCAGTAACCACACCCAGGGCAAAGTTAATAAGGAACAGCTTGCCCCAAAACTTAGCCATACGTTTGTATTGCTCGTTTCCAGTGCGCACGTAAATGGTTTCCATAATGGCTAGCAACATGGACAAACCAAGCGTAAGCGGAACGAAAATGAAGTGGAACAATACCGCTACCGCGAACTGAAGGCGCGACAACAAAACCACATCATCCATAGAAATTCCCCTTTTGTTGTAGCAAGTTGATTTTTTTTACGCGCCGGGCAGTGACTATATAAAAGGATAGCTAGAAAAATCCCTGTACCAGAAGCCATGCCACAGGCGGTAGGACACTATTAGCAATAATTCCCAAAATTAGCAATCAGTCTCTACTGCATAATACCATAACGGAAAGACTATAGCAAACCCTTAATAGGTGCGGCAAAGTGCCACATATCTCTCTACCGCGTGAGCATGTACCCCGCCGCTGGAGCGGAGAAGGAAACGCTGAGTTTTTTCGTTTGGCAAGGCGCAAGTGTTAAAAAAAAGGGGGGGGTGGGCTCTTTGGCCCTGCCTGCCACTCACCTTCCCTAAAGCCGACGGCAGTCGCGAGCGTAGCGAGCCGTGGAGCGACAAGGCGGGGCGCAGGCGGCCACGCCCGCCGGAGCATGTACCCCGCCGCTGGAGCGAAGAAAATAGACGGCAGTCGCGAGCATAGCGAACCGTGGAGCGACAAGGCGGGCGCAGGCGGCCACGCCCGCCGGAGCATGTACCCCGCCGCTGGAGCGGAAGTAAGAAAAAGACAGCGTTTCCTCACAAGGGCATATCAAGGGGGGGACTCACCACCCACGGCCCAGCCGCATTATTCCCCATCGTGCCAAGCTCGTGTTGGGCAAGCACGTGGCCCTGGGCACCGGGCATCACCAAGGCCCCGGCACTTTGCTGCCCCCCTGCCGGGGCGGCAAGCAACACGCGCCGTCCATCAATGGCAAGCCTGCCCTGGGCCAACCAGCGCAAGGCCTGGGCATACAGTACATGTTCAAAGCTGTGCAGGCGCTGCATAAGGCTTTCTTCTGTATCGCCCTGCCCCACAGGGGTAATGGCCTGGGCAATTACTGGCCCGGTATCCACCCCTTCATCCACAAAATGCACTGTTATGCCGCTAAAGCGCACGCCATAATTAATTGCATCCGCACCGCCATGCACGCCAGGAAAGCTGGGCAGCAAGGCAGGGTGCACGTTAAGCACCCGCCCTGGGTATGCACGCAACAGCACAGGGGTAACAAGCCGCATGTACCCTGCCAGCACAATGGTATCCGCCCCATGGGCTTTGGCCTGCTCCACCAGCAAGGCATCATACGCCTCGCGTTCTATGCCCTTGTGGCTTGTGCTCCACACAGGAATGCCGCGGCTTTTGCCAAACTCCAGCACCTTTGCAGCGGGATTATTGGAAAGAATTACCACAATGCGGGCATCAAGCCGCCCGGCTTCAATATGCCCCTGAATGGCGGCAACGTTACTGCCTGTGCCAGAAGCTATGGCGGCAATGCGAAGACTCATGCAAACTCCTTGGAAAACGTGTGAAGGCGTAATGTCAGGGGAGGGGGAAAACCCCTTTTATAAAAGGGGCTTTTCCCCCTCCCCCCG
>NZ_AUCY01000065.1 GCF_000430005.1 Desulfovibrio cuneatus DSM 11391
TCCTTGGACTTTTGAGTCCCATCAAGGAATATGTGCACACCATCACCTATGACAATGGCAAGGAATTCAGCTACCACGCTGAGATTTCCAGCAAGCTTGAAGCCAATGGTTATTTTGCCCACCCGTATCACTCTTGGGAACGTGGACTGAATGAAAATACAAACGGGCTTCTACGCCAATACTTTCCTAAGGGGGTAAGCCTTGCAGATGTTACCAAGAACAGAATTGTCGAGGCAATGTGCCGCTTAAACTGGAGGCCAAGAAAGTGCCTGGGGTTCAAAAACCCCTATACAACTTTTTGGGAATACGCTAACAGTCAAACAGCGGGTGTTGCACTTTGAAGTTGAACCCGCGAAGATAAAGTAGATTGCCTAGTGTCTTGTGGTCTATAGGAGCGTTATCTTTTGATTTGGCATTCTCCTTCCAGTAGTTTTCTTCAGCCTGGAGAAAGTCAAATGCCCTAGTTGTCAATTGGAGTTGTCTTTCAAGCCAGGCGACAATGTTCATTTTGCCTGTGAACTCTAAGTTGAGCCAAGGCAGGGCTAACATTACACCGGGCCTGCAATATTTCAGGTACCCATATTCCGTTCCTATCTCGTCATCCATCCAGCTCATCTGCATTCCCCCCTACGGAAACAAATTCTATCGTTCCAGTTCATCAAACAGGTGGTCTTCCCTTATTCTTCCGGCTTCCACTCCAGAGCTTCACGCAGGTCACGGGCCAGGGCTTTTGCGCTTTCCGTAATGCCGCCCCTGCGCCATTCCCTATCAATGCTTAACCCCAACAAAGCTCCGGGGGCAGCCCGCACAATGGGGGCAACTGTAAGGTCGTGTTGCACTTTTTCACGTAGTGCTTCCACGGCCTTTTTCCATTCTGCTGCGGGGGGGTAACTAAGGCCGCGTTGGTAGAACTCTGCATTGCCCCGCATGGCATCCAGTTGTGTGGTTAATGTGCCAAGGGCCTGCTGGGCAGCCAGGGTGTTTTTCACCATTTCGGCGTATTCTTTGGCATCTTCTGCGGGGTCTGCTGGCTTGTTTGGGTCTATTGTAATGGCTTTTTCGGCAGCTTGTACCCTTGCTTCAAGGTCCTTACGTGCTGCTTCCATGCGGGCATCATCGTTATTGGGGGCTTGAGGTATTGCAGTTCCTGCAATTGTTTGCACTGTTATTTCCTCCTTTTTGGATGGAGAAAAAAAGAAGCTTCCAATGGCAGTCATAACGGTGAGTAATACTATAACGTTAAAAATTTTGCCCAATGCACCTGTTTTTTTTGTCATTGTTTACCCCGTGTGGTGTGTCCTGGTAGTTTTGTTGCCGTCTTTCTGTTATCACTGCGCTATGGCAACAAGTGGTCAGCCGTAGCTTGTGTGGGGGCACCTGCCCCATTCGGGGTAACACGATAGGGATGGCAGTGCCCATGGTTCCCTCGTTCACGGCTGTATATCTTAGGAAAAAATAGCCAGTGTGAGTATACGAGAAATAAGGATAAAATCAAATAGGCTATTTTGCAGGCAACAGCATTTTTGATTGTTGCCAGCGTTTGTTTGGGTGGGGTATACTCCATGTGAATTAAGGCAATACTTCTCTATAAGGGGCTTCTATGCTTGAACTGCGTGGTTCTGACATTGCACTGCTGAAAGATACCTATTTGCGTCAAATGGTGGAACGGCTTTGCCTCGCAGAGCTGCAAAGTAGGAACTGTCCGGTGTCCGCCTTACAAATGGGAGGGCACGAAGATGAGGGAGATGGAGGCATTGATGTGCGCGGTGCCTTACCAGATGTATCTTTTCAGTTCGATTTTATCAAACGTTCGGATACCGGTTTCCAGGTAAAGATGATGGATCTTGCCGACAAGGCTATTATTCATGAGATGCGCCCCAAAGGGCCTTTGCGTGATTCTATACAAGATTTGGCCGCATGTGGTGGGGCGTATGTAATTGTAAGTGTAAAAGCCAATTTGACCGATAGCAAGCGAACGAAACGAATCACGGCCATGCGTGAAGCGGTGAAGGATTGTGCACATAAAGACAAACTGGATCTCAAATTTTATGATCAGAATGACCTGGCCAGATGGGTGAACCAGTACCCTGGCGTAGCCATGTGGTTGCGCGACAAAATTAATAAACCGTTGAATGGTTGGCAAGGGCTAAAGAACTGGTCCACACCCAATAGCGATGAGAAACAGCCATTTCTGCTTGATGCCGCTCCACGTCTTTTGCATTCTGAGAAAGATCTTTCCACGGAGGAGGGAATACAGGCGCTCCGCAACTGTTTGAGGAAGCCACAAGCTGCACTCCGGCTTGTGGGGCTTTCCGGTGTTGGGAAAACAAGACTTGCAGAGGCACTGTTTGATGCTGCAATTGGTAGCGAACCGTTAGATGAATCTTTGGTCATGTATACAGACCTTGGGCGGACGCCAACCCCTACCCCTGATGCGATGCTCGATTACCTTGTGGCGAATCAGATGCCCACAGTGCTTATTATGGATAATTGTCCTCCCAAAACGCACAGGTTGCTGAAGTCCCTATGTGCATCAGCAGCGAATAAAACTGTGAGTGTACTCACTATAGAGTATGATGTGCAGGATGAGGCAGATGAAGAGGATGCTGTTTTTCGAATAAAGCCGTTAACAGCGGATGTGGCGACTGAGGTACTCAGACAGCGATACCCAAAGCTGTCTTTGATGGATGCACGTCGTATTTCAGTGCTTGCAGGGGGCAATGCCCGGCTGGCTCTTGCCATTGCCAAGGCCACCAAGAAAAGTGGCTCACTTTCCAAATTTTCAGATAGCGAGCTGTTTGAGCGTTTGTTTTGGCAGGGCAATGAGATAAATGAGGAGTTGCTTCGGGTTGCTGAAGCCAGCTCCCTTGTGTACTCATTTTGCGCGGATACAAAGGGAGAAGCCCCGGAAGAATTAGGAATTATCGCTAGTTTGGCGGGTATTCCAGAAGATACATGTTATCGATGTGTTCGGGATTTGAGAAAAATGGAGCTGGTTCAGTGCCGTAGTGCTTGGCGGGCGGTATTGCCCCATGCTTTGGCAAATAGACTTGCTGCACAGGCCTTGCAGTATATTCAGCTCAGCACAGTGGAAAATGCGTTGATTCACAACGCATCCGAGCGGTTACGCAAGTCTTTTGCCCGCAGGCTTGGGTACTTGCATGATTCAGAAGAGGCGCAGCAGATTGTCAAGGAATGGATTGCCCTGTGGCGAAAAAACTTGAGGCAACAGCCCCCACCTTGGGATATTGTGATGTTGGTAGCCCCTGTATTGCCGTATGAGACGTTGGCTTTGCTTGAGGACGCTTTGCAATGCTACCCCATGTTGTTACAAGAAGAGAGTTCCCTGTATATCAACAAAATTGCAGATTACCTTTGCCATTATGCGTATCATGAAGAGACTTTTGATGTTGCCATACAGCACCTGGCAAACATTGCAACTCTGCACCACTCATGGGAAGACACTCTTTCTCATTTTTTTCAACCGTATTATTCCTGTACTCTCGCGACGCAGCAACAGCAGCTTGCAATTATTGCAGAATGGTTAGCAACCAAGGATACGGTTCTCCATTCTTTTGCCTATAAGGCAATAAAATGCACTTTACGGACATGGAATTTTTGGATTACCCACCGGGCTGAATTTGGGGCCAGGCCGAAAGGTTATGGATATGGGCCAAAAGATGCACAGAGGCAGGAGTGGTATGCAAATGGTATTCGCTTTGTTGCAGAGTATCTTGAGGTTGAAAATCCGCACTACCAAACCATGCGTACAATCTTTGCAGAGGCCTTGCCTGGGTTATGGCAAAAAGTAAGTTGTTATGATGAACTTGAACGTGTTGTGGCGCAACTCTGCTCAACAGGGTACTGCGAAGATTTATATTTGGCAGTAAATAAAACACTTGCAGCCCTTGCAGAGCAAGAAGCCAAGGCAGAGGTTGAGTTACAGCGCATTCAGGCGTTATGTATTCAATTAGAACCTAAAAATCTGTTGGATGAGGCACGCCTATTTGTGCTTACACCTAGCCTTCAGTTAGTCAGTTTTTTAAAAAACACCAGACAGATTAAGGACAAGTATAGCCAATATATTTTAGAGGAAGTAAAGAAGATTGGTGCCCAGTGTGCCTCTCAACGTGACACTACGCTTGAATTATTGTTGCCAGAAGCAATGAGCCGAGGAAAAGGAAACACCCGTGTGTCATTTGGAATTGGACTTGCTGAAGGTGCTTTGGATTATCAAGATATCTGGAATAAGTGTGTTGCAGCTCTTTCTTTGGTTCCGGAAGGGGAGCGAGATGTATTGGTATTAGTGGGGTATCTCAATAGAATAGTGTCGAAACAGCCGCAACTGGCAAGCTCTTTTCTTGATATGGCTTTGGAACACCCGGTTCTCATCCTGTTCCTGCCAAAATTGCAATTTGCTGTCGGAGCTGATGAAAAGTGTAAAGCTCGTCTACTTACTGTTCTTGAGGAGCAAAAAGTAACTCCAAATCAATTTGATGAAATGCTCTGGACTCCTTTCATTGAGCAAGTAGACCCGCAAATCCTTCGAGATATTTTGCTTGCACTTTCAGCTTTGAGAGGCGGCTATGCAGCGGCAGTGAATATTCTTGCTTTACATGTGAATATAGAGCGCAATGAAAACCGTACTTTACCAATTGCTCTTCTTGAATGTGGTAAAGAACTTATTGCACGAATGGACTTTGTTGATAGCGAGTTGAACAGGGATGCTGAATTTAGAGTGAATTTTGCCACACTGATTAAGGTATGTTTAACAGGAGAATTCAACAAAAATTTATTGAAGAATATGGTGCAGAAATTTTTGATGGCACTGAATGCAGGAACCATCAGTTCATATTCACAAAACGACTTCATTGAAGCTATTTTTAAAGCGCAGCCAATGCACTCACTCAATTTGCTTTTGGGGGAGCCGCAAGCTCAATTTTTAGTCTATCTCCTCTCATGGCAGTGCCAACCGGAAACTCCAGACTACAAAAATCCATTTAGCAATTTTACTGCTACAGAGCTTCTTGATTGGGCAGCCGGAGACCCATTGATTCGGTACGCTCGGCTTGCCGAAATTGTCCCTCTATGGGGTATAAATCCAGAAGCGGCGGATGTCGCTAAGAGCAACGTGTTTTCACCACTAATAATGGGGATTATTGAAGCTGTTCCTGAGCAAGAGCAAGTGCTCAGCATAATTGAAGCCAGAATGATTCCACTCTTCTCATTCGCTGGGACAAAGGCTACGACCATTGAAAACCGAGCCACAGCCCTGCAAGCTCTCATGGCCCACCAAGATCCGTCTGTGGCATCGTGGGCAAAGCTATTGCTAAAGAAGCTCAAGGGCATAATAAAACAAGAGCGAGAAAGAGAAAAAGATAATAATAACAGAGAGGAACGCTTTGAATAGTGGCAGGGGAAGTGGTAGGATAACGTACGGTATTTTTCGCACATTCTAAAAATGACGTAGCCCGCCAAGTCGGTTAGTTTTGGTCATCGCCAAACAACCAGCTAACCAACAAGGAAGGGCTACAGATGGATGGTATCAAGGAGACGGGAAAAAAGAAAGTTTCAGTTATCGCTGTGGACGAGCAGGAACTGCGGTCGCACGTTTCTGAGGTTGTGCGCCAAAGTGTAGAAGAAACGTTGAATGGTTTGCTAGATGCAGAGGCCGACGCCCTGTGCCAAGCCAGCCGGTATGAGCGCAACGCGCAGCGTGCCAGTACTCGTGCAGGCCATTATGAGCGGGATT
>NZ_AUCY01000066.1 GCF_000430005.1 Desulfovibrio cuneatus DSM 11391
TCCGTTCGGGCTACGTTGAGATGAACAGCCAGCAAAGCTGTCTGTTCCCTCCGCCCTCCCTCCACGGCTCGCTATGCTCGCGACTGCCGTCGGCTTTAGTGAAGTAACGAGGCCAAACGAAAAACTGAGCGTTTCCAATAAGTTTATTGGTCGTCTGCGTCGTACTGCTCTAAAAAGTTCTTCAGTTCGTCCATGAAGGTTTGCCCATTGGTAACACTGGGCAGGGTGACGGTAAGGTTGCTGATGGTGATGGTACGCCCCCCCTGCCCGCCAGCGGCCTGCCTGCCGGGCACAGTGGCAGGCGGGGGCGCTGCCTGCCCGGTGGCCAGAGCCGGGGCATAAGCAGGCTCCAGCCCCGGAAAGAGTAGGGAACCTGCTTCTTCCAGCCCCATGCGGGCAAAAGCGCTGGCCTGGTCAAAAGCCCCGGCAATGCGGGAAATAAAGCCACCTTCCGCCCCGGTGATGCCTTGGCCAAGGGTGCCCAAAATGGCAGCGCCGCTGGCGGTGAGGTCGGAAAATGGGCCGCGTTTGGCGTCGGAAAACGGCAGGTATTCACGCACGCTGGAGAACGCATCAGAAACGCTGTTAACCAGCCCGTCTTTGGCGCTTTTAATGCCATCTACCAACGTGCCCAGGATTTTGGCCCCGCATTCAAACAGGTTGATGCTGTCCAGAAAGGCCATGACATCATTCCACACGGCCTTCATTTCTTCCCCAAAGCCAAGGCAGCTTGCCAGATTGATAAGGGCTTGGCCTATGTTTTCTACCATGCTGCGCAGAGCGGTGGCGGCCCCGGCCAGGTCGCCGGTGAACAATGCGCACAACAAATCAAAGGTGTTTATGCCAATTTCCAGGGGAATAAGGAGCTGTTCCAATGCCCAGGCCACGGCATCCAGGGCACCACACACAACAGTACCCAGGAGTGACCCCAGGCGAAACCAGGTATCGGTTCCGCTGGTGACTTCCCCACCAAAAAGCATGGCCAGCACCCGGCTGATGCGCTCTCCTATGCGGGCAAAGGCGTTGCCAAACTTATCGAGAACGGCACCAAAGCGCTGGCGGAATGCAAACAGGTGTTCCTGCACCTGCATAAACGCTGCCTTGAAGAACCAGCGGAACCGGGCAGCCAGTTTGCTGGCATTGGTGACAAGGCCCACCAGCCCGGCGGCTTCAATTTTTTCCGCCAGTTCCCCGCGAATTTCCCCGCTGCCGCCGGAGAGGGTTTTGAACACGGCCACAACCCCCTGGCACACCAGAGAAATGGTGTCGTACCAGCGGTTGACAGTATCTGCCATGCCGCCAAAGTTGTTTTTATAGGCAAGGTACAGGCCATAGCCGAGGCCCATGAGCAGCCACACCGGGGCCCCTAAGCCAAGCAAGGCCCCTTTAAGGGCCCCAATGCCTGCGCTGAGGAAGGGCATGGCCGCGCCCACGGCCCATATGGCCCCGGCAAACAGGGTAATGCCCACAACAACACTGGCAACGGCCCCGGCCATGCGCAAAAACCATTGGCCACCGGGGGTGGCAAAGAGGTTGCGGATGCTGTCCACCACTTCCCCCAGCCAGTTGGCTGCTTCAGAAACATAAGGCAGAAAGACGTTGCCAATGATGACTGCCAGGGCATAGAAGCGGTTGGAAAGCAGTTGCAGGCTATTTTCTGTTGTTTTGCTGCGGGTGTTGAATTCATCCTGCATGCTGCCTGCAAAATTGGCAGCGTTGCCCACCAAGTTAAACGCCTGGGAAAGGTTGCCCATGTTGGCAAGAAGCGGCGCAATGGCCCCAATGCTTTCTTCCCCAAACATTTCTGTAAGCAGGGAAACCTGCAATTCCTTAGGCTTGTTGGCAATGGCTTCCAGCACCTTGAAAATGGTGCCCTGGGCATCTGTTTGCATGTCCTTCGCCATTTGGGTGACAGACAGGCCGAGGTCGCCAAACGCACCACGGGCGCGTTTGCTCATGGCTTCGCCTTTTACCAGGGTGGAGGTAAACCTTTTCAGGGCAGTGGCAGCAATTTCCGGGCTGGCCCCGGCGGAAAGAAAGGCAGCGCCCAGGGCGGCCACCTGTGTTTCCGCCAGGCCGCAGGTAACGGCCAGTGGCCCTACCCGCTGGATAACTTCCCCCAGGGCCGGGGCCGTGGCGTTCATATTGTTGGAAAGATGGTTCACGGCATCGGCCAGGGCGTATACCTGTGGCAGGGCCAGGTTCATACCTGCCCGCCAGTCTGCCATCATTTTTCCGGCCAGGTCGCCTGTTAAGTCAAAGGCCACGCCCATTTTGGCGGCTTGTTCGGCAAATTCGGCAAGGTCTTGTTTGGCAACGCCACTTTGGGCAGCACTGGCAATAATGGCGGCTATGCCTTCCGCAGCCATGGGAATGCGGGTGGACATACCCAGGATGCTTTCGCCCATGGCGTCAAAGTCGGCCTGGGTTTCAAAGTTCACTACTTTGCCCACGTCGGCCATGGCACTTTCAAAGGCCATGGCCTTGCCTGTGGCAAAGCCAAGCCCCAAGGCCAGGGCGGCAAAAAGCATGGCCAGGGGGGCCATGGCGCGGGCCAGCGCCCCCATGTTGGCACCAAGGGAGCCTATCATGCCATCTGTTTTTTTCAGCATACCCTGGATGCGGGCAAGGCCGCCGGAGAGCAAATCTTGCAAGCTGAATATGGCGTTGACGACCATGCCTTCCATGTTATTTTCCTTTTTTCCGTTCGGGCTGCGTGGAGATGTGCGGGGCAGCAAAGCTGCCCGCACCCTCCGCCCTCACTCCACGGCTCGCTAACGCTCGCGACTGCCGTCGGCTTTAAGGTTTACTTGATTATTAATTTTTGGCACCAAACGCCTTGGCGACTGCGTTACCTATGAGCGTACTCAAATTTTCCAATTCCCGTTTTTCCAGGGCCAGGGCCATTTCAAGCTGTGGCATGAAGTCTTCCATATTCTCTGCCGGGGCAACCCCCAGGTAGCGGCGCACCAGGCCGCCATGCAGCAGGGCCGCCTCCAACATGGCGGCGGCCCCGGCCCCTTCTACTTTCCCTTGCGCACGCTGCCCATGCCTGCGCTTTTGAACACTTCGTCGGCAAAGGAGGCTGCCACCAAGGGGTATTGTTCAAAGGTTTTGCGGGCGTTGTCGCGTTCATCCGGCGCGGTAAGTTCAACCAGCACTTCTTTTTGGGTGTCCATGCTTTTGTCTTTGCCCGCCTTGGCAATGCGCAGAATGTGCTGGCGCTGGGGTTTGCGAATGTGCAGGGTGATGCACACTTCCGTATCTTCAGCATTCACAAATTCCGAGGTGTAGGGGTAGTGCTTGAAGCCGTTTGCTTCCAGCACATCAATTTCCGTTTGTGTTGTTCCGTCTTCATGGTCGCTAGGGTCGTAGGTCATTTTGGTATCCTTATATAATGATGGGGTGGGGAAACGCTGATTTATTCCGTTTGGCGGCGTTACTTCACTTTTTTTGAAACAGTCGAGGACGGAAGAGTCCACTCCTGCTTCAAAAAAAGCTCGTG
>NZ_AUCY01000067.1 GCF_000430005.1 Desulfovibrio cuneatus DSM 11391
TGAGGCAGCCGCCTTTAGGCGGTTCAAGCGTTTCTAACCGCTTTGAGCGGTTCACAGCATTTCAAGCCCCCGGCTTTGCCGGGGGTACATGACTTCTTCGGCCTGGGTGGGTTCCGTAATCAGCCCTACGGCAATAACAGGAGCGCTTACAGCCTGTTTTATGCGCTGGGCAAAAGGCACCTGATACCCGGCACCCAAGGGAATTTTCTGTTGGGTGCTCAGCCCGCCGGAAGAAATATCAAAAAAGGCGCAGCCCAACGCTTCCAGGCGCTGGCAAAGCTGGGCGGTTTGTTCCACATCCCACCCGCCTTCCACCCAGTCGCTGGCGGAAAGGCGAACCCCCAGTATAAACTCTTTGCCAACGGCTTCCTGCATGGCGCTGAACACTTCCAGCACAAGGCGCATACGGTTTTCAAGGGAACCGCCGTACTGGTCGGTGCGGGTGTTGCTTAAGGGGGAAAGGAACTGGTGCAGCAAATAGCCGTGGGCCCCGTGCAGTTCAATGCCAGCAAACCCGGCCCGCTTGGCCCGCAGGGCAGAAGCAGCAAACTGCTTTTTTACGGTGTCTATTTCTTCCAGGGTAAGGGGCAGGGGCTGGGTGTCTTGGGTGTTCATGGGCTCTGGGCTGGGGGCAACGGTTTGCCAGCCGCCTGCTTCCTGGCTAAGGCAGGCCCCGGTTCCCCAGGGAACGTCGCAGGAAGCCTTGCGCCCCGCATGGCCAAGCTGCAAAATGGGCACAGTGGGGGCTATGTCTTGCATGTTTTGCACAAGCTTTGCCAGGGCTGCTTCCTGCTCGTCGGTTTGCAGAATAAGGCAACGGGGGGAAATGCGCCCCTCCGGGCACACTGCGGTGGCTTCCACCACCAGCAGGCCTGCGCCGGAAGCCGCCAATGTGCCGTAATGCACGGTGTGCCAGTTCTGGGCTACTCCTTCAACGGCGGCATACTGGCACATGGGGGGTATAACAATGCGGTTGGGCAGGGTGATGCTGGCAAGGGAAAGGGGAGAAAACAGTTTGGGCTGCATGGGGGCCTCGCAAAAATAGAACGTGCAGGGGGGTAAGGGCGGCATGGGGAACAGCGCGTTTGGGGTTGGCTCTGGAGTAATGCACATTACCATAAAAGGGATAAGATGCCTGCCGCTAAACGGCAAGGGTTTATGGGCTGTTTTACGCCTGTAGCAAGGAAGATTTCGTGCGTACCTTGTGAGGGAGCCGGAAAAAGCATAGTATGTACTTGTGTGGCTTGGGACGCAGCCAGCATTTTCTACCGGGTCATCTTTTGAAAAACAACCACCTGCGGGAGTTGCTATGCACATTTTTGATATGCCCATTGTCATAAAAGGAGCCGGGGAAATGGCCACAGGCGTTGCCACGGTGCTGTACAATGCCGGGTTCCATAAGCTTGTGATGTTCGACAAGCCAGCCCCCCTGGCGGTGCGGCGCACCGTTTCGTTTTGCGAGGCATTGCGCGAGGGTAAGCAAACGGTAGAAGGCATTGACGCTGTGCAGGTGGATTCCCTGGAAGCGCTGCACGCTGCATGGCAGGCCGGGAACATTGGCATTTGGGGCGACCCCACCTGGGCCATGCTGCCCGCCATACACCCGCAGGTGGTGGTGGACGCCACCATTGCCAAACACAACCTTGGCACCCATAGGGGGGAAGCACCGCTGGTGCTGGGCCTTGGCCCCGGCTTTGTGGCAGGGCAAGACGTGCATGCAGTCATTGAAACCCAACGCGGGCATACCCTTGGGCGCATTATTCGCCAAGGCGCTGCCACCCCCAACACCGGGGAACCGGAAGCCGTTATGGGTTATACCTTCCAGCGGGTGCTGCGTGCCCCTGTGGCAGGCGCAGTAAAGCCCCTGAAAGAACTGGGCGACAATATCGTTCAGGGGGAAACGGTGATGCAGGTGGCAGGGCAACCCGTGCTGGCTGAAATAAGCGGCACGCTGCGCGGCTGCATCGCCCCCGGCGTGAGCGTGCCCGCCGGGTGTAAAATTGGCGACATCGACCCACGCGGCGACAAGGCTTATTGCTTCACCGTTTCTGATAAAGCTAGAAGCCTTGGGGGGGCGGTGTTGACGGCGGTTATGGGGAATGAGAAACGCTGATTTATTCCGTTTGGCGGCGTTGCTCGCTTTTTTTGAAACAGTCGAGGACGGAAGAGTCCACTCCTGTTTCCAAAAAAGCTCGTGCCTTGCCAAACGAAATAACTGAGCGTTTCCGAAATGCAAATCAGTAGGTAAGTTTTAAAATGGGCACTGCAACGGGTTGAAGAATAATGAGACTACGTTTGAACTGATAACCGTCAACGATGTTTCTAGTGAAGAATGCTCTGTGTCTGAGGTTGAGGTGTTCGTTATTAAAAATAGGAAAAAGCTGTAGGGTTTTGGTTTATGTTTATTGCTCCAGATAAAGCCCGCAGTCTTGACGGTGCTGTACACGGAAGATCTCTCTTGGAAATAATAGTACCTTATAGGCATCGTAGGTGTATTGACGAATTGCTTTTGTTTGTATAATTGTAAATAAATGTTAACTGATTTTTTTTAACGGTTAATTATATATGGATGGATTATTAAAAATGCAAAGGAGTTCCAATGAAAGATTATGAGGTTAAGCCGGTGGGATTTCTTAAAAGTATAGTAAATTCTAACAATTTTAATATATTTAGTATGCTCCTTCTTGGAATATTGACTTCGTTATTTTTTTTGTTGATTGATTTCATAACAGGCAAATATATATATGGGCTCTTGTCGACTCCTGTAGGTGATAGAGTTAAAGAGTTACCTGCGTTTTTCAGCGTTATTATGGTAACGCTAGTGATATCCAGCCAAGTCGCAGTCGGTCTAGCTGTTTATGTCCTTTCATTTCCATTGATGTCTATTCCTGCTTTTTTATTGATGTCAAGAAGGGGCTTTGGATTTTCAAAAGAGTTTTCGATGATATGTACCGCAAAAATCAGGAAGGACTTCGAGCAAGCCAATATTGCTTTGCCCGATGACGAGCTTGATAAGA
>NZ_AUCY01000068.1 GCF_000430005.1 Desulfovibrio cuneatus DSM 11391
ACAGCAGCAAGCTCTAGTGGCACAGGCACCTTCGCCTTTGGGGGCATAACCACCACCAATACGACCCAATTTGAAGCCCTGCACCTGGACTACACAGGCGGCACGGGCATGGACTTGATTGACATTGACAATGTACTGGCAGATTTTGATACCAAGAACTTTGAAGGCGTTATGAAGTCGCTGGTGTTTACGGGGGATAGTAACGATAAGTTCCGGTTGCCCACAGGCTTTACTCAAGTGAGTACAGGCATCAGCCTGAATGGCTTTACCGAGCAGTTTGCCTGCTACAAAGGCATGGTAAACGGGCAGGAAACCTTTATTTACCTGGAAACAGGAGCCAATGCCCCCAGCATAGTGCAGGCTGATGACCGCTTTGTCATGTACACAGGCAGCACTGCCACCAATATTAACAGCAAGGTTATTATCGGCGAGGTGAAGCACAACGACGCCGCCTTCTCACACATGCTTAATGTGGGCACTACGGTTACGGGCATGTACGGCACAGCCACCATTAATGCGGATGGTACCTTAACGTATACCTTGGCTGCCAACGCTGCCACCCTTATGGGCACAGGCACCACAGCGGTGAAAGATTACATTACGTATGAATATGAAGACGCCCAGGGTCAAACCCACACCAAAACTGTGGAAGTGGTGGTAGTGCGCGACCCACAAGGCAAGTGGGATTCCCCGGACGATGTGGACGGCGAAACGCATGAAACATATATTCCCCTTACCCCTGGTGCTGCCGCTGCCACAGGCGCAAGCCCAACAACAGAAGGCACATCTTCCGGCAACGACACCATGCGAATTAACTACACCATGACCAATGCTGTGGTGGATTTAGGTGCTGGGGACGATATATTGACCGCCACCATTACTGGCACCAGCGGTGCAGCCGGTGCTGCAGGGGCTAAGGGTGGCACAGGCGGAACTGGAGGCGCAGGAGTAGCTGCATATGGTATGAGCAGCAGCCGGGTAGAAACTGGTGCTGGCAACGATACAATTACTTTCAACGTTATAGGTGGGAACGGTGGCTACGGTGGTAATTCTCCTAACATAACACCTAATGCCGGAGCAGGCGGAGCAGGTGGCCTAGCTGGCAACGGTGCCTTGGCATATGGGCTGTATAATACCGTTATCAATGCTGACAATGGTCATAATCAGATAACTATCAATGTCCAAGGAGGCCGGGGAGGGCTTGGAGGTAGTGGTGGGGCTGGCAATCAGGTAGGGGGAAGTACGACGGCAGCGACAGGTGGGGCTGGAGGTAAAGGCGGAACTGGTGCTGATGGATACGGCCTCTGGGGCTCTGCTATTTCTAGCGGAGCAGGTAGCGATATTGTAAATATCAGTGCATTGTCCGGTGCCGGCGGTGCCGGTGGCGAAGGAGGTAAGGGTTACTCCAGTGGTGTTGGTGGTGTTGGTGGTGCAGGGAACAATGCTGGTAACGCTTATGGGCTTTATACATCTTCTGTGGATGTAGGTGATGGGGATGACCTTATTACCATAACTGCCCTTGGCGGCGCTGGCGGCGCTGGCGGCGCTGGCGGCGAGGGCGGCGACGGAATTCAGGGGAATTCCGGTAATTCTGGGGGCAAAGGGGGAAGAGGTGCTGTTGGCGGTGCTGGCGCTACTGCCTATGGTGTGTCCAGCGGTATTGTTACCGGAGGCGAGGGGAACGATATCATTATTATCTCTGGAATTGGCGGCGCTGGCGGTGCTGGCGGTAAAGGAGGCAAGGGAGGAATCGGAGTACGCAATCTAAATACGGGTATCCATGTCCTCGGTGGAGATGGCGGTGCTGCAGCTGCAGGCGGTGCTGGTGGGGTTGGCTATGGCCTTGCTTCCGGCACTGTGGATGGAGGTAATGGCAATGATGTGATTACCATTACCGGCATTGGTGGCCTTGGTGGGGTTGGTGGCCTTGGTGGGCAGGGGGGCATAATCCCTTGGGTGTCTGGTCAGGGAGCTAGGGGTGCCAACGGCGCTAACGGTACTGACGGTATAGGGTACGCTGTGTACAGTGCAGGAACTAAAAGCCTTGTGGATGGTGGTAGCGGAAACGACACAATAACTTTGTTCGGCAGTACCTATTCCCTGTATGCCAGCGGTTCCGGAATAAACGAGATTCTTGGTGGCAGCGGTTGGGATAGCATTACCCTTACGGGCAGTATAACAACCGCAACATCAGCGGCTGCTAAGAATATTGTCGATGCTGGTGATGATAATGATGTAATTTCCATCAGTGGTTCTATTAACGCATATGCTAATACCGCTAATGCCATTCAGATTCTTGGGGGCAGCGGCAACGACACCATTCGCATTAATACGGATGCAAGCATAACCGGTACCACCATTGACGGCGGGACGGGCACCGACATTGTGCGCCTGGAAAGTTCTGTGCTGAATCTTGCTGCTGTGGGCGCCGGGGTTACCCTGAACGGCGGCACCGATGCTGCTGGCGACCTGATTGACCGCCCGGCAGGCGATGGCACCACCCACCAGATTGGCGACATGCTGAGCCTGGACCGCAACCTTTCGGTAGATTCCAACGGCACTGCCGCAATTTCAGGCGGCACAGGCACCTTCAACTTTGGGGGCATTACCACCGCCAACACCACCGGGTTTGAAGCCCTGCACCTGGACTACACAGGCGGCACGGGTAAGGACTTGGTAGATATTGAGAGTGTGCTGCGGGACTTTG
>NZ_AUCY01000069.1 GCF_000430005.1 Desulfovibrio cuneatus DSM 11391
CCCCCGCAGCAATACGCTGGGCAGCGGCAGCACTTGCAGCGCTTGCCGCACGAAAAGCTGTTCCCGCTACAGGCGCACCCATAACAACAGCTCCCGGTATGGTGGAAACACCACTTATTGCCGCAGTCTTTGACAGCGTTTTTTTCACACCATCCACGGCTTCGGTACGTTCTGTTTCATCCCGTTCGCTGTGAATGGTATCTGCCATTTTTCCAGCAACCCAGGCACCCCCCACCCCAAGCCCCAAAGCCGCCGCCTTCCCTGCCAGAAAAGCCCCTAAAACGGCTGGCGCTATCAACCCACTAGGGTCATTCATACTCACCGGGTCATCAACGCAATAATCGTACAGGTCGTGGTCGCCCCCGGTATCGCCCAAGGGGTCCAAAGAAGTGAACCGCCCTGTGGCGGGGTCATAATCTCTGTAGCCGAAGCGCACAAACCCGGTGTAGCCGTCCACCAGCCCGCCGCAGAAACCAAGGGGAAAAGTAAGGGCCACAAAGGTATCTTCCACTACTGTACCAAAGCTATCATACTGCATTTCTTTTATCAATATACCGCTATCGGTACTCAATGTCCGCACGCTACCCACCTGGTTCACCCCTATATGCAAAAAAACGGCAGGCGCTTGTTCCGGGTTCTGGCTGAACGCCGGGCAATAATTATTTATGGTGCCATACCGGGCCTGTTCCTGCACCAGCTCTGCCCCGGTGCCTGTAATGGTTACCCCCACGGGCATGCGCTGTTCCGCGTAATGGAAGGCATAGTGGGTGCCTTGCATGACATCATAACAGGCAACCAGCCGGGTTTCGCCCTGCCACTGGTATTCCCAGGCGGGCCTGCCATTCAAGAAACTCCGTATGGGCATAAGCGATTTGCCGTATTCATAGCGTAATTCCACGCCAGAGGGCAGAATGACCTTGTCCAGGCGGGTGTCGTTACCGTAGGAGTAGTAGGTATTCTTGCGACCTTCCTTTTTGCAGTGCAGCGCCCCTGTTTTTTCATAATAATATTGGGCCGCGCCTGCCTCTGTAAGCTGCCCTTTGGCATTGTAAGTAAACTTTCGCTCCACTCCCTGGTGCCACAACTGGTCGCTGCAACGCTGGCCTTTGGCGTTATACGCATACCGTTCCACCTGTTTGCCATTACACACAACGCTTGTCAGGTGGCCTGCGCCGTCATAGGCATATTGCCACTGTTTGCTGGCAGCGGGGGTCTGCTCTGTTTTCCCCACCACCTTATGCTGGCTGTTGGTTTGGCACTGCATACTGAACACGGCAGAACTGCCCATGCCCCTGTTTTGTCCTTCCAGCAACGCCCCTGGCCCCTGGCTTTGCTGCATGGCATGGGGCGCACTGGGCGCAGGTGCAGCCGCGTAGGCAGGCCGCCCCCCTGTTGTAGCCAAAAGGGTTCCCCTGGAACCAGATGCCTTGTTGCCGCCAAATACCACTTCCCGCAAGAACTCTTCTGTTGTCATTTCCCTTTGCATACAAATCTCCACCATGCTGTTGGTTCCGAATTGGCCCAGGTCGTTGCCACGCGCACCTGCACCAATACCCCAAAAAGATGCAACGCCACCCTGGCATTGCATAACAGCCCCAGCATAGTAGAAGTAAAAGAATAGTGTAACCCTTGGTTGCAGGCTTCTGCCATGTACACTCTGCCGTCAAGGCGCTATACAGCCGGGCTGGCATATGCTAAAAACTATTGCACCATGCACAGCCCTTCTTTCCCCACCCGCATTATCCCCCCGCCACCCCCAGGCTGGCCCAGTTGGGAAGCGCTTATGCACCTCGCCCTGGCCGAAGCTGCCAAGGCCAGCCACGCAGCAGAAGTGCCCGTGGGGGCGCTGGTGGTGAACGGCAACGGCACCATTATTGCCGCCGCTCACAACAGCCCGGAAGCCCTGCACGACCCCACAGCCCATGCCGAAATACTGGCCCTGCGCGCAGCTGGCACCGCCGCAGGCAACTACCGCCTGGAAGGCTGCGTGCTGGTTGTTACCCTTGAGCCCTGCATGATGTGCGCCGGGGCCATGGCCCATGCCCGCATTGCCGGGGTGGTGTACGGCGCAACTGACCCCGCCGCCGGAGCCGTTGCCTCCCGCCTGGAAGCCCTGGACCAACCCTTCCTGAACCACCACCCGTGGCACATGGGCGGCATATGCGAAGCTGAATGCAAAGAGATAATGAAAGAGTTTTTCCGTGGAAAAAGGCAGGGGGAGTAATGCAATTTGGGGGAACCAACAGGGCTTGAAGCCCTGATGGTTCCCCCAAACCCCCTCCTTTACCCCGATATGAGTATTATTGAGTAGAGGGTTGAGTGCTATAAGTTATTAATAGTATTGTAGAATTTTCCCTATTCTCCTTCCCCGGCTTTGTCGCTGGAAAAGGGTGTTTCGCTGCTATCGGCATTGCACAGCAGAATTTCGTTGCGGGCGGTGTCCAGCATTTCCTTGCATATTTGGGCAATGGCCTGCCCTTCCTTATACAAACTCACGTTTTCTTCCAGGGGCAGGTCGGCCCGTTCCAGTTCCAGCACAATTTCTTGCAGGCGCTTCATGTGCTGTTCAAACGTGGGGGTGTTGGCTGTTTTTTTTGCCATGTGAACCTCGGCTTTTTGTACAATATCGTTGTAGCGCA
>NZ_AUCY01000070.1 GCF_000430005.1 Desulfovibrio cuneatus DSM 11391
AAATCATCGTGCGCAGTAACCCCGATGCCGAAACCGATGGCAGCCTGGACGGCCTGAACCGGGACATCGGCAATGCGCGGGAGATTACGAAGGATGAAGAGGCCTATACGGATATTTATGTAAGCAAGCAGGCTATTGAAGCGATTATTGATGGTGCCAAAGAGCTTATCAAGCTTGCAAATACTCCCACGCCAGAGGAAGTGCAGAAACAGCGGGAACAAGTCATTCAGGATTATAAAGACGCGAATGGCAACGATGCAGATGTATTTGCCAAACTCATTTATAGTGGCATTGATCCTGCTCTGGCGAAACAGATGATGACATACCCTCAAGTTGCCACAATAGTGAGAGAACAGACCGAGATAAACAAGGCTATTGACCCCAATAATCTCACAGCAGAGGATTTAAATAAGCCATTAGAAAATTCTTCCCTTAGAGGAAAAACGCTTGGGCAGGCGGTTATACTTTCTTTGCGTGATCTTGGACAATTTATTAATAGTATTCCTTTGAAAGAGGAACGCGAAGCTATTAAGAATGCAATTGACTTGGTAACAGGCGGCCCAATCAAATTTGCATTAGGTATTGCCTTTAATGCAGGCCTTGACTATGTAAATACACTGACAGGCGATGCCCTTGGAAAGGGTGCTGCTGAACTTGTTGATAATGTGGCAACAAAGCTATGGACAGGGTATTACAAAGAAGAGCACCTTCAACGTGTTGAAGATGGTTTTGCTCGTGATGATGTCACTGTAGAATCAGAATTAGCAGCCTTAGATTCCATTCGTGCTAATGTTGCTACCGGGATATCGGTTGTTATAGGTATTGGCGGGGGGCTAATTAAGGTTGCGAAAGGCAAGTCAATAACGGAACCATCACTTCCCCCTAAAACGATTGCGAAAAGCGGAGAATTTGAGTTAGTACATTATACACGTAGTGGTGACCATGCTCCTGCTCACTTACACCTCAAGTTTGGTGATCAAGAAATTAAAATAGGTCAAAATGGGAAGCCTCTTGCTGGACAACCAGAGTTATCACCTGCTCAAAAAAGTTTTATTGATCAGAATCTACCCGCGATTAGATCTGCGGTGAAAAAGATGCAACGTTGGAATGCTTACCAAATGGAGTAGTTTGCGATGATACATTCAAATGAAATTATTTTTGTATGGGTATTTACTGCCCCTGGTGGACAATTTCCAGGTGGGGTTTTTCATTCTAAAACTGCTGCTGAGGTCTGGATTAAAAAATATAATTTAACGGGAACGCTCACAAAATATCCAGTAAATATTGGGGCTTTTGATTTTGCAGTCGAAAAAGGCTGGTATAAACCTAAGGAAGGTAAATACTCATCTGATTTTATAGCTAAGTTTAGTTGTGCGTCAATGGAGCACTATCACTTTGAAGATGGGGATTACTCTTGAAGAAGAAATCATTGAACAATTAGATTCCCCTCGTGTTAATATCGTTACAGGGGTGCAGCCAAAAACCTTATTGACCTGCTGAAAAGCATAACCGTCGGGCGCGACGTGGTGCTGGATGCAGGCCGCGACCTGCTTATTACCAGCGCGAAAGACAGCGGCAGCTCTAACAGCAAAAGCGAAAACGGCGGAGGCGGCGTTGGCCTTAAGGCAGGCTATGGCTCTGGCGGTGCCGCCTTTGGTATTAACGTCAATGCTCAGGTGGGTGGTTCCGGGTTCAAGGACAAGTACAACTCCCACACCAACGCCCTGATTGTGGCAGGGGATACCCTGTATACCTCCTCCGGGCGCGACACCACCGTTGCCGGGGCACACCTGGAGGGCGACCGGGTATGGATGGATGTGGGCCGCGACTTGACCGTTGCCAGCCTGCAAGACCAGTACGACAGCAAGAACTACTCCTGGAGCGCCGGGGCAGATGTAACTGTGGGCTATGGAGTTATGGTGGGCGGCAAC
>NZ_AUCY01000071.1 GCF_000430005.1 Desulfovibrio cuneatus DSM 11391
TCGCCTTTACTACCATGTCCAATAGGTAGTATCTGTCTATCTTCCTGCGTCCCTCCAGGCATACACACGCAAGTACGGAAATATTAATCCGATTCCCATCAGCTACGCACTTCTGCCTCGCCTTAGGGGCCGACTAACCCTGGGAAGATTACCTTGACCCAGGAAACCTTGGATTTACGGCGAACAAGTTTTTCACTTGTTTTATCGTTACTTATGTCAGCATAATCACTTCTTTACAGTCCAGCTAGGCTTCCGCCACACCTTCGTCCCGTAAAGAACGCTCCTCTACCGCTGCACTAACGTGCAGCCCAAAGCTTCGGTACCATGCTTAGCCCCGTTACATTTTCGGCGCGGGGTCACTAGACCAGTGAGCTATTACGCTTTCTTTAAAAGATGGCTGCTTCTAAGCCAACTTCCTGGCTGTCTATGTAACCCTACCACCTTTCACACTGAGCATGGATTTGGAGACCTTAGCTGTTGGTCTGGGCTGTTTCCCTTTCGACAATGGATCTTCGCACCCACTGTCTGACTCCCGGAGTAAATCTTACTGGCATTCGGAGTTTGATAAGGTTTGGTAATCTGGTGGGACCCCTAGCCTTGTCAGTGCTCTACCTCCAAAAGACAATCTCCGAGGCTATACCTCAATATATTTCGAGGAGAACCAGCTATCACCGAGTTTGATTAGCCTTTCACCCCTATCCACAAGTCATCCCAAACGTTTTCAGCCGTTAAGGGTTCGGTCCTCCACAAAGTTTTACCTGTGCTTCAACCTGCTCATGGATAGATCACCCGGTTTCGGGTCTACTCCGCCTAACTGATCGCCCAGTTAAGACTCGCTTTCGCTACGGCTCCGCATTCGCTTAACCTTGCTAGACAGAGTAACTCGCTGACTCATTATGCAAAAGGCACGCGGTCACACCATAAAGATGCTCCCACAGCTTGTAGGCAATAGGTTTCAGGTCTTTTAACTCCCCTCAACGGGGTACTTTTCACCTTTCCCTCACGGTACTAGTTCACTATCGGTCGCTAGAGAGTACTTAGCCTTGGAAGATGGTCCTCCCAGATTCCCACGGGGTTTCACGTGCCCCGCGGTACTCAGGTACCTGCTTTGCTGTTTTCAGTTTCGGATACGGGTCTTTCACCCTCTTTGGAGCCACTTTCCAGAGGCTTCTCCTGCCTACTCGCAGATCAATGATGCAGGCCCTACAACCCCGACATATCGTAACATATCGGTTTAGGCTGATCCCCGTTCGCTCGCCACTACTAAGGGAGTCTCGTTTGATTTCTCTTCCTACAGGTACTGAGATGTTTCACTTCCCTGCGTTAGCCCCTTTGGTCCTATACATTCAGACCAAGGTAACATGCTGTAGCATGCTGGGTTGCCCCATTCAGAAACCCCCGGATCAAAGGATATTCGGCTCCTCCCCGAGGCTTTTCGCAGCCTATCGCGTCTTTCATCGCCTTCTAGCGCCAAGGCATCCGCCTATTGCCCTTATTATTCTTGTATACTTCGCAACATGACTTCATGACACATTAAAAAATGCTCACAAAATCAAATTCCTTTCCTCAATCCCTATTCAATTGTCAATGAACTCACCGTTTCCGGTGTGCCAGACCAAGTCTGGATGATGCTTGCGAACCGTTTGTTCGCACTCACTACCAGTCTTGGGGGAGGCAATTTAGCGCGTTACGCTGTGAATGTAAAGAACTTTTTTTGTTTTGTTTGTCTTTTGCGCTCATACGTCCTTAAACT
>NZ_AUCY01000072.1 GCF_000430005.1 Desulfovibrio cuneatus DSM 11391
CAAAGTCCCGCAGCACACTCTCAATATCTACCAAGTCCTTACCCGTGCCGCCTGTGTAGTCCAGGTGCAGGGCTTCAAACCCGGTGGTGTTGGCGCTGGTAATGCCCCCAAAGGCGAAGGTGCCGGTGCCAGTTGAACCCGTTGCCGTGCCGTTGGAATCTACCGAAAGGTTGCGGTCCAGGCTCAGCATGTCGCCAATCTGGTGGGTGGTGCCATCGCCCGCCGGGCGGTCAATAAGGTCGCCTGCGGCGTCAGTGCCGCCTTTCAGGGTCGTACCTGTGCCCACGGCTGCCAGATTCAGCACAGAGCTTTCCAGGCGCAAAATGTCGGTGCCTTCACCGCCGTCAATGGCAGCGTCCGTCATAACTGCACCTGTGCTGATGCGCATGGAATCGTTTCCTGCACCACCCAGCACCGTGGCGTTGGTCACGGCTGCATTCCCGGCGCTTGTAGTAAGGGTCAGTTGGTCATTGCCGGCCCCAAGGTCTACAAGTGTGTTTGCCTTGTTTACAGCACCGTTGCCAAATACACGGCCTGTAATGTTCACAGTATCGTTCCCTTCACCCGCCAACAGCGATATTTTTTTCACAGAATAACTGTTGTATATTGCTTGGTAGGGACTATTAATAGTGATAAAATCATCTCCTTCCCCGGCATCCACAGTAAGATCTGTCTGGGCTGATACCATTGCTGCGCGAGTATCACATTCAGTTTCAACATGAAGAAAATCATTACCTGCTCCCAAATAAATACCTGCAACATCATTGGGCAAATTGGCGTATACAACCGATCCAGATTTATTAAACAAATATACACTGTCATCTCCGGAACCTGTATCTATAATACTGGATAATAAAGTATATCCATTTAAAGCATCCATGCTAATTTTGACGGTGTCATTCCCGACCCCCGAGAGCAAAGTGCTATAGTACATTCCAATGCTACTATTCTTAAGCTCTAACAAGTTATTACCTTCACCCATGTCTATATGACTACTATATAACTGTATGCCGTACTGATTCATTTGCAAGACATCATCGCCGTCACCAAATTCCACATTGGCATTTTGCAGACAGAAATCACTCCTCATGGTGTCATTGCCTGTGCCTGCCCCCTGGGTAACGGAAGCATTGCTACCGGAGTTAATATCCACATACGTCTGGTGTGTTTCGCCGTCCACATCGTCCGGGGAATCCCACTTGCCTGCGGCATCCCTCACCACCACCACTTCCACGGTTTTCTGGTGGGTTACGCCAAGGCTGTCTTCATATTCATAGGTAATGTAATCTTTTACCGTTGTAGTGCCTGCCCCCATAAGGGTAGCGGCGTTGGCGGCCAGCACGTAGGTAAGGGTGCCATCGGCATTAAAGGTGGCTGTGCCGTACAGGGTAGCCACGCTGCCCGCGCTTACCATTCTGACAAAATCAGCGTCGTTGTGCTTCACATCGCCGGTAATAACCTTGCCGTTGATGTTGGTGGTGGTGCTGCCTGTGTACATAACAAAGCGGTCGTCCGGAGCTTCCTGAATAACCGGGGCATTTGGCCCTGTTTCCAGATAAATGAAGGTTTCCTGCCCATTCACCATGCCTTTGTAGCAGGCAAACGGCTCAGTAAAGCCATTCAGTTGTATGTTTTCACTCACCTTAGTAAA
>NZ_AUCY01000073.1 GCF_000430005.1 Desulfovibrio cuneatus DSM 11391
AGATTCCCGTTTCGGTAATTAATGTTGGCCCCGGCCTACGTTCCCACCTATAAATAGGCAGTATCATCGGCGATGAGGGGCTTAACTTCCAGGTTCGGAATGGAGACTGGGTGTACCCCCCTCTCTATGGGAGCCAACAAATATGTTCCGCGGTATTCGGCGGAAAATGATGACCAGAAGAGATTCTGAGCATTATTCCCGTCCAATGGCTGCGCGGTGCAGCAATCAATTGGTAGGGAGTGAGGAAAGGGAAGTATCAAGATTTCGACCTATTAGTACTGGTAAGCTCCAAGCATTGCTGCTCTTCCACACCCAGCCTATCAACCTGGTGGTCTACCAGGGGTCTTCACCTTACGGAGAGATATCTTATCTTGAGGCAGGCTTCCCGCTTAGATGCTTTCAGCGGTTATCCCTTCCGAACGTAGCTACCCTGCTATGCTCCTGGCGGAACAACAGGCTCACCAGAGGTTCGTCCATTCCGGTCCTCTCGTACTAGGAACAGGCCCTCTCAAATATCTTGCGCCCACAGCAGATAGGGACCAAACTGTCTCACGACGTTTTAAACCCAGCTCGCGTACCACTTTAAACGGCGAACAGCCGTACCCTTGGGACCTGCTTCAGCCCCAGGATGTGATGAGCCGACATCGAGGTGCCAAACCGCATCGTCGATATGGACTCTTGGATGCGATCAGCCTGTTATCCCCGGCGTACCTTTTATCCAATGAGCGATGGCCCTTCCATTCGGGACCACCGGATCACTAACACCGACTTTCGTCCCTGCTCGAGCTGTCACTCTTGCAGTCAAGCTCCCTTATGCGTTTGCACTCAACGGCTGGTTTCCAATCAGCCTGAGGGAACCTTTGCGTGCCTCCGTTATTATTTGGGAGGCGACCGCCCCAGTCAAACTACCCACCAGACAATGTCTCCTACCTGGATAACAGGCTAGGATTAGAGTCTTAGACCAGCAAGGGTGGTATTTCAAGGTTGACTCCGCCGATACTAGCGTACCGGGTTCATAGTCTCCCACCTATCCTACACATGCTGCCCCAAGACCCAATGTCAAGCTATAGTAAAGGTGCACAGGGTCTTTCCGTCACGCTGCGGGTAGACGGCATTTTCACCGCCACTTCAATTTCACCGAGTCTCTGGTTGAGACAGTGCGGAGATCGTTACGCCATTCGTGCAGGTCGGAACTTACCCGACAAGGAATTTCGCTACCTTAGGACCGTTATAGTTACGGCCGCCGTTTACTGGGGCTTCAATTCAAAGCTTCGCTTGCGCTGACCTCTCCTTTTAACCTTCCAGCACCGGGCAGGCGTCAGTCCGTATACGTCGTCTTACGACTTAGCACAGACCTATGTTTTTAGTAAACAGTCGCCACCGCCAATTTTCTGTGGCTTTTCCGGGCTTACCTAGTAAATAGTTCACCTGAAAAAGCACCCCTTCTCCCGAAGTTACGGGGTTATTTTGCCGAGTTCCTTAACCAGAGTTCTCTCGAGCGCCTTGGTGCATTTACACCCATCCACCTGAGTTGGTTTACGGTACGGTTCACATGTGCTAAGCGTAGGAGCTTTTCTAGTCAGTGTAGAATCAACAGAACCTTGCGGCTCGACGGTCTCGGAGTA
>NZ_AUCY01000074.1 GCF_000430005.1 Desulfovibrio cuneatus DSM 11391
GATGACGATAAAGAAAACTTGTGCGGGGAGATAGGAACATATTCCTCCACCTTCGACCCTTATGATGCCAACGCATGGGAAAAAAACCTTGGCAGACAATTTATTATTACCCCTGGAAAAATTATTTGGGAACAAAAAAATGGAATTCCTCGCACCGCCTGGTTACACCCCAGCGCTATTCGCCTTGACACGCGGCCTGGTGTGCCCCGCAATACACAAGTTTTACCCTACCAAACCCTGGAGGGTACGGTGAAATGCGTGGAAAAGCCCATGTTTCAGATGTATTTTACGGATACAAAGAACAAGCGATATGTTCTCAGCGGGAAAATGGGCTTTGGCTCGGGTGGGAGTTTTAAGGCAACATTTTGCCCAGATGTTCCTGGTTACCGGGATGATGGGAAACTCGGCCCCTACCGCTTTCAAGGTGATATTGTCTATAAAGGAATAGAACCTGGAGTTCCGACGTTTAAAGTGGTAAGTCCCGCCTGGAAGAAATACAAGAAAGGGGGTTGGAAAGAAGTGCCTCCCCCCGATTGGTAGCAACAAGGGCAGCAGTAGAAAATTTTCTACTGCTGCCTTTATTCTTTTTAACGTAATGCTCTATTGCCCTTGCTCATTGCGTTTCATGACAATACGTGCCTTATCCGTGAAGCTATTAACAAAATTTTGCAACTTTTGTTCCGCCTGCTGCTTGGTGGCAACTTTCCCCTCATGCATAAAGTATGCTGCATTATTCTTGATTGTTTTACTTGGGAACACCTTGTCCACCGTGTCATTGGGTGCCAGTTTGTCAAAATTAGCACTCCATGTTGGCCCCATCAAGTAAGGCTTATACAATTCAAAGGCAATTTTTTCTGGAGGTGCTGTAAGGTCTATCCCTTTTTTCTCCAACTGCTGTTTCGCATACATGGGGCCATCATACAAAGAGGAATCACCATACTTTTGGATAATACGATTTCTTCTGGCCTTCTCATCATCAGATTTTGGAGACACAGCATCACGTGCATTACCACCTACCTGGAACATGCCTTGAATATCTGTAGAAGCCGCACTCGTAGTAGAGGGATCAAGCTTATTTTCCTGAATCCCCATGCCCACCAGTATTTCCAGAGGAATGCCTGTGATTTTTGCCATTTCTTCCAGCACAGGTTGTATGGCAGGAAATTTTTTCGCAAAGATCTCTGCGTCTCTTTTATGTATGCGATACTCTGCATCTGTCATGTTCAATCTGTGCTGCCGCAAGCCATCGGGTAGTTTTTCCATTCCTTTTCCATCAATGGTTCTTGATATTTCCCCTACTGCGCTTTCATTATGTGGGGCACCAAATGCGTGCGAAATACCTTTATGTGAAGCGCCACCATTTTTTGCCTCGGCCTTTGTAAAGCGCAACCCCTGTGGATCAATGCAACTGACGGGGGCATCCACACAGTAGTTGAGAGATTGAACACCGTCGCCCCTGCGAAGGCAGGGGGCCAGTATTCTGCCTTTCCCTTTCCGCCAGGCAGGGGAAGAAAGGCCACACCGCCTCCCTGCC
>NZ_AUCY01000075.1 GCF_000430005.1 Desulfovibrio cuneatus DSM 11391
ATGAGTAAAAGCAAAAGACACAATACTGGCCCCCTGCCTGCGCAGGGGCGACGGTGCCAACTATTTTCTATTGTGCTGTAAGGCGTGGGCAGCATCTTGTTATTGTTGCTGTATCTCTCCTCACCTTTGGCAAGGCTACACCTTCGACCCCAGACACTGTCATTCCTGCGCAGGCAGGAATCCAGTATTTTAAGCATGTTAGGCTGTCTTATGCGTGTGGGGTTGTTAGGGGGCCGCACAAGGGCTCCCTAACCCAAGCGGAGCGGCAAACTAAATAAGAAAAGAAGTAGGACGCGGCGGCACGCCGCACGATTCTACTTGTTGCCACCCTAAAAAAAGAAACCCCCGCGCAGGCGGGGATCCACTCTTCGTATCTCTCTCAAAAAAATTATTGCAACATCCCTGGCAACAAAATGGTTTCCCTTTTTTTACGCAAGCGGGAAACCACTTTTTTAAACGTAGCAGGCAGCACGCCGAACCGGTACGACCACAGGTCGCATGACTCTTTAGCCGTGCATTGGCGCACTGCATCGCGCCCCCCGGCGCACACCATGCAGTAGCAGCGAATGGCCCGCAAGGGCCTACTTTCCGGCGGCAGGGGAGCAAGGGTACACAGGCGCACGGGGTGCAGGGCGCAGTGCGTGTCTGGGCAAGACTGCACTGCTGCGCTGGATTCCCCCTGGCAGGTACGGCAAAACCGCCGTATGGCCTTTTCCCCTTTGCTCATGCTGTTGTCCTTGCGGGGTTATTGCCCGCAGCACTTCTTGGATTTTTTACCGCTGCCACAGGGGCAGGGGTCGTTGCGGCCCACTTTGGGGCTGCTGCGCACGTAGGGTTCTTCCCCTTGCACTTTGCCATCCACATAGTACCACTGGCCGTCCAGTTGCTGGAACACGGCATCTTCCCGCAGTTCTTGCGGAATGTCGCGCACAGAGTAATGGGCAGTGAAGGAAACAAAGCCTTCGCCAGGGGTTTCCCCTGGGGTAGCGCTGTGTACTTCAAGGCCGGTCCACTGCACATGCTGGGCCCATTCACCAATGCCTTCGGCGGTCATGTCTTCGCGGTGGGCAGGGTGGGTGGAAGTGACAAGAAAGTCATAATTACGTTGGCAGTGCGCGCTAAAGCGGGCGCGCATCAATTCTTCAGGGGTACGGGCAGAAGCTGTGCCATTAATAATGGGGCCACAGCATTCATGAAAGAGTTTTCCCGAGCCGCAAAAGCAGGCTTGTTCAGACATATATTCCTCCAGAACAAAACGGTATGGGTTGTCTGTGCCAGATGCATGGCACTGTGGCAAGTAAAAAATACAAAATGAGAAACGCTGATTTATTCCGTTTGGCGGCGTTGCTTCGCTTTTTTCGCTCTTGCGGCGGGCTTTATGCTTCGGCGGCAGAGCCACCTGCGCCCCGCCTTATCGCTTCACGGCTCGCTATGCTCGCGACTGCCGTCGGCTTTAGGGAATGGGCACAGAACAAGAGAGTTGACTCGGCCCGTCCTGGGCCTCGG
>NZ_AUCY01000076.1 GCF_000430005.1 Desulfovibrio cuneatus DSM 11391
TATGATGCCAACGCATGGGAAAAAAACCTTGGCAGGCAATTCATCATTACGCCTGAAAAAATACTGGAAAAAGAAAAAAATGGTGTTCCTCGCATCGATTGGCTACGGCCCAGCGCTATTCGGCTTGACACTCGCCCCGGTATTCCCTGCAATACACGGGTATTGCCCTACCAAACCCTAGAGGGCACGGTGGAATGTGTGAGAAATCCGAATTTTCAAATGTATTTTACGGATACAAAGGGCAAACGGTATGTATTAGATAAAAAAATGTTTTATGGTACAGGAGCGGATTTTATGGGAACATTTTGCCCTGATTCCCCTAATTACCAAGGTGACGGCAGACGCGGTCCATATCGTTTACAGGGCGATATTGTCTTTAAGGGGATAGAGCCGGGAATTCCGACGTTTGAATTGGTAAGGCCTGTCTTAAAGAAAAATCTAAAGGGCCGATGGAAAGAAGTGCGTCCTCCAAGATATTGAACTTTAAGAGTATGAGGGCAGCCGTGAAGAATCGGCTGCCCTCATACTCTTTTACTTACGGCACCTGTTGTTATTTTTCATTTCGCTTCATGACAATACGTGCCTTATCCATGAAACCAGTGACATAATTCTGCACTTTCTGCTCTGCCTGCTGCTTGGTGGCAACCTTTCCATTGTGGCACATCATTGTACTGCTGGGGGAGCAACATACAATACAGGCTCCGATTCTGGAATATTCTTAAATGTTTTAAGAATTTGCTCGTAGAGCTTTATCTGTTTTGGTTTGCCAGTATAGGAATACTCGGCGTAATAAATCATATTACTTGTGCTACCTTCAGGATGTCTTGCCATTGCCCGAACGGCATCAGGGCACACGTAGTAAAACGAGAACATCCCCGCAATAGGGACTTTCTTGCAAGATGCCACTTCTTGTAAAAAAAGCACATCATCAGCAAAATCGTTGGGGACGTTGTCATCGAGCACATAGCGGGATTCTCCCCAAACATTGATTTGTTCATTTTTTAAGAATAAAGCCATACCGTGATTGGGGCCGGCTGAATCCTGCTCGTCACGGCCAGTACGCTTAACATTAGTGGTGTCATACTCAAACGAATAGCAAAATGGAAAATTTTCATATACCTCCGTATTCTTTTTTGCTTGGGCTGCACTTGCCATTCCCACTAGACACACTATGAAGAGTACAGCATAGGATATCTTCATTTTGGTTTCCTTTTTACAATAGTCTTATATTGTTTACGAAGTTTCTCGTCGTATTTTGGATCTTTAGAGTCATGTACCCCCGGCAAAGCCGGGGGCTTGAAATGCTGTGAACCGCTCAAAGCGGTTAGAAACGCTTGAACCGCCTAAAGGCGGCTGCCTC
>NZ_AUCY01000077.1 GCF_000430005.1 Desulfovibrio cuneatus DSM 11391
AAATAAAATGTTGGCCTCCCACCCACAAGTTGGTGCAATATACCAACAGTGTTACTAACGCAGCAATAACTGCTCTTCGTGGCGAAGGAGACCAACATGAATAAGGTAGCAAAAATCATCGGTAAGGCGCAAGAGGGAACTTCATGTGTTGTGGGCATTGATGCACATAAAAACACCAATGCTGTTACAGTGTTGCGTTCTGACGGGCTGAGCAAAAGCTTTGTCTGCCCAGCCGATGCCAAAGCTACTTTTACGGCCATTCTGCGTTTCGCAGAAACTATCGACCTTTTGGTTTATGAAGCAGGCCCCACGGGTTTTACCTTAGCCTGGGCTTGTCAAGAAAACTCTATTCCAGTGATGGTGGTGGCACCATCTCGCATTCCTCGTCCTGTTACGGCAGGGGCCAAAACAGATCGGCTAGACAGTCGAAAACTTGCGGAATATGCCGCTAAGGGAATGCTACAGTCCATTGCCATCCCAACACGGCAAGAGCATGCTTTACGCAAAGTGGAAAGAATGCGTCAAGCCATGGGCTATTTAATGCGCAAGCAAAAACAGGAAGTTAAGTCCTTCCTTCTTGAGAACGGTATTGCCGAACCTGCTGGGTTACAGCATTGGAGCAAGATTTCTATCGAGGCTCTCAAGGCGATGCCACTTACCCCTTTGCTTCGCGCTCTTTTAGATAGCCTGCTGCAAATGCTTGCATTGTATCAATCTCGGCAACAACATCTTGCCTCTCTTCTTGCCCAGGAGGTTAAAAACACGGGGCAGCAGCAAAGAGTGGAATGCCTCAAAAGTATTCCAGGCGTTGGGGAAACTATATCTCATGCGTTTACTGTTGAAATTTTTAGACCGGAACGCTTTAAGAGTGCAGAACAAATTGCGGCATATATAGGCCTTGCGCCTATTACGCTGCAAAGTGGGCACACCAAAAATACGACCCGCACCAGACCAAATGGGCAACAATATTTACGGAGCGTTTTGGTGGAAGGGGCTTGGCTTTGGAAGAAAAAAGACCCAAGAGCACAAGAGCTTTATAACCGAATTTACTCTCGCACCGGACTTGCACAAAAGGCAATCGTTGCTGTAGCTCGCAAATTTTTATTGGTACTTTGGCGAATCTCTGTGGAACAACGGCCCTATCGGGCTTCTTCACAGTAGACGGTGTGC
Source organism: Desulfovibrio cuneatus DSM 11391 (assembly GCF_000430005.1). Classification (GTDB taxonomy): domain Bacteria; phylum Desulfobacterota; class Desulfovibrionia; order Desulfovibrionales; family Desulfovibrionaceae; genus Frigididesulfovibrio; species Frigididesulfovibrio cuneatus. Next base: position 1,171 of record NZ_AUCY01000077.1, read on the forward strand.
CTGCAGCACACTGAACAGGGAAAAGGCGCGACGCAGGGATGCAGCTTGGCTGCTACGTCAAAATGCGCAAAACCCTCCGTATCGAATGATACACTGAGCACCAGGCTCGAATAAGATACTGCTATTACTATTAACAGGCTACGGCTACACACAACAAACTAATATTAAAGGCTTTTCTAATGAAGTGAAAGGCAAAATACAAAACAATCTTGTGCTGACTTGACAAGGGGCCACATAAGAT
>NZ_AUCY01000078.1 GCF_000430005.1 Desulfovibrio cuneatus DSM 11391
TGAGCGGTTCAACAACGGAGGTCTCTTCTATTTCTGGAAAAGTCAAACTTTGGGAGTCCCCAGGCAGAGCCTGGGGTTTACCGATTTTTTATTAACAAAGGATTAGGAGTAGTTATCTGGGCGACCCCCCATATACATATCCAGAAAGCCAAGAGGAGGATGGTTCTTTTAATTAACCCCCTAAATAAATACGCAAATATGTTAAATGGAGGAGCGGGTAAACCAATCCACCAACACGCCTTCCATTGATCCTTAAAATTCTTAAAAACAGGTACTCCAAGAATAACTTTATATTCTTTCCCTTCAAACAATGCACGCAGGTCACGCTCACCCTTTTGTTTATCACTGTCATCTGTTTGCTGTTCCTGAACGGTGCTAGCAGAAGAGACACCATCAAGCATTGAAGAGCAATGTTTACACTTTACGGCACCATCCATGATTTCTTCTTTACAAAACGGGCAAATCATTTTTCCTCCTTTTGTGCAGCCTGTGCATATTAAATCTTACAAGTACCCTATTCACGCGATTAAGATGAATACGAGATCCACCTTCTAATAGGAAAAACAAAAACGCTATTGCGACAAATAGTCAGCGCAGTTGCCATAAAATGTACATACAATGATTTTTTAAGTCAATAGATAAACAGAATAAGTCATATATAAATATTCTTAAAACAGCCATAATTGTTAGGTATAATTTCTCATACAAGGGGCTGTGAGTGGAAAAGGATAAACTGATACGCAGTGTAGGGGCTGCCATTGCAAGGCAACGCCTGCATGCTGAAATGACTCAAGCGCAGGTAGCAGAAGCATTAGAGATTGAAAAAGAAACGGTTTCGCGTATTGAAACTGGCGCTATTTCCCCAACAATCACACGACTAGCCCAATTCGCAGAACTCTTTGGCTGCCCTGTAAACGCTTTTTTCTGGCAGGAACAGGGGAAGGCTGACGACCAAACCATAACAATTTTGGAAATGATTTCTTCTTTACCCGAGAATAAACGTGCTTTGATTGTAAGATTTATTGGTGAGATTACCAAGGTACTCGAATAAAACCAGCGTGTAATATGCCCTCTTTCTCACTGCATGTGCATTTCCCCTATGGGGATTACAAATAAGATACTCCCCAAGGGCCAGAAGTCGCCCTTGGGGAGTATCGTTCTATAAAAAATGTTCTTTGAATAGATCTAAATGACTTTTTCCATCAACACTCTAGGCACTTTTCTACCACTGGTAGTGTCCAGAATTTTTCGCACATTTTGTAGCAGCCATGTGGGTTAGCTTTGGTGGCTTATACCGAAATCTCTTGTTTCATATTCATGTATC
>NZ_AUCY01000079.1 GCF_000430005.1 Desulfovibrio cuneatus DSM 11391
GGAAAACTTATCAGCAAAAACTCAGGAAATTTTTGAGGAAATAACACTATCCAGTATTATACCTCACTATAGAATAATGGAAAATTGCACGCTTCGAACGCCTTCAGGCAAAAAGTATTAAGGAAAACAGATTAATATCAATGGTCTTGGCACAATAAATTTGATTTGCAAAATTCTTAATAGGGGATTCAACCGTGAGCGCGAAGAAAAAAAACCAGGGCAAGTTACAGGCAAAGAAAGAAGCAATGTCCAATAATGACGTGTCAGATAAAACGTTGTTGCTTTCAGTCCCTGCTGAAAATGAACGGAAAACCTATTCTCTTGCTAAAACACAAGCTATGCATCTGTTATTTGATCCCGCTCAAGGGTCCTTCGAACGCGCTGAAGACAATCTCCTCATTACATTCCCCGGTAATAAAATAATAGTTATTGAAAATTTTTATGCCAATGAAGGCGCAAATGCCCCGGAAAAGCTGATACTTGCAGACGGTACAGAACTTGTTGTGAACGAGTTTCTGGCCAACATCAATCCCGACCTGGCTACAGCAGCCGCCAAAGTGGCTGCTCCTCCCAGTAATGGGCTGGATGATTATTCTGATGGGGCTGGAAATTTGATATCAGGGGTTGAAAGGCTTGGTGCCCTTGCCTCTGCGTTCAACGACGAAGGGAAAGCTGTTGCGAGCCTTGATGGCATTTTTCTTGCCCCAGAAATAGATGAGGAAAATGTACCAATAGCCCAAGCAGAACTACTCCTTTCCATTCAAGATGCTTCGATTATAGAAGGGGGCAATCTTACTTTTAGTCTTTCCCAGTCTGCAACAAGTGGTGCCACTACCTCCGGTAATTGGAGCATTACCCTGCCCGCCGCAGGTGGCACCCCTGGCACAGCAAGCCTTGACGACCTTGATGATAGCCAATTTGCTGCCTTGGGCATCACTGTTATCGATAATCTGAATGGAACGTACACACTTTCCGGTATTTTCGTTATTACATCTGGCAATACAGCCACCACCATTCTTATTCCCACTAAAAGTGATGCCGCAATAGAAGGGAATGAGCGCTTTTTGATTGAAATTACCGATGTGCAAAATGCTTCTCTGGGCAATAATGTTGGCGTAGGTA
>NZ_AUCY01000080.1 GCF_000430005.1 Desulfovibrio cuneatus DSM 11391
AGCATCGGTGCCGCCGTTCAGGGTAGTGCCTGCACCAACTGCTGCCAGCTTCAATATAGAGCTTTCCAGGCGCACAATGTCTGTGCCTGTGCCGCCGTCAATGGTGGCATCCGTCATAGCAGCACCAGTGCTGATGCGTATGCTGTCATTCCCCGCGCCGCCCAGCAGCGTGGCAAACTGCACGGCAGCCGTTGTGCCGCTGGAGGTAATGTTCAATGCATCATCCCCGGCCCCCATGTCCACCACCGTGTTGGCTTTATAGGCAGCGGAAGCGCCCTTAATATTGCCAATAATAGTGAGCAGGTCGTTGCCGTCGCCAGCATCTATTTTACTTATGGAGGCAGCAGCACTGGAAATGAGCGTGCCCTTCATGGTCAGGTTGTCATCACCGCTCTTCAGGTTCACGCTGCTGTTGGTCAGGTTGTAATCTATGCGCACGGTGTCGTTGCCAGCTATGGGGCCAAGGCCGTCTGTGTCGCTGGAAGCGCTTTGGTCTGCCCCGGTAAACGCCACATACGTCTGTTGCGTTTCGCCGTCCACATCGTCCGGGGAATCCCACTTGCCTTGTGGGTCGCGCACCACAACCACTTCCACGGTTTTGGTGTGGGTTACGCCATGGCTATCTTCATACTCATACGTAATGTAATCTTTCACCGCGGTGGTGCCTGCCCCCATAAGGGTAGCAGCATTGGCTGCCAGCACGTAGGTAATGGTGCCATCGGCATTAATGGTGGCTGTGCCGTACAGGCCCGTAACGGTGCCGCCCACATTAAGCATTCTGGCAAAATCAGCGTCGTTGTGCTTCACATCGCCGGTTATAACCTTGCCGTTAATGTTGGCAGCGGTGCTGCCTGTGTACATCACAAAGCGGTCGTTCCCTAAGTCACCATCATCGGTAATGGTGCCGGTGGCTGTGCCGGTCACAACTGTGGCATTTTGCACATTGTTCAAGGTAATGGTGAGGGTTTCATTCCCCTCGTAGGCTATGTCGTCCTTGGTAGGAATGGCAATGCTGGTGGTGGTGCTGCCGGCCGTAATGGTGGCTGTGCCCGTAAGGGTCCAGGTGCCGTCGCCGTT
>NZ_AUCY01000081.1 GCF_000430005.1 Desulfovibrio cuneatus DSM 11391
CCCCAGCAGGAGTATGCCGGGCCAGGCTTTCCAGGCACGCTTTGGTTAATTCCCATTTGTTCATCACGGGAATAATGATACTGACTGTGGGTGAGGGATTCATTGTTGGCATGTGCAGTCTCCTATCCTACGCAAACGTTCTCCCTTCCAAGGCAGCGAGAGCGTCAGTATACAATTTTTCCAAAAAGCTATCGTTCACAGCCCTTGCTTTATGCAGCACCGCTTTGCAATGCAGAAGAGCGCCGTCAGGTGCATTGCGAAATTCAGACAATTGCTTCAGCTGCAATAACACTTCTTCCAACATATGGGCATCTCCGCCCTTTTTCGCGAGTCTGGCAAAGTTCTTCAGCAAGGGAAAGGTATGCTTAATTCGTGCTGCTGTTCCCCCAAAAAGAGCGGCTTCCTTATAGGCTCCGGCAGCTTCCAACTGCTGCGCCAAAACACAATAGCCGTCTACCCACAGCGGGTTGGCTGTTACAAGAGCCCACAAATCCTCTACTGTCTTTCCACTCACACAGGCAAACAGTTCCTCGCTTTCTTCTTTTCCCACATGAACGCTAAGAAGCATTCTGTCATCAAGTTCTAAAGCAAATTCGTCACGCAGGGCATGCTGGTGTACATCAGGATAACAAAGTGGAGCGCACCGAGAATACAGCACTCTTGAATTATGCTCTTCATTCACCTTACGCCCAGGTGTTTGACTTTCAAGATGAATAATTTTTGAAGCAGGATTGCACTCCAACGTACGCCCCTGCTGCACAATACGCAGGGAAAGATCCACATCTTCAAATCCGTTGCGAAATTCAGGATAAAATCCTTCGCAGGCCTGAAACAGCGTTTTGGGCACCATAAGAGCTGCCGCCGTAAGGGCTTGCAGCCCTCTTTTTTGTGTTACTACCCGATGCGTTGCCGGGAAGTGGGCATACAAATGGCTCACCCCAAACGGAGGGTGAAAAGTTACCCCCATGTGCTGTACCGTACCATTTTCATACAACAATAATGGACCAACAGCTCCCAGCCTGGGGTTAGCGTCAAACGCTTCCAGCA